>CAYSBW010000021.1:0-27385 GCA_964429485.1 uncultured Syntrophorhabdaceae bacterium
GTTTTTGCTCAAAAATTCTGATTATTTTCTTTAATAGAGATTTCAGATCAACTTCAATCAAATCAATTTTCAGGGATTTTTCCTCAAGCTCGGAGAGAAAGAGCAAATCGTTGATTATACTGACAAGTCTGTCTGTATTGCGGCTTACTATATCCAGATAATGTTTGTTTTCCTCAGAAACAACACTTGACTGCAACGTTTCCCCAAAACCCTTAATAGCTGTAAGCGGGGTGCGAAGCTCATGTGAAATGTTAGAGACAAAATCTGTCTTGATCTTTTCCAGATTCCTTATACTGGTTATATCATGAAAAATAACAGCAACTTCTTTCCTGGCGCTCAGGAATGTTCCGTTACACGAAAATATTTTATTTTCAAAAGAAATTTCCTCAGATACATTATTCCTTGTACTCTTGATTTTTTTGACAAGTCCATCAAATTGAGGAATCCTGAAAAATTCCCAGTAAAACTGTCTTTCTTTAATGTTGTTTTTAATAATCTTTCTAAAACTATCATTCGTTAAAATAACCCTTTCTTCACTATCCAGGACCAGAATGCCTTCCTGAAGTGACGATATAACACTATCCAGTTCCTCCTTCTGATTTTTCAGATCATCAAAGAGCTTTTTCATATCTGCTGCCATAGTATTAAAATTATCTGCAAGCTCATGCAGTTCATCTCTTCTTTTTAAGAATACCCTTGCATTAAAATCTCCATTAGCAATCTTCCGTGAAACAGAACTTAATTCCCTGATCGGTCGAGACAGGCTTCTTGAAAAAAGGGTTGATATCAATAAGGATAAGGCAACTACTAACAGGGATATTTCCAGTATTTTTGTTCTGACATGGTTTATAGTACTGTTTATATCCTTCAGAAAAAGGCTTAATCTCACAACACCCAGGATTTTATAATTTTTTTTAACAGGAACTGCAATGTAAAGCATCTGCTTCCTTAATGTTTCGCTCTCGCGGAGAAACCTTCCTGTCTTACCTTCCAGAGCTTGTGCTATTTCTGTCCTTGTTCCATGGTTCACCATTAATTTAGGATTTTCTTGAGAATCTGCCAGGACTGTTCCATCAGGAACTATAACTGTAATTCTTGTCTGAATTTTATTTCCGAGCATTTTAACCAGTTTGTCCAGTTCTTCGCTGTCATTTTTTTCTATTAAAGGTATTATTTGTTCTCCCAAAACAGTTCCAATATTTTTTAAGTAATTCGCAGTTGATTCTATATAGTTGTTCTTTGCTGCAGTAAAAGAGAAAATCAGAATAAGACCTGAAAGAAAAATTGTAATTAATAAAAAGCAACTGAAAATTTTTAAGAATATTGTTTTTTTCATTCTTCTATCTTGTAACCAAGTCCTCTCATGTTTTTAATAAATATTGCCGCATTCTCCAGCTTTTCTCTTAGATGTCTTATATGCACATCTATGGTCCTGTCTACTACAGTTTTTTCATGCCCCCAAAGATGATCAAGAATTTGTTCCCTCGTTTGGATTCTATCTTTTTTTGAAGCAAGAAGATGGAGTATTTTGAATTCTGTTGTAGTTAATTCAATTTTTTTCCCTTCAACTTCAACTTCATATTTGTCTGGATCAATATTCAGCATATTGCCTATGGTTATTTTTTTTGTTTCTTCCTTATGTTTATTTCTTCTTAATACTGCCCTGACCCGTGCAACAAGCTCCCTTGTTGAAAAAGGTTTTGTTACATAATCATCAGCGCCAATCTCAAGACCAAGTATTTTTTCCGTTTCTTCCACCTTTGCTGTAAGCATAATTACAGGAATGCAAGAATATTGATCGTTATTTTTAAGCCACTTGCATACATCGAATCCATCCATGTCAGGCAGCATGAGATCTAATATTATAAAATCAGGTTTTTCAATCTGCAGGGATCTTAAAAAACTTTCAGCATCAAAAAATTCCCTCGTTTTGAAACCTGCATTCCTGAGATTTAATGAAACAAGTTCGACGATATCTTTTTCATCATCAACAATGGCAATTAATTTATTTAACATTGAAATTTCCTTTAAAGTTTTACTATTGTATTATGGACTAAATAAATTATCAAAATATTTCTCGACAGGAATTTCCTGTCATGCTATTAAACATTAGCATGTTCTTGTCCATATTATCACAATATGATATTATTAATTTATATTAATAAATAGAAATCATGGTAAAATAATATGCCTATAACAGAAAAAAAGCCTGTTGAAAAACATCTTATAAGTCTGATTGTTAATGGACAGACGTACAGATTGGATATAGGAAACAATCCCGGGCAGGTTAATCCTTCTCATACACTTGCCTATACGCTCAGAGAAACTATAGGCCTTACAGGTACCAAAGTATCATGCAATAGCGGTGCATGCGGCTCCTGTACCGTGCTCATGGATGGTAAAGCAATTGTTTCCTGTATGACTTTGACAATTGAATGCGACAAAAAAAGAATAACAACTATTGAAGGTTTAAAAGACCCAGTAACAAATGACCTTGATCCTATTCAAAAAGCCTTTATCAACCATACTGCCTTTCAATGCGGATTTTGTACACCGGGAATAATAATGAGCACAAAGGCTCTCCTGTCAGAAAATCCTCACCCCACTGAGAATGAGATTAAAGAAGCTCTTTCAGGCAACTTTTGTCGCTGCATAAGTCACTATCAAGTTATTAATGCAGTAGTGGAAGTATCAAAACAGACAGAAAAAGAACAGGCAAAATGAACAATAAATACAGATTTATTGGCAGAACAATTCCACGTAAAGATGCAGTTGATATTGTTACCGGAAATACACGGTATCTCGAAGATATAAAAATCCCCAATCTGCTTTTTGGAAAAGTTCTTAGGAGCCCTCATGCTCACGCAATCATACGTCTTGTAGACAAAACAAAAGCATTGAGATTACCAGGAGTCAAGGCCGTTCTCAGCTGGGAAGATGCACCTGATTGGAAAGGTGGCACACCACGATGCAAACGTTTACTTGATCGCAAGGTCAGATTTGTCGGAGATGCTGTAGCGCTTGTTGCAGCAACAAGCAATGAAGTAGCAGAGGAGGCTCTTGGGCTGATCAATGTGGAATATGAGATTTTGCCTGCTGTATTTGAA
Organism: uncultured Syntrophorhabdaceae bacterium; assembly: GCA_964429485.1. Taxonomy (GTDB): domain Bacteria; phylum Desulfobacterota; class Syntrophorhabdia; order Syntrophorhabdales; family Syntrophorhabdaceae; genus JAPLKB01. The sequence goes on from CAYSBW010000021.1 coordinate 3,108, forward strand.
ATGGAAGAGGCGCTTGAACCAGGTGCACCTCAGTTATATGAAGAATTTCCAGGTAATATAGTAACCCCTGGTGTTCCTTTTTTTGGACCTGGGAATCTGAAAGAAGTGGTTATGGGAAATGTGGAAAAAGGTTTTGAAGACGCTGATGTAATAACAGAGGGCATATTCGGTTACGAAAATATTCCCAATCCCATACCTCCTGAGCCGCCAGGAGCAATAGCACTCTGGGAAGAACCTGAAAGTGTAACCTTGTGGGTATCCAACCAGGCATCCTACATGGATAAAATAACTCTTTTTCATATTTTCAACAGGAAAGTACAGGTGAGGACTATCGGTGGTCCCTGCGGAGGAAGCTATGGATCAAAATTTATGTCCTGGCAGGTACAGGCTCAGGCAGCGCTGTTAAGCAAAGCAACGGGCAAACCGGTAAAACTATGTCTTACAAAAGAAGAGCATCTCGCCACATTCACCTTGAGACCAGCTTCACGAATGCAGGCTAAGGTAGGGATGAAAAAGGACGGGACAGTCACGGCAGTATCCGGAAAGTGGCTGATTGACACCGGCTATTATTCCATGACAACTCAATCACAGGTTGCAGTAGGATGTGGCGAAGTGCAGATAATGGTACGCTGTCTCAACTGGAATTTAAAACCTGTTATTGTATGCACAAACAGAAACGCCTCCGGTATTGTAAGAGGCTTCGGGGGCCAGGAATTAAAATGTGCCCTCATACCGCTCTTAAGTCTTGCAATGGAAAAGGCAAATATCGACCCTCTGGAATTCTTTAAGAAAAATTATGTCAAGCCAGGTGACAAATACATCTGGCGTGATGGAATCAGCTACACATACAGAGGCGTTGATTACACAAAAACAATGGAAAAAGGCGCTGAAGTTTTCGGATGGAAGGATAAATGGAAGGGTTGGCTGAAACCAACTACTGAAACCAAATCAAGAAGGATCGGGATAGGAGTTGGTGTGCATGGAAACGCCGACATCGGAGAGGATGCATCAGAAGCTTATGTACGCCTTCATCCTGATGGAACTGCAATGCTTTTTTCATGTATAACTGAACATGGAACAGGACAGAGGACAAACTTCGTAAAAATGGCAGCCGAAGTTCTGCAGCTTCCCATTGAAAGAATCTCTGTCACACCTTCAGATTCAATGATCAATCCCTATGAGTTTGGACCAGCAGGATCAAGGGGAACTTACGCTATCGGAAGCGCCATAATTTCAGCAGCACAGGATGCGAAACAAAAGCTTTTTGAGCTTATATCCCCTGCTCTTGGAACAGATCCTTCAAATCTCTATACAACTGATGGAGTAATCTTTGTAAAAGATGATCCTGGAAAGCAGATATCCTGGAAAGCCATGGGTATAGACCGCACAATAACCGGCTACGGACGTTTTGAACCGGACTATACACTCTCCAATTGCATGATGACTTTTGTAGAAGTTGAGGTTGATACGGAAACAGGAAAAGTAACATTAAAAAATATAGTTAATGCTACAGACGTAGGCCAAATCATAGATCCTCCCGGACTTGAAGGACAGCTAAACGGGTGCCTCGGTTCAGGAGGCATTGACAGTGCTCTGTTTGAGGAAACGATACTGGACCACAAAACAGGCCATATACTTAATGCCAACATGATTGATTATAAATGGCGTACTTTTGAAGAATTACCTTCCATAAAAAATGTGGTTCTGGAAACACCTTTTCCAAGTCACCTCTTCCATGCAGTAGGGGTTGGAGAAATAGCCACCTCTCCAGGACCTTCGGCAGTTCTAATGGCGGTTTCCAATGCCTTAGGCACATGGATTCATGAATATCCTGTTACACCGGAAAGGGTGCTTAGAGCTATTGGAAAAACAACTCAAAAAGCAGGATTACGATGAGATCATTCAGACACATAAGCGCTCGCACTACTGAAGAAGCCTGTGAACTGCTGGCAGAATATAAAGGCAAGGCAGTGTTGAATGCAGGGGGTACTGATCTGCTGCTAAGCCTTAAAGGAGAAAACCTCTTTAATTATCCTGAATTAATAATTGATATAAAAACAATACCCAATCTTGACTATATCAGGGAAGATAAAAATACACTGAGTATAGGCGCATTAACAAAACTTTCCAACATTTCTGATCACCCTCTTATTAATAAAAGATACCTCATGATTGGAGAGGCTGCCCGCTCCGTAGCCACACCACAAATTCGTAATGTAGCCACCATAGGAGGAAATCTCTGTCAGGACGTACGCTGCTGGTATTACCGTTATCCTGGCCATATTGGCGGTCCCATTCGCTGCATGCGCAAAGGAAATGGCCCCTGCCCGGCTGTTGCCGGTGACAACCGCTATCATGCAATTATGGGTGGAAAAAAATGCTTCGCAGTTTGTCCTTCAGATATTGCAACTGCCCTGGCAGCTCTTGATTCCAGAATACTCGTAACAGGCATTAAAGGAGCAAGGAAGATTGCGCTTAAAGACTTTTTCAATCCACTGGGAAAAACACTGTCCCCGGACGAAATGGTTGTAGGATTAGAAACTAAAAAAACATCAGCAACTGCCAGGCAGAAATTCCTCAAATTTACTCTAAGGAAGCCTGTTGACTTTGCAATTGTCAGTGTTGCAACAGTTGTAGATCTGGAAAAAAATATATGCACTGATGCACATATAGCTCTCGGAGCTGTTGCACCTGGGCCTGTTCGGGCAATAAAAGCCGAGGAATTTTTAAAAGGAAAAGTAATAAATAGCGAAAATATCTCAACTGCAGCCAATGAAGCTCTTTCAATGGCGAGACCACTCAGCCGTAATGCATACAAGCTTGAGATAGCAAAGGCTCTTGTAAAAAGGTCGCTATCAGGAGATTGATATTACTTCTGTAATCCTTTCAAGGTCTTCCCGTGAATAAAACTCTATTATAATTTTACCCTTATTTTTCCTGTAAGTAATATCCACTTTTGTTCCCAGCTTTTCTCTAAGCGATTCCTCCACATAAGGAAATGGCGATGACCTGCCTGTTGATTTTTTCTTAATTTCTCTCTCAAGCTCTCTTACTGAAACTCCTTCTTTTAAAACCTTTTCAACAAACCGCTTCTGTTCATTTTCGCTTTCAAGTGTAATCAGAACTCTCGCATGACCTTGGGATAACCTTCCTTCAGCAATCAGCTTTTTTATCCATTCAGGCAGCTTGAGAAGCCGTATAAAATTCGAAACAGAACTGCGATTGATCCCTATTCTTTTTGCAAGTTCTTCATGGGTATAGCCAAACTCCTCAATAAACCTTTCATATACAACAGCCACCTCAACAGCATTCAGATCAACCCTCTGAAGATTTTCAATCAGAGCAATTTCAAGAGCTTCTCTATCATCAACATCTTTTATTATGGCAGGTACTTCATTTAATCCTGCCATAACAGAAGCTCTATATCTTCTTTCCCCTGCTATGATTTCATATTTGCTGTTTTTCTTTCTCAGGATAACAGGTTGGAGAAGCCCTTTTTCCCTGATAGAAGAGGATAGTTCAACAAGAGATTCATCCTTTATGTTAAACCGGGGCTGGGTTTTACAAGTAACTATTTCTTTTACTGATACTACCCTTGTAACACCTCTTTCTTCCATATCCTTGAGTATGGCTGACAAACCTTTTCCCAACGGATCTTTTTTTAACATCAGTTTCCCTTTTCAAGTATTTCTGAAGCAAGTTCAAGATAACTCTCAGCGCCGCTCGAACAAATATCATAAAGCAAGACAGGTTTCCCGTAACTTGGCGCTTCGCTGAGTTTTACGTTTCTCGGTATTATTGTTTTAAATACACTGTCGTTGAAATAGCCCTTTACCTCATCCATAACTCTGAATGAAAGCTTGTTTCTCTTATCAAACATTGTGAGAAGCACACCCATGGTTTCCAGTCCTGGGTTTAATCTCCTCTTGATTACAGTGACAGTTCTGAGAAGCATCGCAAGCCCTTCAAGAGCAAAATATTCACACTGCAGCGGTATAACAACAAAATCAGATGCCACAAGGGCATTAACCGTCAATAAACCCAGAGAGGGGGGACAGTCTATAATTGTGTATTTGTATGTATCTTTTAAATGTTCCAGCATTTTTTTTAATAAAAATTCTCTGTTTTCTGCATCAAGAAGTTCAATTTCAGCGCCAATCAGGTCAGGATGTGCTGGAACTATATCAAGGAATGGCACATTTGTTTTTCTTATTACTTCTTTTACATCCTTATCTCCAATCAGCATGTGGTATAAATGTGTATAAAGACCACTGTAGGATATACCAAAACTGGTTGTTGCATTGCACTGAGGATCCATATCAATAATCATGGTTCTTCTTTCGGATATGGCAAGAGATGCAGCCAGATTTACTGCTGTTGTTGTTTTTCCTACTCCGCCTTTCTGATTTGCAATGGAAACAATCATAATGTTAAATACATTATCATAAACGATTGAAGTTGTAAAAGATTATACCGATTCATGCATTAAAACCTTCAATTGGAGCAAATATCAATGTCAGAATTTATTTCTCGGTGTATATTTTGTATGCAGCAAAAGGTGCGATTTCTCGCTTAAAGGAATTCCCAAGAATTCTTCATAGATTTTTTTAATTGAAGGGTTTTCATGGGATTTACGATGTGTCATCGAACAATCTTCCGTGTACAGAGCCTGGGCTCTGAGAAGCCTCTTATCATTGCTGATCGGCAAAGGCTGTCCTCCCCCGGCTACACAACCTCCGGGACATGCCATAACTTCAATAAAGTGATATTGAATTTTTCCTGCTTTTATCTTTTCAAGAATTTTTCTCGCATTATTGAGACCATGTGCTACAGCAACCCTTAAATCACCCACACCTTCAACAGGAATTACTGCTTCCTTAACACCCTCAAGCCCTCTTACCATGTTAAAATTGACATCATCAAGAATTTTTCCAGTTGCTATTTCATAGGTTGTACGCAACGCAGCTTCCATCACACCACCTGTTGCACCAAATATAGTTCCTGCACCGGTATACTCTCCGAGAGGATCATCATATGCTCCATCTGCCAGATTATTAAAATCAATACCCCCCTGTTTTATCATCTTAGCAAGTTCTCTGGTAGTAATTACATAATCCACATCCTGGTAACCACTTGATCTCATTTCAGGACGCTGACATTCAAATTTTTTCGCAGTACAAGGCATTGCCGATACAACTACCATGTCTTTTGGACTAATGCCTGCTTTCTGTGCATAATATGTCTTTATCAAAGCCCCCATCATCTGTTGTGGTGATTTACATGTTGATAGATTAGGAAGAAGTTCAGGATAAAAATGTTCAATAAATTTTATCCATCCTGGACTGCAGCTGGTAATTAAAGGCAATACCCCGCCTTCGGTTAATCTTTTTAACAATTCAGTGCCTTCTTCAAGAATTGTTAAATCTGCAGTAAAGTTTGTATCAAATACTCTGTCAAAACCCAACTTCCTGACTGCTGCAAGCATCTTTCCGGCAACAAGTGTACCTGGAGGATAACCGAATTCTTCACCGAGAGCAGCCCTTACAGCAGGCGCATCCTGAATGACAACAAATTTAGCCGGATCATTTAAAGCCTCCCATACTTCCTTTATATATTCACGTTCAGTAATAGCTCCAACAGGACATACAAGAGCACACTGACCACAATTTGTACACGCTACATCAGCAATATCCCTGTTGGATACCGGACCAATTGTTGTATCAAACCCTCTTCCCTGAGTCCAGAGAGCTGTTACTCCCTGTATTTCATGGCAAACCGTAATACATCTCCGGCACAATATACACTTATTCTGATCACGTACTATGGAAGGAGATGATTTATCAATACGACCGGTACTTTTTTCACCTGCAAATCTTATTTCTGTGATTCCCAAGTCTGAAGCAAGGCTCTGCAGTTCACAATTCAAGTTCCTCTGGCAGGTCAAACATTCGAAGGGATGATTTGACAGCAATAATTCCACTGTAAATTTACGAGCTTTTCTAACTCTATCCGTATTTGTCAGAACTGACATGCCTGATACTGCAGGAGTAACACAGGATGCCTGTAAAACCTTGTTACCCTCAATCTCAACGAGACAGACTCTGCAAGCCCCTATAGCCTGAACTTCCGGCAGATAGCACAGTGTAGGTATATGAACCTTTGCCTTCTTCGCTGCATCAAGTATTGTTGTTCCTTCTTCAACCTCGATATTACGGCCATCTATTTTCAGACTTATCATAAAGGTTCCAGCCCCTTCCAGCTAAATGTAAAATTTATTCCTCTTCTCTTAGATAACAGTGCAGACAGCGTTTTGCCTCCTCTACTGCAGATTCCCGATCATATCCGAGAACCACCTCTTCAAAATTATTGATTCTTACCGATGGCGCTACACAGGGCATTTTAACTCTCGGCCTTTCTTTCTGATACTCAGCTTCATTATAAGAAACAACCATACTGATAAGCTCATCACGGAAAGCATTCATAGGCTCTCCATCTCCGCCAAGGTACCGGTCAATTGCCATAGCAGCTTTTTTACCATCACCTACAGCTTCCACTACAGTTGCCGGTCCTCTTACATTGTCTCCAGCAGCGAATATACCTTTCATTGATGTTTCAAGTGTTTTTTTCTCAGTTACAATAGTACCTTTTTTTGTCATTTCAATATTATTTCCATTCAAACAAGAAAGGTCCGGGACCTGCCCTATGGCTGCAATAACAAAATCAGCATCAACAATAAATTCAGATCCACTAATTGCAACAGGCTTGCGACGACCGCCATCATCAAATTTGCCAAGTGCCATACGAATACATTCAATACCGGTAACATTATTATTTGCTATGATTTTTGACGGAGCAACCAGGGTTTTAATCTTTATTCCTTCCTTCTCTGCATCCTCAACCTCTTCCACATATGCCGGCATGTCTTCTTTTGCCCTTCTGTAAAGAATTGTCACTTCATCAGCCCCTAATCTCAGTGCTGATCTTGCAGCATCAATAGCCACGTTTCCGCCACCAATAACAACTACCTTGCCTGATACCTCGGTTGTCAAATTCAAATTGACATCACGTAGGAATGTAATGCCATCGACAACTCCATTTGCATCCTCACCAGATATATTGAGCTTTTGACCTTTATGGGCTCCTGTGGCAATAAGGATTGCACTATATCCATCAGAAAAGATTCTTTCTGTAGTTATATCTTTTCCAAGTACACAATTATATTCAATATCCACACCGAGATCGGTTATTGCTTTTATTTCTTTATTCAGTACATCCCTGGGTAAACGATAATCCGGTATTCCAACTGCAAGCATACCACCAGCTATCGGTAATGCCTCAAAGATTTTAACTTGATACCCTTTTAATGCTAAAAAGTATGCACCTGCCAACCCTCCGGGGCCTGCACCGATCACAGCAATTTTTTTATCTTTCGGATCTTCAGGTTTCGGAGTATATGGCTTTCCTGATTCCATATCCAAATCAGCTGCAAAACGCTTCAATGAACATATGGATACTGGATCATCGATTTTACCTCTGCGGCATTTATCCTCACAGGGGTGAACACACACACGACCGAGAGTGGCAGGCAGAGGATTCGCTTCTTTTATAACAGCTATGGCGTCTTTAAATCTCCCTTCACTGATAAGGGTAACATAACCCCAGGCATTCTGGTCAGTAGGACATGCATTCTGGCACGGAGCATCAAAAAGGGAACTGCAAACACCAGCTCTGCAAAATTTATCTTCAATATGTTCAAGATACTCATGTTTAAAATATCTGAGAGTAGAAAGAATAGGATTTGGTGCTGTCTGACCGAGACCGCAAAGCGCTGCATCCTTTATGCGTGCAGAAAGTTCAATAAGCGTATCAATATCCTCCGGTACTCCCTGTCCGTGGGTAATCTTCTTCAGGATTTCAAGCATCCTTTTTGTACCTATACGGCACGGAGGACATTTTCCACATGATTCGTGTTGTATAAAATCCATAAAAAAACGGGCAAAATCAACCATGCAGGTGTCTTCATCCGCCACAATAAGACCTCCGGAACCAACAATGGCTCCGAGTTCAATGATAGATTCATAATCTACAGGAACATTCAGATGGTTAACCGGGATACAACCTCCTGACGGTCCACCAAGTTGTGCTGCCTTATATTTTTTTCCGCCCTTTATTCCTCCTCCGATATTAAAAACAATGTCTCCAAGGGGAGTTCCCATAGGCACTTCAACCAGACCTGTGTTATTAACAGCCCCTGCAAGGGCAAAGACTTTTGTTCCCTTGCTTCTTTCAGTACCATATTGGGCATACCATGCAGCACCATTAACTATGATTGCAGGTATATTAGCATAGGTTTCAACATTATTCAGAAGGGTCGGAACATCAAATAAACCTTTTACAACCGGAAAGGGCGGTCTGGGTCTTGGTTCACCACGTTTGCCTTCAATGGATCTCATCAGGGCTGTTTCCTCGCCACAAACAAAGGCGCCTGCCCCAATCCTGATGTCGAGATCAAAATTAAACCCTGTATCTAGTATATTTTTACCAAGAAATTTATATTCCCTTGCCTGTCCTATTGCCCAGGTAAGTCTTTCTATAGCAAGGGGGTATTCAGCTCTAACATAAACATAACCCTGCTGGGAACCGATTGTATATGCAGCAATTGCCATTGCTTCGATTAAACTGTGAGGGTCGCCTTCCAAAACGCTCCTGTCCATAAAAGCGCCGGGATCACCTTCATCAGCGTTACAGACTACGTATTTAACATCACCTGGAGATTGCTGAGCAAATTTCCACTTCATATATGTAGGAAAACCGCCGCCGCCACGTCCACGAAGTCCTGATTTCTGCAATTCATCTACAACCTGCTCTCTTGTCATTTCCGTGAGGACCTTGGCAAGCCCGAAATAACCGTCTCTTCCAATATATTCCTCAATATTAAGAGGGTTAATAATACCACAGTTTCGAAGAACAATTTTAACCTGATTTTTAAAAAATTCAATTTCCTTAAGAGATTCAACTGTCTTCTCACTGACAGCCTCTTTGTAGAGCAACCTTTCTACTACTCTTCCCTTTAAAAGATGCTCATTGACAATTTCTTCAGCATCTTCAACTTTCAGTTTCTGATATAAAACACCTTCAGGATATATAAGGGCAAGAGGACCTATATCGCATGACCCTACACAACCAGTTTCAATAACTTTAACCTCATCCTGCAATCCTTTTTCCTGTACTGCACTCACGATAGCATCTCTTATCTCACGGCAGCCAGAAGAGACACATGCAGCACCGGCACAAACCAAAACGTGTGCACGTAATATTTCCATTATTATCCCTCTCTCCTACTCGTACTTTTCAATAGTTTCCATTACATTGGTTGTTTTTACACGCCCATACACATCCTCATCAACCAGCATGGCCGGGGCCAGACCACATGCTCCTATACAACGGACAACCCCAAGAGAAAATCTCCGATCTGTAGTTGTGCCACCTGTCTTAACGCCAAGTTCTTTTTCTGCTTTTTCCAGAATTTTCTGGGAACCTCTGACATAACAGGCAGTTCCAAGACATACTTTCACGCTATGTCTCCCCTGGGGCACTGTAGTAAAGAGGTTATAGAATGTAATTACACCACAAACCTCGCTTATAGATACATTAAGACCTTCGGAAACCTTTTCCTGAACCGGACCCGGCAAATAACCGAAAAGGTTTTGCGCCTTATGGAGAACTACAATCAGATCTTCCGGTTTTCCTTTATGTTCATTAATAATTTCATCCAGTCTAGGATATAGTTCATCCTCCTGAATTTCGGCGCACTGACAATGTTTTTCTTCCACATCCATCTCTCTCCTCCTACATTTATCTCTGCTACGAAGTCTGTTTTTCTCCGAGAAGGACCTTACCGTCAACAGTACTTCTTTTGTAGTAATGTGTGTGCAGCAGTTTATGGGATATCTCCCCATTAGGTGTGCCAAGGAACTTCTCGTACACTGCTATAACCTCAGGGTTCTCATGAGATCTCCGATGAGGCAAGGCTTTATCTTCAGCATAGAGCGCTTCACCTCTACGCGCTCTTTTCGCCATATTGCTTCCCCATGATTGACCTCCTCCGCCTACACATCCACCGGGGCATGCCATTACTTCAATAAACTGATACTCACTCCGACCCTCATTCTTAATCTGTGTTCTGACCTTTTCAAGAAGCTTCCTTGCCTGGCCTGCGCTGTGTGCAACAGCAACCTTAAGTCTGGTACCATCAATATCAATTTCAGCTTCTTTGATTCCTTGTACACCTCTTACCGTAGTAATATCAAGATCCGTCAACTCTCTACCGGTAGCCAGAAAATACCCGGAACGGAGGGCTGCTTCCATAACTCCTCCCGTTGTACCGAAAATTGTACCAGCACCGGTATAATCGCCCATTATAGGATCTGCAGTTTCATCAGGCAATTCTTTGAGGTCGATTCCCGCTTCTCTTAACATTCGCGCTATTTCTCTGGTGGTCAGAACATAATCAACATCCCTGTAACCACTCGCGCACATTTCAGGTCTTGAACATTCAAATTTTTTGGCTGTACAGGGCATAATTGACACTGATACAATTTTTTCTGGGTTAATGCCTTTCATCTCAGCATAATATGTTTTGACCAAGGCCCCGAACATTTGCTGAGGTGACTTTGCAGTAGACATATGAGGAATCATATCATGAAAAAATTCTTCCATAAATTTGATCCAGCCAGGGCTGCATGAAGTTATAAGTGGAAGGTTCTGCCCGGATTTCAATCTTGAAACAAGCTCTGTTCCCTCTTCCATGATAGTTAGATCAGCAGCAAAATTAGTGTCGAGAACAGCATCAAAATTCAGTCTTCGCAAAGCTGCATGCATCTTACCACTTACCAGAGAACCTGGAGGCATGCCAAATTCTTCTCCAAGCATCACCCTTACAGCAGGAGCTTCCTGAACAACAACAAATTTATCCGGATCATTCAGCGCCTGCCATACTTCTTCAACCTGTGAGTTTTCATAGAGAGCACCCACAGGACAGTGGACAACACACTGACCGCAGTTGATACAAACACTATTACCAAGCCCTGCATTAAAGGCAGTTGAAATAATAGTGTCAAAACCCCTGTTATTTATCGCAAGCGCATTGACTGTCTGGATATTTGAGCACACCTGAACACATCTTCCACAGAGGATACACTTATTGGGGTCTCGCACAATAGAAACACTTGATCTGTCAATTGGATATTTATTTTCAAACTTCGAGTATTCTGATGTATTAATTCCCAAAAAAGCTGCCAGGGCCTGCAGTTCACAGCTTTGATTTTTTATACAGGTAAGACAGTCTGTATCATGATTTGTAAGTATAAGCTCAACAAGTTGTTTTCTTACAGCCATGAGTCCCGGGCTGTTTGTACAAATATTCATTCCTTCTGCCAGAGGCGTCATACAGGATCTTTTCAAACCCGGTATCCCCTTTATTTCAACAACACATATACCGCATTGTCCACCAGGAACAAGATCTGGGTGATTGCACAATGTGGGAATAATAAAACCTGCTTTTCGTGCTGCCTGTAAAATGGTTGTGCCTTCTTCCACCTTGATATCAACACTATTTATTTTTGCTTTTACCATAAAATTATAGACACCTCAAGTACTGACCATAAACACTCTGTCACTGAACCCGTGCCATTATTTCATCTTTAAAATATTTCATTGAACTTGATATTGGCAGATACAAAGATTGTCCTAAGGGACAAAAAGATGTGTCCCTCATCAAGCCGGACAGGTTAAGCAATTTATCAATATCTTTTTCTGTTCCCTTTGATGTTGCCATCCGATCAATGATTTTTACAAGCTGTGCAGTACCAAGTCTGCAGGGAACACAATGTCCGCAGGATTCATGTTTGAAGAAATGCAATACACTTTGAAGCATATCTACGATATCGGTAGTCTCGTCCATGACAAGAATTGCTCCTGAACCGAGAACAGCAGCATATTCCTTCAAATTTACAAAATCCATGGGGACATCGAGCATATCCGGACCAAGGAATGCACCGGCTGCACCGCCAACAAGAGCTCCCTTGAATTTTTTTCCGCCCTTGATCCCTCCGCCATATTCAAAAATTATATCGCGAAGAGTTGTTCCCATCTCCGCTTCAATCAGCCCCGGTGTTGCGACATGACCAATAATAGTATAAACTTTTGTGCCAGGGGATTTTTCAGTACCATATTCCCTAAACCAGGAGGCACCATTAACAATGATTTCCGAGACATTCGCAAGTGTTTCCACATTATTGACAACCGTTGGTTTGCCGCGAAATCCTTCTGTTACAGGGAAGGGTGGTTTATATCTTGGATGACCCCTCTTCCCTTCCATGGATTCTATCAGAGCTGTTTCCTCACCGCAAACGTAAGCGCCTGCACCTTTCATTACATTAATATCAAAATTAAAACCACTCTCGAGAATATTATCTCCCAATAGTCCATATTCACGGGCCTGTGTTATCGCCTTTTCCAGTCTTTCTATGGAAAGAGAATATTCACCTCTTATATAAACAAAACCATTACCGGCACCGACAGCATAACCCCCTATTATCATTCCTTCAATAAGTTTGTGAGGGTCTCCTTCCAGAATAAGTCTATCCTTGAATGTACCCGGTTCTCCTTCATCGGCATTACAAACAATATATTTCGGGTTACCAGGCGCTTTGCGGGCAAAATCCCATTTCATGCCTGTCAGAAATCCTGCACCGCCTCTACCTATAAGACCGGAGTTTTTTATCTCTTCAATTACAGTTTCAGGTTTCATGGTAAAAACTTTTGCAATAGCCTCATATCCTCCGGTGGCGATATATTCATCAATGCTTTCAGGATTGATTATTCCGCTATTTTTAAGGACTATTCGGGGTTGTTCCTTGAGAAGTCCTGCTTTACCTTTCTTAACAACACGTTGTTTAGGGGTTTCTGAAAGAATAAGTCTCCTGAGAGCTCTACCTTTTAAAAGATGTTCTTCAACAAGGGCAGGAACATCATCAACAGTTACATTTCCATAGTAAACCCCTTCAGGATATACAACTACAATAACACCCTGATCTGTAGCTCCTACACTCCCTGTTTCCAGAACAGCAATTTCATCTGAAAGGCCCTGTTTTGCAATTTCATTTATCAGGGCTTTTTCAACAGCGCGGGCGCCGGCCATGATAGTACCGGCATCTATACCTATCAATACATGGCTTCTTACGAGATTCATAGTTCTTCTCTCCTTTTTTTCAGGATTTCGTCTACTCTCTCCGGTGTCAGATTGCCATACATTTCTTCATTCAACATCATTGCTGGCGCTACGCCACACACTCCAAGACAACTCGTAAGCTCAAGTGTAAATATCCCGTCTTTTGTCGTTCCTCCGACATCCACATGGAGTGATTTTTTCAGATATTCAAGAAGCGACTTTGAACCCATGAGATGACAGGGTGGAGATTCACAAAGGCGGATAATATTGCGCCCCCTCGGCTTCATGCTGAACATGGTATAGAAACCTGCTACGCTGTGTACATGACTACAGGGAACATTCAGATAATCAGCGCATATTTCAATATCCTCACTGGATAGATACTTCCGAGGATTATTGTCCTGAAGATCATGGAGAATATACAAGAGATTCTCTACAGTAGGCTTGAATTTTTTCAGTATTGCGTCTCTGTACAAGGTCTGGCCTCCTTTACTTAGACATTAAGCAACCTCAATCGCAAATTCCGACACAGGTTTGCCATTTACAATATGCTCGACAACTACCCGCTTTGCTTTTTCAGCATTCATATTCCCGTAAACGACTATCGGCTTGCCCTCTTCAAAAACCTCAACCATAGGCTCCTGTGAAGCAAGACCACGTTCTCCGGTCTGGGTTACAGTAACATCCTGTATATTCCTTCTACCCACTTCTTCAACAAAAGCTTTTAATACTTCTCTTGCACCAGTGGCAATACCGCTTGTGCCCATGCCAACAACGATTCTTATTCTTGCCTCTTTCTGCCTCAGCTCTACATCCTTCTGCGCTTTTTCCCTTATTCTTTTGAGTTCTTCAAGATTCATATAACCCTCCTTATTCACTCTGAGTAAATCTATCCTAATTTACAGATTTTCGTCAAGATAATTGCTTAAAAAATTTGTCACTTCCGGATTAGTTATGGATACATTTTCAAGGAGCCTCTTGATATCAGCTGTATTCAAAGTAAATTCCTTTGCATCAACTTTATAACGAAAAACAAAATCAATTTCTGGATTCCCCACTACAAGAACAAAAATAGTGTCCTTTAAATTACCAAGAGGAGGCAGGTCAGGATGTGTTATGGAAAAGGAAGCACAAATCTCAACTCCCTTTCCCTTTTCAGAAACCAGAGAAAAGGTACCTCCTGTTGTTTCTGCAGTGCCTTTTAGAAGTGGGATACCAAGACCGATTTTTCTTCCTTCTTTACTTGAAAAGAAAGGGCTCTGGACCTTTTGTGCTGTATCCAAGTCCATGCCTGTGCCGTCATCCTTAACAGATAGCGTCAGTAACCCATTAATATTGTCTTCAAAAATTGAAACTTCAATGTGCCTTGCCTTTGCTGTTATGGAGTTGGTTACTATATCCATAACATGAGAACAAAGTTCCTCCATCATATCAACAATCCCATAGCTTTATTGTCATCTTCTCTTTTCAATCCAATTTCCTTCCAAGGGTTTTAAAGGCACCTGCAATTTCACGGCAATTAACCTCATTCACATCAAGCATGGTTCTCCTGCACCCGATATCCGTTAAATAATGTGCATCCGAGAACGTAACAAAGGGGATTTGTTTCAACATAATAAAAGGCAGTAGATCCTTTACACTGTCCATATGGCACACTTCCAGAGCATCGAAGGGAATGTCATCAGGAACAAAACCAAGCTGGCTCACTATACTGAATGTCGGACTGTCGATATGTGAAGGTATAACAATTCCTCCAAGTGATTTAATCAATTTTACAGCATCATTAATCGATATTTGCACGGAATTCAGGAGAAGCTTCTCCTCATAACGAAGTATTTCCCCCGATGTGTTGACAACCACCTGATCACCAAAATAATCAGGATCATTCTTGATATCAGGCAAAAGATTATAAATTTGTTTTTGAAAATCAAAGGCAATTTCAAAATCATCGAATATTGCAAGTAAGTGTATTTCCTCAATGGTTTGGAGCTCCATACCCGACAGAACAATAAGTTCATATTTTTTCGCAGCCTGACAAACATAATAACTGTTTTCAGTCATATTATGGTCAGTTACAGCAATAACATCCAGGCCAACCTCTCGCGCCTTCTTCACAATTTGCGTCGGAGACATATCAAGACCGCCACAAGGCGACAGTGTCGAATGTATGTGGAGGTCACATGAAAGCCAGCCCACAATATTTTAATCCTTTGTTAAAGCATTATAAACAAGTCCTGAAATCTCAAAGGCTGTCTGTGGTCCCCTGAGAATCGCTATGCCTTCTTCCCTTGCTTTTTCTATAACATTTTCCCCTATCTGAAGGTTGCGCGGTATAATGATAGCTACAACGTCTTTTAATTTTGCAACTCCAAGGATATTAATATGTCTTTGAATTGTAATCCACAAAGAATTTTCTTTTATATTTGCTATAACATCAGAGAGAAGATCAGAAGTATAGCCAGCATGGATTTCCCGTTCCATGTTTATATTATCCGTTATAACTTCAAAACACAATTTATCCACTAACTGTGCAAGCGTCATAGTGTGTCTCCAATATTATTTTTAATTTCTTATACATAGAATAAAATTATTAAAATAGCAGCCGTCATCAGCTGTCATCTTTCTTTTCTGAGTTTTCCGAATCACCTGCTGCCATTATCGGGGGCACTATTCGCGCAAGATCCAGTATTTCCTGAGCCAGTGTATTCACACGATCTCTTAGTTTTATTACACAATCAGTTTCAAAAGCAATTCCTCTGATAATATCCTCAGCCAGAGCTCTGCAAGTCGGGGAACCACAGGCGCCGCAATCAAGACCAGGGAGTGCCTCTGTAAGTTTGTCAAGTCTTTCCATTTTTATTAAAGCCTTTGACACGTCCTCATCAAGAATCATAATTGGTCTTTGCACAACACGTTCTGTTGATTCAAATTTTTTCTGTTCGTATATACCAAGAAGTGTACTGTCATCATAGTAGGGTATTCCGGATCCATATCGGGTTATTAAATCTTTAAGGTGAACCCTTCCCACAAAACTGTTTTGAATGTTGAGAGGGCCACCCACACATCCTGCATTACATGCCTGCAACTCGATAAAATCAACATCCTGAAGCTCTCCACGCTCTATTTCTTCAAGCAGACTGATAACATTATGGATACCACTGACTGCCAGAGTTGTTCCAAGTTCAATACTTTTTGATTCACCTGTCAGATATCCCCAGGACATTCCTCTCTTTGTAGCTTTGTGCAAATCCGTCCCCTTCCCATTAAAACTGTCGTCTTTGGATGAACCCTTTCCAAGATTCCTGATGATGTCTTTATATATTATGTTGGCACCAATCACTGCATCAACAGCAGAATGTTTCGTCGTAATAGGCTGTTTCATCTCAGTTGCCTTTGCAGGACAGGGGGAAATAAAGATCGCGCCTATATCATCATAGGCAATACCGGTTTTTTTCACTGCTTCTTCCTTTGCAATACGGGCGGCTACTTCCATAGGAGAGAGCACATGGGTAATCTGGTCGAGGAGTCCGGGAAATTTGATCTGCATAAGTCGTAAAACTGCGGGACATGCTGAAGAAAAAACCGGTTTTTTAATACCAGGCTCCATTAGTTGCCTGTGAACAATAAAAGCAACAACTTCTGCTGCAAGAGCAACTTCAAATACCTCATCAAAACCAATATGGAGAAAAGCTTGCAGGATGTCTTCAATTTTCTCATTCTCTTTGAATTGCCCAAAAAATGAAGGGGCAGGCATTGCTATGTTGTACTTATACTCCCGCAGCTTTTCCAATGTGGCTGTATGGGCATATTTGGCATGGTTAGGGCAGCTTCTGATACACTCACCACAATCAATACACCTCTCTTCCATAATAGTCGCTTTCCCGTTATGTACCCGGATAGCTTCTGTGGGGCAGTGCTTGATACAGTTGGTACACCCCTTGCATTTATCAACATCAAGTTTTACAGAATGGAAATTTTGCATGTGTACTTATCCTGTTTCAGTACAAGCTTTAGAAGTAAAGTATACAGTAGCACTAAGCGTTGTTCCTTCGCTGATTTTTGACTCAACTGAAAGTTCATCAGAGCACTGTTTTATATTGGGTAATCCCATACCAGCTCCAAAACCCATTTCCCTTATCTCATAAGAAGCAGTGGAATATCCCTCCTTCATGGCAAGGTCAATATCAGGTATTCCTGCTCCAACATCTTCTGTTTTAACAGATATTGCCTCTGGATTGACATTGATCTTGAGTTGCCCGTGATTTGCGTGTATTGCAACATTCATGGCAGCCTCATAAATAATAATGGCAACTCTCCTTATAATATCCTGATCCAACCCCAGTTGTTGCAATGCCTTTTTTACTTTTGATGCAGACTCTCCTGCTGTGAAGAAGTCCTTTTCTCCTATAGGAAATTCCAGCGTGATCTGGGGGGTGCAAGGTTTATTATACATAATTAGATCGGTAATCTCCGCTAACCGGATAGTTTTTTACTGTTGCGTACTGTTTGTAAAAAGCTTTCCACAACATTCATATATCAGATAAGAAGTTGATAGCAATGGAATTCCATTCAGTCTGGCATTGGCTATTACAGATTCATCCGGTTTTTTTCCACCGACAAAGACAACTCCCCTCGCATCCATAACATTGGCAGTATGTACAACATGAGCATTAAGAAGTGAAGTTACAAGGAGTGAAGACGGTTTTATATGAAGTAGCATTTCACTGATAAGATCGCAGGCAAAGCAACCCCTTATTTCCATGTCAAGGCAATCATCACCGCATAACAGTTCTGCTTCAAGGATTTCCTGCACATCTCTGATTTTCATATCTTCACTCCACTTCATCCATCAACAACCTTTGCCTCCGGACAACCCCTTGTTTTAATGATTGGTAAACTAAAATCAATATATTCTCTATACTTGTTCAATTTCAACTAAAAAATTAATGTTACTTCTCTTCAGCAAAATTACTTTAATAAATCATATAGATACAAATTCCATAAAATTATTTTAAATGAGTTTCTGGTAGCAACAAAGATTGAGAGTAAAGAATAGCCGGAATCATTGACAATGATATTGACAGGTGATACCATTCATTTATTATGAACTTGCTTTAGGATTGTTGATGCAAATCCTTTTTTTAATTGGAAACATAATGATATACGGAAGGCATGTGTATAAGGAAATAAGGAGGCAGCATTTATGAAAAATGAAAGAAGTTACAAAATATTAGGTAAAAGCATAATTAATGAAGCTGACATAATAAATACTCTTACAGGAACAGAAAAAAGATCTGATGCATCCACGGTAAGAGAAATCCTGACAAAGGCCCGCAGATTAAAGGGTCTTGACTATAAAGATATAGTGCCCCTTGCCAACATTAGCGACCCTCAACTGCTTGGGGAACTCTTTGAAACAGCAATTGAGGTAAAAGAAAATATTTACGGGAAACGTCTTGTCCTTTTTGCTCCTCTTTATATATCCAATCTCTGTAAAAATAACTGTTTATATTGCGCCTTCAGGGCAGGTAACAAGGAAATTAAAAGACGAGCCCTCTCACAGGACGAGATTGCCCATGAAACAGAAATTCTTATAAACCAAGGGCACAAGCGGATTCTTCTTGTTGCCGGTGAATCCTATCCCAATGAAGGGTTTCAATACATTCTGAACTCCATAAAAACTATATACTCAGTAAAAAAAGGGCCTGGAGAAATCAGGCGAATCAATGCAAATATAGCACCTCTCAGTGTTGAAGAATTTACACAGCTCAAGGAAACCGGTCTTGGAACCTATCAGCTTTTTCAGGAAACATATCATCATGAAACATATGCCAAGATGCACAGAAGCGGAAAAAAACGTGACTACGACTGGCGTATTACTGCCATGGACAGGGCAATGACTGCCGGTATCGATGATGTAGGAGTAGGAATACTGTTCGGACTTTCAGACTGGAGATTTGAAATATTGGCTCTTATGCAGCACATCCGTCATCTCGAAAAGGAGTTCGGCGTAGGACCCCACACAATAAGTGTACCTCGCCTGGAACCTGCATCAGGTTCAAAAATAGCCATGCAACCACCCTACCCTGTCAGTGATATTGATTTCCGGAAAATTGTGGCCATACTCAGACTCGCCATACCTTATACTGGCATTATCATGTCTACAAGAGAAACACCCAACATGCGCCGTGAAACATTTGCACTTGGTGTATCTCAAATATCCGCAGGGAGCAGAACAAACCCGGGAGGATATGAAGCTGATGAAGATTTCTATTCCGAACAGTTCTCTCTTGGTGATCATCGTCCTCTTGATGAAGTAATCAAGGACGTTGCTTCTCTCGGTTATATACCTTCATTCTGCACCGCCTGCTATCGTCTTGGAAGAACAGGCAGGGATTTTATGGATCTCGCCAAGCCCGGCGATATAAAAACCCATTGCGACCCTAATGCACTTTCCACATTTCAGGAATATCTTATAGACTATGCACATGAAGAAACACGCAACACAGGGGAAAAGGCCATTTATAGAATTCTTGACAGTATGGACAAAGCAACCCGCAAACGTTCTTCGGCTATGATAGAAAAAGTTAAGGCAGGTGAAAGGGATATTTATTGCTGAACGAATTATCAATAGATAAAATTCTTAACAAAAACAGATTTGCCAGAACAGAACTGGTACGTCTTCTTTCCATAGACAGCAGAGAGGAAATGCAACAACTCTTCGGCAGGGCCTATGCGGTTAAAAAAAAATACGTAGGAACAACAGTATACTTAAGGGGAATAATTGAGTTAAGCAATATTTGTAAAAAAAATTGTTATTACTGTGGAATAAGGAAGGATAACAGTAAAGTAGAACGCTACACCATGTCTGTGGAAGAAATTATTCAGTCTTCAAAACTGGCGTGGCAATGGGGATATGGATCCATTGTTATCCAGTCAGGAGAAATCAATAGCAGAAGTTACACAGCCTTTATAGAAGATATTATATACAAGATTAAAGATCTCTCAAATAAAGAACTTGGGATTACCCTTTCCCTTGGAGAACAGGATAGAGATACCTATCAGAGATGGTACAGAGCCGGAGCTCACAGGTATCTTCTGCGCATTGAAACATCGGATAAGAAGCTGTATTCATCTCTTCATCCTGAAAATCACAGTTACGACAGACGATTAGAGTGTCTCCGGATGCTGGGGGATATAGGTTATTATACCGGTACAGGAGTAATGATCGGGCTGCCTGGTCAGACAATGGATCATCTTGCTCAAGACATAATATTCTTTAAGCAAATGGACATTGATATGATAGGGATGGGGCCTTATGTGCCTCATCATGATACACCACTTGCCTGTAAAATAAGTGACTTCAGCAATATCAGGCGGAAACAGTTTGAACTTGCATTAAAAATGATTGCAGTTACAAGGCTTGTACTTAAGGATGTTAATATTGCCTCAACCACAGCACTTCAGGCCCTGGATGACTACGGTCGTGAACTCGGACTGAAAGCAGGCGCAAATGTGATTATGCCAAACATTACCGATACCAGATATAGAAGAGGTTATCTGCTTTATGATGATAAACCCTGTCTTGACGAAAATGCATCTTCGTCAAGGATTGATCTTGAAGAAAGAATTGCTTCCATAGGAGAGAAAATCGGCTATAATAAATGGGGAGACAGTCCTCACCATGACAGGAAAAAGGCAAAACAGGAAGATTCATCAATATAGAACTTATAAAAAATATAACCAATAAAGAATACTTTATAAGGACATGGGGGATTCCTATTTTTTAATTTTATGCACATCCTGGAAAATAAAGTTACCATAGCAGGGCATAGCATATAAGGCATGAGAAAAGAAAAAGATACAATTGGAGAAGTTTTTTTACCGGATGATAACCTTTATGGCATTCAGTCAGTAAGGGCCTGTGAAAATTTTCCAGTTGAAAATTCATTTCATCTGGATTGGTACAGAGCGATAGGCGCTGTAAAACTTGCATGTTATAATACTTACAAAGAGTACAAAACAGCTCTTACGCAAAAATTCAATAATAGCAGCATGCCCTTCACAGTTATTGAGGATACAATTCTGGAAAGCCTTCAGGACGCAGCAAGGGAAGTCATGGGCGGAAACCATTTCAATCACTTCATAGTACCTGCTTTTTGTGGAGGAGCAGGAACAAGTATTAATATGAATGTTAATGAAATTATCTCTAATGTTGCTCTAAAAAAAATTGGCAGAGCACCCGGGGATTACCATATAATTGACCCCATTAAAGAGGCTAACATTTTTCAATCAACAAATGATGTTATTCCCACATCCCTCAGGATTGCCATAATGGAACTTCTGGACATACTGGAAAACAGTATCAATCTTCTTAGAGAAGCAATAGAGACTCTGGAAAAAAGTCATCACAGTACAATTCGCATTGCCTATACCCAGATGCAGGAGGCTGTTCCCTCTTCCTACGGCAGGCTCTTCAGCACCTACAGCGAGGCTCTTTCCCGTGACTGGTGGCGCGTTTCCAAGTCCCTTGAAAGGATCAAAGTGGTAAATCTCGGGGGCAGCGCAGTAGGCACAGGCATTACTGTTCCCCGTTTCTTCATATTTGAGGTTGTTCAAAAACTCAGAGATATTACAGGAAAACCTGTGACAAGAAGCGAAAATCTATCCGACGCAACATCCAATCTTGACTCCCTGGTGGAAGTACATGCAACAATAAAAGCTCATGCAGTAAATCTTGAAAAAATATCTTCTGATATGAGACTACTGTCTTCTGATCTTTCCGTTGATAATGGGTTTACAATACCGGCACGACAAATTGGGAGCACTATTATGCCAGGAAAAATAAATCCGGTTATTCCTGAATTCATCATTGGCTGCTGCCATAAAGTCTATGCTAATGATAGTCTGATTTCTTCTCTTTCTTCACAGGGCTGCCTGGAGCTCAACCCCTATCTGCCTGTAATAGGTCACGAATTTATCGAGAGCATCAAATATCTCATTGCATGTAATGAAACGCTGGCAAAAAACCTGATACCGGGCATTTCCATTAATGAAACCAGTGCAAGACAAAGACTTTTGAATAGCCCTTGTATTGCCACTGTTCTTATTCCCTATGTTGGCTATCAGATGGCATCGGTAATAGCAACTGTCATGAAAAATGAAGAAATTTCCATATTGGAAGCAAACAGAAAAGCAGAAATAATTGAAGAAGAACTTCTTGAATACCTGCTTTCTCCATCCAGTTTACTCAGTCTTGGCTTTGTTCCAACACAAATTATGGAAAAAATTAATAATAGCAGTAAAAATTCTGACAAAACCAGGGGATAGTTATTATGTATAACAAAACTCTCAAATCTTCGAGACCTCACATTGGTATATTCGGAAGGCGGAATGTGGGAAAAAGCTCTATTATCAATTCACTATCAGGCCAGGATACGGCAATTGTCTCAAATCAGGCCGGCACCACCACTGATCCTGTATCAAAAACAATGGAAATACATGGTTTCGGCCCTGTCGTTATCATAGATACTGCTGGAATAGATGATACTGGAGAACTGGGTATGCTTCGAATTAACAAAGCATTTGGCATAATCAAAAGAATAGATGTTGCTGTTCTCGTTCTGGCGGATAATATTTTCGGAAACTATGAAAAGGATCTGATAGAAAATTTCAAGGCTTCTTCAATACCCTTTCTCATTATCCACAACAAGTCGGACATAACTTGCATCAACACGGAACTGCTTCAATCTTTAAAGTCAGACTATGAAGCTGATGTAATCGAATTCAGCACAATTGTTAAAAAAAATCTTGATGACATCATTAATTCACTGCACCGCATAACCCCTGCCTCTCTTTTTAAAAATCCTACTATTCTTGGAGATTTTGTTTCATATGGCGATCTGGTTCTTCTTGTTACACCTGTGGACCTGGAAGCCCCTGAAGGAAGAATAATATTGCCTCAGGTACAAACCATAAGAGATTGTCTCGACAACGATTGTATTACAATAATATTAAAGGAACGGGAACTTGATGTGTACTGGAAAAAAATAGGCATTGGCCCTAAACTCGTAGTTACAGACAGTCAGGTATTTTTGAAAGTCGCCGCATCCACTCCATCAAATATTCCGATGACAAGCTTTTCCATACTTTTTGCCCGGATTAGAGGGGCTTTTGAAAAATATCTTGTTGGAACACCCCATATATCATCGCTGAAAGACGGGGACCGTGTTCTCATAATGGAATCCTGTTCACACCACGTAGCTGCAGATGATATCGGCAGAGTCAAGATACCGAGATGGCTTACACAATTTACAGGAAAAAATCTGATAATTGAATTTGCGGCAGGCCTGGATGATCCTGTCCGCCCTATCACGGAGTATAGTCTGGTTATTCAGTGTGGAGGCTGTATGGTTACAAAAAAACAGATCATGCAACGCATTCAACCTGCAATTGATTACGGCATACCAGTTACAAACTATGGAATGGCAATTGCTTTCTGTCTTGGAATATATGAAAGGGCTGTCTCTATTTTTACTAAGGGAAATGCATCTGCAATGGATTACATATAAGAATTTTGAGGTTTTCACATTATAGAAAATCCCGGTTTATTTTACAATAAACCGGGATTTTCATCTTTTGTAATTATCTCTTTAAGTAGGTGATATACTGGACAATTCCTTCTTGAAGGAATAGAAATATACGGCACCGATAAATATAAATCCACCGACAATATTACCTATCGTCACAGGTATCAAATTCCACTGGATAAATTGTCCCCATGAAACATTGGCGCCCAGCATAATTCCTGCTGGTATAAAATACATGTTCGCTACACTGTGTTCAAAACCTGAGGATACAAAAGCCATTATAGGAAACCATATTCCAAAAAACTTGCCGATCATATTTTTGGAAGATATTGCAAGAAGAATGGCAACATTAACAAGAAGGTTGCAGGCAATACCTTTCATAAAAGCTGACCAGTAGCCTATCTGACCGGCAGCAATATATGGCAATACCTTTCCTTCAGCTATTGCCATAGCGTTTT
>CAYSBW010000021.1:27395-36605 GCA_964429485.1 uncultured Syntrophorhabdaceae bacterium
TCCCGAAAATTGTTATTTCCGGGCCTCCACCCTTGCTGAATGGACCTACTGTCATAAGATATGCCCAGAACAGAGAACCAATAAAATTTCCTATATATACCCAGAACCATGCATTGTATACCTTGCCCCATGTTGTTTTTTTCTGAAAAACAGCCATTGGTATAAGCATTGTATCTCCTGTAAAAAGAGACATGCCGGTAAGAACAATTGCAATAAGTCCAACAGGGAAAACCGCCCCTGTTATAAGCGCCCTGAAACCAGGACCTACTGTTGTTTCCAATCCTGTTGAACAAACAGTACAAAGAGCACCGCCAACTGCGATAAAAAGACCTGCCATAAAACTTCTGATTAAAAAATTCGGAGCCCCCAGGTTAGCCTTGTACTTTCCTGCATCTCCCGCCAACTGCACGATTTCCACTGGTTTGTGCGCCATAGTGTTCTCATCCTCCTTATTATTTATTTATAACTACATTTGTATCTTCTCAATTTTACACGAACAGACTTTATATTCAGGTATTTTACACGCAGGGTCGAGTGCGTCTATTGTTAATCTGTTAGCACAGGATTCATAGAAATGAAAGGGGATAAAAATAGTATTTGGCTGTATTCTGCCCGAAATTTTTGCTTTAATTCTGATACTACCCCTTCTTGTGGAAACAGATACAACCTCCCGATCTTCAATATTATAATTCTTTGCATCATTAGGGTTGATTTCCACAAACCCCTCCGGTACTATTTCATCAAGAATCCTTGAGTTTCTGGTCATAGTTCCTGAATGGAAATGTTCAAGCAGACGTCCAGTAGTCAGAATTACGGGATATTCCAAATCAACCTCCTCAGCCGGAGGCGTATATTCAATGGCGGTCAAAAGCCCCAGCCCTCTAGAGAACTTATCTTTATGAAGGTACTGTGTTCCCGGATGGTCAATTGCAGGACATGGCCACTGAATCAACTCTTTTTCTATTCTATCGTAGGTTATGCCTCCATAAGAAGGAGTGACCGTTCTAATCTCTTCAAAAATATCAGCTGCTTTGCCATAATTCCAACCTGCCCCCATCCTGTTCGCTATTTCTGTAATAATCCACCAGTCATCCCTTGCATTCCCCCATGGAGGAAGCACCTTGTGCATAGGTTGCACCCTTCTCTCTGTATTGGTTACTGTTCCTTCTTTCTCAAGAAAAGCACATGAAGGCAGGACTACATCTGCATAAGCTGCAGTTTCTGTAAGAAATATATCCTGAACAACAAGAAAATCAAGATTTTCAAGGGCTTCTATAACATGCTGCTGATTAGGATCGGATACTATAGGGTTTTCACCCATTACATACATACCCTTTACTTCCCCTGAATGGGCTGCATACATCATTTCCACAAGAGTAAGTCCCGGCGTCATGGGCAAGCCGGAAGCTCCCCAAGCAGTTTCAAATTTCTCTCTGTTCTGCTCTACTGAAACAGGCTGATACGCTGGATAACTTACCGGAAGGCAGCCCATGTCACAGGCTCCCTGAACATTATTCTGACCTCTTAGTGGGTTGACACCACCACCGGGAACACCCATATTTCCGAGAAGCATCTGGAGGTTGGCTGTTGATTTAACTCCGCCCACGCCGGAAACAAACTGTGTAATACCCATGGAATAATAGAGAGCCATCGGCTTAAGGTCTGCCATAAATCTGGCAGCTTTCTCAATATCTTGGGGATTGTCTATCCCGCATATTTCGGCAACAAATTCAGGAGTA
Organism: uncultured Syntrophorhabdaceae bacterium; assembly: GCA_964429485.1. Taxonomy (GTDB): domain Bacteria; phylum Desulfobacterota; class Syntrophorhabdia; order Syntrophorhabdales; family Syntrophorhabdaceae; genus JAPLKB01. The sequence goes on from CAYSBW010000021.1 coordinate 29,135, forward strand.
TATTTTTCAACGGTCTTTGAAAGCTCTTCAAAATTCTCACAGCGTAATGCAACAAAGTTTTTATCGTAAATACCCTCTTTTATAAACACGTGCATGAATCCGTTAAGAAGCGCAATATTTGTTCCTGGTTTTATCTGGAAATAATAATCAGCATAACGTGAAAGTTCTATTTTCCTCGGGTCCACAACTATCAGTTTTTTATGATTATTACGGACTTCATTCTTAATCATGGAACCGATTACAGGATGGTTTTCCGTAGTATTTGAACCGATAACAAGAAATCCTTCGCTTTCAGATACTTCACGGATTGAATTCGTCATTGCACCTGAACCGAAAACTGTTGCCAGACCGGCAACTGTTGAGCTGTGTCAGAGACGGGCGCAATGATCTACATTATTTGTCCCTATTACTGCCCTCATGAATTTTTGCATCAGGTAGTTTTCTTCATTAGTACATTTTGCAGAAGAAAGGGCAACTATTGAATCCGGACCGTTTTTCGCCTTGATGCCAGAAAATTTCTCTGCAACAAGGTCAAGGGCTTCATCCCATTCTGATTCCACAAAAATTCCATCTTTCTTTATAAGCGGTTTGGAAAGTCTCTTTTTGTTCTGAACAAAATCAAAACCAAACCTGCCCTTAATACAAAGATGTCCTCTGTTAGGTCCATCATCGTTCCCCATTGCTTTTACAAGGAGGCCCTGTTTATTGGTATAATAATCTATTTTGCATCCCACACCACAATAGATGCATATGCTGTTTTCTTTTTTTAGTTCCCAGTTCGGACCTGCACCAAGAATAGTTTTATAACTCAGGGCACCTGTAGGACAAACCTGAACACAGGTACCGCATTTTACACAGTTTTTAGAATCACCCCAGGGTTTGTCATTATCAACAGCCAGATATGTATCAAAACCTCTTTCAGTAAAACCCCATACATTTGAAACCTGGACTTCCCTGCACGCCCTGACACACCTTCCGCAGAGTATGCATCTGTTTTCATTTCTCTTGAAAACCTCACTGGATACATAATCTACAGTTCTTTCCCTTTTCAAAGATTCCCCGTAACTTGGCGGTTCTACGTTGTATCTCTGTACAAGGGCCTGTAATTCGCAGGCACCATTAGAATCACAATACAGACAATTGTGATCGCCCTCAGAGAGGATAAGCTGAAGAATCCATTTCCTGTGTGCTATAAGCCCTTCATCCTCAGTAACCACATCTATGCCGTCAGTTGGTATCTCTGAACATGATGCTCTTAGCATTTTACCGTTAATTCTCACAAGGCAGACACGGCAAGCTCCACTTTTGCTTAATCTGGGATGGTAACAAAGATAGGGAATGTCAATACCATTCTCCAAAGCGACTTCAAGAATAGTCTGGTTTGATTTTCCTGTAACCTCCCTACCGTCAATGGTAAATTTTATTTCTTTCATCAACTTCCTCCTTGTTGTAAAAAAGGTGTGCCATCATTTGTTGAAGGTAAAAATGATATAATATATGTGAAATAATCCACTTATACACTATATAGGATTCACTATAATATCAATCAATCTTTAGTTCAAGAAAATTCTCACTAAAAAAAATACCCTGAAAAATCAGTCATGCATGCCATATGTTAAGGGTAGCATAATACTATATAATATCAGTTGGTTACACTTTTTGGTATACAATTTAAACACATAGATATTAGTATATTTTTTACACAGATTTGTTTTAAATAAAATGTGTAACAAATAATAGTGGTTGATAATCCTATGGATTGTTATGATTATTTTGAGGAGATACTTTATATTAATTTGTCTTTTTAAATTTCCATTTGCTTGAAGGTTTGCTGAATGAACGGTTGACATCTCCAGGGGAAAAGGGGATGTTATAGTATCTATTATAAAATTCGTCTGCTTCATGTTGAATATCAAACTGAAAAAGATCTGGATGGAGTACATTGGCAATATACATAAGTCCCAATATCCATCTGGGACTTCCAAAATCCCATCCTGGCGCAGGATGAGTATATATTCTACGCTTTTTTACAGCATCTGCGACAATACCCTGTTTAAGACATTCTTGATAAAAATCTTCAACAGTCGAAGAAATAAATGCAGAAATAAATATAAACTCCGGATTCAATCTATTGAGCTGATCAGCTGAAATGGATTCTCCCGGTCTTCCTGAAATATCCAGATTCCTGTTAACACTTTTTCCTCCTGCTATCTCTATAAGCTGATTCTCCATACGCTCGCCTTTAATGCAAAACAGAGGTTTACCCATAGCGTAGTAAACACGTGGTTTTTCTTTTGCTGAGGCTGACTTGTCCCTTATCTCATTTAAAATGAATTCAAGATTGTCAGCAAGTTCGGTTGCTCTGGCTAAATAACCTGTAATTTCACCTATGGATCTGATTAAAGCAGCAAAGGCATCAGGGTTCTGCACATCATGATGCAATTTGTGCAGCATTGTCTTGTCAGCATATTTGTTCCAGACCTTCAATATGACACTCTGTTCTTTAACGCCCATGGCAACAACAATGGATTCAAGCATTTCAAGAGCTCTAGTAAATGGATAACCACCTTGAAAATCAACTTCACGAAAAAAATCAATTGGGATTCCTTTATTGCCACTGATAACAGGAAGACTCGACAGACAGGAGGCGCATCTTACTTCTTTACCAGGTGCTGTGTTCGATGACTTTAGTCTTGCGCCCATGGGACCGTAAAAATCCCGTTTTAATACAGGTTGTCCACAATTACCACAATATGTAATCAAAAAATCAGTTCCAGGTGAATTAAAAAGATAAACATAATGCAAATATTTTTTTAAATTACGACTGGTTTCTTCCGCCTCCCTGATTGATGGTTCCAACTCCGGATCAGCATCTTCCATTGGGATGAAACGCATGATCTGAAGTGGAATTTCCTTGGAAATGCTGGCAATTCTACGTGCAATTTCAAAAATTCCTTCTTCTTCGTTTTTTCGATACATACAGGAAATTTCAACATGCACTCCCGACTGGTAAAGCTTTTCTATGTTTCTCCATACAGGCTCTGGTGACCTGGCCCCGCAGCGGCGATATGCCTCTTCTGAAAAACCTTTTATTCCAACATTAATAAAATCAAGACAGGACATGGCCTGTGACAGAGAAGTTTCTGTAAAAAAGGCATTGGTGGAACATCCTGCGAGAAGCCCTCTCTCTCTGGCTTTTCTGGCAACATTCGTAAAAGTCGGCCATGTTGCCAGTGGATCGTTCATTAAAAAACAAATACCAATACACTCCTTTTCAATTGCTTCATTTATAATCATTTCCGGTTCCTTTAGCTGAAGCCAAGCCGGTCTTGCACCTGCCTCTTTGACTAACACCGTGGAAATACATCCTGGACAATCAAAATTACATCCTACAGTAGAAACCTGTAAAAATTTACCTCGAGGCATAAAATGAAGCATTGGCATTGTTTCTATGGTAATAGGGTTTATAATAAGATACTGGTCAGGATATATTTCAACTATTTTTTCATTCCTGTTAGAATATAATCCGCATTTGCCAACACCATCTTCCGGAATAAAACAATTGTTTTCACATACATAACATTTCATGGAATATCCTTTCTGATCATAATACCAAATCCGGCTTCAACCATTTTTAATTCATAAGGAACGTTCGCCCCGTGCAGAGCTTCTCTAAATCGTGCCATTGTATCATCATTCATCCTCTTCCCTGTGGTATCAAGCCAGCTTTTATCTAAAGCCAGCATCTGTTCATCAATCTTTTTTTTAATTGCAACCGAACCAAAGCCTCCACCTATAAAAGTTACACCTCCTGGAGCAAGAACCCTGTAAATTTCACTAAACGCTTTTACATGATCTTCCCAGAAAAAAATGGAACCTCTGCTGACCACAACATTTACAGAACAGTTATCAAGTGGGATTTTATGAATATCAGCCTGTATTGTGTAAAGTCTTTTTTCAAGTCCTGCCTGAACTATATTCCGGTCTGCAATCTTCTGCATATCCTCTGACTGGTCAAGGAGTATTATATCGAGCGATGTAACCTTAGCAAGTGCAATGCTCAGATAACCTCCACCCGACCCGGCATCAAGGCACACTCCCTGTGTAATGCCCGTTGCTGATTTAATCTGCTCTGCGAGAGCAGTGTACGCAGGATTAAAAATATCTCTTGCTATTTTATCAAATTCCGCAACATTCATTTCCATAACATTCATCCCTCATTATGGTTATTTATATAGTTATTTTCGATTATTATTATATTTAATATAATATTGATACTTTTATAGTAAAATATTTAATTATCTTATCATTTATAGGATTAATGTCTCATTAAATAGACTTATTTCTAAGTTGTCAAGATTTATAGCTTTGGCAACTACTTAAATCTTTTATAAAAGAACATGGAATTATTTTACTCTTGCAAACAGGACATATTGGCCCGTCTGATGTTCTGTAGGCCTCGTTGCAGGAAGGACAGATCGAAACAGATGAACTTTTTTTGGTTTTATCATAACTGTTTATTTTAACAACAACATTTTCAATGCTCAAAATATCTGTTCCAAATTCCTTTATTTCTTGAAGAATTTTATCCTTGTTCTGGTTGCTTTTCAGAGCAAGTTTAAGGTACCAGTCTCTAATGCCAGGACATTTATCAAGAAGAGTCCAGTCGAGATACACACGCACTCCCACACCTGATTCCTTTTCATAAAAAGTAAGTGCATAACGACCTACATCTATAATTTTCAGCCATTGATTTCCTATTGTACATGGTGTAAGAAGCTGTACTGCATCAGGCAGACATTTTGTTGATTCACATATCACATCATATAATTCTCCCTTGGACAAATTCCTGTATGCAAGATCAACCATATAACCTCCTATGAGGACTCCGGGAGCAGCGCTTCCATGAAAGGAAGTTACCATTTTTACATATTCATCAAAACTGTATGAAAGAATATCCGCCATTGCTTCTCTCCTAATTATTGAAATAAGTTTTTTAAATTAATTATTAACAATTTTTTTCTGTCTTGGTTCATAAACGATTTTGTTAATTAATCTTTCCCGGATATGAATAACCGGGAAAGATTAATTAAATAAGTTATTACAAATAGTTTAATACTAAGCTTGAAGTTTTACTACACGACATGCAACACAATTCATTGTAATATAACCTGAAACATTATCAACCAGTTTAGCATCCAGTAGAATATTACAGTTTGATTCCGCCCAGCCATGAGGAACGGAAATAACTCCAGGCTTTATATTTTCTGTAACATTAGCTTTTATCTTTATCGCTCCTCTGGGTGTTTCTACACCTATCATTTCTCCATGTATAATATTGTACCTACTTGCTGTAAGAGGATTAATCTCTGCCTCTGCGTTGGGTTTTCTAACCCTCATGGCAGGCACATCGTGCATCTGAGCATCTATAAATTCTACATCCCTGGCTCCCGTTAAAAGTATCTCAGGATATTCCCTGACCAGTTCCGGGTTTGACACGATACTCTGCTGGGGCTCAACATGTCCAGGAAGACCGGGGTAGCCCAGTTCCTCCATACGTGCCGAATATAATTCTATTTTATTGCTTGCAGTTCCAAAACCTGTTTTTTCATAGATTCTATATTCTTTTTTTCCAAAATATACCCCCTCCGGATGATCTTTAAGATCCTTTAGTGTAATACCGGATGTTGAGAAAAAATATTCCGCCACTTCTTCATCGGTATTCCATGGGAAATATTCAGCATAACCCATTTTACGGCCCAGTTCGCTCCAGATTAACCATATCGGTTTGCTTTCGTAAAGTGGTTCAACTACTTTTTTTCTTAGCATTATATAGGGTTCACAATAGGATATACCATAAGGAAAGCCTCCTATTCCTGTTTCTTCCAGAAAGGTGCATGCTGGCAGAACATAATCGGCAAGTTGTCCTGTTTCAGTCATATTGGGGTCTATATTGACAAATAATTCAAGGTTCTTTATTCCCTCGAGAAAAAGTTTGGTATCAGGAAAGGTCAAGGCAGGGTTACTGCCCGAGGATATAAATGCCTTTATAGGATAAGGTTTCTCTGATTTCATCGCTTCCGTCATCATTGATGCTGATCCGTATGGAGGTGGACGTTTACCAAACTGGTGGAACACAGGATATTCATCATATCCAAGCGCATTTTCATCCAGAGGAAGGCGTAAATCAGCAAGTCTGACCTGTGGACATGTAACCCAACCACCAGGAACATCAATATTTCCGGTAATTGCCATAAGGATGGCGTACGCCCTGTTTGTCTGAAGCCCATTTGTAAACTGGTTCATATGACCCACACCTTCAAGTATGCAGGCATTTTTGGTGGTTGCGAAAATCCTGCTTATACGTCTTATTTCAGCAGCAGGTACACTGCTGATAGATTCGGCTTTTTCCGGAGTAAATTCTTTAACATGTTCTTGCAGTTTATCGAAACCTGTTGTCCATTTATCAACAAATTCCTTATCCCATAAGTCCTCTTCAATGATTACATTCATCATTGCCAGTGCAATTGCTCCATCAGTGCCGGGACGGGGTTGGACATAAATACCCAATTTGGATATAGGAATGCGGCGAGGATCAATTGTTATAAGCCTGGCCCCTTTCTCAACTCTTTCACGAACCTGGCTGCCTACCGGCCAATAACTTTCATCAGGATTACGCCCCCAGAGAATAATACAATTAGCATTAGTAGGTTCTTCAACAGGGTAACGACCAAAGGTTATCTGACGGGAAAGAATACGTGTCCGAAAGCAAATGCCTTCAGGATTAAAAAAATTGGGGGTGCCATAGGCTCCACGAAATCTCTGGTTGAAGGCTGCCATTTCAAAATGCTCGACACCTACCGAACCTGTCCATGTAGCTAAAGTGTGGGCCCCATATTTTTCCTTCAATTCCTGTAGCTTGGCCCCTATTTCACTTAAAGCCTGATCCCAGGACAATCTTTGAAAATGCCCGTTGACCTTTTTCATAGGATATTTTAAACGTGCAGGCGAATACAACACATCCATCAGACGTTCACCCTTCGGACATAATTTACCCTTATTAAGCCAGTGTTCCGGCATTCCTTCCACCTTAACCATTTTGCCATCTTCCACATATGCATTTACACCACAGCAATTAATGCATAAACCACAGTCTGTCTTTATCACTTCCATTGTTATACCTCCAAAAATATTTTTTGGTTGTTCATTCTTATGTCTGTTCACAAAATAATTTTTTATAAACAACGTATTCGGCATTTTATTATGTCATTCAAGACATATATCCAATGTGTCATAAATGACATAATGCATCTGGTCTTGTCAAGAAAAAAAAGAACAGGATAATTTAAGATTCCAAGGGTAGATCAATACAAAATTAAAATGAGGTTGTAAAAAAATATTCAATAAATCACATATTCCTTATTTTTTGGCAAAATTAAGAAATCAACAGCAAAGACAGAGATATTGTCAA
>CAYSBW010000022.1:0-36485 GCA_964429485.1 uncultured Syntrophorhabdaceae bacterium
TCAGGAACTCGGATTAAAAAGACACATGGAAGGCATTCCTCTTGAAGACCTGATAAGCTCTTTAAGTCTGCTTAAAAAACGCATATGGATGTTTGTATATGTTTTTGGTGTATGGGACAAGATGATTGATATCTACCGTATGTTTGAACTCGGAGAAAGGCTGGTATATTTTTTTGATAAGGCGGCCTTTTACGTGGTTGCAGGCTATAATAACCGTGGAGGACCGGAAAATGGATAAAAAAGATAATGTAAAGGGTAAAACAACCGCCCTTATCATAACAGCTATGTCTGCTTTCCTCACACCACTTTCCCTTGCCACAGTAAATGTAGCCCTGCCTACAATCGGAGCGGAATTTTCTATGGATGCAATTTCTTTGAGCTGGGTTGCTATGGCCTATATAGTGGCTGCTGCAGTTTTTCTTGTCCCTTTTGGAAGACTTGCTGATATTTACGGGATGAAAAGGATTTTTTTAATTGGTACCTGTGTTTTTACCATAAGCTCTTTTTTAATGGGTATTACCAATACTGCCCGCATTCTTATTATTTACAGAGTTGTTCAGGGAATTGGTGCTGCCATGCTTTTCGGTACCGGTGTGGCCATACTCAGCCATGTTTTTCCGCTGGAGGATCGTGGTAAGGTTCTGGGTATCAATGTGGCCGCTGTTTATCTTGGTTTATCTTTCGGCCCTTTTATTGGTGGGATACTTACCCAGCACCTTGGCTGGAGAAGTATATTTTTTCTTAATGTACCACTGGGGTTAATAATCATTGCAGCTACTGCATGGAAACTCAAGGGGGAGTGGGCAGATGCAAGGGGAGAGAAGTTTGACATTGCCGGTTCACTGATATATGCAATTATGCTGCTTTTTATTATGTACGGGTTTTCCCATCTCACAAGTTTTCAGGGTATTGCAATCATTATTACCGGTTTTGCAGGAGTAGCCCTTTTCGTTTTCTTAGAAAACAGAACAACATTTCCTGTTATTGACATAAAGCTTTTTAAAGGTAACAGAGCTTTTTTGCTTTCAAATATAGCTGCTCTTATAAATTATTGTGCTACATTTGCAGTAGGTTTTCTTTTAAGCCTTTATCTTCAATATATCAAAGGTTACAGCCCTCAAGTAGCAGGTTTTATCCTTATATCTCAGCCCATTGTAATGGCAGTGTTTTCACCTGTTGCCGGAAAAATTTCAGATAAAGTGGAACCAAGAATTGTTGCCTCTATTGGTATGGCTCTTTCAGCTCTGGGGCTTTTCATGTTTGTTTTTATAACAGACATAACACCTCTCTGGTTTATTATTACAGGTCTGCTGATACTTGGTTTTGGATTTGCCTTTTTTTCTTCTCCCAATGTGAATGCAATCATGAGTTCTGTTGAACGAAAATTTTATGGCATAGCGTCTTCTGTTCTTGCAACGATGCGTCTTCTGGGACAGACATTCAGTATGAGTATAGTTATGCTTATTTTTTTGTTATATATAGGAAAAGTAGAAATTTTACCCGACCATTATCCTTATTTTTTAAAAAGTATTCGTGTTGCTTTCATATTTTTCGGAATACTCTGTGTGGCAGGCGTGTTTGCCTCATTGTCACGTGGTAACCTCCATGGCAATGGATAGTTGTGTTTATCTTCTTAAAAAAACATCAGGAAGGAATAGCGAAATATAAGGTACATAGGTAATAACAAGAAGGCATCCAATAAATATCAGTATAAAAGGAAATACTGATTTTCCTGTTTCAATCAGCGAATGCTTCATAATTGCCATTGAAACAAAAAGGTTGAGGCCGAAGGGCGGGGTTAAAAAACCGCACTCTACATTTATGATCATTATAATACCATAATGGACATAGTCTATACCATACCTGCTTAATGTTTCTGCAAGAATAGGAGAAATGACAATAATGGCTGTAACAATATCCATCAGACCTCCTATAATCAAAAGAGCACCGTTGATTGCAAGCAGAAAAAGCCATTTGCTTTGAATATTTGCAACAATCACTTCTGCTAGTTTAACGGGCATTTGCTCCACCGTTAAAAGCCATACAAAGCTCATGGCACAAGAGAGTATAAAAAGAAGACAGCCGGAAAGTATGGCGGAATCCCTGAAAATGGCGAAAAGCCTGTTTATTTTTAACTCCTTGTATATGAAAAGCTCCACAAATAATGCATAGACAACTGATACAGCCGCTGCCTCGGTTGGTGTAAAAATCCCTCCATATATGCCGCCCAATACAATTACAGGCAGGAACAAGGCCCACATGCCTTTTTTTATAATATTGATACCTTCTCTGGAGGTATAGTGTATCTCTGAACGCCATGAGTGCTTGGATGACATATAATAAGAATAACCCATAAGGCATAATCCGATAAATACTCCTGGTAAAAACCCTGCCATGAACATTTCTGCAACAGAGACGTTCATTACAAGGGCATAAAGAATCATTGGAATACTTGGTGGTATCAAAATACCGAGAGACCCCGAAGAAGTAAGCAATCCTACGGAAAATCTTTTGCCATAACCTTCTTTAACCAGTGCCGGAATCATTATGCTTCCTATTGCTATTACAGTAGCAGGCGATGAGCCTGAAATGGCAGCGAAGAACATGCATGCCATTACAGAAGCCATGGCAAGCCCGCCCGTAAACTTTCCCACAAAAAGCTTCATCACATTAACCAGTCTGTCGGAAATTGCACCTTCAGACATGATATTTCCAGCAAGAATAAAGAAAGGTACGCTCAGGAGTACGAAGTTATCAAGACCGTTGAATAATTGTTGTACAAGTGATGTCGGGGGGGTGTGTGCAATGAAGACAAGATAGACCGCTGTTGTTGCTGCGAGAAGAAGCGAAATAGGCATGCTGAGAAGAAGCAGGGCGAAGAAACAAAAAAGGATTATGGGTAATGTCATATTTTACTTTTTCCTTATCCTTTCATAGGGTTTATCCATTAAAAAAGCCCTGTAGTGTTTGTATGACAATACAAAAAACCTGAAAGCCATTGTTATTGAAAAAAGAGGAATTGGTATATAAGGTATGAACATGGGTATTTGCATTGCAGGGGTTTTTGCCTCAAATGATTTTAATGTTAGGATATGTTTAAATCCGTAATAAACGAAAAAAACTGCCATAGCAGCTGACATAATGTACGCCACAGTCTTTAGAAGATGGCTTATTTTATCAGGACAGTACTCTGTAAGAGCCTCCATGGAAAAATGAGTCCCGTACTTTACTCCTATTGATGCTCCCAGATAGGTTAATATAATGATTGTATAGTTTGCCACCTCCCCGAACCACGAAAAAGTATACGATACAACATATCTTAAGGCTGTTTCCATGAATGTAAGAAAAACTATCCCGATAAGCGAAAAAGCTATACATCCTTCCTCTATTTTGTTGAGTTTATTTATGAAATTATTCATAATAGTTTATAAGCAGGGACAAAAAGATAAAAAACGGGGAATGACTCTGCAAGAATCAATCCCCGTTTTTTATCTTGAAATCCTGTGCTGGCTTTTTATTTACAACAGGGCAATTTATTTCTTCTTTGAGTAAAAATTTATTTTATTCATATAAAAATCATACCATTCAGGACCGTAAACACCTCTGTACTTATCGTGAACCGGTTTAACGGCTGTTTTAAATGCCGCCCTTTCTGTTGCAGTTAATATGATTATATCCACACCCTGGGCTTTTGCTTTTCCTACGGCTTCGACCCTGTTTTTTGCATTATTATTTCTGTTTACCTTGATTTGGATATCAGAAGCCTCTTTAAATATTTTTTGCTGTTCAGGTGTAAGGGAATTCCAAAAATTTTTATTAATAATAACTGGACACTCGGTCAAAATATGGTTGGTTAACGTGGCGAATTTGTTCACTTCTGTATATTTCATTAAAATCGAGGTATAGATTGGATTATCCTGTGCATCAATTACCTTTTGCTGCAAAGCATTATAAATTTCAGGAAAAGGCAGAGGTGTTGGATTTGCTCCAAGAGTTTTAAAAGTATCTATAAATAGAGGGCTTTCAATAACTCTTATTTTTAAGCCTTTCAGATCTTCCGGTTTTCTGACAGGTCTTTTTGAATTTGTAATATCTCTAAATTCATTTTCTGTATAACCTATAAAAACAAAACCTTTTGATTCACAAAATTTATAAAATTTATTTTTGATATCTTTATCATCGAGTACTTTATATGCTGTTTCTCTGTTCGGGTAGATAAAAGGTAACTCGATGATACCTATTTCCGGTGCAAAATTTGCCAGTACACCGGCAGTGACAGCTGTCATATGAAGAGTTCCTGATTGAACCTGTTCCGTCATGGAACGTTCACCCCCAAGTTGACCCAAGGGAAAAACCTGAACCTCAATCTCGCCTTTTGTCTTCTCATTGACATATTTTGCAAAAGCCAGAGCTCCCTGATGCTGAGGATGAACCGGAGGACCCACATGCCCGTATTTAACCGTTATTTTTGCCTCACTGATAGAGAACAGTGAACATGCAAGTACAAAAATGAAAAAAACAAATAAATTAAGTGCTATTTTTTTAAACATGGTGCACTCCTTGCAATACATTATTTTAGATAATGTTTATATAAAAGACGGAGGTTGTCAAATAAAAAAATGATTTCCAGAAAAAAAGAAAGCCCATATATTCTTACAAAAACAAGGAACAATTATTCTTTGCGCTCGAAAAATTGAAATAATTTTTCCTTAAAGCCTTTATCTGCAGTCATGTCATCACTATCAAATTCTTTGGCAAGCTCTTTTATTAAAGATGATTGTTTTTCCGTCAATGTTGCAGGAATTATTAATTTTAAAAATACAATTTCATCACCCTTTCCTCGCCCATTGGATTTTACAACACCAAAACCTTTAATTCTGAATATCTTATCAGGTTGAGTCCCGGGAGGTATGGTAATTGTTTTATTCCCTTCAATAGTGGGTACGGATATTTCGCCACCCAGGCAGAGAAGCGGAAAGTTTACATCAATACGTACAATGATATCATAACCTTCCCTCTCGAATATATCATGTGCTCTGACACTTAAAACCACATACAAGTCTCCTGGATGTGTGTCATTATAACCCTGCATGCCTTCACCTCTGACTCTCAGGCGTGTGCCTGTGTCAACGCCGGGCGGTATTTTTATCTTGACCTTTTTTTTTGTTTTAATCTGTCCCTTACCCTTACAGGTTTTACAAGGATTTTTAATAATGTAACCTTCTCCATTGCAATACTCGCAGGTCCGATTTATTGTAAAAAAACCATGACTTTGCCTTACCTGTCCTCTTCCACCGCAATGTTTACAACTTACAGGCTGATAACCTGCTTCTATCCTCGAACCATTACACGATGGACACCTTTCATATCTGGGGATTTCAAGTTCCTTTTCGACCCCGAAGACAGCTTCTTCAAAGTCTATCTCAAGATTATATCTCAGATCATCGCCTTTTTGCGCACGTTGTCTTTGCTGTGTTCCACCAAAAAAATTGCTGAAAAGATCGTTGAAAACATTGTCAAAGTTTCCTCCGAATCCAAAATCAAAAACTGTACCTGAATTGTCTGCTGAACCAAACCTTTCGTATCTTAATTTTTTTTGAGGGTCACTGAGAACTTCATAGGCCTCATTGATCTCCTTAAACATATCCTCAGCTTCTTTATCACAGGGATTCCTGTCGGGGTGGTATTGTAAGGCAAGCTTCCTGTATGCTTTTTTCAGTTCTTCATCTGTGGCGTTTTTCGAAACACCTAGTATTTCGTAGTAATCTTTTTTCATTTATCCCCTTTTCTATTGAATTTCAGGTTGTTTTGAAATGATAACCATGGAGGGTCTTATCAATCTTCCATTCAGGGTGTAACCTTTTTGCATTTCCGATATAACAGTGTCAGGCTCAAGATCCTCTTTTTCTTCCTGCAGGAAGGCTTCATGAAAATTAGGGTCAAATTTTTTGCCAATAGCATCCACCCTTGCTACACCTGCTTTTTCGAGGACCTTTAAAAATTCAGTTGAAATAATTTTCACCCCTTCATGGATGCTTTCATAATTACCTGTGGTGGATGCATGATCAATGGCCCTTTCAAGATTGTCAAGAACAGGAAGCAATTCTTTTATAAGCACTTCAATGCCATATTTTAAAATTTCCTCTCTTTCCTTTATTTTCAATTTTTTGAAATTATCAAAGTCCGCCTGAAAATAAAGAATCTTTTCCTGAAGAGATTTGATAGTCTCTTCCTTTGCTTCAAGAGCATTTCTGAGTTCCTCAACGATTTCATCTTTTTTCTTCTTTTTTTTATGTTCTTCCTGGGATACCTTGTTTTCTTGTTCCTTATTTTCCATGTTTTTTTCGTCCATTTGTTCCTCACATTATTTTTAAAATGTCGGTTACTGTTTTTGCAGTGTAATCAACTATGGGGATAATTTTTGAATAATTCATTCTGACAGGTCCTATGACCCCGAGAATACCGAAGCTTTTTTCGCCTATTTTATATGTTGACGTTATAATACTCATTTCCTTCATTTCCTTAATATCGCTCTCGCCTCCCATAATTACATGAATACCCTCCTCCTTCATACATTCATCAAGAAGGTGCAGTAGTTTTTCCTTTCTTTCAAGTGCCTGAAATAATTCTTTCAGTTTATCCATATCCAGAAATTCCGGAACCCCGATGATCTTTGATACTCCTTCAAGATAAATTTCCCTTTTATATTTACCGTCAATTATGTCTTCGAGGGTCCTATTTACTTTTTTAAGAAGCCGGTTAAATGCTGTTTTATCTTTTTCAATGTCCTCGAGAATACCGGTCTTAAGAACATAGAAAGGAATGCCACTGAATTTTTCATTCATATACGTTTTCATCTTGTTCAGGGTATCAATATCAAGCTTTTCATCTGTATTAACAGGTCTTGTATGGACTGTGCCTGATGATGTAATAAAAACCGCCAGAATTGTATTATTTGTCAGTTTAACAAACTCTATTTCTTTAAAAAGCATTGTATTTATGCTTGGTTCAACTACGATCCCTGTATGTTTTGATAATTCGGCAAGTGCTTTGGAAGCATCTTCCATAATTCCTTCCACATATGGATATCGGGATCTCAACATGGAGTTGAGAACCTGCAAAGTCTTTTTACCAGGGTAAACTGGAATATTCAGGCTGTCCAGGTAATACCTGAAGGCTTTATGTGTAGGAATTCTGCCTGCAACAGCATGAGGTTTATATAAAAGACCCAGTTTTTCGAGATTTGACATTGTATTTCTTACTGTAGCAGAGCCCCATCTTCCCATAATAGATTTTGTTGTTGATATTGTCTTTGAACCCATTGGTTCTGCAGTGTTAATATAACCCTCAATTATTAACACAAGCACTTTTTTTTCTCTTTCAGTTAGTACTTCCACGACACCCTCTTATAGACTAAGATAAATTAATTACATATACTGTTTTTGTCAAGGAATCATATTTCCACTGAGTGAAACTCTTGCAAATATTTTATATTATTTTTCTGGAAGAGCTACATTAATTTATTAATTATATTAACAAATTGTAAAAGAAACACTTCAGACTTTATCTATCCCTCAGCATGAGCATTCTTAAACATGTTATAAGTGTTTGTTAAGAAATTGAGTCAGGGAAACTCATTCAAATTCTTCAAACTCTTCTGCAGAATAAAAAAGATGCATTTCTTCAACTGCTGTTTTATCAAGATCTTCCAGCAATATAGCTTTTTCAGCTTTTTCTCTGAATATGCCGGCAGCTTTTTCAAACTCATCAAGTTTTTCCATAACCCCGTTAATCTTAAGAATTGATTTGATTGTTTGGTAGAGATCTTTATTTCCCTGAAGCAAAAGTCCTTCCTGGAGAATTTTACTTGCAACCATATTTTTAAAATTGTCAAAACGAGCCTGTTTTTTTACAAGGGCAGGTTTTTTTATTTTATAGTCAACTTCTTCATTAATAGAGGGATCAATAAGCATTCTGTATTTCTTCTTATATATAAGCTCATCCAGTATGTTAAAGTCGTTATCAATCATGCTGTCATCAACAATGGCAACGAGATCGATATCAGAACCCTTGACGAGCTTTCCTGTACTGCGTTCAGGTCGTGGTATATCATGGGCCATGCCATATACAATATCTCCTGCAATAATAAAACATATTTCAGATGTTTTATTATTGAATTCCTCAATAATATCAGAAACTATTTTTTTGGCAAGCTCAAATTTATGTCTACTTATCCGGTGAATCCTATCAGTTACTTCTGCGCATCTTTTATCGAGGAGCATAGGACTGCTTGTCAGACCCACAACCGAATATGTAAGAAATTCTCTTAAAATTGAAGGGGAAAAACGGGCCAAACCTTCAACATGGCGGTCAAGCCTTAAGTATCTTTTGCCTGAGGTCTTTACTCGAAGTTTTTTTGAAACCCTGCATGTTTTCCAGAGAGCGAGATTATCCGCATCAATGGTTTTTTTGATTTCCAGTCCTGTCAAGGGCCCCTTGATTCTTATCAGATCAATTATTTCTCTTTCAATATCGAGCATTTGTTGACTATAATTATGTCAGATTCTCGATATTTATTTTTTTATCTTTCAGAATATCTCTTTTTGCAAGCAGTATGCTGCCAGCTATTTTATCAAGGACATATATCAAATTACCCTCTTCTTCTATATATTTTTGACCATAGGAAATAGGTATTTCAGAATTTACATTACCTAAAAGTGACCTGGTTACAGATTCAATTTTTCTTTCACCATTTGCAAGAAGAACCACATTTTTTGCCTGATACACAAGCTCTGCCCCCATGGATATTGCATATCCGGGAGAATTTGCTATTGATGAGAAATGTCCGTCAGTGACAGCGTTGTTTATTGTATTGTCATCCAGCTTTACAAGCATAACCGAACTACCCTCAAAAGGTATTCCTGATTCATGAAATGCAACATGCCCCCGCCCGCCGACCCCGATTATCTGGATATCTATCCCGCCTGATTTGTTGATTTTCTCCTTGTAGCCATCAATAATTTCTTTTTTAACCCAGGCAAGATAATTTGATTCTGCTTTTTCTTTTATAACTATTGATTTGCCCGCATCAGTACCGTTATAGGTCCAGTCCTGTGGATGTTTTTGCAGTTCTTTCATGAGAATATCCTGGTCTATCAAAGAGCCGGGAGGAACGTTTGTTTCAATAAACTTGTGCTCCAACAGACTAAAAAACTCCTGGATCATGAAGTAGCAATAACTTTCCGGGTGCATAACACGCTGCTGAACATTTTCACCGGGTAGACCCACATATTCATCAAGATTAAAGCTCCTTATACGGCTGCTGTCAAATTCACCATTATTAGCTGCCCTTGATAGATATCTGTACATTCCTGTGGGCGAATTCCCTGTTGCCAGGCCCAGAACAGCTTCTTTTTTTTCTTTTAACAAAGAGACAAGTTTTTCCTTTACCAGATCTGCTGCAACTTTACTCATATGATCAAAATTTTTTGTAATAAAAACCTTTATTCCCATTTATTCTCCATTCACTTAATTACAAGATTAAGGATATTTAATTTTTATTATCCCAAGGCGCTTGTAATAACATCGGCAATGTCCTTGCAATATTTTTCTGTTACATCATCAGATGGTCCTTCCACCATAACTCTGCACATATTCTGAGTACCAGAATATCTGACAAGAACACGGCCGTCATCTCCCAGTTTTTTCTCAACCCCCTTGATAACCTTTACAACTTGAGGAACTGTTGAGATGTCAGGTTTGTTGTTGACATTAACATTGATTAGACTTTGAGGATAAATATCCATCATCTTTGATAATTCTGACAGTGCCTTGCCTGTCCTGATCATTGCAGCAATAAGTTGCACTGCAGTAATAATACCGTCACCTGTAGTGTGATGATCTAAAAATATCATGTGTCCGGATTCTTCCCCTCCAATTATGCTTCCCAGTTTTAACATGTCTTCCAAAACATAACGGTCTCCTACTTTTGATGCGTGATATTTGAAACCGCATCTTTTACATGCAACTCTCAATCCGAGGTTGCTCATCACAGTGCTTATAAGAAGGTCATTTTTTAATTTGCCCTGTTCTTTGAGTATGTTTGCACATATAAGCAGTATCTGATCACCGGTTATTTCCTGTCCTTTTTCATCTACTGCAATCAGACGGTCACCGTCTCCGTCAAAGGCGAGACCAATGGAGGCCCCGCTTTCAACAACTTTTCTTCTAAGATCCCCGGTGTGCTGAGAGCCACATTTGTCATTTATGTTAATACCGTTCGGATTATCATGAATGACTTCCACATCTGCTCCCAGCTCCCAGAACATCTCTGGAGCAACTTTATATGTAGCCCCGTTTGCTGTATCAATTATTATCTTCATTCCTTCCATGGACAAATCCCGAGGAAATGTATTTTTTAAAAAGACAATGTATCGACCATTTGTATCATCAAGTCTGTATGCCTGGCCCATATCCTTTACCGGAGGTACAAGGGTGTGAAGAGCGTTACTCAACATAAGCTCTTCAATTGCCTCTTCCTGTTCATCCGACAATTTGAAACCGCTTCCGGAAAAAATTTTTATACCGTTATCCTGATATGGATTGTGTGAAGCTGAAATAACAATCCCTGCATCGGCACGCATGCTCTGCGCAATAAAGGCTATTCCCGGCGTAGGAAGAACTCCAAGCAGATAAGGGTCCCCTCCCATTGAAGTTATACCTGATTCCAGCGAGCCCTCGAGCATATAACCGGAAATACGCGTATCTTTTCCAATTACAATCCTTGTACGGTGATGCTCTTTTTTTAATGTATAGACAATTGCCTGGCCTATGGCAAAAGCAATTTCAGCATTCATGGGATAGCGATTTGCCTCCCCCCTTACTCCATCAGTACCGAAAAGTTTACCCATAATACTTTCTCCTTTACTTTTTATATTTAGGTTTAAAAATCATACGCTGAACAATTTTAAAGCCGGTACGATATTTTTAATTTTTTCGCAAAAACTATCGACTATTTTCTTAAGCCACAATGTACCCTGTTCAGAAATTTGAACAGGTAAGTTTCGTATGGCTTCTAAGTAAGTTGTTTCGCTCCTTTGTACTGTTTTATCGAATCCCGAGAAAAAATCATCACGAATTTTATTTATAGCATTGTCCTCCAGATCCTCTGTAAATATTTTTTCTATTTCAGTAAATCTGTCGTGAAATTCTTTTCTTCCTGTCGGGTTCCGTCCAGCTTCTCTTTCACCAGCAGAAGAAGGCTTTATTTTTTCTGCTAAAATCTGCAATCGCTTCATCCTTTCTTTTTTTGCAAGAAGCAGTTTATTGAGCAGGCCTTCATATATTAGAGAACCAAATTCCTGCTTATCAAAAAATGGACGCCTTATGTTAATATACCATTGTTCGAGGGCTATTAAGTTTGCAATGTATTTAATATTATTGGAAACTATCCGGCTAAGGCCTGCATATGTTCCTGGTGTAAAGTTTACTATTTTCGGGGAATGTATTTTTCCCGCAATCAGTTTGTTATCTTCAGGAAAATTGTTTCTCAAGATTGAACCTGCTGCTACGACATTGCCGTATCCGATATTTGAAGGACCTACAATACCACCCTGACCGCCAAGAAAAATTGGTGGTTTGTTAAGCATAACGCCCCTTGGCACATCTCCTATCAAGGATGCTGTGGTTTTGTCCCCATCAGGAGTGTAGTTGAAGTGTATGTAGGAGCTGCCTACTTCACTGTGATCCTTGCGGCTTGTTCCTCCGGCCATTAGGCAATCGCAGAAATTAATCAGGCTTCCAAGGGTAACAAAAGGAAACAGTATCGTTTGTTTTAAACCTACACAATGTGCACCGTTAGCTTCTTCTTCAAGAATACAACCTTCCCGTACCTGTGCACCTGAGCCCATATTTGCTTTTTCAAGAAAGACCGATTTACTAAAATACCCGCCTTTTAGTTCAACCCCTGATCCTAACTGGCAATTATCTATGGTTACCGGGGTTTCGTAACCAATTCTTGTGCCTGCGGATATTACGGTTTCTTTTCCGTAAATCCTGCATCCCGGATAGATTTTGACATTCTTTCCAGATATGAAGTTAATGTTGACTTCATCTCCCAGATCCACGGTTAAAGGGTTCGGAATGTCTACACCTTTATTTATCAATTTGATAATACTATCGTAACAGCGTGGTTTAATATCCATCTAATCCCCCGGAAATGTAATTGTTTAATATCTTAAATAATAAGATTGGTGAAGAATGAAATATTTTTTTGAAAGTAATTAAAGGGTTATAATTAACCTTTGAAAGGAACATAAAATTGTTGTAAAATAGCACTTTCTTAATTTTGTGTCAATATGAATAAATATTTTTCAGAAGTACTATGCTAATAAGCATGTTTTATTTTATTTTATGGTATCAAGAGACTTATTATACTCAGGATTATCCATCTAAAAAAAGCGATCAGAGGGTCCAATAAGCGCAGCCAGAGAAGACCGATAATAATGAACATTCCGTAGGGTTCTATACTTGCCAGTGTATACTGGAATTTTCTGGAAACAAAACCCATAAGGATTTTAGATCCGTCAAGAGGAGGAACAGGGATCAGGTTAAAAGCGGCAAGCATTATATTAATCTGGGCAAAATAATAAAGAACAGTTGAAGCTACGGTAAAAGGGGAGGGTGCGAAAAAACGAAGGAGAAAAAGGGAAAGAAAAGCCAGAATAATATTTGCAACAATTCCTGCAGCAGAAACAAAAATAAGCCCTTTGCGTCCATCCCTCAGGTTATCGAAATTTACCGGTACAGGTTTTGCCCATCCAAATCCGAAGACGAGAAGCATAATTGTACCTACAGGATCAATGTGTTTTATTGGATTCAGACTTAACCGTCCAAGCCATTTTGCAGTAGGGTCGCCCATTTTGAAGGCAACCCATCCATGAGCCAGTTCATGAATTATAATTGAGTACAGAAGAGGTATGGCTATAAGTATAAAAGTAAAGGGGTCTTTAAAAAGAATATTGATGAGTCCCATGGTTAATGCCTTTTAGTATCACACATGATCGAGTGCAAAATCAATTCAAACATTTCTGTGAATTTATAAAAATATTGATTTTTTATGTGACTATGTAACATAATTGAAAGATATAAACCCGAATTTGTCACCAGGAACGTGTTTGCGCAGGGTGGTCTGACACCTGAAACCATATTGTAATAACAAACCGGGTATAAGTAATTAAGGATGGACAAATGATAATACATAATTTTAACGATCCCGAAGTTCTTGCAACCACTTATGTTGCCCATAGAGGCGCTGTGGCGAGAATGGTCATGACAAGCCATTTTCTACAAAGTATGGAGTTTCTTGCCTACGCAATGCTGCCAGCAGGCAATTCCATTGAAGTGCATACTGATGAAGTCGAAGAGATATATCTCATTGTAAAGGGCAAAGGACTGATGAGAGTGGGAGACGAGGAAAGAGAGGTTAAAGAATGGGATGCAGTATGGCTGCCTGCAGGTGAACCCCATGGTCTGAAAAACACAGGAGAAGAGGAAATGCTGATAATTGTAAATGCTGCATATCCACGATAAAACATCGAATAAAACATAAAAGAATTCACCCAAATTAAAGAGGTATGAAAAACATGTCTTTTGAAATTTCATTCCGGATTCTTGAATCAGAGAGCACTTTTCTTGACCCGCGAAAAAAATTCATGCCTGAGACAGAACAGTTCCAGGTACGTTTTGATCCTCTTACCAACAGGTCCGGACATTTCTGTCATTTCGGGGCTATAAAACCTCAACGACTTCCGCTTGATTTTTACGCAATGCCTGAAACGAAAGGTTTCTGCCCGTTCTGTCCTGAAAACAGAAAAACAGTTACCCCGAAATTCATCCCCAGGATTTTGCCTGAGGGCAGACTTGAAAAAAATCAGGCTCTTCTTATCCCGAACCTTTTCCCCTACGATATATACAGTGCTGTGATGATAATGACAGAAGAACATGTTGTATCCCTGAAAGGGTTTACTGAAGAAATATTGAAGGATGCCTTTTCCCTTGGTATTGAATTTTTCAGAAGAATAAAAACCATTGATCCTTTCTTGCCCTACCATATTATGACATGGAACTATATGCCTCCTTCAGGCGGCGGATTGGTTCATCCTCACCAGCAGTATTTTGCAACCGCTTGTCCGGGGAACAGATTTACAGATGAGCTAATAGCTTCGGAAAAGTTTTACAAAACTCACGGAGCAAATTACTGGAATGAACTGATCAGGGAAGAAAAAAGGTTGAATGAACGATACATAGGATCTGATGGAGATTCTGCCTGGCTTTCATCCTTTGTATCAACAGGAATATTTGGCGAGATCGAATGTATTTTTCCCGGAGTGTTCTCTGTTGAAGCCCTTACTGATACAAACATAGATGAGCTTGTAAGAGGACTTTTGAAGGTCTTTAAATATTACAGCGATAAGGATATATACAGCTTCAATGCATCTTTGACTTTCGGTCCAGAAGATCAGGAATATTTCCCCTGTCATTTTCGCATTATAGCAAGAACATTCCTGAATACAAGAGACTATGCATCTGATATGAATTTTTTTCAATCCCTTCTTGCAGAACCTTTATGTGTTTTTCTTCCGGAGGAGCTTTGTAAAGAGCTGAAGAAATATTTTTGATTTTCCTGCTTTAAAAAAAGAAGGTAGAGTCCTGTTGATAAATCATAAATCTGCCAGGTATGTAGTTTTACCTTCCTTATCAAGAAGGCCAGGATAAAATGGAAAAAGAACAAATTGTCTGCCTTTTGAAAGAACTGAAAAAATCTGTCTTTGCAATGCTTATCTCTGTAGTATTATCAAGTATAATATGCTTTATCTTCTATAAAGATATTTTACAATTGCTTCTCAGGCCAGTTAACATCAAGGTTTATTATTTTTCTATTCAGGAAGTTTTTTTTTCATCAGTGGAGCTGGCAATTTATGGCGGAATATTTTTTTCTTTTCCCTTTATGGTATTTTTCATGTGGTACGTTTTTAAAGGAACAATTATTTTAAAACCACTTGAAAGTTTTATTTTAATTTTGTTTTCAATAATACTTTTTTATGCTGGCAGCTTATTTTGTTACAGTATTGTTCTTGAATCGGGTATCAATTTCCTACTTGGCTTTGAAGGAAATGCTTTAAAGGCAATGATATCTGTCGGGAAGTTCATCGATTTTTCGTCAGCAATGATATTTGCATTTGGTATAACCTTTGAGATGCCAGTAATCCTTTTGGGACTGAACAAAAAAGGCTGGGTTAAATCCAAGACACTTGCAGGAACGAGGAGATATGCGATTCTTCTCATTACCATAGTGTCGGCAGTTATTACCCCGACGCCTGATGTATATAACATGATGCTCCTTGTTGTTCCTGCGTATATTCTTTATGAAACAGGGATAGTTCTCATGAAAATCAATGAAAGAAAAAATTAATTCAATTAAGCGAAATGTCTGTTGATCCTTTGACTTTAATATATATAAAAAAATATAATTTTTGAGATTTTTATCCTTTTAGGGCAGTATAATAAAAGGCTGGTTTTGAAAAAAGGATGTTAAGTTTATGTGCTGGTATAAAAAGCAATTTTTCATCAAAGCTACCAGGTTGTCATTTGCATGAATTGGGATGAACGAAATAAGGAGAGGTAAAAATTATGGAAATTAATGAACAAATTGTCAGAGAGTTTAAAAAGAAATTTGAAGTGGAAATGTACAAAAAGGAAACAGAAATAGTTGAGTACTGGAAAAAAGAAATTGATGGGATTTACAAAAAAAAATATGACGGGCTCAGCTCTCTTCAAATGGACATTAAGGCCCTTATGGAACGTATGAACAATAGAATAACCATTTTGAATAGAATGGCAAAGGAACCGAAATGAAAAATCTTCAGAAGAAAAAAAAGAAATTGTCAGTCGGATGTTCCATATGCAGATGCATTGTTTATTCTGTTTTAAAAGCTTTTACACTTGCAATATTGATTATTCTGATAACCTCGTCTTTTGTATCAGCACAGACTATTCAAAAAAAAGGAAATAATCTCGAAAAAAGGGTTATTGAACTCGAGACCGAAGTAACCAGGCTGAAAAAAATGACAAATATATACTCTCTTGATGGATTGCCTGAAACCCTCATTCTTTGCGACAAAAAAATACCAATTTTCAGTGATAATATAAGAGAAAGATTTGAAAGAGAATTTTTCCAGCTTCTTGAAGACAGAGGGCTCCTGACTTTAATTGTTAAGAGGTATTTCAAATATCAGAGTATGATTAATCTGGAAACGCAAAAAATGTCTCTTCCCACCGATCTTATATATCTTGTTATTACTGAAAGTTACCTTAATCCCAGGGCTGTATCCAGAGCCAGCGCTGCAGGCTTGTGGCAATTTATGAAAGAAACAGGAAAAGGCGAGGGATTGCAAATTGATGATTATGTTGATGAAAGATATAACATAAAAAAAGCTACTAAGTCTGCCCTTACATATTTGAAAAAAATGAATAGTGATTTCGGAGACTGGCTTCTTACCATGGCTGCATATAATGGAGGCCCGGGCAGAGTAAAAGACGCCATTGAAAACCAGAATACAAAGGATTTTTTTGAATTATTTCTACCCCAGGAAACAGAAAGATATATTTTTAGAATCATGGCCCTGAAAGAAATTGTTCTCAACAGGGAGGCCTATGGTATAAAAATAGATGATAAAGACCTATATAAGCCCATAATAATAAATGAAATCATCATCGAAACAGGTAAGGATGTTCATGTTGCCATACTTTCAAAATGCATGGATGAGCCATTTAAAATTTTCAGAGATAATAACCTGCATTTAAAAAAATATAGACTACCTAAGGGCACATACAGCATAAATATTCCCTATGAAAAGAAGGATATTTTTCTAAAAAATCTGAAAAATTACAACTATATAAAAGTTGTTCGTGAAAAATAATACAAAACCGTGTAAACAGATTCCAGCCTGCAAGAAGAGCCCACCCTACTGTTACGAAATTAATTCATAATAATATAATATACAGGAAATATATAACTATAAATAACCCAAACAGGCCATATATTACCATTCTTCGTGAAATATAACACAAAATAATTGAAATAAATAAAGCACATCAGAAGTGTTCGTGAAAAATAATACAAACTGTGTGTTTTTATGTTGACAACCGTTTGTTTATTGTAGAATATTATTATCATATCATGGGCATGAATACGTTAACAGAATTTTACTACGTCCTTGTATTTCTAGTAGTCGCTGTTTTGTTTACCATAGCGCCTGTTATAATTTCTTATCTTATCTCGCCACGCACAATCGGAAAAAAGACTCTTACTACATATGAGTGCGGCATATCCCCATTCGGTAGTGCCTGGATACGCTACAGCATTGCCTACTATGTTTATGCACTGATATTTATTGCCTTTGATGTAGATCTTTTATATCTGTTTCCTGTAGCCCTGAGCTATACAAAGGGCGGTAATATGTACGAGTTTTATTCTTTGCTTATATTTGTCGGTATTCTTGTTCTGGCAGTAGTGTATGCTTGGGGAAAGGGGGTTTTTACCTGGAAACGAAGGCTCCAATAATAAAATTTGCAATTGCTGAAAAATTTCTTAACCTTGCAAGAGCCAATTCCATCTGGCCAATGACATTCGGTCTTGCTTGCTGTGCAATAGAAATGATGTCCACAGCAATGGCCCGTTTTGACATTGCCCGTTTCGGTGCAGAGGTTTTCAGGCCAAGCCCCAGACAGGCTGATTTAATGATTATAAATGGTACTGTGACAAAAAAAATGGCCCCGACCATAATTACCCTCTTTGAACAGATGCCTTCACCTAAATGGGTTATAGCAATGGGGAATTGTGCAATATCAGGCGGTCCTTTTGTATTTGAGGGACAGTACAATGTTGTTGAAGGCGTTGATAAAATCCTTCCCGTAGATGTTTACATACCTGGATGTCCCCCGAGGCCGGAAGCTCTTCTTGAGGCACTCATGAAACTGGAAGAAAAAATTACAGGAACACGGCGCTTTCCTGTACCGGAAAAGAAATGGTAATAATAGAGAAGACATTGGATGATATAAAAAATACTTTAAAAAGTATTGATGTATCTGAAATATCATATGCTGAACGAGGATACCACCTTGCAATAGAGGCACAGAAAGAAAATATTGTATCCATTGCAGAGTTTTTTGATAAAAAAGGATTTTACCTTGCTGATCTTTGCTGTGTTGATTATGTGGAATACCTTGAGCTTGTTTATTTCTATAATAATCATAAGGAACTTTGCCGGGTCAAAGTAACGCTCAAGGTTGAACCTGACAAACCTGTAGCGCCCACTATTTCTGATATTTATACAATAGCTCACTGGTATGAGAGAGAAATACATGAATTTTTTGGAGTCTATTTTGATGGTCATCCCCATCTGGTATATCTCTTCCTTCACGATGAAATAGATTGCTATCCACTTCGTAAAAACAGGACGCCTGTTACTGAAGATGACAGGAAATTACTTAATTCTTTTAAACCTGAGGAATATGAAGACGGATTCTTTATGAACCTTGGTCCGCAGCATCCGAGTACTCACGGGGTTTTGAGGGTTATTGTCAATATGGATGGTGAATACATTATAACTGCCGAGCCTGTTCTTGGCTATTTGCATAGAATGCATGAAAAGATGGCGGAAAACAGGACCTATCAGCAGTTTATTCCCAACCCGCCCAGAATGGATTATCTCGGTGCTCTTAATTTTAACCTTGGATATGTAACAACTGTTGAAAAACTCTGCAACATAGAAGTTCCGGAGCGGGCACAGTATATAAGAACCATTACTGCAGAATTAAATAGAATCTCAAGCCATCTTCTCTGGGTAGGTGCTTTCGTAGCTGATCTCGGCGGTCTGACCCCTTTCCTGTATACCTTTGATGACAGGGAAAACATTCTTGATATACTTGAAGGAATTTCAGGATCGAGACTTACCTATAGCTATTTCCGATTTGGTGGACTTTATAATGATATTGACGATGACTTTATTAATGGAACAAGAGAATTCATTAAACGTCTACGAGGACGTTTCAGCATGTATGAACAGCTGGTTACAAAAAATGTAATATTTATAAACAGGGTAAAAGGCATAGGAATACTTGGAAAGGATATAACCACAAAGTACGGTTGTTCCGGACCTGTTATCAGGAGCACAGGGATACCCTTTGATATGAGAAAAGTTGAGCCCTATGCAGCTTATGATAAAGTTGATTTTGATGTGCCTGTTGGAGTAAACGGTGATAATATGGACAGGTATATGATCCGCATCAGAGAAATTGAAATAAGCCTTAATATAATTGAAAAGGCGATTGAGAAACTTCCTTCAGGCCCCTTTAAAGCAGACAAAGTACCAAAAAAATTGAAACCGCCGAAGGGAGATCTTTATCATACAGTAGAATCACCGCGCGGTGAAGTCGGTGTTTATGTGGTCAGTGATGAAAGTGATATACCCTACAGGATGAGATGGAGAGTTCCATCCTATTCTAATCTCATGACATTTCCTTATCTTGCACAGGGAGAATTAATTTCAAATGCTATTGCAACGCTGGGTAGCTACGATCTTGTAATCCCGGAGATTGACAGGTGATTGAATATTTTAATACAGAACATAGAAAATTGCAGGCATTAATCTGTGTCTTCATTATTAACAAGGATGAATAGGCAATGGAAGATATAATAGCAATGGTAGGGCAGGAGACGATAAAAGTAATTATCGGTCTTATAGGTGTACTGATTCTTGTTGTAGTCAATGCCCTGATGCTTACCTGGCTGGAAAGGAAAATTTCAGGACATATACAAAGAAGAATAGGCCCCAAGGAAGTAGGTCCTTACGGGTTGATCCAGCCGATTGCCGATGCTCTTAAACTTCTTGGAAAAGAAATCCTTACACCTGCAAACGTGGATAGACCAATATATTTTCTTGCCCCGGTTCTTATTTTTATCCCGGTTCTCGTATCTTTTATCGTTATACCCTTTGATGTGTCTCTTCAGGTAAAGGATATTAATGTTGGGATTCTTGTAATTCTTGCCTTTTCCTCGCTGTCAGTTCTCTCGATTCTTCTTGCCGGCTGGGGATCAAACAATAAATATTCCCTGATCGGAGCATTAAGAAGCGTGGCCCAGAACATTGCCTATGAAATACCTCTTTTACTTTCAATTCTTCCGGTAATTTTTGTGGCAAATTCTTTTTCACTAAAGGATATTGTGGAAGCTCAGAGAGAAGGATGGTTTATCTGGAAGTGGCAATTTTTTGCTTTTCTCATATATTTTATTGCAGGTGTCGCTGAAACGAACAGAACACCCTTTGACTTGCCTGAAGCAGAGAGTGAGCTTGTAGCCGGTTTCCATACAGAGTATTCCGGTATGCGTTTTGCGCTGTTTTTCCTTGCTGAATATACAAACATTATGATTGTAAGTGCTATAGCCACCGTATTTTTTCTTGGTGGCTATCTCGGGCCTTTTTTACCAGGCATTGTCTGGTTTTTCATTAAAACATACTTCCTTGTGGCTATCATTATGTGGTTTCGTTGGACCTTTCCCCGGGTTCGCTTTGACCAGCTTCTCAATTTTTCATGGAAGGTGCTTATACCGGTGGCATTTGTGAACCTTCTTGTAACAGGGGGGCTTCTTAAATTATGACCTTTATCCTCAATATAATACAAGGCGCCATTTCCCTTGTAAATGGACTTTGCGTGACCACAAAGGCATTTTTTAGTCCTGTGGTTACAGTTCAGTATCCCAGACAGACAGTAGCAAAAATATCTCCGAGATTCAGAGGCCATACTAAACTTGTGGAAGACGAAGAACGACCGGGAAGGACAAAATGTATTGTATGCGGAATGTGTGAAAGGAGTTGCCCTTCTAAATCAATAATTAAAGTAGAAGGCGAAAAACTCGAAGGAGAAAAGAAAAAAACAGCCACAGTATATATTCTTAACTTTACAACCTGCAGCCACTGTGGTTTATGTGTTGAAGTATGCCCTGCTGATGCACTGGCTTTTTCAGCAGATTATAACCCTGCCAGTTACGACAAGGAAGATTTTTATTATGACCTTGTAAAAGAGTTCCAGAAAAGGATAAAAGCATAAATGAACTTCGCTGAATACTTTTTTATATTAATAATGCTTATCACGATGATCGGAGGCCTGGTTACAGTTCTCTCCGGTTCCCTTATATACTCGATGATTGGTCTTGTAGTGACACTTTTTGGTGTTGCAGGAATTTATATTTATCTTAATGCACCTTTTCTGGCAATGATGCAGATACTTATTTATGTTGGAGCTATTACAATACTTATTGCCTTTGCAATCATGCTTGCTGGACCTATGTACAAAAAACCCAAAGAATGGACAACAACTGCGAAACTTTTAGCTTCTGCCATTGTTTCGCTGTTTTCATTTGCTGTATTGTATCTGGCTGTAATCAGAGGAATGTGGGTAAGTGGAAAGGTTCAGGATTTCACCCTTTCAGCAAAAGATATAGGAAGGACATTGCTTGACAAGTTAATGCTTCCCTTCGAATTGATTTCTCTACTCATTGTAGTGAGTATTATAGGTGCCATCATGCTCTCACTGTTATCAAGGAGGGAAAAATGACGGGGAGCTTTGTTTTCAATAATCTTTACTTATACCTGTTTATAGCTCTGTTTCTCTTGTCTTGTGGCATTCTGGGCCTCCTGTATCGGAGAACTCTCATTGGGATGCTTATATCAATAGAGCTTATAATGAATGGAGCTGGATTGAATTTTGTTGCATTAAACAGATTTGCATCTCCTGACAATACCGATGGACAGGTCTTCACAATTTTTATCATGGGTATTGCTGCAGCAGAAACAGCCGTTGCTCTTGGTATTATAATACTTATTTTCAGGAAATTCGGTCATATCGAAGGTAAAGAGCTGAAGGAGATGAAGGATTAACATATGATTATTGAAAGTGCAAAACCTCTTATTCCGATACTGATTGTTCTTTGCGTTTCGATTCTTATCATGCTCTCAGGAAAAAGAAAAAACCTGAGAGAATTCTGGTCAATAGCCGGCTCTGTTCTTACATTTGCCTCCGTTGTTAACATGATTCCCGAAGTAATGAGTGGGAACAGGATTCTCTATACTTTATCTACGCTGGCACCTGGGATATCATTGAACTTCAGGGTGGATGCACTTTCCCTGGTATTTGCGATAATATCATCATTTCTTTGGATTTTCGCAACTTTTTATAATATAGGCTATATGCGTTCACTTAATGAGCATGCTCAAACAAGATATTATGCATGTTTTGCTATCGCAATACTCGGTGCCCAGGGTGTTTCGTATTCAGGAAGCCTTTTTTCACTTTATCTGTTTTATGAAATTATTACTATATTTACTTACCCCCTTGTTGCACACCATCAGGATTCAGAAGGCTATGCAGGAGCAAAAAAATATATTGTCTATCTAATGGGAACTTCGAAGGGATTGCTTTTGCCTGCAATGATCCTCACTTATGTAATGACGGGAACGCTGGATTTTTCAGACAATATCACAGCAGGAATTTTCGGGAAAGGAACAGATAATGTTTGGATTTCTGTAACATATTTCCTTTTCCTTTTCGGATTCGCAAAAGCAGCAATCATGCCTTTTCATAACTGGCTTCCCTCTGCTATGGTTGCGCCGACTCCTGTCAGCGCATTACTACATGCCGTGGCAGTTGTAAAGGCTGGTGTGTTCTGTATCTGTAGAGTGATGCTTTCAGTGTTCGGTACTGATCTGCTCCAAAGCCTTAATCTTGGCATATGTACTGCATACCTTGTGTCCATTACAATTCTTGTTGCATCTGTTATAGCACTGACAAAGGATGATCTTAAGGCAAGACTTGCATATTCGACAGTAAGCCAGTTATCATATGTAATACTTGGTGTTGCGCTTCTTGATCCATCTGGAATTACCGGTGGAATCATTCATATTGCAAACCATGGTTTCAGCAAAATCACACTCTTTTTCTGTGCAGGAGCAATTTTTGTTGCAACAAGCAAGAGAAAAATAAGCGATATGGAGGGACTTGGCTATGCAATGCCATTTACAATGGGAGCCTTTGCAATTGCATCATTGAGCATGATAGGCGTTCCTCCTGTGGCGGGCTTTGTCAGTAAATGGTATCTCCTTAATGGTGCAATGGAAATAAATAACCTTCCTATTGTGATAATACTGATGGCAAGCACTTTGTTGAATGCAGGCTATTTTGTACCTATTACAATTAAAGCTTTTTTTAAAAACAAGACAACAGGTTTTAACAGGGCCAATATCAAGGAAGCCCCTGCTACAATGGTAGTTCCTCTGGTGCTTGCATCCTGCATCTCAGTTTTCCTGGGTTTATATCCGCAATTTTTTGTACAGCTTATAGGGAGACTAATTCCATGAACATATTAAAGTGCATTGAAACTCTGCGAAAAAATCTTAAAACACTCAGAAATATACTAATAGCATATCTTATAGTAGTGATAATTTATGATATTGTAATACATATAGGTAAACACGGTCACTTCTTTGTTGATAACATTCCGGCCTTCTGGACTATATTTGGGATTGTCGGATGTTTCATACTTATAAAGGTTGCCAAGGGCATAGCGCATACCTTCCTTGGAAAGAACGAGGATTATTATGGATAAGTGGATACATCCCGCAATTATTTATTTTGTTGGTAGTTTGCTGCTCCCCTTTATCCGCAATGAAAAGGCAAAAAAAGCTTTAAACCTTTTTATCCCGATCATCTCCATTTTCAATGTTGTAATAATGCAGCAAGGTGTGTATGGAACATACAAATTTCTCAATACAACTCTAATATTCGGACGCGTTGATAAATTAAGCCTCATTTTTGCCTGGGTTTTTGTAATAATGAGTTTTCTTGGTGCCCTGTATGCTCTTCATGTGAAGGAAGATGGCCATCATATCGCAGGTAATTTCTATATTGGAAGTTCGCTTGGAGCGGTTTTCGCAGGAGATTATTTCACAGTCTTCTTGTTTTGGGAAATTATGGCATTTTCATCAGTTTTTCTTGTCTGGTACAGGAAAGAGCAAAAATCGATAGATGCCGGATACAGATATCTTCTTGTCCATGTATTTGGAGGGCTACTTTTTTTTACTGGTATGATGTTGTATTATTATAAAACAGGCAACCTTGTTTTTGACAGGATACTCCAGGCACAGGCCGGACTTGCAGAATATTTTATTCTTGCAGGATTTTCTCTCAATGCTGCTGTGATTCCACTCCACGCGTGGCTTCCGGACGCATATCCCGAGGCAACCGTGGAAGGGGCTGTTCTGATGTGCGCCTTTACAACAAAAACTGCTGTTTATGTGCTTGCCAGAGGGTTCCCTGGTTTTGAAGTGCTTGCCATCTTAGGTACAGCTATGACTGTTTACGGTGTTTTTTATGCTGTGATTGAGAATGACATGAGAAGGGTGCTTGCATACCATATTGTCAGTCAGGTAGGCTACATGGTAGCAGGTATTGGAATAGGAACTGAACTTGCATTAAACGGTGCATGTTCGCACGCCTTTGCCCATATACTGTATAAGGCCCTTCTTTTTATGGGAGCAGGCGCTGTATTGTACATGACAGGAACAGCTAAACTTTCAAAGCTAGGCGGACTTTATAAATATATGCCGCTTACAATGGTTTTTTATATAGTCGGCGCAATATCAATCTCAGGTTTTCCTCTTTTTTCAGGATTTGTCAGTAAATCAATGATAGTTGCTTCAGCTCATGAAGAGGGAAGGCTAATCCTTATGCTGCTTATGAATCTTGCAGGTATAGGTACATTCCTTTCAGTGGGTCTCAAGGTGACTTATTTTGCATTTTTTAGTAAGGAAGAAGCGCCTTTAAAGGCAACAGAGCCTCCAAAAAACATGTTATGGGCAATGGGTCTTACGTCTGCCCTTTGTTTTATTATAGGAATTTATCCTCAGGCACTTTATGCTCTGCTTCCATTCCACAATGAATATAATCCATTTACTCTGCCCCATGTTTCTGAAATGTTGCAAATTCTTTCCTTTACAGGACTGGTATTTTTCCTTCTTGTTAAAAAACTGGCACCTGAAGACAAAATTAATCTCGATTTGGATTACTTTTACAGGAAAGGTGCTGGGATTTTCATGTGGTTTGATGAAAAAGTTATTGCTGCTGTTGATGCTTTTTGGGGTGAGTTATATAGAACCTTTGGATTAAGGCTGCTTTTTAAGAAAGCCGAACTCTCATTTAGTTTTGACAGGAATGCAATTGACGGTATAGTTGATGGAAGCGCGAAAGGTGTGAGAGGTATTGGAAATATAGTAAAGAAATTACAAACAGGGAAAATTCAGACCTACATCGGTTTATCCATATTTATACTCATCTTTATTGTGGGGTTCGTGATTTATGGAATGTGAAAAATTAAAAGCAATGGAACAGTTGATAATAATGAATCCTTTAAATTTTCCGATTCTTTCTGCAACAATATTTCTCCCGCTTGCAGGGGCAGTATTGATTCTTTTGATGAGAAATGAAAAAGCTATGAAAGTTACAGGCTTTATTACAGGGATAATGACTTTTATTTTGTCGTTAATAATATTTTCCTACTTCAGAACCGATACGTATCATTTTCAGTTTGGAGAGCATATCCCCTGGATGCCTACATTTAACATAAACTACTCCCTTGGAATAGATGGCATCACTATTTTTCTTATTCTTCTTACCACGCTTCTTGCTCCAGTCTGTATACTTTGTTCCTGGACCGCAATTAAAGAGAGAATTAAAGAATTTCTGTTTTGCATACTTGTTATGGAAACAGCCATGATAGGAGTTTTTTGTTCCCTTGATTTCATCCTTTTTTACATATTCTGGGAAGCAATGTTAATCCCCATGTATCTTTTAATTGCAGTATGGGGCGGGCCACGCAAGGATTATGCATCAATAAAGTTTTTCATATATACATTATTCGGGAGTGTATTTCTACTTGTTGCAATTATCGCACTTTACCTGAATAACGGAACCTTCAGTATACTCGGTGCACTCTATAAAGATTATGAGATGAACTTCCAGATTTGGGTATTCCTTGCCTTTGCAATTGCTTTTGCCATTAAGGTTCCTATGTTTCCGTTCCATACTTGGCTCCCAGCTGCACACACAGAGGCACCAACTGCCGGAAGTGTTTTTCTTGCAAGCGTGCTTCTGAAAATGGGAACATACGGGTTTTTAAGATTTTGTCTTCCAATAGCGCCGAAAGCTAGCATATATTTTGCGCCGATGATTATTACTCTATCAATAATAGGGATTATTTATGCTGGGTTAGTGTGTCTGAGTCAAACGGACATGAAAAAACTGATAGCATATTCAAGTGTTGCCCACATGGGTTTTATTACTCTTGGAATATTTTCCTTTACCCTTTTTGGCTTTCAGGGGGCAATGCTTCAAATGCTTAATCATGGAATAACAACAGGTGCGTTATTTCTTTGCGTGGGTATAATTTATGAAAGGACACACAGCAGGGAGATATACGACAATGCAGGTTTGGGCAAGATTATGCCGATATATGCAGGCTTTTTTGGATTGTTTTCAATATCGGCCTTTGCGTTTCCAGGGACTAACAATTTTGTTGGTGAAATATTTGTTTTAATAGGGACCTTTGCAAAGTATAAGGTGGCAGGATTCCTTGCAGTTGTGGGGGCTGTCCTGGCAGCAGCATATATGCTGAGACTTCTTAAACAGATAATCTGGGGAAGAGATGATAAAAGAGAAATTGCTGATTTGAATGTTAGAGAGATTTTCTATTTAATTCCCTTTGCAGTTTTTGTTATATGGATGGGTATTTTTCCGAGACCCTTTGTAGCTGTTATGGAGAAAAGCCTGTCCTTTCTTCTGACTCAGATGCGAACCTATTATTGAGGAATGAATTATGCTCATATTGCCTGAATTAAATATACTTGTATTCTCAATATTATTTCTTTTTATATCCATAAGCGGCAGGAAGGACTGTTCCATTACCTGTGCAAAAATATTTTCCCTTATAGTCTTTTTTGTATCTCTGCTTAGCCTGAACCAGGTAGGAGAATTATTTTCCGGAGCATACAGGATTGACCTTTATTCACAGGTTTTCAAAATAGTTATTTTGCTCGGTTTTTGTTTGGTAATTTTCATGTTTGAGAATAAAGGCGAAACCATGGAAGATTACTTGCCGGAATTTTTTATGTTCCTCGGTTTTTCAGTTCTGGGCCTTATGATGCTTGTAAGTTCAATAGAGCTTATATCCATTGTCATAGCCCTTGAAATTTCATCGTACAGTCTATATGTAATACTGCCATTACGTAAATCACAGAATAGAATGCAGATAGAAGCATCGATGAAATATCTTTTTTTTGGCGCAGCATCAACGGGCATAATGCTTTTTGGTATGGGCTATCTATATGGAATTGCCCATTCAACTTTTCTAAAGGATATTGTTCAAATAATTCCTGGTTTTTTAAGTACGCCAATAGGCATAATAGCTTTAGTTTTTACTCTAACAGGTTTTTTCTTTAAACTTTCTCTTTTTCCAATGCATTTCTGGTCGCCTGATGTTTACGAGGGGGCATCCAACACTACAACCACTTTCATCGGAACTATTCCTAAGATTGCCGGCACAGCCCTGCTTATAAGAATTGTCATGCTTGCCTATCCTGGTTCTACTGAGTTCATAAATATACTAATTGTGCTTGCAGCACTTTCAATGACCTTTGGAAATCTTGTAGGACTTGTTCAGAAAGATGTAAAAAGATTGCTTGCCTATTCCGGTATTGCCCATGCAGGGTATCTGCTTATGGGTGTTCTGTCAATGAGCAGAGATGGGAACGCTTCAGCAATTTATTATATTACAATATATCTTTTTATGAATCTTGCATGTTTTTACGTTGTTATACTGCTTTCAAGAGAAGGAGAAAATGTTTCAACAGAAAATCTGGCAGGCTTATCAAAAAGATCACCTCTTCTTGCTCTGGTGCTTGCAGTATCCGCTTTTTCATTGGCTGGAATTCCACCCACAGGCGGCTTCACAGGCAAACTCTTTTTATTTACAAGCGCCTTTAAAGCAGGACATCTGCCAATAGTTTTGATCGGCGCAGTCAATACAGTAATTTCTATTTTCTTCTATCTCAATCTTGTAAGAATGAGTTATTCAAAGGATATTGCTGCAACAATGGAACCCATTAAACTTTCTTTTTATAAGAAGGTAATTTGTTGTATTTTTATATTTGTCATTCTTTATATGGGGATTCAACCCTTTGGCTTGTTTGAGCTTTTTAAAGCATCGGTTTAATTTTCTGGCAAAGCGAGTGCCCCGTGATGAACTATTAAGGAGGGGGACATTTATAAGGGGCAATAATCAGTTGAATTAAACATATAGATAGATAAATCCTAAATAATTATATTTTTGAAAGGATATCAAAACATTTCAGTTTAATTATTACGACAATAAAAATGTATCAAATTTCCAGAACATCCTTCATCGAATAGACTCCAACGCCTTGCTTATAAAGCCACTTGGCAGCAATAATTGCGCCTTTTGCAAAGTTGTCTCGGGAATAGGCTCGGTGCGTTACTTCAAGCCTTTCACCGAAACCGGCAAACATAACTGTGTGTTCACCCACAATATCACCGCCGCGCAGCGCATGGACTCCAAGTTCATCTTTTTTTCTTTCCCCAACAATACCATTTCGGCCGTAAACTTCAATCCAGTTTTTTTTATTATCTGATGATTTTACAATGTCTTTGAGCTTTAAGGCAGTTCCGCTTGGAGCATCTTTTTTCATTCGATGATGCATTTCTGTAATTTCAATATCATAATCGGTTTTCATAATCCTGGACAGTCTTTCCACCATATCAAACATGAGGTTCATTCCAATGCTCATATTGGGGGATATAACTATTTTGCAAGCTGCTGATCCCTTTATTTCTTCAAGTGTTTTTTCTGAGAAACCTGTTGTGCCAATTACCACTGCCTTTCTGTTTTTTGTGGCGAGCTTGAAATATTCATAGGAAACTGTGGGTTCGGTGAAGTCTATGATAACATCGCACTTATCGATAATATTTGCAAGATTTCCTTCTATGCTTAGCTGAGCAGGAGCTTTTGGCAGAATTTGATTCAAAGGTTTTCCTGTTAGAGGATGATTTTGAGCTTCAACTACTCCAACCACATCGAAGTCGCCATCATCCAATGCCAGGTTAAGTATGGTATTTCCCATTTTTCCGCACACGCCTGTTATTATTATTTTTATCATGATTATTTCTCCAGCACTATTCTTTCTTTAAAAGCTCATATTCCTTGAGGATTTTTTTTAAAATCCTTTTATTTGCTTCAGACATGGTACATAATGGAAGTCTGAACTCTTCTTCAATTATCCCCATATAATAAAGAGCTTCTTTTACAGGAATGGGGTTTGTTTCTATAAAAATTCCCTGAAAAAGAGGAATCAAATAGGTGTTGATATCTCTTGCCTTTTCAATATCCTTTTCCTCAAGAAAAGCCTTGTAGAGTTTTTTCATCTCTGCGGGCAATATATTTGAAAGTACAGAAATTATTCCGACTGCACCTACACTCATCATAGGAAGAAAAAGATTATCGTCTCCTGAAAGTATTGCAAATTTACCTGCAGTCAGCCTGAAAATTTCTGCAACCTGTGCAAGTGAGCCTGAAGCTTCTTTTATGCCTACAATTCCAGGAACTTCAGAAAGTTTTTTAACTGTTTCCGGTATCATATTGATGCCGGTTCTTCCAGGTATGTTGTATAGAATAATTGGAATATCAACTTCTTCAGCTATCTTTCGATAATGTCTATATAGCCCTTCCTGGGTAGGTTTATTGTAATATGGTGTTGTGAGCAGACACATGTCCGATCCTATCTGCTTTGCCATATCAGTAAGTTCTATGGCCTCTTTAGTGCTGTTGGAGCCTGTCCCAGCTATGACCGGGACCGTTTTATTTGCACATTTGACAGTTAATTCTATTACCCGTTTATGCTCCTCATAGTCCAGCGTGGATGCTTCCCCAGTAGATCCGCAGGGTATAAAACCATCAACGCCTCTGTTGATTTGAAAGGTGATCAGTTTTTTTAAAGCCTCCTCGTCCAGATTATTATTTTTAAGTGGTGTAACGAGAGCTGTGTATACGCCCTTTAATTCCATGATAACTCCTTTTCGATTTCATTAATTATGGTTAGAGATCAGCAAAGCCTCTTTAGTGAATTTTCCGGCTTGACATCCCGATACTATTTCCTTGCTTTGT
The DNA here is from genome assembly GCA_964429485.1 of uncultured Syntrophorhabdaceae bacterium. Lineage (GTDB taxonomy): Bacteria > Desulfobacterota > Syntrophorhabdia > Syntrophorhabdales > Syntrophorhabdaceae > JAPLKB01. The sequence continues at coordinate 30,347 of CAYSBW010000022.1, forward strand.
TGCTAATTTTTTACAGTAGCGCTTCATCATTCAATATGCCGGCATAAATAATTCTTGCCTTTCCTTCAAGATAAACTTTGTCTTCAATGTAGACTTTAAGTGTTTCTCCTCCCTTAGTACCAATATCAACCGGGCTTTCAATAAGTCCTTTTTTCTTGAGAATTACCCCTGCTGCAACTGCCCCTGTTCCACAGGCATAGGTCTCTCCTTCCACACCTCTTTCATAGGTTCTCAAAAGAATTTGTTTTTTATTGATGATTTTTACGAAATCAACATTTGTTCCATTTTCTCCGAAGGCTTTATGATATCTGATAGTTCTCCCGAGTTCTTCTACAGGTACATGATCAATGTTGTCAGCACTGATAATGGCATGGGGCACGCCTGTATTGACGCTGCTTAAAAAAATTTCATTTTCTTCAAGTTTTATGGGATAATCTAATTTTATATCAAAAGGAGTTGTAAGTTGGAGTTTAACATTTATTCCATCAACTTCTGCCCTGATAATGCCTGCAATTGTTTCGAATGTCATTTGTTTTTGAGCTATTTTTTTAATGAAGGCAAATCTTGCAGCACACCTTCCCCCGTTTCCACACATTTCAGCCTCAGAGCCGTCTGCATTAAAAAACCTCCAACTAAATGCCGCTTTTTTTGATTCTTCTATAAGTATTACACCATCAGCCCCGACAGAGTGTCTTCTACGGCATACTTTGGAAATAAATTCGTTAATATCCTTGTATTTATCATTAATTTTATTAATCCTGTTGTCTATAATCACAAAGTCGTTACCGCTGGCACTCATTTTTAAAAATTCAACTTCTGACATTTAAATGTCCTCCAGAAATGATGGAATAGATTCTCCCCTTATCAAATCATTGAAAGTTTCCCGTTTTCTTATGACATAAAACTCATCTTCTTTGACCAGAATCTCGGCTATTCTTCTCCTTGAGTTATAGTTTGACGACATTGAGAAACCATAAGCTCCTGACCCCATTACAGCGAGCAAATTACCTTTCTTCATTTCAGCAATGGTCCTGTCTTTTGCAAGGAAATCGCCTGATTCACAAACAGGTCCAACAATATCAACCTTAATTTCATTACCATTGCCATATTCTCTGAGAACCGGTAAAATTTCATGATATGCATCATATAATGCTGGCCTCAGAAGATCGTTCATTGCGCCATCCACTATATAAAATGTTTTGCCCGGTACTTTTTTTATATAAGTAATTTTAGTTACCAGAATCCCGCTATTACCAACAAGTACCCTGCCCGGTTCCAGGATAAGTTTTATATTAATCCCTTTCAACTCTTTTTTTATAGCAGCAGCATATTCATCAGGGAGAGGCGCACGTTCATCGTTGTATGTTATGCCGAGCCCTCCGCCAATATCAAGATATTTTACAGATATACCGCTTTTATTCAACTGATCAGCCATAGCCCTAAGAGATTTTACAGCTTCTATAAATGGTGATAGTTCAAGGATTTGTGATCCTATATGAGAAGATATGCCGACAGGAGAAAGAAATGTTTCCTTTTCTATTTCTTTATATAGTTTGAAAGCATCATCCCAAATAATGCCGAATTTGTTCTTTTTCAACCCTGTTGTAATGTAGGGATGTGTTTTTGGATCTATCTGGGGATTTACCCTGATCGACACAGGCACCACTTTTTTCATACTTCCTGCAATTTTTGCTATAGTATGGAGTTCATCTTCCGATTCAATGTTTATCATCAGGATTTGAGCTTTTATTGCAGCTTTTATTTCATCCTCTTTTTTTCCTGCGCCTGAAAATACTATCTTTTCGGCTGGTATCCCTGCTTTTAGAGTACGGAAAAGTTCACCTTCTGATACGATATCAATACCACTTCCCATGCTTCCCATTATTTTCAGAATTGCTATATTGGAATTTGCTTTACAGGAATAACATACAATATGGGGTATATTGTTGAATGCTTCATCAAAAACAAGGAAATGGTTTTGAAGGGTTTTGTAACTGTAAATGTAAGCAGGCGTCCCGACAGCCTCTATTATTTTAGATACAGGTACTTTTTCGCAGTATAATTCATTTTCTATATATTTAAAATAATGCATAACACACCTTTTGTTCCTTTTATTCTTTTATGATAACTATGACTTCTCTTGAAGGATCACTCTCGTTTCCTTTTTTGTCGATACTTGTCACATAATATGAGACATATCTTTTATCCGGAAGATTTTTATCCGAGTATATATTTTTTTCTAAGGGCACAACATTTAATTTTTCTGCTTTCCCTGAAGCGACCCTGAATATATTATATCCTGCCAAATCTTTTTCTGTATTTTCATTCCATCTTAAAATGACACTATCGCCTTTTTTTTCAGCTATAATCTGACCCGGTGTTGCAGGGGGTGTCATATCTTTTGGTATGGCCTTTGTTTTTATCCCTCTGCCTTCCAGCTTTATCCCTTCTTTTATTTGTACTTTTCTTACTTCATAGGCGTATGTTTTTTCATTTTCAAGTCCTGTATTTAAAAAATAAGATGATCTAAGAGGTGTTTTATTGAGTGGAAAGAGAGGGTAAACATTATCATCATATCTGTATATATTATATTGAAATTCCTCTTCTTTTTCCCATGAAAGTTCAATGCTCGCATCCTTCTCTTTTATAGAAAGATTTTTAACAGGACCGGGCGTATTTTCCCATATAATAGCAAATATATTCGAAGGATCACCCTGCACACCTTTTTTTGTATAGGGGTAAATTTTATATTTATATTGAAGCCCTCCCTTCAGATCATCATCATAGAACAAAACTTTTCCATTCTGAACCAGAAATCCCTTTCCATTTTCAAGATTCAGATCCTTAAAAAGTTCAAAGGTTCCCAAGCAGCCTCCGCAGGATTTATATACATTAAAACCGGCAGCATCTTCCGGTGTGATAGACCCTGCTTTGTTTCCTGCAGGTGTAGAGAATGAGAGAAACAGCAACCCATCTTTAACTTCTCCCCTTAGGTCGTTTATTCCCCCTGGAACAGGCAGATTTTTTGGAATGGGGTTGCCTTTTTTGCCACAGCCTGTAAAGAGGAGTGCTAATATTAAACTTATGCTAAGAATTACAATATATTTTTTCTCTTTCAATCTCTTTATCTATCTCTTTAAAAGAGGCTCCTCCGGAAGTTTTTCTTGTATTTAGAATTGTATAGGGATCAATATAATTAAAAATATCTTCATCCAAGATTTCTGAATATTTTTTCATATCAGCAAGCACCATATCCTTAAGAAATATACCTCTTTCTTCACAGTCTCTTACCATTTTTCCCGCTATGGCATGAGCTTCCCTGAAAGGGGTGCCTTTCATTGTAAGATATTCTGCTATTTCAACAGCAGGCATAAAACTCTCATATACAGCCTTTTCCATTCCTTTCGTATTCACTACCATTTTATTTATACACATCTCTGCAATAGAAAGAGAATCCTTAACTGTATTGATCGCGTGAAACAGTGGTTCTTTATCCTCCTGAAGATCCCTGTTATATGTCATGGGAAGTCCTTTCAATAAAGTAAACAGACTGAACAGGTCGCCTATTACCCGGGATGTCTTGCCTCTGATCAGCTCAAGTGCATCAGGATTTTTTTTCTGTGGCATCAGGCTGCTGCCAGTGCAGAGTTCATCAGGTAGTGATATAAAGGAAAACTCATCTGTTGAAAATATGATCATATCTTCGGAAAGTCTCGATAGATGCATCATAATCATGGCAACAGAAAAGACAGAATCAAGAACAAAGTCTCTGTCCGAAACTGTGTCCATGCTGTTTTCAGAAACTTTAGAAAACATTAATTTGTCTTTGAGGAATTCTCTGTCGAGAGGTATCGTTGATCCTGCAATAGCTCCACTGCCGAGGGGCAGACTGTCAAGACGTCTGGTGGTCTCAGATGTGCGTTCCCTGTCTCTCTTCATCATAAAATAGTATGCCATGAGATAGTGGGCCATAGTGACAACCTGGGCTTTTTGCATATGTGTATATCCTGGCATGATGGTCTTTTTTTCCTTTTCAGCCCTGCTCAAAATTGTTCTGAGCAAGCTTACAAGACCCTTGTCAATCAGAGAAAGTTCTTTTTTCAGGAAAATTCTCATGTCAAGAGAAACCTGATCATTACGGCTCCTTCCTGTATGAAGTTTTTTGCCTCCGTCCCCTGTCTTTTCAATAAGGCGGGCTTCTATGTGCATATGTATGTCTTCCAGGGTATCGGAAAAATTGAATTTTCCTTCTTTAATTTCAGTTTTTATCTCATCAAGGGCTGTTACTAAATCCCGCACTTCTTTTTCTGTAAGTATACCAATTTTATTTAGCATTTCAGCCTGTGCTTTACTGCCTTCTATGTCCTGTTCATACAATGTCCTGTCAATAGTGATCGATGCGCTGAACCTTTCCATTAACGGATCTGTTCCACCTTTGAATCTGCCACCCCAGGCTTTCATATTCTTTCTCCAAAAATTGCAGTTCCAATTCTTACAATAGTAGCTCCTTCCTCTATGGCAACCTCGAAATCTGAAGACATTCCCATAGAGAGCTCTGACATGTTAAGCGAGAATTCATTGTTTACAGTTTGCAGAATATTCTTCATCTTTCTGAATATATATCTGACATCCTCAACCTTTTCAGTAAAAGGTGGCATTGTCATCAGTCCTATTGGTTCTATATATTTAAAACTATTAATTTTTTCGAGGATTTTCTTCAAACTATCCACATCTGTTCCATGCTTCGATGTCTCACCTGCAAGGTTCAGCTCGAATAACACTTTCAGATTTTTCTCTGATCTGTTAAATATTTCAAGAAGTTCCCATTTGTCTACAGAGTGTACACAATCAAATAATTTCGGTATGTATTTTGCCTTATTGGTTTGTATATGGCCGATCATATGCCAACAGGCCTTTTCGTGAAAAGCTTCTATTTTCGTTTTTGCTTCCTGCACATAATTTTCCCCGAAGTCCGTAAGCCCATGGCGGAAAGCATCCAGGATTCTATCTATGTTTACTCCCTTGGTTGCGCCTATTAATTTTATTTCAGATTCAGACCTGCCTGCCCTGCTACAGGCATTAGCAATTCTTTCCCTTATCCTTTTTATTGTATCATCCATGATATTTCCCTTGTACCAAGTATCTGTCAATTTTATTTTTGCCGGAAAGCGCCCGCATTTATCTGTGCAGGGTTTGTTTATGATTTATGAAAGTACTCCCAGGGACAGGAGGGCTTCTGTAACTTCACAGATAGGCAGACCTATAACATTGGCATAGGAACCTTTAATTTCTTTAACCATGTAGCCGCCTTTTCCCTGTAATGCGTAAGAGCCGGCTTTGTCGAGGGGCTCTGATGTTTTTATGTATCGCATAATCTCTTCATCCGTTAAGTCCCTGACAAATACCTTTGTTTCTACGACATCCCGGTATACAATATTTTTTGATGTGTTAAGAACACAGTACCCTGTAAAAACCCTGTGCCATTTACCCTTTAGTGCTCTGAGCATATCATAGGCGTCTTTTTCATTTTTTGGTTTCCCGAGTATTCTTCCTTTAAGTACAACTATAGTATCTGCTCCGATAACCCAGTTGTTTGGAAAGTAACTGCCGACTTTATCAGCTTTTTCATAGGATATCCTTAGCACAAAGTCCCTAGGTGATTCATCTTTTTCTCTCTGCTCGTTAATTTTAGGCGGTATAATGGAAAAAGATACGCCGAGTGTTCTAAGGATGTCTATCCTCCTTGTGGATTCGCTTGCGAGAATCAATGATGCACCATCATTTACCTGAAACATGTTTATCTCCTAATCTTAAAATAGAAAAATATACGAATTTCACTATAATTTCAAGATAAATGTTATTCTGAAGGGATGGACCGGAGTCTAAGAATTATCTTTAAGGTCGCCTTTTATCATCTTTGAGGTAACAGTTTTATTCTGAATACTTCAGAAGTAACTGTCCTGGAAAATAGATGTTTAATTATTAAAGACAGGGACATTTACATCAACGGTATTACGCAGGCTATCAGCAATTGCAGATGGTAAATAAAAAACCTGATCCATAACGTAGAGACTTGTATATTGCATCCGGTTTCTGGCTTCCCTCAGAAACAATGGTTCTTTCTTATTTAAGTTGCAAT
>CAYSBW010000023.1:0-12136 GCA_964429485.1 uncultured Syntrophorhabdaceae bacterium
TCAAAGCCGCTGCGGGTCGGCCAGCGGTCTGTCGGTCCCGAAGGGCTGACCTCCCACGGAGCTGTTTCGTGACTCTTGCCGAAAGCTGCTGTTGCATAACCGTTATAGCGTAATGTGGTTGCCAGGGGGGCCACACTGACCGGGCGCTGGCCGGTAGATCCCGGAAAGGCTGTCGACATCTCCGTCACTAAAGATATATTGCAGGTGTGGTGATTGCGACCGGTGAGAAGCGCAGCCCGTGTCGGTGAACTTACACCTGTTACATGAAAGTTATTGTAGCGCAATCCCTGATCAGCCAGGCGCTGAAGGGTAGGCATGTGAATCGGTCCGCCGAAGGTAGCTGGCTGGCTGAATCCCATGTCGTCAAGAAGAATAATGATAATATTAGGAGCGCCCTTAGGCGCCTTTACCTCAATCTCGGTGGGGGCGTTGCATTTCGGACATCCAATATGGTACTGTGGGGATATCGGGGTTCCTGAATAGGAAGGCTGGTTCTGTCGGCCGTACTTTGCGCCCCGGATGTTGCAGCCAGGGTAGCGCCAAGGGCAAGACTGAGCGTTGCACCTATAGTTCTTTGTTTGGTGATCATAATCCTCCTCCATGAATGGCTATTAGCATTAAATTCCTTTTATCTGTATAATCCTTCATGCTATTTTTAAAGGAATTTCATAGATTCTATAAATGATTATTACAAAAAAGCATTGACTACCCAGCAACTTATAAGCTGTCCAACGATTATGATGCCAGATATAATAAAATAAATGAACAACCGCCTATCCAATCTATTGCCGAATTTCTCAGATAGGGATATAAAAGTGAAAACTTATCTGTCATAATTGTCAATGTCATAAGAATTATCGAAAAAGCAAGTAACATCAACAAAACAGTATAAAAGCAGGAAGCGAAATCTCTGTTCTGGGAGCACTTCCCGAGAGTTTGTTTTGCGAAGGTTCAAAGCACAATCTCCATTCCATCCTCTGCAAGAAGGTAGGGACTGTACAAGATGCCATTAAAAAAATCCCACTCCGGATAGAGATGAGACAATATAACTCTTTCCGGTTGTGATTTCTTTACAATTTTTTCCAGAATACTTAAATTCATATGACCCTTAACCTTTTTTTCAGGAAAAGAGCATTCGACAATGAGGATGTCTGCTTTATAGGCAAGTTTTATAAGATTTTTTGAGTAGCCGGTATCACCTGAAAAAACAACTTTTTTCATTTTTTCAAAACTGACACCTATGCTTTCCCTGTTGTGATTTACTCTTGCAGCTTTAATAATAAGGTCATTTACAAAGTACTGTCCCTGATATAGGCTTTTCAGAATTGTTTTATATGATTTGGGAAAAATCCAGGGATAAATCTTACATAATCCACCATAGAATTTGTGTATACCTGGCCCTCCTAAAATATTTAGCAATTTTGTTCTTGGTATAGTCCCGTAATTACAGGCAAATAAAAAACTGGACAAGTCTGCTGTATGGTCAACATGAAAATGGGTAAGTATAATAATGTCAATATCATTAACAGTATAGCCGGTTTCAAGAAGCCTTTTTACTGTTGATGGTCCTACATCTATGAGTATTTTCAGCTCGTCAGTTATCAGAAGATAGGCAGATGAGTTTCTTCGAAGAGATGGTACTGATGTACCTGTTCCAAGGAAAATTATTTTCATTGCTCTGGATACCAGTTTATTTTTCCGAAAAATCTTTTTTTTAACATTTCATTCCTGGTGCAAGTCAATTTCCTTTTCAGTTTTATCTGATCAAAAATGTTTACCTTTACTTATTGCAGATTTTTTATATCATAAATACCACTAAATAAAATTAAAAAGATTTATTGTCAGGTTACATTCCACTTAAAAAAATACATTGTTTTATGATCCTGCAGGATAAACAACAAAATCTATTTACCTTATCTGTGGAATGGGTTAAATAAATACGCATTATGAAACAGATACGTAACTTCAGCATAATTGCTCATATAGACCATGGAAAATCAACGCTTGCCGATCGCTTAATTCAGCACGCTAATCTTGTTGACGACCGTCAGTTTCGCAACCAGATACTTGATAACATGGATATTGAGCGTGAACGTGGTATTACAATTAAAAGTCAAACCGTTAACCTTCCCTTCAAAAATAAAGAGGGAGAAGAGTTTTTCTTCAATTTAATTGATACGCCTGGACATGTGGACTTTTCTTATGAAGTATCCAGAGCACTGGCATCATGCGAAGGAGTGCTATTGCTTATAGATGCTTCGCAGGGAGTTGAAGCACAAACACTGGCCAATCTTTATGCTGCGATGGAACACAATCTTGTAATCATCCCCGTAATCAATAAGATAGATTTGCCTTCTGCTGATATAAACAGGGTAAGGGAAGAAATTGACAACGAACTGGGCCTTGATCCTGAATCTGCATTGCTTTGTTCAGCTAAGGAAGGTGCAGGAATTGAAGAGATCTTTGAAGCAATTGCTGCAAAAACACCACCTCCTGCAGGTGATCCGGAAAAACCATTGGCAGCCTTGATCTTTGATGCGCAGTATGATTCATTTCGTGGAACAATCATAAGCTGCCGTATATTTAACGGTACCGTACGCCCTGGAGACAATATCAGACTTATGGCAATGGGTACTGTGCACAAAGTCGAAGAAGTCGGGATATTCCGTTTGAAGATGGAGCCGGCAAATGAACTGTCAGCTGGAATGGTTGGTTATATTATAGCTGGCATCAAGACTGTAAGCGATACAAGGATTGGCGATACTGTAACCCTTGAAACATTTCCTGCCAAAGAATCTTTACCTGGATTTAAAGAAGTAAAACCTGTTGTGTTTTCATCTATTTATCCTATTTCATCCGATGACTATCTTTCTCTTGCAGAAGCTCTTGAAAAATATAAACTTAACGATGCAGCTCTTGTCTATCAAAAGGATTCCTCAGCTGCCCTTGGACAGGGTTTCCGTTGTGGATTTCTCGGATTGCTTCACCTGGAAATTGTACAGGAAAGACTTGAACGCGAGTTCAACCAGTCTATAATCATGACTTCCCCCAGCGTTCAGTATCGTTTTACTCTCAGTGATGGAAATACGGTTGTGATAGATAACCCGGCACATTATCCTGATCCTTCAGAAATTGAAATGGCAGAGGAACCATATATAAGAGCCATTATTATGATTCCTGAGCGTTATGTGGGAGTTGTAATGAAACTCTGCCTGGAAAGACGTGGGGTAAATTCCCGTCTTGCATACCCGACTGCAGGTCGTGTTGAAATAACTTTCGATATGCCTCTGGGCGAGGTGATTTTTGATTTTTACGACAGGCTCAAAAGCATAACCCAGGGATATGGATCTTTTGATTATGAAATTATTGATTATAGAGAAAGTAATCTTGTAAAACTCGATATACTTGTAAATGGAGAAAAAGTAGATGCTCTTTCAATGATCGTTCATCGTGATCATGCCCGTGAAAGAGGAGTAAAAGCCTGTGATAGTCTGAAAGACGAAATACCGAGGCAACAATTCAAGATTGCAATACAAGGCGCAATAGGAGGTAAAATCATCTCTCGTTCGACTATTACTCCTTTTCGAAAAGATGTAACTGCAAAGTGCTATGGGGGCGATATAACGCGTAAGAGGAAACTTCTTGAAAAACAGAAAAAAGGTAAAAAGAGGATGAAAGTAGTCGGTGCAGTGGAAATTCCCCAGAGTGCTTTTATGGCAGTACTAAAAACTGACAAAGAATAGAGATATTTATATCTCAAAGTTGATTATTTTATTAAAGCAATGAATCAAAAACAGGAACAGCTTGATTTTAGAAGTAAAATTATTAGAAATTATTCTGAGCCTGCCGGTCTGTATATTCATTTCCCTTTTTGTAAAACAAAATGCCCATACTGTGATTTTTATTCTGTTACAGACACTTCTCTAATAGATCTATGGATTGAAGCCCTTGAAAAAGAAATGTCCTTTTATTGCGAGGATTTTGATATTTTCGACTCTCTTTATCTTGGCGGTGGAACTCCCAGCCTGCTCAATAATTTTCAGTTAAAAAAAATTTGGGATGGCCTTATGAGATACTTCAGATTCCATAGCGATACAGAAGTTACTATTGAAGTTAATCCGGATGATATAACAACTGAAAAACTTGATACACTTATTGCAACGGGGTTTAACCGTTTGAGTGTAGGCGTGCAATCCTTTAATGAGTCAGAGCTCAGGTTTTTAAACAGGAGACACGACAGTGCTAAGGCAATAGAAACAGTAATTATTGCAAAGGCCTGCGGCTTTAATAATATCGGAATGGATCTGATGTATGGCTTTGAAGGTCAAACCAGTGAAAGCTGGTCTAATACTATGAAAACAGCTATCGATCTTAAACCAGCACATCTTTCCTGCTATCAATTGACCCTTGAAGAAACAACACCATTCGGCAGGTTGAAAAAAGAAGGTAAATTAAAATCCATAACAGAGGAAGAAGAGAGGAATTTATTTTTAATGACCTCAAAGTTTTTGAGGCTGAACAATTTTGTTCATTACGAAGTTTCCAACTATGGGAAAGATGAGGATCATTTCTCACGACACAACATCAAGTACTGGTCACATATACCCTACATCGGACTTGGTCCAGGCGCACATTCTTTTCATAATAACAAAAGATGGTGGAATTGCAGGTCCGTTGAAAATTATTGTTATAGACTTTTGTCGGGAGAAAGACCTGTAGAGGGATCAGAAAAGCTTTCAGTTGATCAGTTGAGGCTTGAACGGCTCTACCTTGGTATGAGGACTAAATGGGGTGCATCCATAGATGATATTGGTAAAGATTCTTCAACTCATTATGTATTGTCACAATTAAAAAAATCAGGGTTTCTGAAAATCAGAGATGAAATGGTAATTCCTACTGAAAAAGGCTATCTGATAGCTGACCGTCTTCCTCTTATGTTTGCATAATGACTTGACCTGTTGTAAAATCTTTTTAAATGAAGTTTTTTTAATTATTTTTTGACGCTATTCTTGTTGTTTCGCAAGATATTTTTTTATCTGGAAATCATATGTTTTTTCTGATATTATTCTTTGTCTTTACTGCAAGGTCCCATCGTCTAGTGGCCTAGGACGCTGGCCTCTCACGCCGGAAACCGGAGTTCGAAACTCCGTGGGACCAAAACTAATAATTACAAGGACTTGGGGAGGTTTTCCAAGTCCTGTTATTGTGCCTATTTTCCTACTCTCAACATTATTCCCAATATTCATAAAAAAATTTAACATTTTCTTTATTTTATCTGGTTTAAAATGTTTCTCTTATTACTTCTTCAATTGTTGTAATACCTTCTTTAATTTTACTCAAACCACTCTGGCGCAGGGTAAGCATACCCTCCTCAACAGCTTTTTTACTTATTTCTGAAGCATTGGCTTTTAAAAATATCAATTCCTTAATAGGATCAGTTATTTTCAATACCTCAAATAAACCGATACGTCCTTTATATCCTGTTTTACCGCATCTTTCACAACCACTTGGCTTGTAAACTTTTACTGTACCTGCTTCTTCAGGAGAAAAACCTATGTTTATCAAGGTCTGGACTGAAACATCCGATTCTGTTTTGCAATATGGGCAGAGACGGCGAACAAGTCTCTGTGCTACAATTAATATAACAGATGTTGCTACAAGGAAGGAGTCAACACCCATATCAACAAGACGTGTAACTGCTGATGAGGCATCATTGGTATGTAGGGTGGAAAGAACAAGGTGTCCGGTCAGAGAGGCTTTAACAGCTATTTCTGCTGTTTCACTATCCCTTATTTCACCAACAAGAATTATGTTAGGGTCCTGACGCAGGAATGATCGTAATATAGAAGCGAAACTAAGACCAATATTCTCATGAACTTGAACCTGATTTATACCCTGTATATTAAATTCTACCGGGTCTTCAACAGTCATTATATTTACTTCCGGTGTGTTAATTTTGCTGATAGCACTATAAAGAGTATTGGTTTTCCCGGATCCTGTGGGCCCTGTAACAAGTATCATGCCCCAGGGTCTGAATATTGCGTCCTCAAATTTTTTGTAACTTTCAGTTTCAAAGCCCAGTCTACTCAAATCAGGCATTAATCCTCCTTTATCGAGAAGACGCATGACGATCTTTTCACCAAAAAAAGCGGGTATACTTGAAACACGGACATCGATTTCCTTCATTACTCCGTCAAGCTTCATTTGAATTTTAATTCTGCCATCCTGAGGGTGTCTTTTTTCTGAAATATCCATCTTTGATAAAACCTTTATGCGAGTTATAACACCATCCTTATACTTTAATGGTAGTTTTACGATCTCGTATAAAACTCCATCAACACGGTAACGCACTCTTACAGCATCCTCCCATGGTTCTATATGTATATCACTTGCATTTGATCTTATTGCTTCGGTAAATACATGATTTACAATTTTAACAACAGGAGGTTGCTTTGCATCAGATTCGAGTTTTGCAATATCTTTTTTTTCTTCTTCCTCAAGAATTTCCAGAGAGGTATTACCAGACATACCCAGATCTGCCATAAAATGTTTCAACTCTACATTATGTGAGCTTTCGTAATATTGTACTATAGCTCTTTCAATTTGAGATTCTGTTGTAAGGACAGTCTCAATATCGCAACCTGTAATCATCTGTAATTCTTTAAGGTTAAAGGCTCTTGTGGGGTCTGAAATTGCAATTGTGAGGGTATTCATATTCTTTTTTACGGGAATGATAAAAAACCTTCGTGCTGTGTTTAAAGAAATAATATTGATTAAATTTTCTTCTATTTTTGTTTGTTCTAAATCAATTAAAGATATGCCAAATTGTTGTGATAATGCCTTTAGTATATCGATTTCGGAAACGAGACCCATTTTGATTAGAATCTCTCCGATTTTGCCGCCATCAGTCATCTGAATCTTTAACGCATCTTCAAGTTGCTTATCATTAATTAAAGCCATTTTTACCAATAGCTCACCGAGCATCACTACCAATTTACTTTCCTCCCTTTTATTTTTGTGCAGTTAATATGTCTGAAAACTGCATCAAATACAAAAATTGAGAATTTTTATATGCAAAAAAACATCACTATCTATCAAAAGAGTACTTAATTCCATTTTTACTACAAATTAACATATCAAGAAAAAAAGATATTTAATTAAATAGCATATAACAGATTGTTATTATATAACACATTCATTTCTGGCCCCTTCCTTAGCTCAGACCGACGATACTTTCCAAACTTCCTGAAGATGTGTTCAGAAAATACTACAATATTAAGAAAGACCTTTCTCAGCGATTGCAAATATTGGGGATCGGGTTCAGGAGGCTGCATGACTTTTTACTTGGGTATCATATTTGTTTTTACAATTTTGACTTTTTTTTAATTTTCAGATCTATTGAGCTATGACAGTTCTCTGCTGCGGTTTTTAGAGAAGATTTTGTAATAAATTCTTCCATGTCATCAGGAAGAGGAGCTTCAATCTGAATCATGATATTTTTTTCCGGGTGTATAAATTGGATTCTATAAGCATGGAGAAGTGGTCTATCCGAAACAAATCTTGACCTTTTTCCGTATACATTATCTCCTGCAACAGGGTGTCCGATATGAGAAAAGTGCACCCTTATCTGATGTGTCCGCCCTGTTTTAGGATAGGCTTCTATGTATGTAAAGCTGTCTAACTTCTTTAATACTTTAAAGGAAGTTGCTGCACTTCTTCCACCTTCTTCAAGAACTGTCATTTTTTTTCTGTCTATCCGGTGCCTCCCTATATTTCCCTCTATAAGACCTTCTTTTTTATCTATTATACCTTCAACAATTGTTCTGTATGTTTTTTTCACAGATCTTTTTTTAAAAAGAGCAGAAAGCATTTCCTGAGTTTTCGAGTTTTTAGCAACGATTATTACGCCTGTTGTTCCCTTGTCGAGCCTGTGTACTATGCCTGGACGGAGGATCACCTTTTGTGGATCGTAGAAGATGGAATTTTGAGTTCCTTGATTTGCATTTTCCTGTGTTACTGGTTCGAGATTAGAGATTAGAGATTTGAGACTTTCTTTATTTTTTTCTCCAAAATATGCCAGCAATGCATTAACCAGGGTACCTTTTTTGTGTCCGAATGAGGGATGTACAACCATATTCTTTGGTTTGTTTACAGCAAGAAAATACTCATCTTCATATAATATCTCAAGAGGAATTGACTGTGCTTCAAGAGTCAAAGGTTCTTCAGCAGGGATTTCACCGTAAATTTCCATGGGAATTCTTGTTTTCATGGATGGCTTTGGTATTTTCCCGTCAATATTTACAAATCCGCCTTCAATTACATCTTTTATTTTTGTTCTTGTTATTGAGAGCTTTTCAGACAGGAAAATATCGAGTCTTTTTCCTTCTTCGTTGCAGGTAATATGAAACTGGTTATTAATCATTGAGAGTTCACAATGTAATTGTTCACATCAGTTTAAAAGAACTTGTTCGATTCCCTTGACAATAAGGGCTTCATCTTCCTTCACTATGGTACGCATATTTAAGCAAAGCATATCCTTTTCAATTCTTGCTATAATTGGGACCTCAAGATCCCGCAATCTTTTTTCGAACTCAGAAACACTTATAAAAACAGGTTTTAATGCCACAGCAAAGGAGGGTATAAATATGTCCGGAAGACTTCCACCACCAATCTCTGATGATACTTCAATTATCATTATGTTTAATTTGTCCGATAATTTTCTAATTTTCCTTGCAAACATCTGTGCCCGTTTTTTTAAAACGTCGTTTTTTTCATATAACATTCGCAGTGTTGGTATTTCTTTGCGAGCATAATCCTCATCAAGATAATGGAGGAGTGTAGTTTCAAGGGCGGCGAGGGTGAACTTGTCAGGTCGCAGCATTCTGGTTATAGGGTTTTTTTTCAACACATCTATATAAGTTTTTTCCCCAAGTATAATCCCCGCCTGTGGTGATCCAAGCAGTTTATCTCCACTGAAGGATATTAAATCCCATCCTTTTTTCAGCTCCTCTGTTATACAAGGTTCATCATGTGAACCAACTTTCTCCAGGGGGAAAAGCATCCCACTCCCTGCATCATAATATGAAGGCAGATTATATTTTTTACTGAGTGATACAATCTCATCCCCTGTTGCTTCGTGAATAAAGCCTCTGATTCTGAAATTGCTTGGATGAGCCTTCATAAGCAACCCGGTGGATTCGTTTATTGCGTACTCATAATCATCTATAAATGTTCTATTTGTAGTGCCTACTTCTTTTAAAACAGCGCCACTTTTTTTCATTATATCGGGTATCCTGAAGGAACCACCTATTTCAACAAGTTCTCCTCTTGAGATAATTGATTCTTTGCCTTCAGCAAGGGTGTTTAGAACAAGGAATACTGCTCCTGCATTATTGTTTATTACAAGTGCGCCTTCAGCGCCTGTCAATTTCTGCAGGATAAATGTGCAGTGCACGTAGCGGTCTCCTCTGGAGCCTTTATTGAGATCGTATTCAAGGTTTGTGTAGAAGGATGCTGCATTTACGACTGCCTCAATAGCTGCTTTGGAAAGTAATGATCTCCCGAGGTTTGTGTGTATTATGACTCCGGTACCGTTTATAACCCTTTTCAGTCTCGGAGTAAGTATTGATTTTATTTTTATTTCAACAGACCTGATTATTTCTCCTATAGACGGTAAAATACTTATTTTACCGTCTTTTATAGAGCATCTCAGTTCTTCAAGAAAGGAACGGAGAGCATTTTTTGCAATACTATCCGGATATGTTTTTGAAATAACGTTCCATCCATCATGCCTGAGAATGTCATCAACTTTGGGTATGGTTCTTAAAAGACTGTTCATGAAATAAAAAACCTTTGTTTATTTGTAACATACAAGTGATACGTAATCAACGTTAAAGATTGATAATGATCTTTATATAGAAACGTAGGGATATCTTGTTCTATAAAATTATTTTGTATCAGTTGACAAATTTATTAAGATTACGGTATTTTTTATTATATCTGTTTTCCGAATCTGAAACTTGTGAGTGATTTTTCAGGAGAACAATCATGAAAAAAACCCTTCAGAAACTTTTTAAGATACTTGGCAATAATACACCCGAAGTTTCTTTTGCTGTAAAATTCTGGGATGGTAAAACTGAAATGTTCGGAAAGGAAACACCTGCTTTCACTCTGGTGTTAAAGGAAAAAAAAGTAGTCAGGAATATCCTCGAGAAAGGCACCCTTGGTTTTGGTGAGGAATATATGGAGGGTAATATAGATGTTCATGGTGATTTTTATAAACTTCTCCGACTTGGCATGAATAGATATTTTCTGGACATGAAATTATCGTTTACAATGAAATTTGCTCTATTTTTAAGACATTTGAGATCCATGAACACGATAAAAAGGTCTTACGTGAATATTGCCCATCACTATGATATTGGAAATAATTTTTATCAAAAGTACCTCGATGAAAGCATGACATATTCCTGTGCATATTTTAAAAGCGAAAAAGACAGTCTTGCAGAGGCGCAAATGCAAAAGTATGAGCATATTTGTAGAAAGCTCAGGCTTAAGGAAGGGGAGAGTCTTATTGATATCGGATGTGGCTGGGGTGGCATGCTTATTTATGCTGCCCGCAACTATGGAATAAAAGGTCTGGGGTGTACACTTTCGGTCCATCAGGCTGAATATGCAAAAGAAAAGATAGCTGCTGAAGGTCTGGAAAACAGGATTGCCATTGTTCTTGAAGATTATCGAAATGTTAAAAGCAGCTTTGATAAATTTGTTTCAATAGGCATGTTTGAACATGTGGGAAAAGAATTTATACCAACCTTTATGGACAAAGCAGTGTCATTGATAAAGCCGGGAGGGGCGGGCCTTCTTCATACAATAGGCAAAGAAAACAACACTGCCAGCGACCCATGGACAATGAAATATATTTTCCCTGGCGGTTACATACCTGTTCTTGATTATGTGATAAAGAGCATGGGGAAAAAAGGTCTTGTACTTGTTGATATTGAAAATCTCCGCCTGCATTATGCAATAACCCTTGAAAGGTGGGCAGAACGATTTGAAGCAAAAACTGATGAGATCGAAAAGATTTTTGATAATAGATTTGTAAGAATGTGGCGTATGTTTTTGTGCGGAAGTTCGGTTGCTTTCCGTTGGGGTGATTTAAGATTATATCAGATACTTTTTACTAATGGAATCGATAATGGACTTCCTATGACGCGGGAATACCTATACCGTGAAAATAATTAAAGACAAATTCCTGAGTTGACTTAAAGGAAAAAAATATAAACTTATCGTTTTTCTTGATTTATCCTTTCTCAACCTATAAATTAGAACACATTAAGGAAAAAGAGGAATGCCGGTATTTATAAACGTACCCTACAGAATGGTTGAAGCAAATTTAAAAAGGATCATCGAGTTCAGAACAGGTGTTGAGATCTATGCTAATAACGATGTGATAGATGATCTTGACATGAACCATGTAAACAAAATAAGCAAAAGACTCCAGGACAACAATATTGCCTGTACTGTTCATGCACCCTACATGGATTTAAGTCCTGCTGGTTTTGATAAGACTATAAAATCAATATCAATGGATAAGATTAAAAAATCAGTGGAAATGGCCAATATTCTCCGGGCAAAACAGATTGTTTGCCATCCCGGCTATGATAAATGGCGTTTTGATCACAATGAACAGTTGTGGCTTGACAGCAGCATTGACACATGGTCGGAAATATTGAAAGAAGCAGGGGATAGTCTTGCCGTGGCACTTGAAAATATATTCGAAGAAACTCCTTCCACTTTTATTTCCCTTTTTGAATATTTCAAAAATAAAAATTTATGCTTCTGTTTTGATTCAGGGCATTTTAATCTTTTCTCAGTGATTTCTCTTCGGGGCTGGTTGGTACCTCTTCAAGAGTTTATAATCGAAATGCATCTCCATGATAATCATGGAAAAAGGGATGAGCACCTGCCCATAGGAAGAGGGACTTTTCCTTTTCGTGAATTAAAAGCCTTTCTCGAACAGGCTAAAAGAGATATTATATTTACTGCAGAGATAAATAATGAAGCTTATGTTACTGAAAGCATAAAAAATGCAAAGGAGTTTCTATCATAAACATGGCACATAGAATAGAGGTAG
>CAYSBW010000023.1:12150-34284 GCA_964429485.1 uncultured Syntrophorhabdaceae bacterium
CTTACAAAGAGGGTATAAGAGATGTTCCAGGTGAAAGACTGAAGAAAAAGATAATGACGGACCTGGGAATCGATGTTATTGAAGCAGGCGTTGTAGATGTCTACACCATTGACGCTGATTTGAATGTTGATATTGTTGAAAAATTGAAAACAGATGTTTTTGTTGATCCTGTTATTCAGAGCGGGTATGTCGATGAAGCTGTGCCTGCTCTTTGCGACTGGATTATTGAGGTAGGTTTTAAACCCGGTGTTACTGATAATGCAGGTAGAACTGCAAAGGAAGTAATTGAGGCTCTTTCAGGGCATAAACTCAAAGAAAATGAAGGTGTTTTTACTTCGAAGATGTATTTGCTGAAGGGAAATCTTGAGGAAAATCAAATAATTACCATTGCCGAAGGAATGCTCGCCAACACTGTTATAAACAGATATGATTTTAAAAACGCCGAGCAATATAATAATGATAGAGGCATGGGAATATATCTTCCAAGAGTGGCGGTTGATCATGAACCTGCAGTTGAAACTTTTGATCTCTCGATGGGCATGGAAGAGATGGTGAGAATAAACAGGGAGAGAACATGGGCGCTTTCCAGGGATGAACTTTCCATAATTCAAAAACATTTCCTTAAGGAAGATGTTATTGAAGAACGAAAGAGAATGGGGCTTTCTTCTTCGCCTACTGATGTTGAAATGGAAGCCCTTGCACAAACTTGGTCTGAGCACTGTAAACATAAAATTTTTAATGCAAAAATAGAATATGAAGAAGATGGTAATATTGAAATAATAGACAGTCTTTTTAAAACATGCATAATTGATTCCACTGAAAAGATAAGAAAACAGAAGGGCAGAAAGGATTTTTGTCTTTCCGTTTTTAAGGACAATGCAGGAGTTATACGTTTTAACAGAAAATATAATCTTGCTTATAAAGTGGAAACACATAATACTCCATCAGCACTTGATCCTTATGGCGGGGCATTAACCGGGATAGTAGGTGTTAACAGAGATCCCTTCGGTACGGGAAAGGGTGCAAAACTTATATTCAATACGGATGTTTTCTGTTTTGCTTCCCCTGACTACAGTGATTTAATTCCTCCAAGACTCCTCCACCCTAAAAGAGTTCTGGAAGGTGTAAGAGAGGGTGTTGAGCACGGAGGAAACAAAAGCGGTATACCGACGATAAATGGTTCACTTGTATTTGATGATGGATATCTTGGAAAACCACTTGTTTATTGTGGAACATGTGGAATCATGCCTCGTACGATAAATGGAAAAGCAAGCTATCTTAAAAAGGCAGCAAAAAATGATGCCATTGTTATGGTAGGTGGAAGGATAGGAAAAGACGGAATACATGGAGCCACATTCTCATCAGAGCAGTTATCCGAAACTTCACCTACAAGTGCGGTACAGATTGGTGACCCTATTACGCAGAAAAGGATGACGGATTTTCTCCTTATAGCCCGGGATATGGACCTGTATAGTGCAATCACAGATAACGGTGCAGGTGGTCTTTCCTCTTCCATAGGTGAGATGGCAGAGGATACTAATGGATGCACAGTCCATATTGATAAGGCTCCTCTTAAATATTACGGCCTCTCTCCCTGGGAAATACTTTTATCAGAGGCTCAGGAGCGAATGACTGTTGCGGTGCATCACGATAAGCTTGATACATTTATGGAGCTTTCCCGGAAAATGAATGTTGAATCAACCATCCTTGGCGAGTTTACTGATACAGGAAAGTTTCATATCCTTTTTAATGGAATTACAGTGGCTTATATTGATATGGAATTTCTCCACAGAGGCCTGCCAAGAATGTCTCTTCCTGCAAAATGGGAGAGAAGGATTTTTGATGAAGAACCTGTCAGCGAACCTGAGGATTACTGTGCTGTTTTAATTTCAATGCTTAAACGCTGGAATGTATGCAGTAAAGAGTATGTTGTAAGGCAGTATGATCATGAAGTTCAGGGAGGAAGTGTAGTTAAACCTCTTACAGGTAGGTTCAATGATGGCCCAAGTGATGCAGGAGTGGTAAGACCTGATCTTGAGAATATGGAAGGAGTTGTTGCAAGCCACGGAATATGCCCCAAATACAGCAAATTTGATACATATCAAATGGTTGCCTGTGCAATAGATGAAGCAATAAGAAATAATATTGCAGCAGGAGGTTCTCTTGAAAGGATGGCTCTTCTTGATAATTTCTGTTGGTCAGATCCGGTTCAATCGGAGAATAATCCGGAGGGTTCGTACAAACTTGCACAGCTTGTCAGGGCAAACAAGGCATTATATGATTATACAACTCTCTTTGGTACACCCTGTATATCAGGGAAAGACAGTATGAAAAATGATTATTCCTTCAACGATATAAAAATATCAATACCCCAATCAGTTCTTATTTCAGCTATTTCAGTGATTAGCGATGTGAGGCAAGCAGTTACTATGGATTTCAAGAGAGAAGGGGATCTGGTTATTGTAGCAGGTAAGACTTATGCTGAGATGGCTGGTTCTGAATATTTTTCTCTTTGCAATCGTAATGGAAATATTGCACCTAAAGTAAGGGGGATGGAAGCAAAAAAATTATTCAAAACCATGGAGAAAATCATAAAAAGAGGGATCGTAAAATCCTGCCATGATGTCTCGGATGGAGGAATAGGGTGCGCACTTGCAGAAAGTGCCTTTGCAGGTGGGCTTGGTGTTGAAGTAGATCTTTCTCTTGTACCTGCCTTCAACGTATTCAGAGATGATTTTTTGCTTTTTTCAGAATCACAGAGCCGTTTTATCCTATCTATCAGTGAAGATGATTTAGAAACCTTTACAAGTCTCTTCAGGAAAATACCATTCAATGTTATAGGGCAGGTTAGGGGTGATAAAAAGTTTTTTATAAAGGGCATGAAAGGTAGTGCAATAATTGATACTGATATTGATCTTTTGAAGAGTGTCTGGAAACTACCTTTTCAGGAACAGTTTAACTTCAGTGTCTGATATTGCTGTAAGGCAAAAAAATGCAATATAATTTTGATCAGACTATTGAACGGAGAAATACTGACAGTATTAAATGGCAAAGATATAATAATGATATTATACCTTTGTGGGTGGCAGATATGGATTTTCCTTCTCCTGAACCTGTCATACAGGCACTCCATAAAAGGGTGGATCACCGTGTTTTTGGATATGCAAAACATGGAGAGCATCTGCTTAGCCTAATTCGGGAGAGACTCAAGAAACTCTATGGATGGGATATCAAGGAAGAAGATATTATTTTTGTTCCTGGTGTGGTAACAGGGCTCAATCTTGCATTCACTCTTTTTGCAGATCCGGGAGATGCCGTATTAGTTCAGCCCCCTGTTTACTCGCATTTTATCACTGATCCTGTAAGCCGTAACCGCAGATTAATCGATCCTCCTTTGAAAAAAACAAAAAATACTTATGAAATAGATTTTGATGCATTTGAAAAAGCAATTGATAAAAGAACAAGAATCTATGTGCTTTGTAACCCCCATAATCCTGTAGGCCGTGTTTTCAGAAAAGATGAACTTGATCGGTTAGCAAGTATCTGCCTGCGCAATAACATTCTGATCTGTTCAGATGAGATTCATTGTGAACTCCTGTATCCGGGTCATAAACATTTGCCTATCGCTTCTATCGACGAAGATATAGCTGACAGAACCATCACTTTTATGTCACCGAGCAAAACTTTTAATCTCGCTGGTCTGAGTTGCTCTTTTGCAATAATCACTAATCCTGAACTTCGGGAAACCTGGAAAAGGGGTAGCGAGGGACTGATTCCTTATGTAAACATAATGGGTCTTGCAGCAGCAGAGGCAGCTTACAAAAGTGGGCAGCAATGGCTGGATCAGTGTCTTGTATATCTAAAGAGAAACAGGGATTTTTTGATTGATTATATTGAAAAAAAAATTCCTGTTCTAAGTGTGAGCCGAGTAGAAGGAACATATCTTGCCTGGATAAATTGTCAACAGGCAGGTATATTGGACGACCCATCCCTTTTTTTTCTGAGGGAAGCAAAAGTGGCTCTTAACAGAGGTGCTGAATGTGGAAGGGGTGGTGAAGGATTTGTGCGGTTGAATTTTGCCTGCCCGAGAAAAACCCTGGTCAATGCCCTTGATTGCATAGCTGATGCTTTAAAAAGACTGTAATTAAATATGTTTATAACAGTCTTTTTAAAGCATATGACAATCCAAAGGGAAGGAGATAAGAAAAAATCCAGATCAGACAGTCTTAATTAATAAAAACTCTTTTGTATCTTTTCATGTCTTCAAGGGCCTGTCCTGCACCCATTACTACCGACAGCAAAGGTTCATCATTTACATGCACTTTTATTTCTGTTTCTGATTCTATTCTTTGATCGAGTCCTTTTAACAAGGCGCCTCCGCCTGTCAAGACCATGCCTGTTTCATTCAAATCAGAAACAAATTCGGGTGGTAGTTTTTCGAGAGCTCTTTTTATTGAATCAACTATTGCAGAAACAGGTTCCTCAATTGCTTCCCGTATTTCTTCCTCGGATAATTTTAAACTTTTTGGTATCCCCGTCAGCATATCTTTTCCAACTATGTTTACAGTGATATTTCTGAAATTCATCGGGTAAATGGAGGATGCTTCCATTTTGATTTTTTCGGCAGCAATTGAACCGATAGATAACTGGTATTTCTTTTGAAGATATCTTACAATGGCTTCATCCATTTCATCACCGGCAACTCTTAGGGATTCACTGTAAGCTGTTGCAGACAGACTTATGATGGCCACCTCTGTTGTTCCTCCGCCTATGTCAACCACCATATTTCCTTTTGGTTTTTCAATGGGTAATCCTGAGCCTATTGCAGCAGCCATTGGTTCTTCTATAAGATATACATCCTTTATTCCTACCTGGAGACAGGCATCTACAACTGCTTTTTTCTCTACCTGTGTAATACCTGAAGGAACCCCCACCACCATTTTAGGTTTGGAGATTTTTCTTTCCTTCCTTACAACCATAAGAAAATACTTTATCATAGCTCTTGTAACATCAAAATCTGCAATTACTCCATCCTTCAAGGGTCTTATTGCGCTGATGTTGGGAGGCGTTCTCCCTATATATTCCTTGGCGTCCCTGCCTACAGCAATAACTTTTCCGTTAACATTGTCAATTGCCACAACCGAGGGTTCATCAAGTACAATACCTTCATCTTTTAAGTAGATGAGTGTATTTGCTGTCCCTAAATCCATAGCAAAATGTGTGGAGAAAAAACCGAATAATTTACCAAAATAATCGAGCATGCCCCCTCCTTTTTATTACATATGCCTCAACAATCATTTTTACCCTCAGCCTTATTAATGAGTTCCCAGATGTTTACCATTCCATCTTCAGGTAAACTTGCCATTCCTGTTTCCATAGTGCAGGAAATTTCCTGTATATTTTCCTCAGCGAGAGCTTTTTTGATTGTATGGTCCAAAATCCTTATAATATTTTCTAATTTTATGTTTTCATTAGTTCTTTTTATTAACACATAAAAATGGCCACCACTTTTTCTTGTTATTATTGCCTGGTCTCCAACACAATACCTTATGATTTTAAAGACCTTTTTTAAAAGATTATTAGTATAGCTCAATCCCCTGTATTTGTTAAAAGAACTTATATTTTTGAGTTTAATGGATAACAGGAATAACTTATCACCTTTCTTAGCAATATTTTCGATTATTTCAAGAAAAACAGGAAACTGTATGGAATCTGTTATTAATTCAATATCTCTTAATCTTTCGAGGTTTTCTTTCATCCAGGAATAAGAAAAGTACATAGAGAAAAGTGCCGATACATTTCTTAAAATTCTGATAGATCTCTCACTGAGACCTTTATGGGAAACGCAAACAAAACCTGCTATTCCGATTACCATGTCATCATTGGTCAGGGGAAAACCAAAAAATTGTTTTACCTTTAAAATCTCACCAGGGAAAAATAAGGGTTTTTCTCTCAGAATATTACTATTGTGAGGGAGCAGGAGCTCCCGTCCCCTTTCCATAACCATAGAAGAAATACTGGAAGAGCTGCATTCTTTTTTTACATATCCTTCATCATTAAATCCGAAAAAGTCATGAATAAATATTCTTCCGCCCTTTTCAATACATGTAAAAAATAAATCAGCACCTGATATACCGAGACATTCTGATATCAACTCCTTCAATGAAATTTTTGAAAAGTTAATTTTATTAAAGAGACCTACTATTCTTCTTTCTGCAGATAACTCTTCAATATTTTCTTTCATTTCAAGAGATTTTTTTTCCTTTTCTATTTCTTTGTGAAGCATGGATGCAAAAGCACCCAGTATTTTTTTTTCTTTATCAGTAAAATTCCATTTTTTTTTGCTATCAACAACAATAACACCTTTTCCTTCAAGGGGATAACCCATAAAGGATTTGATTCCTTCTGATGCGCTATAATATCCTAATGTACTTTCATCCTTGTCGAAATTTGGAATAATAAGAGGTTCGTTGTGTTTGATAACCCATCCGGGCAGAGTGCCTTCTACGGGTATGTTTTTGTTGCTGTCAAAACTGCCAGCAAAAGTTACTGATGATAGACATTTCAGGTTGGAATGTTCCTTAAAAAACAGCGCCACTGTGAAGGCCTCGTATATGTTAAATATAAGATCTGAAAAACCATCAAGTAATTCACTCATGCAGCCATTATGCCATTATACCTCTGAAACTGTCAAGGACGGAGACGATGGATAATACACTTCAAAAACAACAGGTCCTTTTATCTCAAATTTTTCCAGTAACCTGCACATGTTGCATTTTTCTCCAAAGGAAGGATATCCGCATACTGCACAGAAACTATCATCTGAGTCTTTTGTTGTGTTTTGTCCTGTTTTCACTATTAGGTTGCTGCTGTCTTTTTCATTGAGGTGAATTGCTTTGATTTTTTTGGTCATTCTTAAATATCCCTTAATAAAGCCTATTTTAGTTGCCGGAGATAATTCCTCCAGTTTATTCAAAATTCCCTTATATAATAAAGATTTTGCACCTGTCGAAAAAGGACATTCTTCATATATGTAGTCTATGTTGTTGATAATTGCATATGCCGCCATTTCACGTTCTGAACATAAAAAAAGAGGTTTTGCTTTTTTTGACAGGCGTCCTTTTCGGCCTTCCAACAAAACATCTTTTTTCCATAGATATTCATCTTTCCAGTACAGAATGTTACCAAACAGGGCAGAGGCTTCATCGTCGAGATTATGTCCTGTCATCAGGACAGAGTAGTTATAATCCATGCATACCTTGTTCATGACATATCTCTTGACCATACCGCATGCAGAACAGGGTGCTCTTCTCAGGATTTTCGCCAGTTCCTCAATCCCTCTTCCAAACATATCGCGGAATCGGAAAACAAAAACCCTTCTTTTTAAATCATCTGCCATTTTTATTATTTTTAAAAAGGATCTGTCAGAATAGTTTTCTATTCCAAGGTCAACATAAATTCCGTCAGATTTAAAGCCCAGTTTATTCATAATGTGCCAGAGGGCCAGGCTGTCCTTACCCCCTGATATGGCAACTACAGGATTGTCATCAGCTTTTACCAGAGAATATTTATTGATAGTCTTTAAAACTCTTTTTTCAATAAAATCAGTGAAATCAACAGAACAAAGGGCAGTGTTGTAAGATTTCAAGCTTATATTTGCCGGTTTACCGCATACCCTACATTTCATCCTCTCATCCGCCTGAAATTACCCTTATAAGTTTGACATTATCTTCTATTCCCAGTTTGCAGTCTTCTGTAATGAGACTGCCATTTGCAATAACAAGATGAGCTTCCTTGCTGAGTGAGAATTCCTCAAGAAGCTTTGAAACAAACATCGGTCTGTCAAATTCATATATTTTCTTTTCCCATTCAACTTTCATGGCTATTACATAACATAGGAAGGTGGGCATGTAAAGACCGCAGGATTTTTTTCAAACTCACATAAAGTAGCTTGACGGTTAATTTGTTACGACTGATTTTCTTATTTATTGCACTTAAGGTTCGGCAATGATATAAATACTTATTATAATAGACCCGAATATTGTATTTATAAATGTATACGAAAATCATAATATTGATGTTTGTTCCAATTTAAGGTTTTAATTATATAGTGATTCGGGTTAAAGAGAATGCTTAAGGAGGAAAAAATGGGATTTAGCAGGGATGTGTATGATTTTGCTTCCAAAGCTGGTTCGCTTGAAGGTTACGTATTTCCAAAAGAAATGGAGATTTCCTATCTGCCTGCATGGATAGGCCATATAGTTCAGAGTTATAATATGCTTCCTGACGAAATAAAAAATGAATGTCAGGATTTGTGCAATGCCACCATCGGACGTACAATACAATCACTGATTCCTGTACTTGGTGAGGAACATGAATTGATCAAACAATTGAAGAGTGTTATTACATGTGAATTGCCCTTATCTCCAGAAGATTTTGACAGAAAAAATGTCATGAGTCATGAAGGAAAAGACATTCCTGTACCCTAAGTTTATCATTATTCCGGATCTTTGGCTTGCTGGCTTATAAAAGCCATCCACGGCAAACAGGCTATCAGGTTCTGCAGAACTTTTACAGCATGGGTTTGTATCTGTCTGAACCTGAATCCCTGAATTTTTTGAAAGGCTGTTACAGAAAATAACATTCAGGTAATTATGCGGTTTTTGCCATCATATAAAATGAAATATTTCCTCGCTCTTATGTTGGTTTTTTTTGTATTCCTTGCATTAATATTTTTTTACCTTCGCACACCTTTATTTTTCAACCATCTTGCCAGTATTCTTGAGTACAAATACGGATTTAAAATTTCTGCTGCAGCCCTATCTTATGCTCCTGTTCTAAAAACTAAAATATCCAACCTGCAGATAGTAGATACAGAAGAGATAAAACTTAATTTTATAAGCAAAGAAGTTGAAGTTGAAAGCACATTATTTTCTGCAATAAAGGGTGAAGTTGAAAAAATAGTTCTCCAAGGACCAAAAATTCAGTTAAAGATAAATGGAAAAGAAGATGCGGAAGGGGATCTTTCTTTTATAAAGAAAATACCACCTGTCCATTTGTTAACAATCCGCAATGGTGAATTGGAACTTGCTTTTGAAGATGGCCTTTATGAATTGGCTTTTAATGATATTAATATTGACGTTCAAAACTTTTCTCCTGAAAATGGTGGCAATGCCACTTTTAACGGTTGTTTTAATATAAAAAGCAGGGAAAATCCCGGATTAACAGGCAATGGTCAATATAAAGGTTCTATGAAACTTACAAGTTTTTTTCCTAATCCTGTTGGAAAAGGGCTATTGGAAATTTCACTAAAAGCAGGATTATTCAATAAAGTGTCGCTGACCAATACAAAATTGTACCTGACAATAATTTTTACAAAACAGGGAATCAGCATTTCTCCTGTAAATATTTCAGCAGAATCTTTAATTTTAAAAAGCATTGACAGGGGTAAATCAATAATCAGGAAGCCAACACTCAAGGCATCAATGATTTATGAATTGAAAACAAAGAAATTAATCGTTGATAATTTTCTTTGCGATATGCCATCGATCGGCACATTTAATGCTAATTTCAGAGGTATAATGGAAGACACCTTTCCCTGGAAAGCCAATATGGAAGTAAATGAAATTGATTTTAAAACACTTTTTTCATTATTAAAACCTTTTATCGATAAATCAGACAACGATCAGTTGTTCATAGGGGGAACAGGTAATTTAAAAAGCGAGATTGAAGGTTCTTTTAAGGGTAAAAATCCAATGCTTTCAGGTAAAGTTAACTTCCGTTTTCTGAAGGGAGAATTCAGCTCAAAGGACGGCACAAAAGCCGGGCAGGGGGCGGAGGGCTCCATAATTTTAAAATTCAATATTCCTCTTGAGAATAAAAAATCTGATGTCAAAATAGATGCTGAACTTTTTCCAGGGGAATTTCTTTATGGTAAATATTACAAAGATTTTTCAAAAGACAACATGAAAATTTCCTTTATTGCGAATCTATCTTCTATTGGAAAAAAAAAGTTTGATTACAACGGTACCTTAAATCTATTTGATACCGGTTATTATCTTTATACCGGAAGCATAAATGAAAATAAATGGAAATTTAATTTTAAAGGTAAGGATATTTGCAGTGAAAAAATTATTTCACTTATTTTACAGGATTATCTTCAACAGAATTATCAGGCACTAAATATGATGAAGATTACTGGTAAGTTACAAGCAATAGTTAATCTAAAGGGTGAACATAATAAATATTCTTTCAGTGGTTTTGTAAAGGTGGATAATCTTTCTGCTAACATACCGGAAAAATCATTAAAAGTTTCAAATGTTGCAATTCAGCTCCCTTTTAGTTTTAGTTATCCCTCAGGATATAACACTTCAGAGAAACATGTTTCCCCTGGTAAAATCTATATCAGCAGATTGCAAAAGGGTCTGCTTGAAATAACTGATCTGTCCATCCCTGTTATTGCCTGGGATAATGTTCTTGCTATTTCGGATATTTTTGAAATACCCTTTTATGAAGGTAGGCTCAGTATCCTTCAGTGTAAAGCTATGGACATCCTTTCTACCTCAAGAAAATTTCATTTTACTGCAAAAATTGAAGATCTTAATGTTGGAGCCATGCTGCATGAATTGACAGGCATAGAATTACCCGGTATTATGGAAGCCGACTTTCCCATGGTTGCCTATGAAGATGGTGCGTGGGTTACAAGGGGTATAACTAAGTTGAAGGTTTTTGGTGGAATAATTCAGGCAGACAACGTATATGCGAAAAATATTTTCTCATCTTCAAGAACTATGGGAGGAGATATTGTGTTCAGCGATATTGATCTTGGTATGATTACAGATACGATTAAGATTGGTAAAATAAAAGGTGTTATCAAAGGCTCACTGAAGGATTTGGAATTTGAATACGGACAGCCTTCGCATTTTACTCTTGATATTGATTCTATCAGGAAAAAGGGGGTTGAGCAGACTATTAGCGTTGATGCTATTGAAAATATATCAATAATAGGTACAGGTTCCGGTGCTGTAGGAGCAATTTTGAAAACTGGAATAAATAGTTTTTTCAAGGAATATCCCTATAGTAAAATTGGGATAAGATGCAATCTTCAACACGATAATTTCCGTTTGAATGGTAAAATACATAAAGGTGGCAAGGAATATTTTATACGGAAGGGTTTTTTTCGAGGTATTGATGTGATAAATAGAGACCCGGATAATATAATAAGTTTCAATGATATGCAGGAAAGAATAGGGAGGATTTTTCAAAAAAATGGCAAAAAACCCACAGTTAATACAGGTGTAAATTAAAAGCCAATACTTTACAAAGTATGAAATGAAAAAGAATATGTATTATTTTTAATAAATAGAGGAGAAAAAGGAGGACTTTATGTTGAAAAGATTACGGCATTTCAGTGTATGTGCAATTCTATGTATAGCTTCGTGTGTAACAGTAAATGTTTATTTTCCTGCAGCTGCAATTCAGAAGGCAGCTGATAAGATTGTAGATGATATAACAGGCACGAAAAATGAACAAAAACCTGAAAGTAAACCTGATATAACGGGTATGTTTTTTAATAAACTGATGAAAATCAACTTGGGTCCGAAGGAAGTATATGCACAAACAGATATTAATATATCAACCCCTGCTATAAGGAATATCAAGCAATCAATGCGTGAAACATTCCCTCAGATAAGACCATTTTTCGTACGAGGCAGTATTGGAGAAAACAACAATGGCTTTGTGGAAATACGCGATACTTCGGACTTGAATTTGAAGGAAAAAGCAGATGTTAAAAGATTTGTGGACCAGTTAAACAAAAGCAGGAGTGAGCTATACGCAGAGATAGTAAAGGCAAATAAGCTTGATTCTAATTCTGTGACCCAGGTTCAGAAAATATTTGCAAACAGCTGGAGAAGCAAATCCCGGACAAACTGGTGGATTCAGAATGATGACGGGGAATGGGAAAGGAAACAATAAATTTTAAGAAGTTTTATAACTTTATCAGCCGGTAATTTTAATAATATTAAGAATACCTACCGGCTGATAAAGTCGATCATCAGTCTTAAGGGTTTTTGAAGGGGGTTTAAAACTTTATTGATTTTAAACGCTTGATAGATTCCTGGATTCTATTTTCATCGATTGTTATAGAGATTCTGAAATATCCTTCTCCTTCATCACCAAAACCATTCCCGGGGGTTACAACAATGCCGGCATCTTCCAAAAGTTTTTCACAGAAAGTCTCAGATGTATAGCCTTCAGGTACTTTTGCCCATATATAAAAAGTTGCCAATGGTTTGGTAACATTGATTCCAATTGAATTAAATCCTTCTACGATAAGATCCCTTCTTTTTTGAAAGATCCTCTTTAATTTATCGATTGAATGCTGATCTGCTGTAAGGGCTTCAATTGCAGCATATTGAATGGCCTGAAAAACACCTGAATCCATGTTTGTTTTTAATTTTCCGAGATTATATATTGCATCCTGACTTCCAACAGCAAAACCTATTCTCCAGCCTGTCATGCAATATGTTTTTGAAAGTGAATGAAATTCTACTGAGTATGATTTTTCTTTATCAAATTCAAGAATACTTTTTGGTAGATATCCGTCATACGATATTTCGCTGTAGGCCGCATCATGGCATATTAGAATATTATATTTCTTAGCAATATTTATTGTCTTATCATAAAATTCATCATCGGCACAGGCTCCGGTAGGATTATTGGGGTAATTTATAAACATAATTTTTGCTTTTTGCAGTATATTAACAGGAATTTTATCGAAATCCGGGAGAAATTTGTTGTCTTCACTTAATGGCATAATATATGGCGTGCCTCCTGAGAGAAGAGTTGAAATTTTGTAAACAGGATAACCGGGTGAAGGGATCATGGCGATATCGCCATTTTCGATATAAGCCCATGGCATATGTGCAATACCTTCTTTTGAACCGATCAGTGCAACTACCTCATTGTCAGGATTCAAATCAACGTTAAATCTTTTTTTATACCATTGAGAAACAGCTTTTCTGTATTCCAGCATTCCCTCATAGCTTGGATACCTATGATTTTTCGGATCAGTTACAGCTTCAATCATTTTATCAATAATATGCTTTGGTGTAGGA
The DNA here is from genome assembly GCA_964429485.1 of uncultured Syntrophorhabdaceae bacterium. Classification (GTDB taxonomy): domain Bacteria; phylum Desulfobacterota; class Syntrophorhabdia; order Syntrophorhabdales; family Syntrophorhabdaceae; genus JAPLKB01. The sequence continues at coordinate 25,269 of CAYSBW010000023.1, forward strand.
ATATCAGGATCTCCAATTCCAAAATCTATTAAATCAACCCCTCTTTTTCTTACTTCTTCCTTTTTTTTGTCAATCCTTGCGAAAAGATAGGGAGGTATTTTTTCTATTCTTGAAGCTGATTTTACCATATCATTCTCCTGATGTTTTTGTCATCTATGTAAATTTTTTTTTACTTAAAGTAAAGGCTTTTTTGTCTTCTGACATACCATGTAGACTATAAAAGTTATTTTAAGATTATTAGTTCTTGACACATAGTTGGCTCATTGGTATATATACCAATGAGTAAATGAGAGGCATTAAAAATGATAAGTTTTGAAGAAGCTGAAATCAGAAGTAAAATTATTAAGGCACTTTCTCATCCTGTGCGTTTGATGATTGTTGATGCATTAAAAGATCAGGAAATGCCCTTTTCTAAGATTAATGAATTTTTTGAATCAGACAAGTCAACTGTATCAAAACATCTTCTTGTACTCAAGGAAGCAGGCATTGTATCTTCCAGGAAAAGCGGCCTTGATATGATATATAAACTCGAAGTGCCATGTGTTATTGACTTTTTTAGTTGTGTCACCGCAGTCATTGAAAATACCGTAAAAAAACAGCAGGCATGTCTGTGCAGAAAATAATTATATTTCCAGCCATTACTGTCTCTTCACGAAGAATCTATTCTTTATTTTTACCTGAAATGGGGGCGCTATGAAAGACCGTTATAAATTTCTTATTGCTGTGGGTATTTTTGCACTAACATATTTTATCCCCTTTGAAAATGTCAGGGTACAAAAGGCAATCCTTGAAGCTTTTTACATGCTTCAGGATTATGCCCAAAAACATGTTCTTTTATGCCTTGTTCCTGCCTTTTTTATTGCAGGTGCCATATCGGTATTTGTCAGTCAGGCCGCTGTCATGAAATATCTTGGCCCTCTGGCAAACAAATTTCTTTCTTATTCGGTTGCATCTGTATCAGGGACCATACTTGCGGTTTGCTCCTGCACTGTGCTGCCTCTTTTTGCGGGGATTTACAGAATGGGTGCGGGAATTGGACCTGCTACCGCCTTCCTTTATTCCGGTCCAGCTATCAATGTTCTTGCCATTGTGCTTTCGGCAAAAGTGTTGGGCTGGCAGATAGGACTTGCCCGGGCAGTGGGATCAATAGCTTTTGCCTATGTTATAGGTCTTCTTATGTCGTTCATATTTAGAAATGACGATTTGGAAAAGAAAAAGATTCAGATGGCAATGCCCTCCGAGGAGCCGCCACTCCAATTATGGCAGCAAGCTTTATACATGGCATCCATGATAGGTGTTCTTGTCTTTGCAAACTGGGCGAAACCTGCCTTTGACGAAGGTATCTGGTACACAATATATGCAGCCAAGTGGTATATCACCGGTGTATTCGGTCTTCTTTTTACGTATATATTTGTAAAATGGTTGAATGCCAGGGCTGTTTTTGCAGTTGCAGGAGTTATAGTCGTTGGTATTCTTGCCTTTCTATTTCCACAATATCCGTTACTGTCATTTTCTGTCGGGATCGCATTTCTTGTTTATACAGGCAAAACATCTTCTGATATGACAAAGAACTGGATAGATTCGACATGGTCCTTTACTTTGATGATACTTCCTTTACTTTTTGGTGGAGTCCTTGTTGCGGGTTTTCTGCTTGGTATGCCTGGTACTGATAACGGCATCATACCAAATGAATGGGTTGCAAGGCTTGTTGGTGGCAATTCTGTCTGGGCTAATCTTCTTGCGTCGGTTGTTGGTGCTCTTATGTATTTTGCAACTCTGACTGAGGTGCCTATTGTTCAGGGTCTAATAGGGTCAGGTATGGGAAAGGGACCGTGCCTTGCGCTTTTGCTTGCAGGACCGGCATTGTCACTGCCTAATATGATAGTGATAAGAAGTGTTCTCGGGACAAAGAAAGCTCTTGTTTTCTTCGGGTTGGTTATAGGACTTTCCACTTTAGCAGGCATTATTTTCGGATGGATAATGGGATAAAACAACATATTTGAAGGTATAGCTTAAAAAATTGATAAATAAATTAAATAAACAGGAGGTAAAAGATGAAGATACAAATTCTTGGAACAGGTTGTGCAAAATGCTTGAAGCTTGCTGAAAATGCCAAGATAGCCGCAGAGGAAAAAGGTGTTGATTTTGAAATTGAAAAAATAACAGATTTTAATAAAATCATGGATTTTGGTGTAATGGTAACCCCTGCCATTGCCATAGACGGTGTTGTAAAAAGCGTAGGCAAGGTGCTTTCAGCTAATGACATAAAGAAAATCCTGTAACAATGTACAGGTTCTAATTATTTTTTTATTGATGCCATTAAAACAATAACCAGGAGGTAATAATAATAATATGGAGGAACATAACAATTTATGTTGTGAAACAGAGAACAGCGATTCATATTGTTGTTCAATAAATACACAGACATTGATCCTTGCTTGTGCAGGGGGCTCTAATACGGGACAGGTTTCAAACAGAGCCAGGATTGAGCTTGAAAAAAAGGGTATGGGCAAGGTATATTGCCTTGCCGGTGTTGGAGCTGATTTGTCCGGTTTTGTTGAAAATGCACGGGCGGGAACTACTATCCTCATTGATGGATGCCCTGTGGGCTGCGCGAAAAAAGCATTTTACAAACATGGTATCATTCCTACAAGGTATATTGTTGTCACGGAACTGGGCATTGAAAAAAATCACAATTTTGATAATCTTGAAGCAGAAACAGAGGAAGCACTTAAAAAAATGATATAAATAAAATACCACAGGGTCAATGCAAAACATCGTTCCTGTGGTATTTTATTTTAAGAACCTTATTATATTCAGGAGGCGTCTTTATGAATCTAAGGTTGTTTAAAATACAGAATGTTTTATATAGATATGCTTTTTTTCATGTTGCTTTCATACTTGTTTTTATTGGCATTTTTTCCTTGCCTGTTTCAGCTGCGGAAGTGCTTGTTCCATCATTTGGGGTTGGTAAAATTAACGTAAGAATTTATACGGATTATTTTTGTCCACCCTGCAGATCCATGGAGCCAAAAATAGAACCAATATTGATAGAACTGGCAAAGACAGGCAAGGTTAATATTACTTTTATCGATACCCCTTTTACCAGGGCTTCCGTTGTCTATGCAAAACATTTTCTTTATATTTTGAATGAAAAAAAGGATTTTGATCTTGCACTTTATGCGAGAACTGAACTTATTGGTGGAGCTATGAAAAATATTATTGAAGAGCCTGAGCTCCAAAAATATCTCATTGATAAGGGTTTTAAATTTAAGCCCTTTGAGGTGAAAGCCACACTGGAAAGATTGAACAATTATTTGAAAGAGGATAAGATAAATGCAACGCCAACGTGTATAATTGACAGAAGCGGGAAAAAAGAAAGATTCAGCGGTGGGCCCGATATTATTAAAGCTCTCAATGGACTTAAAGAGGATCTGTTAAAAGAAACTGCAATAACAAACCAAAATGCGAAGGATATTTTATGAAAAAACTTTTTGCTCTATTCCTTTTGTCTGCAATCGGAATTGCTTTTTATGCCTGTTCAACAACCTGTGGGCTGCCTCCTGAAGATGCCCGTGGTAATCCCTCGGTTATTCAGTATCCAAACAAGTAATCGGAGGTTTTATGAAAAAAATAAAAGTCCTTTTTGTATGTGTCCACAATTCAGCAAGAAGCCAGATGGCAGAGGCCTTTGTGAACCACTTGTACGGTGACAGTTTTTTTGCCGAGAGTGCCGGTCTTGAACCGGGGGTGTTGAATCCACTGGCAGTTGAAGCTATGAAAGAGGAAGGTATAGATATATCGGGCAATAAAACAAAAAGTGTCTTTGACTTCTTCAAGGATGGCAAATTGTATTCCTTTGTTTTTACAGTATGTGACGCAGCAAATAGTGAAAGATGTCCCATTTTTCCGGGACTTGTCACCCAAACTATCCATTGGAGCTTTGAAGACCCTTTATCCTTTAAAGGAAGTCATGAAGAAAAACTCGAAAAAACAAGGAAAGTGAGAGACGCAATAAAGGATGCCATAGATAAATGGGTTCAGAAAATAACATAAAAGCTTATCATGGATCTGCTGCTTTCTCAACACTATTGGATTTATTTTGTTGGGAGGATTTAAATGGACATATTGTGTAGAGAGATGAAGGTTGCAGGAAACAGGATTGTAATAAAAGCTCTCAATATATTTTTGCCCCTTGCAGGGATTGCGCTTATGCTCTTCTATGAATATTGTGATACATCCTGTTTATATCTGAAAGGAACATTCATGGGAATAGACCTTAAATGGGTGGGGGTCATTTACATGATTGTCCTTTTAACAAGCACCTTTTCTTTGTGGGGGTCATACATTGTGATTGCCGGGCATTGCAGAACCGTCCTGATCTCTGCTGCAACAGGTGTAGAATTTTTCCTTATAGGCTGGCAGATTGTGAAAGACACGTATTGCCCCTTCTGTCTTGCATTCAGCGCCTGCATATTTATCCTTTTAGGTATAAATTTAACTTCCATGAACAAAAAACTCATGCTTATATCCATGGTGGTGGCTGTTCTCGGTTTTATGTTGTTTTTTGAAGGCCAGACAGCACCACGTTATGACCTTATTTAATTAACAATTATTCGACATAATTGTTGGTATAACCTATGGTTTTACATAATAATTGCAGAATCATTTATTACTTCAGTTTCTGTTGTCTTTCAGACAAAACCTGCCTTCGCGGCAGAAGATGTCAATTCAGCAGTAGCCATATATTCAAGTCCTCCTGGGGAAAGCTCAGCAATGTCTTGCTGATCCTTAATAGTATTATCAATGTATTTGCATTAAATATTTAGGGTGCCATATGTATAATGACCCGAACAAAAATATGACAAAATAAGATATAGGTCAAATAAATAATCCGGCTCGGATAAGAAAAACAGGAGGTCTTTTCCATGAAAAAACTGTTCGTAGTTATTGCAGTAATTTCAATAGTAATGCTTGGTTTTACCGCAGAATCATTTGCACAGAAAGGTCGTATGAAGTGGCAGGGCAGCGGCGGTTGGGGGCCTGGAACACCATATAACAGGATGTATGATCCTGCTAAGGTGGAAACAGTATCAGGAACAGTGGAAGCGGTAACTCAGGTTGTACCCATGAAGGGTATGTATTCTGCAATAGCCTTGAGACTTAAAACTGACAAGGAAACTATTTCCATTCATCTCGGCCCTGGCTGGTATATCGAACGTCTTGACACAAAGATAGATAAGGGTGACACCATCGAGGTAAAGGGTTCGAAAGTAACCTTTGCAGACAAACCCGCCTTAATTGCAGCAGAGGTTAAAAAGGGTGACAATATCCTTGTCTTGAGGGATGCATCTGGTATACCTGTCTGGAGCGGTTGGAGAAGATAACAGAATGAGCTGGCCCTGCTTTGAGCCGGGGCAGGGTCGGCGTTTTCAAACATAAAGGATTATATGGTAATAGATTGCTCAAAATAGGTAGTGGAGTCACAAAGACAAATGATTTAGAATAAAAAAATCAGGGCAACAGGAAGTATCCATCAGTTCACATAAAAGGTATGAAAAAAATAAAGTTGATGTCCAAATAAGAAATTTAAAAATGGAGTGATTATGAAAAAAGTGAGTCTCAGGAAATATGTCTTAACCATCATTGTTGCAGCAATGTTAGCATCGGTATTCTGTTCTGGAGTTGCCACAGCACAAAGTAAAGGGGCAAAATCCCTTCCACGCCTTGTTGATGTCGGGGCTGATAGTTGTTTGCCTTGTATTATGATGGCGCCCATTCTGGAAGATTTAGCGAGTGAATATAAAGGTATTCTTGAAGTTGAGTTGATCGATGTCCGGAGAAACCCTGACGCCGCGAGAAAATACAATATTAGAGGCATTCCAACGCAGATTTTTATTGATGCGTCAGGTAAAGAACTTGGAAGGCATTTAGGCTACATGACAAAAGAAAAAATTATCCAGTCTTTTAAGAAATTCGGTGTAGAGTTGAAGAATCCCCAACAGAATAAAAAAAAGAAGTAGAGGGGCAGGTTGGTTATGCTTGAAGGATTTTTCATTTTTTTGACTGATGCTGTTTCAGGCACGCCTGGCATTGCAATCGGTGCATCGTTTATATGGGGTGTCCTTAGCCTCATATTAAGCCCCTGTCACTTATCAAGTATACCCCTTATAGTGGGTTTTATCGACGAACAGGGACGCATATCTACAAAACGGGCTTTTTTAATTGCTTTACTTTTCTCAGCAGGTCTTATGGTGAGTATTGCTGTTATAGGCCTTTTTACCGCCCTTGCAGGCCGGATGATGGGCGACGTAGGTATTTATGGAAACTATTTTGTAGCAGGAGTTTTTTTTCTTGTGGGCCTCCATCTCTTGGATATTATCCCAATGTCCTGGTCAGGCCCTGGAAACATCGGGATTAAACGCAAAGGAATGCTTGCTTCGTTCATTCTCGGCCTGATCTTCGGCATTGCCCTTGGACCCTGCACATTTGCCTATATGGCTCCGATGCTTAGCATTACATTTCAGCTTGCCGGAACACAAATATGGTATGGCATAATGTTGCTTTTAAGCTATGCAGTCGGCCATTGTTCGATTATTGTAATAGCCGGTACATTTACAGAATTGGTACAACAATATTTAAACTGGAACGAACAATCCAGGGGGCCTGTTCTTATCAGAAAAATCTGCGGCATTCTTGTTATGATTGGTGGATTTTATATGATTTATACAACAATTTAATTTGATGAACAATTTTGTAAAATAACTGAATCTTTTCCATAAACACAAGTGATATGAATTAAAAAAAGGAGAATCAGATGAAGAAGATGATTGTTGAATGGTTCAGATACGAAAAAGAAGGAAAAACCTGTTGCAGATGCGGAGATAGTACCGAAATTGTCCGTAAAATAGTTAATGAATGTAAATCAAACAATATTGGAATTGATATTGAGCTTAAAGAATATTCCCTGAATGAGGACGATCTTGATCTGTCAAATATTGTAAGGATAAACGGGCGAAACATTATGGATATTCTTGGGGAAAAACAAAGGATCTTAACTGCCTGCCCATCATGTTCTGAAATGATAGGGGTTGAAACAAATTGCAATTCCTATATATACAAAGGTAAAATTTATGACGCCCTGCCTGAGGAAATGCTGAAAGAAGCCATCCGCAGAGAGATTTCAGGAGAGAATAAATAAACCCATGAATATGAGTGGAGAAAAACGTCTTTTTTTAACTTTTCTGGTAGCAATACTTATACTTGTCGCAGAGGTTATTGGTGGACTGATAAGCAACAGCCTTGCCCTTTTAAGCGATGCAGGGCATATGGTAACAGATGCCCTTGCAATAGCCCTGGGGCTTGCAGCAGCCCGAATAAGCAGGAAGCCTTCCGACAAAAACGCCACTTTCGGGTATCACCGGGTCGGCCTGCTTGCAGCTCTGATTAACGGTCTGAGCCTTCTTGTTATTGCAGTATTTATATTCTATGAATCCTATAAAAGGATTGTTTTTTCTCCTGTGATAGATGTACCTGTTATGCTGGGTATTGCTTCTTTCGGTCTTGCAGGCAATCTTATTATGGCATTTATTCTGGGACACAGCCATGAAGACCTTAACATTAAGAGCGTATGGCTCCATGTCATGGGCGACACACTTTCTTCTGCGGGTGTCATCATATCGGGTATTATAATTTATTTTACAGGGTGGGCCTACGCAGACCCCATAGCAGGTCTTCTCATAGGAGTCATTATTATCCTTGGGGGTGTACGGCTCATTCGTGATACAGTCTCAATTTTTCTGAACCTTACCCCGAAGGGATTCGACGTTGAAGCACTGGTAAAAAAGATTACATCCATGCCTGATGTGATAGATATACATCATGTCCATCTATGGCCTGTTTTGCATAATCGTGTTGCCTTTTCGGCCCACATACTTGTTGATGATAAAACATTAAAAGAAGTAGAGAATACAAAGCACAACATTGAGGAAATGCTCAGAGATAATAATATTGACCATAGCACACTCCAAATCGAGTGCTCCTCGATAGGCTGTGACAATGGATTGTATTGTAACGGTCTATCAGACAACCACAATAAAATACACAATCACTGAATATCATGATAATCTTGCAATACTACGAAGCAAATAATTTTTGCTTAAACTTTTCTTATTTTGATATGGAGATAAACCATTATCTCATCTTAGGAATAATCTGATACAGATTAGAAAAGTGTATTGGCGGAGAGACAGGGATTTGAACCCTGGGTACGGTTTAACCCGTACACTCGCTTAGCAGGCGAGCACCTTCGGCCAACTCGGTCATCTCTCCATCTGTGAAAGTATACTTATTTGTCCTGAAAAAGGCAAGGTTATATTTATCAACAGAATCAGGATGTTCTGAAGTGTATTGTTAACAAAATTGTGTAACTTTTTGTAGAACGGTAAATTAGGATGTACCAATGCCGGTCAAGTTCTTTTAGACAATCTCAAATAGTTTTTAAGTGGTTCGCCGCTCCACATCATACTGCCTCTTTTTCTTTCAGCAGTGTATCCCAGTAAACATCATCCTGAGTTCTGTCGTCAAGACCCTTATGGGGTCACCGGGCATTATATCTCTCAAAGAATTTTACGAGTCCCCTTCGAGCATGGTTTATCGATTCATATTTTTTCAGATATGCTTTGTGATATTTGACGGTTTTCATAGACATTCAATAAATATGTCATCCCCCCCTGTGTCCATGCTGATACAAATGTTGTTATTGATAAGAGTGTCGCGGTAAATGTATGAGAGGTGGACCGGTCTTTCCCTGGTCAATATTGGATATATCAGGTCTTCCATATAACATTAATGCTTCTTCCAGAGCCACTTTTGCTATCAATGCCGCTCCATTATTTCTTTCAGGTATTTTTGTCATATCATCTACTCCTTTCTTTGTCATTATTGAGCAGCAAACCCTCTTAAAGGCTTTGTCTGAAATTTTGTACCATCTCTGAATTTTCCATTGTTGTTAAAA
>CAYSBW010000024.1:0-34092 GCA_964429485.1 uncultured Syntrophorhabdaceae bacterium
TTGCCTTTTTGTGATATATTTCATAGAGTTAGGGTTTCCGGATGGACACTAATTAACGGTATAAATACAAATTCTCAACAGACAGTCGTGAGACAAAAATGTTTTTTGCCTACACCAGAGGTTTAGTCGCAAAGATAATATTGAACTGCAAAAACCGAACTTCTATTGCAGTAGATCGTGAAGAGGTCTTGACGTTTAGCTGGCATGTGTTGTATAATATACATAATAAATATAAATAGATATCATTTTGGAATGCCCTTTTCCAGCAAAAAGGGCTTTTTTCTTTCCGGAGTTAATTGATGAAAATAAAAGATGTACCTGAGCTTAAGCAACTGATGGATACAGGATTGGAGAAGGGATATCTCACATCGGAGGAGATAAGCGATATTCTCCCAAATAATATTTTTTCCGCCGAGGATATTGAAGATATATTCGATTTCATAACCGAATCCGATATCGACATAGTTGATACCATAAAGGAAAAGGTTGAAACACATGAAGAAGAAAATTCTGCCTGGCAGGAAGTGGAAAAAACACCTTCAGAAAAAACCGATAATATAATATGGTCTTACTTAAAGGATATTGGGCATGTATCTCTCCTCACGCCAGATGAAGAACATAATATATCAAAAATCATAGAGGGGGTTGAAAGAAAATCTAAAAATATTCTCTTTGAGCTGCCACAGGCAGTAAACGAGCTTCTTGAGATTGCCCGGAAACTTAAGGAAGGAAGTGTAAACATATTAGATGTTATTAATAATATTGATGAAATTAACTATACCCAAAAAGATGAAGAAAAATACAGAAAAAAAACAATATCATCAATTAAAAATATAAAAACCCTTCAAAACAGCAAGGAAGATATAATTTCCAAACTTGCTGGAGAAGGTGGATCAGGCAATAAGGAACTCAAAAAAGAACTTAAATTTATTGATGATAAGAAGGAAGAAATCCTGCTTAACCTCAAACTAAGCAAAAAGGTGATATTTGAGATTATCAGAAAGGTTATGCAGCAGACAAAATTCATGGATGTGAAAGAAGAAAAAATAGTAAAACAAAAGTTGACTGAAATAAATAAGTTGGATAATGAATTAAAAATTGTAAAAAGCAGACTCATCCAGTCAAATCTCAGACTCGTTGTTAATATTGCCAAGAAGTACATGAACAGGGGTTTAACTTTTCTTGACCTTATTCAGGAAGGAAACATGGGTCTCATGAAGGCTGCTGAAAAATATGATTATCAAAAGGGATATAAATTTTCAACATATTCAACATGGTGGATAAGACAGGCAATAACAAGAGCAATTGCAGACTATGCAAGAACAATAAGGGTGCCTGTTCATATATTAGAAGCTACAAACAAAATAAGTAAAGTAACTATTTCCCTATTCCAGGAATTGGGAAGAAAGCCGAACATTGATGAAATTTCAGCCAAAGCTTCTCTTCCCCTGGAAAAAGTAAAAAAAATCATGAAGATTTCTAATGGAACAATATCAATGGAAACACCCATTGGTGATGATGAATCCAAACTTGGTGATTTTATTCCAGATCCAAAGGCTTCTTCTCCATTTATTGAAATGGTGGACAATTCATTAAAGGAAGAGATAGATAAAGTTTTATCAACACTCACTCCTCGTGAAGAAAAAGTTATCAGAATGAGGCTTGGAATCGGCGAAAGGACTGATTATACACTCGAGGAAGTTGGTAATGTCTTTGGCCTTACCCGTGAAAGAATCCGTCAGATTGAAGCTAAGGCACTGAGAAAATTACAACACCCCTCAAGAAGACGGAAACTGGAAAGCTTTCATGAATAAATGTGTTCTGCCTGATCTTTAATGCTATATTCAGCAAAAAAGTGTATACTATCTAAAAGTGGATCGATCCAACTTTCTTTTTTCCCCGGCATCTAAAGATCGGCTCATACGGAATACAAATAGCCTTCCGATTTCTCAAAAATAATTAAAGGATTCACACAAATTAAGGGAGTAACAAATAATGTCGACAGTTGCAGAATTCATCGAACTAAGAAAGAACATAGAAACACTGACAACACAGATAACCCTCTCTGCAGAACACAATGCAGTTAAGGATTCAAAACAACATCTTGATGAAGCAAACAATAAGCTTGAATTACTGAAAGCCATGATTTCCAACGATGTACAGATAGTTGCAACAGATCGTCTTTCAAGACAGCTTGCAAGCCTTGGAGTAAAGGTTGAAAAAATGGTTGCAAAAACACCTGTCAAAAAGGCAGTTACAAGAAAAAAACAACAGAGCGAAGCCTGATTTTTTTCTTCATGTTATTAGCATTATCTTAAAATTCAAATTTGTAAGAAACTTTTGCACCTTTTACATTATTATCTATACTAACCTGGATTTTATCATTTACATAATTTGAGATTACAGCACCAACAAAGGCGCCGCCGGTATTAGCTGCCATATCACCCCAGTCAAAGGAATTATCTTTCTGTCGGTCGTCATACAATTCCTTGAATATGCCTGGAATAATACCGAGAAACGTACTGCTTGCTATACGCTGGGGAACATTAAGGTTTGTATTGTAATGCAGGATCGTCTCGCTTGCTGCACCGAAAACTCCTGATACACCAAAATGCAAGACCTTGTCATATTCATTGAAAGCATTGGACGACACCGGGGCCACAAAAAGCATAACTGCTACAGCAACTCCGAGAATAAACCTATCAATATTGGAATTCATTTTCATTATCTCCTAATGCTTGTTATTTTAATTTAAATTTGTCATCAGAATGATTTGTTTGTATAGATTTGCATAGTATTGTACACAAAGACAAATTTGATTACAGAAATATTTTGCCCGGATTTAGTATATTGTTGGGATCAAAGAGCTTCTTTATATCTTTCATAGTACTGATAGTCTCAGGGGTAAGCTCCATGCCAATATAGGGCGCTTTCGATATGCCTATTCCATGTTCTCCGGAAAGTGTTCCACCAAGTCTGATTGTTTCAGCAAAGATTTCTTTAACAGCTTCTTCGGCCTTTTCCCTGTCCTCCTTCGTGTCCTTGATCATTATGCTTACATGAAAATTGCCATCTCCAGCATGTCCAAAACTAAGGATCGGAATACCGAATTTTTTCTCCATCTCCTCAAGAGAATGAATGAGGACAGGTATTTCTGATCGAGGGACTACAACATCTTCTGCTATTTTAATTGGATTAAGATTGTATGTTGCCTGAGAAAGTGTACGCCGTGCCAGCCATAATTTATCTGCCTCTTTGGGGTCCTGAGTAAGAGTACACTGAACTGCCCTGTTTTCCATAACAATGGCTCTAACCTTTTCAGCCTGTGATTTGATAGATTCGCTATCTCCATCAACTTCTATGAGCAGCATCCCGCCAATGCCCTCAGGAAGCCCCATCGGATTAGCCTGTTCACTGCATTTAATTGATGCTCTGTCGAGGAACTCAATTGTTGAAGGAACAACACGGGCTGCGATTATGGCAGATACTGTTTCAGCAGCATCTTCAACTTCCTGAAAAAGTGCTAAAATAGTTGCTTTTGCTTCAGGCAGAGGAACAAGCTTCAGGATAATTTTTGTGATTACACCAAGGGTACCTTCACTACCCACAAAAAGACGGGTAAGATCATATCCTACAACGCCCTTCATGGTTTTAACACCAGTATGAATAATCTCACCAGTAGGCTTTACAACTTCCAGACCAAGAATATAATCTCTTGTAACTCCATATTTCAGGGAATTAGGCCCTCCCGCACATTCTGCTGCATTGCCTCCTATACTTGAATATTTATAGGAAGCCGGGTCAGGAGGGTAAAAAAGTCCGTATTTTGCTACCTCTTCCTGAATTAAAAAAGTTATTGCACCAGGTTCAACAACTGCTATAAGATTTTTTGTATCAATCTCAAGAATTCTGTTCATCTTTGTAAAGGATATCACCACACCACCCTTCAGTGGTACAGCTCCTCCTGTCAGGCCTGATCCCTGCCCCCGGGGTATTACAGAAAAAAGATGTTTGTTGGCAAGAATAAGTATGGCCGACACCTCCGCAGATGAAGAAGGAAAAACAACGAGATCAGGCATTTCCCCATCTGTTCTTGCATCATAGGAATAACACTTTCTGTCTTCCACAGAATGCAGGACATTCTCTTTACCTGTGATTTTTATAATTTCATCAATAATTGCCTTGTCCATTTTTTCCTCATGTAATGAATATTTGTTTATCTTTAAGAACTTTGTTTTTGGGAAGAATCCTGTTCCTTCAGTTCCTGCTGAAGTGAGGCAAACTGTTTTGCAATCTCCTCTCGTAATTCTAAAGGCGATGCAATCATTCTAAAAGCATTTCTCCTTCCATCAGAATATTGTATGATTACTTTCCCGAAGTTGAGAAACTTGCCAAGAGAAGGCTGGTATACATCCACCATTCGTATCTGCTCCAGCGGGACATTACAGGTTCTCCTTAAAGGAAAACCAACTCTCACAAGAAGCCTTCTTTCGGTTAATCCTATATCAGAAGCATTAAAACTTAAAGATGAGAAAATACCCCAAAGCACTCCAAGAAAAAACATCGCCAAAGCGGGCATACCCTTTGATGGAATCCACAAACCTCCAAGGATTGTAAGCATGGCAGGTCCTAAAAATGTAGCCCAGTGGAGTTTTGTACGATATAGAACATGTTCCTTTTCTGATAGATTATCGTCAACATAAGCCATAATATACACCTGCCCGTCAAAAAATTATTCTTCGAAAACAGCACCTGTTGATGCTGAAGTTACCTGTTTTGCGTACCTTGCCATATAGCCGTCCTTAATCTTCGGTTCATGTCCTTTCCAGGCTTTTTTTCTCTTATCCATTTCTTTCTTTGGCACAATTAATTCGATTGTCTTCTTGTTAAGATCTATTTCAATTTTATCACCATTTTTTACAAAAGCTATCGGACCGCCTTCTGCTGCTTCAGGAGACACATGGCCGATGCAAAGGCCCCTCGTTCCTCCGGAAAAACGTCCGTCAGTGATAAGAGCACAGACTGTATCAAGGCCTCTGCCTGCAAGAATACTTGTAGGGGTGAGCATCTCTCTCATTCCCGGGCCTCCTTTCGGCCCCTCATATCTTATAATCACTGCATCTCCAGCCTCAATTTTACCTGCCATTATTGCAGCTCCTGCCTCTTCTTCGCTTTCATAAACCTTGGCTTTTCCTTTGAAATGCCATATATTCTCTGCAACTCCTATTCTTTTTACTATCGAACCATCAGGTGCAAGACTTCCGCGAAGAACTGCAAGCCCTCCCTTCTCGTGATAGGGTTCCTTCAAGGATCTTATAACAGCATTGTCAGCAATTTCAGCTGATTTTAGAAGATCACCAATTTTTCTTCCTTCCACAGTAAGGCATTTCTTGTTAATAAGATTTTTCTTTGACAACTCTCTCATAATACCAAACACGCCACCTGCTTCATAGAGGTTTTCAAGGTGGTGAGGTCCGGCAGGGCTCATGTTGCAAATATGTGGAGTCTTTTCGGAAATTTCATCAAATATTGAAAGTGGCAAATTAATCCCCCCCTCATGGGCTATTGCAGGAAGATGCAAGGCAGTATTTGAAGAACCGCCGAATGCCATATCTACCTTGATGGCATTCTTGAAAGCATCTATAGTCATAATATCACGGGGTTTTATATTTTTTTCTATAAGTTCCACTATTTTCTTCCCTGTTATTTTGGCAATCCTTATCCTTTCAGCATAAACAGCAGGGATTGTTCCGTTTCCCGGCAATGCGATACCAAGCGCTTCAGAAAGACAATTCATTGAATTTGCGGTGAACATTCCAGAACATGAACCTGCTCCAGGGCAGGCACATTTCTCAAGATGAGCAAGTTCTTCCTCTTTCATAAAACCACCTGCCACCTTACCTACACCTTCAAATACGGATATAAGATCTATAGCATTACCACCTGATTTTCCTGCCAGCATAGGACCACCACTAACCAATATACATGGGATGTTTAGTCTCATGGCAGCCATCATCATGCCCGGAATTATTTTATCGCAATTCGGTATGAGGACCAGACCGTCAAAAGCATATGCCTTGGCCATGACTTCAACTGAATCACAGATAAGTTCTCGCGAACCAAGAGAATATTTCATACCCTGGTGGCCCATGGCAATACCATCGCAAACACCTATCGTGGGAAATTCCATTGGTGTGCCACCCGCCATCCGAACTCCATCCTTCACTGCCTGACAGACTTTATCAAGGTGAATGTGACCAGGTATGACTTCATTGGCCGAATTTACTATTCCTATAATAGGTTTTTCTATTTCTTCAGGAAGATACCCCATAGCATAAAAGAGGCTTCTGTGAGGCGCTCTGTCAATTCCTTTTTTCATTTCGTCTGATCGCATTATCAACCTCCTGATTAATTGTAAAAATTTATTAAAATATTAAAATTTATCGAGATTCATTCAGATATATTAAGATTTTCATCGCACATCACGCCCTTTGGAATTTACTGTTCAAGAGCCTCTTGAATCTCGGCATATAAATTATATCAAAGGCTTCCTCCTTGTCAGGAAACAGTTTTAGTGCATATTTCTTAAGCCTTTCCAGAATTTTTATTGCTTCATCGTGGTTGAGTTTATGATTTTTTATATAATCAAAGGAAAAATCCACCACAAATCTTAATTGTCTCAGTCTTTTCTCTTCTTCAAGGAGTTCTTCTTCTTTCATTGCTTAACCTGCGTTTTGCCTGAATTATCTCAGCTAAAATCCATAGCCCTATACCAAAAGAAATAGAAATATCGGCAACATTAAAGGCCGGCCAGTGGTAATTTTTGTAATAGACGTCAAGAAAATCAACAACATATCCATGTGCTATCCTGTCATATATATTTCCTATTGCTCCTGATAATATACATACCAGGGAAATTCTTTTAGAAAACTCCACCCTGTATGTAATGATGACAAATATCAGTAATGCAACAATGAGCAGTGGAATGTAAGTAAAGATATATTTTGCATAAGCATGCTCCGAGAGAAGGCTGAATGCACCTCCGTGGTTCCTTGCATGGACAATGGAAAAAAATGGAGTAACATCAATTCGTCCGGCAAATGCCAGATTATCTGTAATAAGAAGTTTTGTCCATCTATCTAGAAAAACTATAGGAGGGACTATAAGGAATATAAGGTATCGGCGCATCTCTTACATACATGGGTAAATTTACCGGTATCAACCATATCAGTTGTATATTGCCAGCATCTTTCGCATTTTTCTCCATCTGCTCTGGACACATCAATGTCAATTTCTTCATTTTGCTTAATTTCAATTTGCGATACTATAAAAATATCTTTAAGCTCCTCTCCAAGTTTTTTCAATAATCTATATTCATTTTCCGGTACGCTTAGAACAACTTTTGCATCAAGGGAATGACCAATAACCTTTTCAACTCTTTTTTCTTCAATTTTTTTGTTAACAATTTCTTTGATTCCTCTGATTATTTCCCATTCTTCTTCGCACTTTGTGTCTATATATTCATTTCTCGCTACTGGAAAATCTGAGAGCAGAACGCTTTCCTGTTTAGCAATTCCCTTTAAATGGAACCACATTTCCTCAGCAGTGGAAGAAAGCACAGGAGCTATGAGCTTGATAAGAGAAATAAGAGTTTCATGGATTACAGTCTGGGATGCCCTTCTTTTAACAGAGTCCTTCTTTTCCACATAGATCCTGTCCTTAACAATGTCCAGATACATGGAACTGAGGTCAACAGAGCAAAAATTATGAACACTGTGGTATATTGTATGAAAAGCATAATCATTATATGCAGCTGTAACTCTATTTATCAATCTCTGCAATCTGGAAAGAAGCCATTTGTCAAGATATGACATTTTTTCATATGAAACCATATCTTTCTCAGGATTAAAATCATCGTTAATGTTGGCATGGAGGAATCTTAAAGTATTTCTGATCCTCCTGTAAGTTTCAATAAGTCTGTTGATAATATCCTTGGATATCTTTACATCATCTCTGTAATCTTCGTATATTACCCAGAGCCTGAGGATTTCTGCTCCGTATTTTTCGATTATTTCTTCAGGTGATATTATATTGCCCGAAGATTTTGACATTTTTCTACCAGTTCCATCCACAACAAATCCGTGTGTCAAAACTGATTTATATGGAGCAAAACCCTCATTGCCAACGGAAGTCAGGAGGGAACTGTGAAACCATCCCCGGTGCTGATCACTGCCTTCAAGATACAAATCCGCAGGATATTTCAATTCCTTTCTTTTCTTACAAACAGCAGCCCAACTGACACCGGAATCAAACCAGACATCAAGGATGTCTTCCTCCTTTACAAACGTGTCATTATTGCAATGTTTACATTTTGTTCCTTCAGGAAGAAAAAAACCTGCATCTTTTTCAAACCAGATGTCTGCCCCATGTTCTTTAACCAGACCTTTGACTTTATCAAAGGTTTCATCATTCCAGAAAGGTTCCCTGCATTTTTCACAGTAAAATATCGTAATGGGTACGCCCCATGTTCTCTGACGTGAAATACACCAGTCAGGCCTGACCTGTAGCATGTTGTATATTCTGTCATGTCCCCATACAGGTATCCATTTTGTTTTATTCACTTCTTCAAGGGCCTTTTGACGAAGACCATTTTTGTCAAGCGAGATAAACCACTGCTCTGTTGCCCTGAAAATTACTGGTTTTTTGCAACGCCAGCAGTGAGGATATGAATGCTCTATTTCCTCTTTGTGAAGTAGAAGACCGAGTTCTTCGAGCTTTGCTATAACATGCCTGTTACTTTCAAAAACATTCATTCCTTTAAAAAATTCTATTTCTTCAAGAAATTCACCTCTATCATTTACAGGTGAATATACATCTAGGCCGTATTCCAGCCCTGTTTCATAGTCTTCTTCACCATGTCCCGGAGCAATATGAACTGAACCCGTGCCTGTATCATTTGCAACATAGTCTGCATAAACAACAACAGATTCCCTTTCAATAAAGGGGTGCTGGAATTTCAAACCTTTAAGTTTCCCGGTTTCTATTTCTCCAATTATCTTATATTTTTCTATACCGGCCTTTTTTGTGATATCTTCAACGAGATCCTTGAGAGCAATGTATATACCTTCCGCTGTTTCAAAAGCTACATATGTAAAATCAGGGTTTATTGCTATTGCAAGGTTTGCAGGTAAAGTCCACGGCGTGGTTGTCCATATCAGCATAAAAACAGGTTTATCAGGATAACCATCAAATATGCCTTCTCTCTTCCGTGTATAAGGAAATTTTACATAAACCGCATCAGATTTTTTATTATCATATTCTATTTCCGCTTCAGCAAGAGCAGTGAGGCAGTGTGTACACCAGAGCACAGGTTTCTTCTTTCTGTATGCTTCACCTCTTTTAAAGAACTTGTGTATTTCACCTATAATAGTAGCCTGATAATCAAAATCCATTGTTATGTAAGGATGTTCCCAATCTCCAATATTGCCCAGCCTCTTGAATTCCTCTCTCTGAATATCCAGAAAGCCTTCTGCGTAAGTGCGGCATCTGCGTCTCACATCAAGCTTGGATAAGGATAACTTTTTTTCTTTCGTCTCCTTTTCTATTTGATGTTCTATCGGCAGCCCGTGACAATCCCAACCTGGAACGTAGTCAGCCCTGTATCCTGACATGAATTTTGATTTTATAATTATATCTTTAAGTATTTTATTAAGGGCTGTCCCAAGATGAATGTTACCGTTTGCATAGGGAGGCCCATCATGTAGAATAAATGTTGGGTTTTCCTCACTTTTTTTTGTAAGTTTCTGATAAAGTTTTATCTCTTCCCAGAATTTTAAAATTTCCTTTTCCTTAATGGGCAGATTGCCTCTCATAGGGAAAGGTGTCTTGGGTAAATTTAATGAGTCTTTATAATCCATAGTATGCATGTCCTTTTATTAAATATTTAGTAAAATTAACACAAAACAGTCTATCTATGCAAGGAATTATGGATTTTTTACCTTTCTTTGAACTATACAGAACAAGTATTTTTGACAGCTTCGAAAGCAGGATTTAAAGAATTTGTTATAAATTCCTCGATTTCTTTTTCTTTTCCCCTGTAAAAATGGTCAGTTGGAATTATTTTCAGATACTTATCCACAACAGGCATAGCCTTGTAAAACTTCAACAAGCTGTCAACAGGCGAGATTTCATCATACATGCCGCCTGTAAAAAACATTTGTCCCCTGAATTGATTCATTGCTTCAGTAGGATAGGATGTGAAAGGATATGAAACGATGAAAATTGAACTAATATTTTCAGCAGCCAAAGCAGCCATGGATACTATCCAGGCTCCAAAGGAATATCCGGCAAGAACAAAAATAGCATCATCGTCCATTTTTTCTTTTAAAAATGCCAATGATGCAAGTACATCCCGAACTTCCCCCTTACCTTCATCATAAGCGCCTCCACTCATTCCAACACCCCTGAAATTGAATCTCAAAGTGGTAAATCCCTTCTTAAAAAAGCCATCATCTATGGCTTCAACAACATTGTTATCCATGCATCCACCATATAGAGGGTGGGGATGGCATATTACTACTCCGGCCTTATTTTTATTTTCCCGTAATATTCCTTCAAGACCAAAGTCGGAGGCTATGGAGACCCTTTTTATTGACATAACTCTTTTATTCTGGTAGTTTTCTATCGAAAAATCAAGCAGGAAATGTCATGAGTTTCTTTAAAAAGAAAGAAAAAACAATAAAACCATATAAAGCAATTGATATTGAAAAAGAAATAAAAAAAGCTGAAAAAGAGGAATCGCTCTGGATTAAATGCAGTTCCTGCCAGGAGCTTCTTTATAGGAAAGAGGTCGAGAGGAACCTCCATGTCTGCCTTAAATGCTTTTATCATTTTCCTATTACTGTTGAAAAAAGAATCGCTCTGACCTTTGATAAAAATACATTCACCGAATTATATAAAAAAATTGAACCAGTTGATTTTTTGAAATTTAAAGATACAAAACCATACAAAACAAGACTGCTTGAAACACAGGAATCAACAAAAAAGACAGATGCTATGATTTGCGGACAGGGGAAAATAAACGGAATAGATGTATTGGCAGCAATCTTTGATTTTTCATTCATGGGCGGTAGCCTTGGCTCTGTTGTCGGTGAAAAAATAACAAGAATACTTGAAGAAGGTATAAACAGGAAATTACCTGTTATTGTATTCTGCGCTTCAGGCGGCGCACGGATGCAGGAAGGAATAATGTCACTGATGCAGATGTCCAAAGTATCAGGTGCAATATACAGACTGAAATCCATGGGTATTCCATACATTGTTGTTCTTACAGACCCTACGCTGGGAGGTGTTACTGCAAGCATGGGTATGCTGGGAGATATTATTATTGCCGAGCCTAAAGCAATGATAGGATTTGCAGGTCCAAGAGTAATAAAGGATACTATCAAAGAAGAACTGCCACCGGGATTTCAGAGGGCAGAATTTCTCTTTGAGCATGGTATGCTGGATATGATTCTCCCAAGGAAGGAACTGAAGAACGGATTATCCACAATACTTTCGCTGATAACATGACAGCATATTCTGATTCGCTGAATTACCTTTACGGTCTTGAAAAATTCGGCATGGCATTCGGTCTTGAAAATATTCAATGGCTGCTGGGCCTTATTGACAACCCTCATTACAATCTTAAAACCCTTCATGTTGCCGGCACTAACGGTAAAGGTTCTGTAGCAACCATGCTATCTAATATATTGAAAGAAGCAGGTTATAAAGTAGGCAAATACACATCACCGCATCTTGTATCTTTTACCGAAAGGATAACAGTAAATGAAGAAGAAATTTTAGAACATGAAGTTGCTGAATTAACAGAATATTTAAAGGAAAAAATATACAAAAAAGACAGATCACATTTTTTTTCTTTTTTCGATTTTACAACCGCCATTGCTATCGAATATTTTTCCAGAAAAAAAACAGATATTTCGATTATGGAAACTGGCCTCGGAGGCAGGCTTGATTCCACTAATATAATTAACCCTATAGTGAGTATAATAACAAACATTTCCCATGACCATATGCAGTATCTCGGTGAAAATATACTTGATATTACAAAAGAAAAGGCTGGTATTATCAAAAAGGATAAACCTGTTATAACAGGCGCCTCGGGCCAGTCTGCAGATATAATCGAAAAAACAGCTAAAAATTTAAATTCCCCGGTTTATAAACTTCATAGAGATTTTTCATACAAAAAGACTGGTGATCAGAAAATGTCTTACAGAGGCATCGTGAAAAATATTGAAAATATTTCGATAAACCTTATGGGGGATCATCAGTTTATCAACTGTGCAATATCGTTATGTGCTGTCGAACTTTTATCAGACCGGGGGTTTGATGTTGATGAAGATTCTATCCGTCAGGCTCTCTCATCTATTAAATGGCAGGGCAGACTTGAAGTTGTCAATGAAAAACCCCCTATTATCCTTGATGGCGCCCATAATCCTGATGGCGCTCGTATTCTTGCGGAGTTTCTCAAATCTCACTACAAAGATAAAAAGAAAATATTAATTTTAGGTGTTATGAAGGATAAAGATTATAGAAAGATTATCAAAAAAATAGTACCATCTATAGATACGGTAATTCTTACAAAAGCTTCAACGGAAAGAGCTCTGCAGCCGGAAAAAATAAAACAATATATAGATAATTCATTTGTCGAAAAAAATGTACGCAGTGCTCTAATAAAAGCAAGGGAAATTGCCGATGAAAATAGTCTTATTCTTGTAACCGGCTCGTTTTATACAATCGGGGAGGCAAAAACAATTATTGATGAAATCTTTTAAAATTTCAATTGCTGTTTTTCTCATAATAACACCTCTTTTTCTTTTTGCGAAAGAAATGGATTTTAAATCTTCTCTTACAAATCAAGTAGATATATCAGCTTATTTCCTTGAGCAGGACAGAGAACAAAACATATACATTGCCAAGGGAAGTGTGGAGCTCAAAGAAGGAACAAGAACATTAAATGCTGATTATGTTACATATAATACATTAACTCAGGATATTTTAGCAGAAGGGAACGTCATTCTTCGTGAAGGAGAAGACATTGTTGAATGCGAAAAACTGCAATTAAATCTCGCTACAAAAATGGGTACAATCGATAAGGGAAAAATATTTATTAAACAGGGTAATTTCAACATTTCCGGAACAGAAATAAACAAAGTGGGCGAAGCAACCTATACAATAAGAAATGGCTCAATGACTACCTGTGAAGGTGAAAGACCTGCATGGAAATTTCTTGCAAAAGATGTAGAGCTCACTGTTGAAGGCTATGCCAAAACAAAGGGTGCAAGATTCCAGATTCTGAACCAGACTGTTTTTTATTTTCCATGGGGAATTTTCCCTGTAAAAGCAGAAAGACAATCAGGTTTTTTAATGCCTGGATTAACCCTGTCAAGCAGAGACGGCATGTTAATCAAAAATTCCTATTTCCTTGAAATATCAAAGGACAAGGATGCTACATTCTACCTTGATTATATAGAAAACAGGGGTTTCAAACCTGGTGCCGAATTCAGATACGCATTAAGGGAAGATCTCCAAGGAGAATGGTATTCTTCAATTATCAAAGACAGAGATTATGACAATACCCGCTATCAGATTAAAGGCCGCCATGAACAGGTTATCGGGAAAAATACAGTCTTTAAAATGAATATTAATCACGTTTCAGATATTGATTATCTAGAAGATTTTGGAAATAATGTACAGGAAAGAAGTGAAAATATGCTGAAGTCAACAGCCTATATTGAGCAACCTCTTAAAAAATCTATTCTTACTTACGAAATGTCCTACATTAAAAATTTAACACAGAAAAACAACGATGGTATTTTTAAATATCTTCCTTTTATATCTTTTTTTACAGAATATATACCTTTAATGAAAAATAAATTATATACAAACGTTCGCACAGATTATACAAACTTTTACAGGGAAAAAGGGGATCAGTACTCCAGATTGAATTTTGAACCAAGTTTGAGGCTGCCCTTTTCCACTAATGGTATTAATTTTCTCATTAATGGCACATTATATGAAACAGCCTATCTAATCAATTCTGCTCAAAAAAACAGCAAAGATACCAAGCTTCACCAGACTGCCAAGATTGAAGCAGATATGAACAGTCAATTTTTAAGGAATTACAGTACAAAGCTTTTCAACCTTGGTACAATGCAGAGTCTCATAAAGCCTCAGCTCAGATACACATTCATACCTAACACTTCTTTTACTGATATTCCCAATATTGACCCATCGGACAGACAGTATCAGACCAACACCATGACATATTCACTGAACCATTACTTAAATGCCTTTACCCCACAGGGATCAAAGGAAATATCTCTTTTTGAAATAGAGCAGACTTACGGAATTTCCGGAAGGTTAGAGCCTTCAACATTATATGAAGGTTATGGCGGCAGATTTTCCGATATAAAAGCAAGATTGACTTTATATCCAAAAGACTATCTTGCCTATTCCAATGAAAGTATTTTCAACACCAGCGGCCAGGGACTTTCAATTATGAGAAATGCATTAAATTACAAGATACCTGACGTATATTATATGATAGTCACCCATAATTACACAAACAAGTTGACCAATGAACTCTATTATGATCTTGGCGGAAAATATAACCATTTTGAAGGCAAATATCAGATGAGATACTCTTTTTACGATGGCGCCTGGATAGACACGCTCTATCAGCTTACGTATCATCCTAAATGCTGGGCAGTAACACTTACCCTTACCCAGACAAAAAGACCGAGAGATACTGCTGTCAGAGTCTCCTTTGATTTGACAGGAATTACAACAAGGTAATAAGGGAGGAGAACTTATGATCAATGACGTAGTTGTAAAACAACTGAAATACATCCCTGACGAGAGGGGAAGATTAATGGAAATACTCAAATGCAATGAAGATATTTTCGTTAAATTCGGGCAGGTGTACATATCGACTACCTATCCCCATGTTGTAAAGGCATGGCATTTTCATAAAATGCAGGATGATTTTATTATTTGCATTCATGGAATGTTAAAGCTCGTTTTATATGACAACAGAGATAATTCACCTACAAAGGGAGAGATAAATCAGTTTTTTATAGGCGAATTCAATCCCGCTCTCGTAAAAGTGCCAAAAGAGGTTTATCATGGATGGAAATGCATAAGTGAAGAGGAAGCGATTGTTATAAACATTCCTACAGAACCTTATGATAATAAAAAGCCCGATGAATTCAGGCTGGATCCACACAATAATAACATACCTTACAACTGGGAGCGAAAAGATGGCTGATATAAATTTACTTGTTACAGGCGGCTGTGGTTTCATAGGAAGTAATTTCATCCGTTACATGCTTTCAAAATACCAGTACAACATAATAAACCTGGATAAGCTCACCTATGCAGGCAACCTTGAGAATCTGAAGGGAATAGAAGACGATGAAAGATACATCTTTGCAAAAGGTGATATTGCAGACAAATCAGATCTTGAAAAAGTATTTGAAAAAAAAATTGATATGATTGTCAACTTTGCGGCAGAATCCCATGTTGACAGAAGCATAATAGACCCTGATACATTCATAAAGACAAATATAAACGGCACTTTTAATTTGCTTGAAATGGCAAAGAAAAAGGAAGTTAAAAGATTCCTTCAGATCTCCACAGATGAAGTTTACGGATCTCTCGGAAAGGAAGGGAAATTCACGGAAAAAACTCCCCTTGCTCCCAACAGCCCCTACTCTGCTTCAAAGACTTCTGCTGATATGCTGACAATGGCATACTTCAAAACATTCAACATGCCTGTACTGATAACAAGATGCTCTAACAACTACGGCCCCTATCAGTTTCCTGAAAAACTGATCCCTCTTATAATATCCAATGCCCTTGAGGATATTGAGCTGCCTGTCTACGGAGATGGCATGAATGTAAGAGACTGGATACATGTCATTGACCATTGCAGGGGCATTGACACAGTTCTTCATAAAGGCAGATCAGGGGAAGTATACAACATAGGCGGGGAAAGCGAGAAGACCAACATTGAGATAGTAAAACTTATTCTTGATATTCTCGGTAAGCCCCACTCTCTTATAAAATATGTAAAGGACAGACCCGGACATGACAGGAGATATGCCATAGATCAGACAAAGATTAAAAAAGAACTGGGCCATGAAACAAGTATGACCTTTGAAAAAGGCATGGAAGAAACAGTAAAATGGTATGTGGAGAACAGGCCCTGGTGGGAACGGATTAAAAGCGGAGCATATCTTGAATACTACGATATGATGTATAAAAACAGATGAAAATTGTTATAACAGGGGGCAAGGGTTTACTTGCAAAGAATATCCTGCCCTTTCTTAACTTATACCATGAAGTAATGCCCGTAGATATTGATGAATGGGACATTGAGGATAAAAAGAAGGGTGAAGTATTCCTGAAAAAGAATTCTCCTGATGCAGTTATAAACCTTGCTGCTGTTACAAATGTTGATGGTTGTGAAGACTGCCTTGAACTTGCAGAAAAAATAAACGGAGAAGCTCCTGGTTTCCTGGCAGAGCTCTGTCAAAAACACAGAATAAAGCTTGTTCATTTGAGTACTGATTATGTATTCAATGGCAGAAAAAATGCGCCCTATACTGAAGAAGAAATTCCTGACCCACAGTCAGTATATGGAAAAACCAAACTTGCAGGCGAAATTAAAATAATGAGGAAGAACCCCTCATCCCTTATAATAAGGACTCAATGGTTATACGGGGATGGAGGGGAAAACTTTATAACAAAAATAACAAAAGCAGCAAAGGAAAAAGGTACGGTTGAAGTGGTAAATGATCAAAGAGGAATGCCTACATATGCAAAAGACCTTGCACTGCCGATAAAAACGCTCCTGGAAGGCAAGAATTCAGGGATTTACAATGTTGCAAACAGCGGTTCCTGTACATGGTATGAATTTGCAAAGGAAATATTCTCTCAACTTCACATGGAAATAGCAGTTAAACCAATTACGTCAGCCCAGCTCAACAGAAAAGCAAACAGACCGGCTTATTCAATATTCGACTGCTCAAAGCTTGAAAGAGACACGGGTATCGTTATGAGAAGCTGGGAAGAAGCACTGGAAGAGTATCTCGGCTGAAATTTATGAAAATTGTTTTTTTTTCAGACGCTCATCTTAACAGGGAAAATAACAATAAAAGTACATTTCTCATAGATTTTATCAATGATATATGTATGAATGCCGATATAATTGTTATTCTTGGAGATCTTTTCGAATTCTACCACGGTTATGACGGATACATATATCCATGGTACAAAGAAGCCGTGGATGCACTGAAAAATATTGCTGAAAAAGGAAAAAATGTATATTTTATCGAGGGTAATCATGAATTTGGGATGGGCAATTTTTTTGAAACATACACAGGAATTATATGTCTCGATAATTTGACCTTATCTGTCGATAACATCAAAATATATATTGCACATGGCCACGAAATAAAAAACAATCTTCTTGTAAAATTCCTGAAAACACCATTTATTTACTGGATAATGAATACTTTTGGCCCTTCTCTTACATGGAACATTGCCGAAATTTCAGGCTATTTTTTATCCAGAAAAAATAAACCCTATAGCAGGAAAGCCTTTAACATGTTCAGACAATTTGCACAAAAAAAACTCGACGAAGGTTATGATGTCCTGATACTCGGACATTCTCATATACCTGATAAATTCGATATCAGTACAGGTGATATAAAAAAATACTACCTTAACACCGGAGATATAATTAATTCTGCAAGTTATGTCGAATACAACAGCAAAGAAGGCTTCGAACTTAAAAAATATTCAAGAACAGCTTATAAATAGACAATACCTATCGGAAAATTAGTGACTCTTTCCAAACGATCCTTACGGACAACAAAGTCAACTTCTATGCCTATGGCTCCTTCTCCGGGAATAATAAATTTAGGCTCAAAAGCAAAGACCATTCCCTCTTTTAGAACAATACTGTGTCTCGGTGTTATTACCGGAAGTTCATTTATTTCAAGACCGATACCGTGTCCTATAAAACCAACCTTGCCGGGTCCATAACCCATGAAATAATCTTCCAGCTTAGCTTTTTTTACCTTATCTGCTGCACGCATGAACACTTCCGTCCCGTTCACACCTTCCCTTGCAAATTCTGTCGTGTCTTCAATGATATCCTTAGCAGTTTCATAGCCCTTCTGAAAAATATCCTTCATTTTTCCAATTACATAAGGTCTTGTTTCATCAGTAATATAACCGTTGTATCCTCCGCCATAATCGATAACTACAGGTACTCCTTTTTTGATTTTGTTCGTTGAAGGTCCCTGTGCGATTGCATGGGTAACACCAGCGCCTGAAATTGGCACGTCCGCATGAGACTGTATTGTTCCCGAGTAGCCATGGGTAATATACATATTCATCATTTCCTGGTTTAACCCCCTCATGCGCAAAAAACCCTGGTGCCCAAAAATTCTTCCCCGGGATTCAAGAACAGCTCCTATCTCCAATTCAGTCATATCTTCCTTAATAACCTTCTTGGCCCACTCAAAAACATGTGTTATAATTTCTCCTGATTTTCTAATTTGTTCTATCTCGAAAGGGCTTTTTATCAACCTCACATCCTTAATAAGAAAAGAAATATCGACAAAATTCTCGAATTTAAGAATTTTTTTCCACCGTTCAAAAACAGATACAGGCAAAACATCAAATTCCATTGCTCCCCTGCCCTTTAAAACATTTTTATCTTCAAGGAAGGCTTTAACATCCTTATCTTTTTTTATAGATATTATATTCAGAGGTGTTTCATAAAGAGCCCTTTCCATTGTTTTTTCAATAAACAGGAGCGGTTCTCCCTGAGCAGGAACAAAAAGGGCGCCTTTCTGCAGCGTGCCTGTAAAGTAAAACATATCCACATTCTGCAAAATAACTGCAAAATCTATATTATTTTCAGTCATTCTCTTCTGGAGACTATTTATACGGTTTTTAATTTCCGATTCAGGCGTGAGATCACATTTGTTTAAGCTTTTCAACATGGCTTATTACTCTCCCTATTATATCTTCTTTTCTGATCTTTTCAGATTCCTTCTCATTACGTATTTTTAATTCCACCAATCCTTCTTTTAAGTTCCTTTCTCCTATGGTAACTCTCAGAGGTATGCCTATAAGGTCGCAATCTTTAAATTTGACCCCAGGGCGTTCATTCCTGTCATCAATGATAACATCCATGCCCTTATCCAATAAAGCTTTGTATGTCATACCAGCAAGTTCCATACTCTCAGCATGAGAGTTGTTTACAGGAAGCACATTTACTTCAAAGGGTGCGATTGCCATGGGCATAACTATACCATTTTCATCATATCCCTGCTCAATGGCAGCAGCTACTGTTCTTCCTGTTCCAATACCGTAGCAGCCCATAACCATATTTATTTCCTTGCCATCCTTATCAAGGAATGTTGCTTTCATAGCTTCACTATATTTCAGGCCAAGTTTAAAGATATGTCCAACCTCGATTCCCCTTGTTGAAAAAAGTCTGTTACCACATTTCGGACATGGATCCCCTTCCCTTACTGTTGTCAAATCAAAAAAACCTTCAACTTTAAAATCACCTGTATTAACTTCCTTAATATGAACATCTTCCTCATTTCCACCAATTACAAAATCCTCCATATATTGAACATCACGGTCAGCATAAAGAGGGATCTTAAGCCCTATTGGTCCGGAAAAACCGAGAGGACCCCCTGTATGTTCCTCTATTGTATATTTGTCTGCAAGTTCCAGATAATCGAGCGACAAAAGGTTTGCCAGTTTTGTTTCATTTATTTCTCGATCCCCTCTTATCAATACACCAATAACACCTTTATCTGTGTTGAAAATCATTGTTTTTAAGATATTATCAGGAGCAACGTTCAAAAAGGATGCAACTTCTTCCACTTTTTTCTGGCCAGGCGTTTCAACACGTCTGCAATTGCCTTTTTTTACTGTTGGAAGGGTTTTCCCATGGTTCCCTGCCTCTGCTTTTTCAAGGTTTGCTGCATAATTACATGAATCGCAGGATATAATCACATCCTCACCTGTTTCTGCAAGAACCATGAATTCATGTGAAAAGCTTCCTCCAATCTGTCCTGTATCTGCTTCTACAGGCCTGAATCTGAATCCGCATCTCCTGAATATATTATTATATGCATCAAACATTGCCATATAACTTTTTTCAGCGCCTGCCTCATCAATATCAAAACTATATGCATCTTTCATGGAAAATTCTCTGCTTCGCATAACGCCGAATCTTGGCCTTATTTCATCTCTGAACTTAGTCTGAATCTGGTATAGATTAAGAGGCAGTTCCTTATAGGATCTAACCTCTCTCCTCACAAGATCGGTGACCACCTCTTCATGCGTAGGTGCAAGACAAAGTTCTCTGTCGTTCCTGTCAACAAATCTCAGCAATTCTTTGCCGTATTTGGCCCACCTTTTGCTTTCCTCCCACAATTCCTTTGGCTGAACAAGAGGCATCAGTATTTCCTGGGCACCTTTCTTGTTCATCTCTTCGCGGATAATATTCTCAACTTTCCTAAGTGATTTTAAACCCAACGGCAGCCACGTATATATTCCAGAAGATAATCGCCTTATATATCCAGCTCTTAACATCAATTTGTGACTCATAACTTCAGCTTCTTTAGGCACTTCCTTCATTGTAGGGATGAACATCTTTGAAAACAGCATTTTGCCTCCTGTTTTTATTGCTGTATAAAGCATGATTTCTTTTTGGATTCAGATCATGAATTAATAAAAATTACTTTATAATATGAAGTTTATCAAGGAATTTATATTTGGATTTATTATTTTTATCTTTGTATCAATCTGTTCCTTAACAATGCCTGAAATAAAATATATTCTAAATTTCATTTGAAAATACAGTCACTTTTATATTAAAAAAAACTCTTTTATTAAAAATGACTATAAATGAAGTATAACCTTATATTATACTATCAATCACAATAAATAGAATTTTTATTACAAATAAAACTTGATTAAGCATTAATAAGTAACATTAATTACTTTTAATTGACATAAATATGATATTCAGGTATATTAAAAATAATTAATATTTATGGATAATAATTCAGTTTATTTAAATAAAAAAAGGAGGAAGTAATGAAAAAATCAGTTGCCGTATTAATTGCATTTTTCTTACTGCTGCCTGCAATAAGTTTTGCCGGCAGTGCAACAAGCAGGTATGACGTTACTATCGGCGGATTCGTAAAGTTTGACATGGGTTATGCTACCCAGGGAGTTGGAGCTGATTACATAAGAGCGGAGAGATCAAGCTATCACCGTAATCAGAACCAGAATGACGAATACGGGAATTTCTATGCAGCATCAGGTGAGACAAGACTTAATATGCTTGTAAAAGGTCCTGACGGATGGGGGGCAAAAACAACTGCCTTTATTGAAGGTGATTTCAGGGGAACCCAGGCTGGAGCAAACTACGGTGTCTTTGCCTTGAGACATGCATATATAAGAATGACCTGGACGAACACCACACTGACAATGGGTCAGACATGGCAGAGATGGGGCTATCTCGGTGCAAATGCTGGTGTAAATCTTAATCCAAATGATGTTAATCCTTTTCTAAGAGGACAAAGACAGCCGCAAATCACAGTTGAACAGCGCTTCAACAAAAACTGGTCAGCTTCATTTGGAATCTACTCTCCTGCAAATATGCAGGGTACAGTCGGAGGAGCATCCAGAGTTAACAGTTTTACCATGAGCGGTCTTCCATTCGCAGAAGGAGAAGTTGTTTTTAAATCCGATGCATGTGGCAAGATAGGTCCGAGAAATCTTCTTTTTGGTCTTGGCGGATATATAGGACAGGAAAAACCTTCCTGGATTGCACAGACTGCAGCAGTAGGAAGACCTCAGATATACAACGATGACAAAGTCACTTCATGGGGTGTTGCCTTAAAGGGTTACATTCCCATCATTCCCGAGAAAAAAAGTGGTAAGGCTGGCGCACTTTCCCTTGCAGGAAACATTTTCATGGGTCAGGACTTAAGCTGGTTTGCGACTGCCTTCCCGGGAAGTTATCCTGTAGGTACAGCAGGAAACAGACATTATTCTGCTCCTGTCATTACCGGAGGATATGCACAGCTTCAATACTATTTTACAAACAGATTGTTTGCGACAGGCTGGTATGGCTACGGCAAGACAAATATGTCCACAACCTATTCTCAGGTTGCAGCCAACGTAAATGGAGTAAAAACTCTGCAGCATATTATGGTTAACCTATCCTATGATGTAAATCCTGCAATAAGACTTGGAATTGAGTATGCAAACATATATACCCGTTATGCAAATTATCAGGCAGTCGTAGCAGGAAGTCAGTACTATGATTCCAAGGGTTCCTTAAATTCAGTCAGAGTCGGTGCATGGTATTTCTTCTAATAAACAGTTGACAACAAAAAAAGGAGAGGTAAAAACCTCTCCTTTTTTTATCTTAATTTCCACAAAATTAATTTTTTAAATCATATCCGGAACATTTGAATTGCACACCTAATCCTTATAAATAACGGTTCCCACATGCTCCCCTTTAAGAGCCCGTGTTATGTTGCCTTCCTCCAAACCGTTTATTATCTGAAGATCGGTCAGCACCTCGCTGTTCTGCAGGATTTCAATGCATGGACGTTCAATAATAAGATCGTCCAGATCTCTGTCAACCAGTTCCTTTGTACTTATTCTCGGAATAAACTCAGCCTGCGGATTTTTTTTCGGATCATCAGTATAAAGACCTTTCTCATCTTTTACAAATATGCACTTACATGCACCAATAAGATTTGCCATGAGTAAAGTTCCAACATCTGTACGATGCACAGGTATGCGCCCCTTAGCAGGAGGCAATGCAAAATAATCATAAGGAGGCATACCCTGCATTACAGGAATACAACCCTGTACAAAATAATTATTGAGTTTTACAATATCATTATCATCAATTTTAATCCCGCCATGTTGTGCAAGAAGCGTTGAAATCAGCAAGGCATTCTGCTCTGAAATTGAACTGCCGAATTTGGCCAGAATTCCTGTCGGCATGCCGAGTTCAAGTCCTATCGTATAGATATGCCGGCTTCTTGTTCCACCACCTGTTGTTATCAGGATCTTATATTTTTTACTGTTATCAATGATCTCGCGTATAATCGGGGGAAGCGCCTTGACACCTCTGTCGCAAACAGACTGACCTCCGATCTTCAGAACATAGACATCGGGGAAAAGTCGTTCCTGCGGTTTTATCTCGAGCTCTTCCGCAAAGGATTTGCTGACAAGACTTTCTCCCATAAGCAAACTTTTGATATGAAGACGGCGACCGTCTTTTTCTCTAATTAAAGACATAGAAAACCTCTGTTTTTAAATTTATTTACTGTGATGCTTTTTTAATAATTTCTTTCAGGTACCAGGTTCAACCTCCACTTCAGTGTCTTCTTTATATTTTTTATCCCCATGTGTAAGCATTACAAGTTCTGCACCAACAGACTGTGCAATTTGTTCAAGTTCACTTTTTCTAAGATGTTTTCCGTAAATCTTAAGATTTACATCAGCAACAGCGACAAGCTTGAACCTCGGCTGTTTTTTTCCTTCTTCTGCTTTTTCTCTTTCCCTGTAAAATATTTTTCCAGCCATTTCAACTACCTCCTTTTTTATTATCTCCGGTATTTTTTAATTATCCTTTACCTGACAAAAAACCCAAATCTGCAAACAGGTTTATCCTCTGCTTACCGGACAGCCAAAGAAATACTTTCCCTGCTCCAGCCATATATTTATATTATATATACCACAAATATTTTTATTTAATATAATGAAACTTTTATTTCCTGTGCTTATCTCCAATTGTTCTCCACAAATTTTTGCCTATAGAAGATACAAAAACTACCGGCATGGATCCTGTAAGCCTTGGTCTGAGCCATCCACCAGTTGAAACAATATCACTGTCCAGAGGTATGGGAGCATCTCTATCAATAGAGATTACATGTACGCCGGATTTTCTCAGCTTTTCCACTAAAACAGAATCTGGAAAATCCCGGAGTCTGCCATATTCTATAAACCTGCCGCTCCAACCATGTAATGTCAAACCAATACCGGCAGTTGCACCGATAATACCATCATTTGTTCCTCCATGCCCTGACAGGTAAACATTTCCTGTTGCTTCCACAGCTTCTTTTTGTGTTACAATTGTCGAGGCACATCGAATACCAAAGTTGATGAGCAAATCTGCATCAGGATGATTCTCCGGGCAAACGCACAACCCCGGATCGCTTCCGGGAATAAAATTAGTTTCAATATGAGAAACTGCCTTTGAAATTAATATCTCGGAGGGGAAATCCTCAGGACAATTAACTATTACACAGGCTGAACTGTTGTGTGAAGTATATGGTATCCTATCATCCACAAGGAGTTGCTGCCTGACAACTCCCCATAAAACACATTCCCGTGGCAATTCATTTTCAAACCACCGCGCAAGTTTGCCTGTTCCTCTGTTTGAACCAAGAATATCAGTATCATCAAATCCTATATAAATACGCATAAAATATATTACCTTTTTTGTTTAATTATTTTAATTACAATTGTTTTCTCTTAATCTTGTTTTTTTATATCCCTTCCGGCAATTACGTGGGTAGATGTGGCTTTAAAAGAAGCTGTTACTTCTTTGCCTTCCTGAAGATCAAGTTTCATGCTTGAATTATTCGTCACATAAGCCACCAGAGGAAAACCACAATCGAGTTGTACTTTCTGATAAGGACCGAGAGGCGTTATTTTTAGAACTTTTCCTGTAAAGATATTTCTCAGGCTTGTTGATCCCTTCACTGAATTACTTGAAATTACTACATTTTCAGGCCTAATACACAAAATAACATGTCTTCCTTCTTTCAGAGTCCCCACAGCTTCAATATTCTGTCCATCAACAGATATTGTCAGAATACCGTTCTTTTCTTCTTTTACTATTCCGTCAAGAGTTGTTTCAATACCCACAAAGGTGGCAACAAATTCACTGGCCGGGTGATTCATTATTTCTGCTGGTGGTGCAAACTGGACTATATGTCCTTCTTTCATTACTGCAATACGACTGGAGAGTCTTAGAGCCTCCATCCTGTCATGAGTAACAAGTATGCTTGTAATTCTTGATTGTTTTAATATCCCTTCCACATCCTCCACAAGAGACTCTCTTGTGGGTGGATCAAGAGCTGAAAAAGGCTCATCGAGAAGAAGTATTTCCGGCTTGGTTGCAAAGGCCCTTGCAAGACTCGTCCTTTGAGCTTCACCCCCTGAAAGTGTTCTCGCTGAACGATTGCTCAGATGTTCAATACCAAAACGTTGCAGATTTTCCATAACAATATTTTTAATTTCAATACCGGCTATATTTCTGAACCTAAGACCTGAGGCAACATTATTAAACACAGTTGTATCAAAAAGCAGAGGCTCCTGAAAAACCATTGATAACTTTCGCCTGTATTCCTTTAAGGGATATTCCTTTCCCACTTTTTCGCCTCTGAAACATATATTACCTTCAAAAGGTTTTAATAAAAAGCAAAGTGTTTGAAGTAATGTGGTTTTCCCCGCTCCATTAGGTCCTATAAGAGATACTGCTTCGCCTTCTCTCACAATAAAAGATTCAACATCAACGAGTATTGCCTCTCCTCTTTCAACCTTAATATTCATACCTTCCAGTATATTTGTTTCTTTATCCATCTTTATATTTTAATCCTCTTTTAATTATTAATCGCTTACACCATTCAACAATTATTCTGATCGACTTACCTTGGTCTTTCTCTTTGCTGCACATAGGTTAAAATAACATTTATGAAATATGCAAGAGCAAGCAATATAATACTTAATGCAATAGCTATATCAAAATTTCCTTTACTCGTTTCCATAACTGTAGCTGTTGTAAGAACACGGGTATAACCTTTTATGTTTCCACCAACCATTATGGAAGCCCCGACTTCAGATATTACTCCGCCAAATCCTGCCATAACAGCAGCAAAAAGGGAAAGTTTTGCTTCTTTTATAAGCATCCATACTAATTGTAATTTGTTGGCGCCAAGAGCTATTATTTGAAGCCTCATTTTTTTTGGAAGCTGCTGCATAGCAGCAACAGTTATGCCCATTACAATGGGGGTGGCTATAACCGACTGTGCAATGATGATTGCTGAAGGAGTATAAAGAAGACTCAGAAAACCCAGGGGACCACTTCTCCACAAAAATATAGAAACAAAGAGACCAACTACAACTGGGGGCAATCCCATTGCAGTATTTATAAGGCTTACAACAATTTTTTTACCGGGAAATTGCGTAAGAGCAACAAGAGTACCCACTGACACGCCTATCAAAAGACTTATTATTGTTGCTATTCCTGAAACCTTAAGAGATAAAAAGGTAATATCCAATACCTCCTTGTCCATGGTAAATAACAACAAAATTGCTTTTTGAATTCCCTCAATAATCAAGTCCATTATTTCTCCTGCAGAAAAAATATTGCTTTATCGTTCAATAATATAAACGATAAAGCAATATTTAAAATAAAAAAACAATTTAGTTTCGTTCTTTTTTTATACTGTGGATTTACTTGCCCAGATCCTCTACCTTTTTCCCTGCATCAGGAAAAAATAAAGGGGAACCAAATTTGTCTACACCATATGTTTTTATTATGCTCTGAGCTCCACTGGAAACCATAAAATCAGCAAAGGCTTTTGCACCTGCAGAATTGACTTTAGGCCATTTTACAGGATTTACTTCGATTACATGATAGATATTAAGTAATACAGCATCGCCTTCAGCAAGAATATCAAGAGAAAGTCTTTTCTTTAATGCAAGATAGGTCCCACGGTCAGCAAGGGTATATACAGCTTTTTCTGAAGCAACATTCAAGGTCTGGCCCATGCCAAGCCCTGTCTGCTGATACCACTTTTCACCTTCAAATTTCACGCCTGATTTTTTCCAGATGTCCTTTTCCTTTGCATGTGTACCTGAATTATCTCCCCTTGACATAAAAATATTCTGAGTTGAGGCTATTTTCTTAAAAACTTCCACTGTAGATTTCATACCTTTAATTTTTGCAGGGTCTGAAGCCGGCCCTACAACAACAAAGTCATTATGCATTACCAGTCTGCGGTTAATTCCATAGCCATTTTTTACAAATTCTTCCTCTGACTTTGGAGAATGAACAAGAAGAACATCAGCTTCTCCTTTCTTACCCATAGCCATTGCCTGACCTGAACCAACAGCAATGGTTTTCACAAAATAACCTGTCTTTTTTTCAAAAATAGGTATTAACACGTCGAGAAGCCCTGAATCCTGCGTACTTGTTGTTGTTGCAAGAATAACATTCTTCTCAAAAGCCTGAACTGAAGATATACCTGTAAACAAAAGAATCGCCATTAAAATTAAAGAAATACTTGCTAATTTTTTCATTATTTTCACTCCTTTATATGATTAATTATTTTTCTGTAAGCTCTTCCATTCCTTTGAGTTAGGGAAGAAAAGCGGACTGCCATATTTATCTTTGCCATAATCTTTGATTATAGCCTGACCTTTGTCCGGAGATGTCAGCCATTTAACAAACTTAGCTGCATCCTCCTCATTAACTTTCGGAAACTTTGCAGGATTTACAGGAATTAATGAAATATAATTCAACAAAGCTTCATCGCCTTCCACAAGAATATCAAGTTGGATTTGATCCTTTATGGACAGATAAGTTGCCCTATCAATTACCGTATAAGCTTTTTTCTGGTCTGTATAGCGTAGAGTGGAAACGTTTCCTTCTGATCCTTTTTCATATACAACATACCATGGGCTGGAGGGCTTTATGCCTGCCTTTTCCCATAACAGCATCTCTGCTACATGCGTACCTGATTTATCTCCTCTTGTAATAAATGTTACATTCTTTTTTGAAATATCTCTAAGTGCTTCACCCGCACTTTTCTTTCCTTTAATATTTGCCGGATCATCTTTTGGACCTACAATGACAAAGTCATTATACATAAGATCCACTCTTTGGGTCCCAAATCCTTCCTTCACAAATTTTTCTTCCAGGGATTTTGCATGAACCATAACAAGATCAACATTTCCTTTACGGGCTATATTCAAGGCTGCACCAGTACCGGCTCCAACATGACGCACCCTTACACCGGTTTCTTTTTCAAAGTTATCTTCCAATACACTTACAATACCTGAATCAATAGGGCCTATAGTGCTTGACATAAGAATAAAATTACTGCTCTCTGCCAGACTGAAACCGGGAACTAAAAATAAAACGTAAAACAAAACTGCACAAATCCATCTCTTCATAAAAGGACCTCCTGTTAAAAATATTTATATATAAATATAATTAATAATAATAAAGAATTTACATTATAAATGCAAGATAATGATTGATGGAGGGTCTATATAATAACCATTAATTACTAAATAACTAATAATATCCATGTTGTTACATTATTACGATTCTTGCATTAGAAACAGAACATTATATTACCTGTCTTGCCTTATTTTTTCCAACATTAACTGCTCTTTCTTTTTATCGCTTGGTTCTTCGGGAAATGTCCTATCATTATTTGCATAAATGAGAATAAAAAGGGTGTCTTTGCTGATGTTATATCCGGATATATAGTCATACTGATAATTTTTTTGTTATTACGTTAAAATTTGTATTTTAAATTTGATAATATTGTATCTTTTGTTTATAATGTATACATGGAAATTATATCAGCCAGAGACCTTTCAAAATATTTAAAGATAAATGAAAAGAAAATCTATAAGCTTGTCCAGGAATCAAAACTGCCTCACATAAAGATAGGTGGGAAAATAGCCTTTACAAAAGAAATGATTGACAAATGGATACTGGAGAGCACTGCAAGAGAGGAAAATCTCTTCATAGCTGGTAGCGATGATATTTTTCTTCGAAGAATTATCGATGTTTATAATAGTAAAAATAATTCTACCATCTACTATGCACCAATCGGAAGCATTAACGGATTAAAGGTCCTTAAGAATGGCGGCGCCACAATGTCTTGTGTCCATATCCTGGATATAGAAAAAAAAGAATACAATACTTCCTACGTAGACAGATATCTTTCTGGTGATGATTATATTGTAATTCAGATGTTTTTTAGAGAACAGGGTCTGTATATTCAAAAAAATAATCCAAAAATCATAACCTCCATTGAAGATATTGCTGCTAAAAATGCAACTTTCATAAACAGGAACCAGGGTTCGGGAACAAGGCTGCTTTTCGATTTTCTGCTAAGGGAAAAAAAGATAGATTCTTCCGATATCAAAGGATATAACAACGAAGTCGAATCTCATCTCCAGGCTGGTTTGAATGTTATAAAAGGTAATGCTGACGTTTCCTTCGGAGTAGTACATTTGGCCCACATGCTTGGCTTGAACAGTGTTTCCCTTTTTAAAGAAAGATTTGACATGGTGATCCCGAAAGAACACTTCTATAATACATATGTAAAAAGTTTTCTCTCTTTCTTTGAACAACCTGTTCTTCTGACACATATAAAAGATTTTACCGGCTATGATGCTTCAAGAATAGGCAGCGTTCTCCATCCCAGAGCATAACAAATATCATTGATATCTTTGCAGAAAACATTTAAAACACGTGTGGATCTAATTCTGGAAAAAGGTTCAGAAGAACTTTTTCCTGAGGAAATTTATGCTCTTTTATCAAATTCCGGAATATGGATTGAAGAAAAAGAAAATTATAATATTATAAAATCCTATCCTAAAAATATTGATACATATCTTGAATGCCTTAAAAAACTGAATATCAAAATAATAAAAATAGATATACAAAAGGAAGAAGAACTCGATTATGCTGATCTGACAAAAAAATATTTCAGACCGATAAAAGTCGATGATATCACTATTCTTGCACCCTGGAACAAACAGAATACAAAGGGAAACAAAATTATAATAGAGCCGGGCATGGCATTTGGGACCGGAAGACATGAATCAACAAAAATAATGTTAAAATTAATGAAAATGATCAACTTAGCAAGTAGAAATGTGCTTGATCTCGGTTGTGGTTCAGGAATACTTTCTCTTTATGCTGCATTGCTCGATGCTAAAAAAGTTATTGCCCTTGACAACGACATGGATACAGTTCTTTCTGCAAAAAAAAATATCATCCTTAACAATACAGATAAAATTTCTCTCCTCTGCACAGACCTTATTAACATGTCGGGAAAATATGAAGTTGTACTTGCAAATCTTGATATTAGAACCTTTACAAAGTTGTCAGAAAAAATTAAGGGATTAGTTGATAACGAAGGTTATATTATAATCTCCGGCATACTAAACAAAGAGAAAAAAAGGCTTGTTTCCCTGCTGCCAACTTTCGATCTTATTCAAATTGAGAAAAAAAATTCATGGTGCGGTTTTATATTCAAAAAAATCTGATAAATAACAGTTCCATTATTCAAAATGAAGCTCCTGAAGCAGTTCCATTGCTTTTCTTGCTTCAGGGATATTCAAGCTGCCCAACCCGCAGCTCGTTGTTAAAAGCCATTCTTTTTTTTCGGATTTTAGACCAATCCCCTTCATAAGATCAGAAAATCTGTCCATGAGTTTTATAATGCTATCCTTTGAACAACTCAACACTTCCTCTGAGGAAGGCACAAAACCAGGTGATATCCATCCACCCCTGTTGAGAAACCTTATCAAATCTTCTTTAAAATAAAATATTGTCTCAAGAAAATTAAAGGCATCGTAGTTAACTATATCAACATCGGCGCTAAAAAGCACAGACCAGTCAGTATTTCCACAACAATGCACACCTTTTTTTGCTTTTATACCTTCCAGTGTTTCATTCAGAAGAGAAAGGGTCTCATCCTTTGACAGCGATACATAGGCTGAGCCAAAAGAAACCATATAGGGCTCATCAAAAAAAATGATCAAATCTTTTTCAGGGTATGTTTTTTTAATAGTGTTAACCATCCATTTTGCTTTCATATTAAGTGCTTTTTTAATTATATCAAAAAAACCATAATTATAAATGATCGGTTTACCATGTTCATCTTTTAAACCAAGGCCCATGCTGAAGGGGCCTGTAAGTTGTCCTTTTATGAACCTTACTCCATTTTCTATGTCTTTTAATCTATCAAGAAATCTATAAAAACCAGGAGCTGCTTTTTCGGAAATTGAAAACGTATCTAATCTTTCAGCATAGTAATCCTCATAGAACTTTTCTATTCCATTTGTTTCTTCGGTATTCATGAAAATAGTGTCATTATTTTCATCTGTGACAATACAAGGAACTGATTCAAGAAAAGTGCTGTACATATTTTCAGCCTGAGATCTTTTCGGCAATTGTGGCCAGAACGGTATTTCCGGACAGGCAGAAAATATTATATCAATTGCTTCATCTATATCCGTGAAGGGAAAACTTCCTATACCGGTAATCATTTATCACCCTTTTTTTATGTTTTTATCTTTTTAACACAGGAAAAAACCTATGTAAAGTGTAAAGGAAACTGCGAACTTTTATAATTCAACCTGCATTCCATCGTAGGCAATATCTATTTTAATTGAAAAAGATTCTGCAAATATTTTCTGATATCTCCTTGTTTCTTCTAAAATTTCGTCAAGCTTTTCGTCATCAAGGGTGGGCTCACTGTGGTAAAGACACAAATGTTTCACACCGGATTTTACACCCAGTTCAACAGCTATTATGTTGTTAGAATGACCCCAGTTTTCCTTTGCAGAAATTGCATCAAGCAGAGAATATTGGGCATCAAAAACAAGCAAATCTGCATTTCTGAAAAAATCTACAAAATTATACTCCTCATCATAGATATCATCTTTATGTTCTGAATCAGTGGAATAAACAATACTTTTACCATCTTTTTCAAACCTGTATCCATAGGAATCGCCGGGATGATTCTGCTTTATGCCCTTAACATTAAAACCTGCAATTTCATATTCCCTATCTGACTCCAGAACAGTAAATTCCAAATCTGCTTTCATAAATTTAAGAGGGATAGGAAAACAGGGATATTCCTGTTGCATTAGAAAAGTTTTTTCCAATTCTTTGTGAAAACCATATATATTCACATGATTCCCTTCAATAAAGGCTGGCGTAAAAAAAGGGAAACCCTGTATATGATCCCAGTGCAGATGCGATATAAAAATATTGAATATATTGGTTTTATTGGTTCCTTTATAAACCGGCGACCTTAAAACATAGTTTCCAAAATCTCTCAAACCTGTTCCTGCATCACAAATAATGTATTCATTGCTTCCATCAATTTCCATACATGATGTATTACTTCCATAACTACAAATTGCAGAAAAAGGCAGACTTTTATTGTTTAAACCCTTGTATATAAACTTTTCAATTTCCTCATCTGTACGAAGACTAAGGCTGCTTGTTGCCTTGATGGCTGCAAATATTTTTTTCTTAATTATTTCGTATGAATATGATGCAGGCAAAGAACCACGTGTTCCCCAAAAATATACTCTCATTACCCCTCCTGCAAAATAAATTATTAATCCGTTTTTTTCCAAGGAAAGTTAAATGTAAAGCTAAAGATAAACATCAACTTTCTGTTTCAAATAAAACCATGATCAATTATCCATAATTAGCCTTCAAAAGGCTATAAAAATATAGCCGTTACAGTATAAACCTTATTCATTTAAAATTGTGCAGATTTGATAAAAAAAGACCCTGCAAAAATAATCTGCAGGGTCTTCTGTGTTTCCAGTTTTTTTCTGTTTATTTGAAAATTTGTAACAACAGAAAATCGCATTTTTCAGCAATCCCAAGAAGGTGGGCAATTTTAGGGCCGTATGCCACTGTAACACCGGCTACAACAACGCTTACCATTGACATTAATTTAATTAAAATATTCAGTGACGGACCACTTGTGTCCTTGAAGGGGTCGCCTACTGTATCACCTACAACTGCTGCCTTGTGAGCGTAGCTGCCTTTACCGCCATAATTGCCGCTTTCAATATGTTTTTTAGCATTGTCCCAGGCTCCGCCTGAATTTGCCATCATAACTGCAAGAACAAAGCCGGCAGTCAAGCCTCCGGAAAGCAGTCCTATTACACCGCCGACGCCTAAAATAACTCCAACGATCATTGGAATAAATATTGCTAAAAGAGAAGGTAATACCATTTCCTTCTGTGCACCTCTTGTTGATATATCAATACAGGATGCATA
This sequence comes from uncultured Syntrophorhabdaceae bacterium, assembly GCA_964429485.1. Classification (GTDB taxonomy): domain Bacteria; phylum Desulfobacterota; class Syntrophorhabdia; order Syntrophorhabdales; family Syntrophorhabdaceae; genus JAPLKB01. Next base: position 33,260 of record CAYSBW010000024.1, read on the forward strand.
ATCAGGTTTATCTGTCCCGCTTAATATGCCAGGTTTTTCTTTAAATTGTCTTCTAACTTCTTCTACCATTCTGCCTGCTGCCCTACCAACAGCTTTCATCGTCAAAGCACAAAAGTAAAATGCCATCATAGCGCCTAAAAAAAGCCCTACAAGAACTTTTGGATTGAGAAGGGATACATTATAAAGGCTCATGAAATCTTCCACTGTTGCCTGGGCAGCAGTTTTATTAATAATAGGCAGAATTGTTGATTCACCGGCCAATCTTATAAGTGCCACCCTTATTTCTTCAATGTACGCTGCTATCAGAGCCATGGCAGTTAAAGCAGCGGAGCCTATGGCAAAGCCCTTGCCTGTTGCAGCAGTTGTATTTCCAAGTGAATCAAGAGCATCGGTTCTCTCACGAACTTCAGGATCAAGCTTGGACATCTGAGCATTACCGCCTGCATTGTCCGCTATCGGACCATAAGCATCTGTAGCAAGTGTAATGCCAAGAGTTGAAAGCATACCAACAGCCGCAATTCCTACACCATACAACCCCATGGAAAGAGAATATTCCTTGCCGGAAAAACCGCCTGAAAAAGCAAAAGCAAGCAATATGCCGAGTGAAATAGTTATAACAGGTATCAATGTTGACTGCATACCCGTTGCCACACCATCTATGATCACTGTAGCAGGCCCTGTTAAAGCATGTTTTGCAATTCCCTTTGTGGGCGCATATTCATCAGATGTGTAATATTCAGTAAAAAAGCCTATTATGATGCCCGCTAACAACCCGACAGAAACCGAAGTTGCCGAAAGCATCCGAACGATCTGCAGAAAGCATGACTTTGTAT
>CAYSBW010000025.1:0-30820 GCA_964429485.1 uncultured Syntrophorhabdaceae bacterium
GATTTAACAGATGGAGAGGCATACCTCCAAGTGCCGGAAAATATACCTTTCAGGATAAAAGATCTGGTTCAAAGTGTTTCCTCAGGAAGAGACATAGAAGAAGATATGCGATTGATATATGGATTTTTAAACAACGGTTCATTCAAGTATTCCCTTGAAAACCTGCCGGTTTCAAGGACGCCTCTCGAAGATTTTTTATTTAATGTTAAGAGCGGCAATTGTGAATATTTTGCATCAGCCTATGCGATTATGTTGAGAATTGCAGGAATTCCTTCCCGACTGGTTGGCGGGTACAGGGGGGGATATTACAATAACATTGGAGGATATTATATTGTGCCGCAAAAAAATGCCCATGTCTGGGTAGAGGTTTATGTAAAAAATAAAGGCTGGAAAAGGATTGATCCCACGCCGGCAGGTGCAGAGGCTTTTTCATTGCCTGTAAAGGGAGGCAATTTGCTTTTCAGGATGAATATGTTTCTTGATACAATAAACTATTACTGGTTTTCCTTTGTTATAAATTATAATTTTGAGAGACAGTTGAATATATTGAATTCATTCCGGAGAGCATTTAAAAAATCTTCTATTTCAATTACTGTTAATAAGAAAAGAGCAATTGAATACGGGATTGTTATTTTTCTTGCAGCAGCAGCAATGTCAGCGGTTTACCTGATTGTTATAAAATCCTTGAAAAGAGAAACTGCAGAGAAACAAATTCTTTTGAGATTCCTGAATAGAATGGAAAAATTGGGATACAGGAAAAATAAATCCCAGGGACTTGAAGAGTTTGTTTTAACTATTGAAAATTGCAGTGTAAGAATGGGTGCCATGAATTTTGTGAGAGAATTTGAAAAACTGTTTTATCAGGACAGGGCATTTAGAGAAAATAACATAAAAGATTTGAAGAAAATGATAGATGTGCTTGATTATAAGAATCAGTGATTGTTTATAGTTTTTTTTCTTATAAGCGTATTTTCATGTATTACACTGACACCTTCCTTATGACAAATTTGAGAGAATAATTGAGGAATTTTTGAGGATATAACACCTTAAATAAAAATAAATGTTTCATGGATGATAAACCGGCTGGTTTATATGAATAATATTTTGTTACCCAGTTAAATTATTTGTTGTATAATTAGAACAGGTGAGAACAATGAAGGTAATGATGTTATATAGCCAACTAAATCCTACCCCATGCATGGCGCGCCATTATTCAATCTGCTGATACCCCACCCCCCCTAATGTCAGCGATTTACCAAAAAGGTGTGCCATGCATTCAAAAAATGTATTCCTGCTCGTTTTCTTAATTTTGGTAAAAGCAATACGATTTTTGCTTGGAGGACATACTTTCTGGTGCCTTTAGTTAATAAAATTCGGGTTTAAAAGTGTTTAAATAGAAATTAAAGATGACAGACACTTATAAAAGGGCATGTTGTGCAGAGTTCGTCATCAAAGGGCTTGAAGGGTTTTGTAATATCAAGGATATCCTTTAATACAGTGCTTATTCCACACATGTATAAACTTAATGCAGATGTTCGGTCCTCGCCGTCCCTGTCTCTGAAAAGAAATTCTTCTTCATTATTTTTGAGTAGTATAAGTTTTGCATTAATGTTTTTTATTGGCACTGAAAACATGGAATGAAACATATATACATAAAGGGGCAACTGGAAGGATTGTATGTTCATGTGTATTTCTTCAATAGAATTAAAATCCGTTTTTTTCAGAATATTGAATGGATATTGCCTGGCACTTCCTGTTTTGTAATCAATTATAATATTTTCCTTTTCATGGATGGGAACATCCACGCGGTCGATCTTTCCTTTAAGCTGAAGAGGGATGTTATTGATATTTATGTTGCATCTGACAGTTTCTTCAAGATGGCTTATAATAAATGGCCCTGGAGCGCCATTTATATTTTTTTTCAAGAAACTTTCAAGTTTATAGGTTGTAAGTTTTTTAAAAAGATAATAGTCACCTGTAACGATTTTATTCTGGAAGGATTTATCGATTATTTCATTGTTTTTCAAGAGTATTTCATTGTATTGCGAGGAATCAATCACTCTGTTCTTCAAATCTTTAAAGGTTTCGAAGAGGATCTGGTGTATAAGGTTCCCTCTGTCCATTACATCAATGTCTTCAGTTAGAAGGCGTTTTGGCTCAAAATTGAGGATGCTGCCATAATAAAACAATACAGGACATTTCACATAATTATCTATTGAAGATGGTGAATAAATCATGTTTTTTAGTTTTTCCAGTATTGTATTGCTTTTTTTTATGACAGGCAGATGTTTGTCTGCCTTGAGGTTGATCTTATAAACTTTATGTTCCACTGGAATAACATCAAGCTGTTTTTTCAATTTTTCCTGTTCCCACATGATCTGTTCGATGTACCTGCTTCTCTGTCTGTCTTCTGCGTCAATGTAGAGCAAATGCACATCTTTTGCTGATTTGATAAGACGGTAAAAATAATATCTGTAAATCTCTTCGTTAAATTCAGGTGACGGGATGCCGAGATTTTCGTATATTCCCAAGGGTATAAGAGGATCTATGTTTTTTGCCTGCGGGATTATCCCTTCATTAACGTCAAGGATGAGAACAGTGTCAAAGGCTATGTTTCTTGATTCGAGAACCCCGATAATCTCAAGATCTTCAATGGGTTTTGTTTCAAAGGGCAAATTAATTTTTTTAAGTTCTTCCAAAATGAAATTGCAGATAATCCTTTTATTTTCCATTTGATCAGGATGGAGAATTTCCTTTGAAAATTTAGCGTGTTTTAAATTTTCGAGATATTCAAATATCTGTCTGAAAATTTCACTTGAAAGCACGTAGGAACGGACTTCTGTATTCTTAATGATGAATACCATGGCTTTTTCCAATGCTTCTGACACTTCGAATAAATTTTTTGCCTCTGCAATTTCATTAAAAAACATTGCGTGAATTTGCTTAAGAGTTTTAAGCATATTGTTGTCAGTGAGTGCTTTACCCTGCAGTATGGATTCAACTTCTGCCAGCCCAATGAAAGCCTTTCCTGAGATGACTCCTGATTTGCTGTCAACAAGTGATTTTTCAATATGAAAAATGAAGGTTCTCATGTTTTTTTGAGTATTCAGGTTTTTTATAAAGGGGTGTAGAATTATCTGAAGATAACTGTTTGTTGAGTACAGGTTTCCTCTCCGCATTGTAAACTGGGCATCAAAAATGCCATTTATTAAGTCAAATACAGATGTCCTGGCCAGGGGATATCCCAGAGAAATGTTGTACTTTGTATCAATCATATCAATTGAAAAGGTGAGAAGGGGAAAAAGTGTTTCTGACAAAGGGAGAACCAGGGCAGTTTTTTTTGATTTGACTTTTTCAAGTATTTCCCGGACTTTAACAATCTCAGAATGGGTATCAAAACCTGTATATACTGAAAGAGCCGGATTTTTTGGACCTTTATGTTCAGTATATTCAACTCTGTAGCCAAGATAAGCAACGAAATCCTTGAGCACAGGCCATTCTTCAGGATCCCCTTCAAGAATCAATTTCCCCTTGCCTGTTTCGCATATATATTTGATCAGTGCTTTTTCGACACTGCTCAGCGCAAAAAATCCTGCAAAATAGATTTCCTCAAATTCTGTAAAATCTATTTCTTTAATTATTTCAAGCGAGAAGAGATGTTTCAAACCACGGGTAAGGTATTTTTGCTCTTCCAGCAATAAATGAAAGGCTTTTCTCAACAGGCATATGTTGATCAGGAGAGCATTTATGCTTTCAGGTATGTCGTATCCTATTTTTGCATTGTTTTCCAGAGAATTGAGCTTTGCATCCGGTATGTTTTCCATATCAAGCTGGTTTATAAAATTGAGTATATAGTGTCCCCAGGAAAAAAATTCCCCGAAAGTTTTTTGTTTCAGGGCATCTTTGTTAAAAGCCTTTAGTGACTGGACTGATTGATATAACAACCAGATGGCATCAGCATGGTCGATATCTGAATACTCGTAATATCTTTTTTTTGCAATGTAATCTATAAAATCTTCTATGGAGAAGAAGACCGGCGAATAAAATGGGCTTTTAAAATGTTCTGCGAACAATTTTCTGAGATAGAGAGAAGGCCTTTTACCTGGAAAAATAATGGCTGTTTTTGATAATTCCCTGTTGTCCCTGAGAACAAAATTCTTTATTACATCAATAAAATCAGCGCCAAATGGTACGGAATATATGGTCTTCATATTTCCCTTACAATCCCTTCATCAATATAGAGTATATATTTTTTTATTAATTTTCCTGGATGGATTTTTTCAAGTAGTTCACCGTAATGAGTAATTTGCCGGGAATGATCTGCCGAATATATTTCTCCTGTTTTGAAATCTACAATATCAATTCGAGGACCTGTTATTATTATCCTGTCAACTTTATAGGCATTGCCGGTAATGTCTGTTATTTCTTTTTCAGTATATATAAGAGCCTTATTATCAGGAGTAAAGAATTTTTTGAATTCAGGGTTGAGAAAAAACTTTGCAACGGTTTCTTTAATTTCAGAAGTATAAGGATGAAATGCATATTTTGCTATTCCGGCGGATATGCACGACTTTAGAAAATCTCCATATTCATCAGACAGTCTTTTAATCAGGGACAGGATGTAGTGGACTGTGTCACCCTTCTTTTTTGCGAATAGCTGCTCTTTAAAAAAAACAGTCATTTCTTCAGAATCTGTGTTGATTTTTTTCATCCATTTTATATCATTTCCGATATTCCCAAATAAAAGGCTGTTTCTATCAGCTTTTTCATGTTCATTTTCTTTTTTTTCTTTATGTTTCTGTCCTGTATCTTCCCTATTATCCTTTGTGCCCCCTATGTTTTCTGCCCTGACCTCAGCGCCTATTTTAATGGTATTACTGTTTACATATTTTTTCATATCTTCCAGATTAAACAAGTAATCTATTAAATGATTTTTTTGCTTTTTTGATTCACTCAGAAAGATATAAAGTTCTTTTTCAGCTCTTGTGGAAGAGACGTATATATTGTTCAGCTCATCAAGGAGATACTCAGCCTCCTTTTGCTGATAAATATCCCCGAGTTTCTGCGAGAACCTTGTGAAGTCTTTTTTAATATAAAGTAACTGGATATTCTTGCCTTCTTTTACAAAATATTTTGTTTTTCCTCCTGCATCTGAGGAACTGAAGGAGGTGAACTTTAAAAAAGGCAGTATTACCAAAGGAAATTGAAGTCCTTTTGCCCTGTGGATTGTCATGACTTTAACAGCATTTGTGCCTTCAAAGGTATTTAAAAGAAAGGGTTTTTCTCCTTCAGGCCTGTCCTGGAAGGTACTGATTGAATCATTGTTCCAGAATTGAAGGAATTTGTTCAGATTACTTCCTTCATAAATTTCTCTTTCTTTTATAAGCTCGCAAATATGCATAAAAAAAGGTGCATCATCCGGAAATGATGTTAGTGCTTCCCATTTTTTCAGGAAGAGAACAACAAGTTCATAGAGTGGCAGATATCCTGCACGTTTAAAAAAATATTCAAAAAATTCATCCCATACGTGCTGATATTCATCCTGAAATTTTCTGTAAAGGAGATCCGGATTTCTTTCTGTTCTTATTTTTTCAATCCATTGATTGATCCGTTCCACGGACAGCATGGTTTTTTTCTGAAATATAGTACCTGTAAGAAACCCTGCAAAGGCGAGATCATTATCCGGCGCATTGATGAAGCTTAAAAAGTTTATCATTTCCCTTATGCGGGGATTATTTCTTACATTAACAGTAAATTCTGATTCTACGCTGTAACCGGTTTCAAGAAGGGCTCTGACAATAAGGCGTGCCTCCTCCTTTCTTCTGACAAGCACTGCAATATCCTTATCCCTGTAAATGCCTCTATTCTTAATATCACGTATCAACTGTATGAATCTGTTTTTGATTATTTCATTTATCTGAAGTTTAGAAAAGGAGTCTACATCATTATCTGTCGGATTTTCCCTGTCTCCATTGTTATCGGCAGTTATCTTTTCAATGGATATATATCCCCGGCCTTCCTTTGTGCTTACAAATTGCTGCCAGGAGTCAGAGTATGTTTCAAGTATTGTTGATAAATTATACGGGGAGATTCCTTCAGTTGCAGATTCTATGAGTGATTTCAAACTGGAGCTTTTAAAAATGACATTGTTGAATTTTACAATGGACTCATCGCTTCTGTAGTTTTTTGAGAGTTTCAATTCATAGACAGGATAGGTCTTGTATTTTTTTATTACATCATCAACAAGCTCTGATTTGCCGCCTCGCCACCTGTATATTGCCTGTTTCTTATCCCCGACAAGAAATAGAGTGCCGCCCCTGCTTAATGCCTCTTCTGCAAGAATTTCAATGTTTTTCCACTGCAGATGATTTGTATCCTGGAACTCATCTATTAGAAAATGGGAAAAATTTTCTGCAAGTGCGTAGTATATTTCAGGGACAAAATGTTCCCTGTCAAGTATCTGCTGCAACAGCGTGTTCAATTGTTCTATAAGTACAAGCTTTTTATTGTGGGTTATTTCTCTGTTCAGAATTTTTTTGAAAAGTAAATATATGTCTACATAGGATGAGAATTTTGATTCCGAGATAGTTTCAAAATAAATTGAAAGAAGACTCAATATATTTTTCCATGAATTCTCATGCTCCATGTCAGGCTGAAGACTGTTTTTGTTCATGGATGCTTCGAGGCTTTGCCTCAGAAAATAATTACTTAATTTATTACCGGTCTTTGCAGAAAGAGAGAATTTGTCCAGGGCATCAATGAATCTTTTTTCAGGCTTCATACCTTCAGTTTTTTTCAAATAAGAGGATAATTCTGAAATTTCATTTTCAACTTTATTTTTAATGTTTCTGATGCCGGATATATTATCTTTATAAATAAAATCTGCATTTTCCTTAGCTTCTTCACCCCAGAACCCTGATATGATATCCCGGAGAAAGTCTTTAGGTATCCATTTTACGCGCTCTCCTTCCAATTCAATGTAGTTTTTCAAAAACCAGTCGAATTTTGCACGGACAACATCATCTTCCAGTATTTTTTGAAGACATTCCTGGAGAACAATATCAATGTAAGTGGCAGAGTCAATTGAGATATCAAAGTCAGGCAGCAGATCAAGTTTAAAAGTAGAAGCTTTCAGAGTCAGGTTGACAAAACTGTCAATAGTCCCGACATTAAAGTCATAGAAATTTTTAATCAACTCTTCAAAATTTCTTTCAATTGCTTCTTTAATCAGATTTTTAAAATTTTCTGAATTATTATTTCCGTCATTATTTATCCCTGTTCCACCTCCTGAGATCTCATCTATTGGTTTATTCAATGAGCCTTCAAAGGTCAGATCAAGTATAATCCTTTTCATCCAGTCTATAATCCGTGAACGCATTTCACGGGCAGCTTTATTTGTAAAGGTTATTGCCACAATATTTGATATGCGGGTTTTCCCCGGGTAACCTTCAGTCTTATCCAATAGAAGGAGCTGGAGGTAGCGCAGCGCAAGATTGTAAGTTTTTCCTGCTCCTGCAGAAGATTTTACAATCATTACCTGATGTGGTGTGCGTGGTTTTTCTGCCATTTATAAATACTGCTCTGTTTTACCGGACTTTTCAATCCTTTTTTTAAAACCACATTTGCTAATAGTAAAGGTGTCAGGGCTATCCATGGGCAAATCATTGTAAAACGAGGAAGCCTGGTTTTTAGATGCTTTTCAAGTGAAAGTTCCAAAACCTAAACAGTGAGCATACATCAGCTTACACAGTGGACAAGGGGTGGGCTCACAGACTTTGTCAGTGGAGGGGGCGACTTAAGCCCCTGTAATTGCAGCTGCTGGAGAGAAAAGAGCGTGCTTGCGCGAAATGGTCTGATACATGAAACGAAATAAAATGACAAATCAGGGATTAATGTGTAAATAAGATACCTGCCTTTAATTATACATGGAGGAGGTGATTAATCAGTACTGTGTTTTATGAAAGTCTCTATTTAACATGGAGGTAAAATATTGTACAATCCTCCCATGCAAAAAAATATTTTATTTATGATTTTCTTTTGTCTCACAGTGATTTTTACAGGCAATTCCTTTGCCAGGGAGTATGTGGTCAATAAGATTATAGATGGAGATACTATCCGGCTTGACACAGGTGAGACTGTGAGATATCTGGGTATAGATGCGCCTGAAGTGTATGTCAAGGGAAAAGGCGCTGAATTTTATGCAAGAGATGCTGCAAGATATAATAGAAAGCTCGTCTTAATGAAAAAGGTAAGACTTGAATATGATGTTGAAAAAAAAGACCAGTATGGAAGACTTCTTGCTTATGTTTTTGTTAAAAATACTTTTGTAAATGCCGAGCTTGTAAAACTTGGCTATGCGAAAGTAATGATCAAGCCGCCGAATTTAAAGCATAAGGATCTGTTATTAAACAATCAGAAAAAGGCAATGGCTGAGGAAAGAGGGCTATGGCAGGAAAAAAAGAAGGAAACCGAAACAATTTATACAGGCAATAAAAGAACCTATATCCTCCACAGACCATCATGTCCGGAAGCGGATAAAATCTCCAAGAAGAACAGGATTATTTTTCGAAGTCGTTCTGATGCGATAAAAGTGGGATATTCTCCCTGCAGAAAATGTAAACCATGACTGAAAGTTATATAGAATATTGGGGATTGAAAGAGCATCCGTTCCTTCTTGCTCCTGATAGCAATATGATGCATATGGCAGGGCAGTACTATGAATGCCTTGAAAGATTGAAATATGCAGTTAACACAAACAAAGGCGGAGCTCTTGTTGTATCCGAAGATGCAGGTCTGGGAAAAACAAGTATTCTTTTAAAACTTATCAATGAGATGAAGGAAATATACGGTAATTCCTTTAGATATGCCTTTGTTGACCATCCTACCTTAACCTCGAACCAACTGTTGGCATATATAACCGGGTGTTTTACCAATGCCATACCTGATGAGCAGAACAGGTCGGGGAAACATACAATTGATTTTGTATGTGACCAGATGCAGACCAGCGCTGATATAGATGGTTCTCAGGATAAACTGAAAAACCTTATGGCATTAAAGGAAGTCCTTATCAAGGTAAAGCAGCAGGGGGGCAAGAGTATAATAATCGTAGATGAAGGACAGATGTTGTGCGGCGCCCACGATATATTACAGGAACTGAGGATTCTCATAAACCTTACATTTAATAACGAATATCTCCACACATTCATTTTATCAGGGCAGAAACCGCTGTGGAATGAAATTAAATCAATACCGGAATTCTGGCAGAGATTGCCTGTCAGATATTATCTGATTCCTTTACAGCTAAATGAAACAAAAGAGCTCATCAGGCACAGGTTGAAAAAGGCAGGTCTAAGTGAAGGTAGGGAAATTTTTTCAGATGATGCCCTGGAAATTATTCAGAGGTATTCCAATGGTTCTCCGAGAACAATAATAGCAATGTCCGATCTTTCCTTGCTGACAGGTTATGCTGATCGTTCAGGCAAGATAGGTTTTAAGGAAATGTCAAAGGTTATAAATGCCATGTCAGGAAGCGGGGATAGTATTGCATATATTGATATCAGAGAGAGGGAGATTAAAAAGGAGTCCCTGTCCGATAATGTTATGGAATCTGTTGAGAGAAGAATTGCTTCCGGGAAAAAAATAAAAACCTCTGTTACAAAGCAGAATATTGATATTAAATATGCTACAAAAATAAATAATGTTAGACCTTTTTTTGCTGTAATGGCCATTTTATTGGCGATAATTGCAGGTTTTGCCGGGGGTTATTATTTTACTTTTGGTGGAATAAGACCTGGTTTTTCAGAACCGATGAAAAAGGAAATCGCTATCAGCAACAATAATATTAATTCTGTATTCAATGAACAGGCAGAAGAGAAACTAAAAACAGAATCAAAAAGTGATGAAGAACCATATTCGGTTAGTAACAAAGCAGCACCGGAGAAATATGAGAAAGAGGCATTGATAATTGCAAGCGCTGCTAATGTGAGAATTGCCCCTTATATTGATGCAGCAAGAATAGGAATGATTTTTGAAGGTGAAAAAATTAAAATTGTTGAGGAAAAATCAGATAGTACAAACAGGAAATGGTATAAATTCTTTTTATTAGGAGACAAGGAAGGCTGGATATCAGAGGAACTGTTGCTGATAAGATAGAATACTCCGACACCTTCTTTATTGTGCAAATTCGTCATAATTTATCAAGGAGTGTCAGATTAAATCTTAACCAATACAGCTAAGACAGGTTTAGTTTCAACTGCTAAATTAGCTTCGTAAAACCCTCTTGTCACCAACTCTGATTGTCAGTTTAATCTCATCGAGATATTCGAGTATGGGTATCATATATTTTCTCGATATATCGAAGAATGATCTGAAATCGAGAGGTGTCATTTCTTTTTTGTCCTTAAGATATGCTATTACTTTTTCTTTTATGTTTTCCATGACATCACTGTGGAAATAGAGATCCCCCTTGACTTTGATCACTTTACCTTTGTAGGTTAATTTTTCAATGATGTCCTTTATCTGCTTATCACTTTTTTTCATCTCTGTTGATAATTCTTTTAATGAGGGTGGAGTGATTCCAGTATGAAGCAGTTTGTTTAATATATCAATTTCAAGACGTTCTATATCTTTATCAACAGGTTTACCGGTGTTTTTTGCCCTTACTTTGTCCTTTTCGGTTTCCAGTGTCCCATCATTTATGAATTCGTCGAGAGCTGTCTGAAATATCTGGGTCTCAACAGCGGGGAGTCTTGTACGGAGTTCTTCCTTTGAAATTCCTATTTTTAAAGGGTTTTTTGCGTGAAAATCAGATAGGATCTGTTTTAGATTTTTTTTGTATTCTCTGAAATAGTTCAAATGAACTATCGTTGTTTTGCCTATAGATTTTATCTTTTCCTGATCTATGAGCCCTTGCATTATAGCAGTAGCATGGGTTATATCTTTTCCTATAAGCACAGGAAGAGATGCCCTGTTTATACCTTTGTATTCTCCCTTAAGTATGTGATATTCAGCCTTATCAGTATAAGTACCTTCTTTTAAAAGCCTGTAGATGGAATCTGTTTCAGCTGATTTTCTTTTATGTTTTTTCGGTGTAATATCGAGGATTTTTCCACCACCTATTGTTTGAACGGAATAGGATCCGCGAATAATAAATCTGTCGTCAGGCAATGCAACAACAGGATTTGAAAATACAAATTGGGCAAAAAGCTCTTCACCAGGTTCTATGTTATCTTTGTTGAATAAAACAAGCCTTCCTTCTTCCTGTGCAGTGGCTATGTGAAACCTTAAGGTTGAATCGCTTTTTATGGGTTTGAAGGGGAGCTCAAGATATTTTAAAGTTACGTCTATGCGATTGGACAATATCAGAGTATCAGGCCTGCCTATGATAGTTCCTCTTTCTATATCCTGTTTTTCCAGGCCTTGAAGGTTCAGGGCAACCCTTTCTCCTGCAATTGCTTCTGCTGCATCTTCATGATATGCCTGGATGTTTCTTATTTTTGCCCTTTTATTCAAGGGATATATCTCGATTTCTTCTCCAGTTTTTATTGATCCTGAAATACATGTTCCAGTTACTATTGTGCCGAGTCCTTTTAATGTAAAAACTCTGTCAACGGGCAATCTGAATATACCCTTGCCTGACCTTTCCTGTATTCCAGAGGCGATTTCCTTGATTGTATTCCTGAGCTGTTCAAGGTTATCCCCTGTAGTTGAAGATACCGGTATTATTGTTGCCCCTTCAAGCAGTCTGCCTTTTAGAAGGTCCTGTACATCCTCACTGACGAGTTCAATCATATCTTCATCAACAAGATCTTTTTTTGTAATTGTAACAATGCCTTTTGAGAGTCCGAGAAGTTCGCATATATCAACATGCTCTCTTGTTTGTGGCATTACCCCTTCATCTGCTGCTACAATAAGGAGTACCATGTCAATACCCCAGGCCCCGGCAACCATATGCCTGATAAACTTTTCATGACCTGGTACGTCTACTATTCCCAAAAGCAGGTCATCACCGAATTTGTAATGGGCAAAACCAAGCTCTGTTGTAATACCCCTGTCTTTTTCCTCCTTAAGCCTGTCACAGTCAATACCTGTAAGAGCTTTTATAAGAGTAGTTTTGCCGTGATCTATATGCCCGGCTGTGCCTATAACTATTTTTTTCATAATTTATTGTCTAACTATACAACATTTTTCTGTTGTACTCAATCAGGTCTTGCCTGATAAAAATTATTAAATAACATCATCTGATATAAATTGTCCTTAATTTGTAATTATGAAGATGTCAGGGTATCTCTGACCAGGGCATTGTCTGATAAATGCCTGAAAATTTTTCCAATCTTTCTTGCTAATATTGTCGTATCAGTTTAAATAATTATGGAAAAGGGAATGAAAAAATGAACACACTGAAAGGACAGCATAAAATTCCGTCAGATAATAAGGGCAATTGTAAATAAATAATTATAGGAGATTTTATGGAAACAGATAGCAGGCAGGAAGGAAATCCTCCATGGGGCAGGTGGCTTGTTATTCAGGATGAAATTGATTTTAAAGTAAAAAGAATAGATGTTTTTCCGGGAAATAAGCTAAGTTATCAGAAACATTTCAAAAGAGAGGAACACTGGCAGGTTGTGAGAGGAAAGGGTAAGGTGACAATTAATGGAAAAGAACATTTCCTGGATCCCGGAGAGTGCATTAATATAGACCGAGAAGCGCTTCACAGGATGGAAAATATTGGTCTGGAAACTCTGATATTTATAGAGGTTCAAAGAGGCGAATATTTCGGAGAGGATGATATTGTAAGGATCGAGGATGATTATGGAAGATCATAGGGAATAAAATCCTGTTACAGGGTTCTATTATGACAACATGTTATAAATTTCATCCCTGAGAATATTTTTTGCCATTTCTTTTGGTATATTGGTTTTTATGATTGTTCCCTTTGAAAAAAGTACAGCTTTATTAGCGCCGAAAGCTATGCCAATATCAGCTTCTTTTGCCTCTCCAGGTCCGTTAACCTCGCAACCCATTATGGCTACGTTAAGGTTTTTCTCAAAGTGATCAACTTCTTTTTCAAAATCAGCCACAATATCAAAGATATTACTTGTTTTGCATCTGCCACAGGTGGGGCAGGAAATAATGTTTATTCCCCTGTTTCTCAACCCGAGATTTCTTAAAATGTGATATGCAGCTCTGACTTCGTAAACAGGATTTCCGGTCAGTGAAACTCTTATAGTGTCTCCAATACCTTTATAGAGCAGTAGGCCGATGCCTATGGCGGATTTTATTGCACCTGAAAATATTGGCCCTGCCTCAGTTATGCCCACATGAAGCGGGTAATCCGATTGTTCTGAGAATTTTTTATATGCATCGATTGTCTGGAATACATCTGAAGCCTTTAACGATACTTTCAATTCCCTCCAGCCGAGATCTTCGAAAAACTTTATATAATAAAGTGCACTTTCAACCATGGCGTCTGCACAGGGTCTGGAATATTTTTTAAGGATTTTTTTCTCCATTGAGCCAGTATTCAAACCAATGCGAATGGGAGTTCCGGTTTCTTTAGCGAGCAGGACAATTTCCTTAACTTTCCGAGTATTATTTATTGTTCCCGGATTGATTCGTATTGCGTCAATTCCAAGTTCCATAGCTTTCAGGGCGATTTTGTGATTAAAATGAATATCTCCTATAAGAGGTGTATCAATTTCTTTCTTAAGAAAAGGGATGGTATTGCATGCCTCTTCCTGAGGCAGGGCAAGTCTGATAAGCTCACAACCGGCTTTTTTTAGAGCCAGTGCCTGATCCAGTGTTTCCTGAGGGTTTTCAGGGTGAGTTTTTAGCATTGATTGAACAATTATGGGACTATTACCACCAACCGGAACATTGTTGATATGAATTTGTCTTGTAATTTTCCTTTTCATCATTGATCTGTCGAATAGTTAACGACATTCCTCCTTAGGTACTCTCTGTCACTGGTTTTTAATTTTGATTCATTTTATAATTTGTATTCAGCCAATGTCAATGAATGAATATTTTCCATGTAAATTAAATTTGAAGGATTTATTATTATATGCTTGCTGTTCAGTTAATGAATAGACAACAAGGTTTGATTTATTATAGATTATCTAAAGTTTTAAAATGGAGTAAAACCGGATATGAAAAATTCCAATAATAATGAAAAAGATTTGTTGCAGGAAATTTCCGCACTGAGAAAAAAGGTTGCAGAACTGGAAAATTCCAGACAGAAATTTGAGAATATGGAAGAAACCCTGTGGAAAAGCGAGGAACTTCAGAGACAGGCTGAAAAACTTAGAGATCAGGCTGAACTTCTTGACATTGCAGAAGATGCTATCATTGTCAGTACAATTGCAGGAGAAATAACATTTTGGAACAACGGAGCAACAGAACGATACGGGTGGTCCCGGGAAGATGTTATGGGAAGGAATATCCATGATCTTCTTTGTACAGAATTCCCCAAGCCTATTGAAGAAATTAAAGCAGATGTACTTCACGGCGGGCGCTGGGATGGAGAGCTAATACATACAAGAAATGATGGAATTAGAATCGTTGTAGGAAGCAGATGGACGTTAAAGAAGGACAATAACGGCTGTCCCATTGCTATAATGGAGATCAATAATGATATTACAAAACATAAGCAGATTGAAGAGTTTCTTCAGAAGGCCAAGGATGAGCTTGAACAGCGTGTAAAAGAACGTACAGTGGAATTGCTCGATGCAAATGAACGTCTTACTCTGGAGCTTAACAGGCGCAAACGTATTGAAGAGATGCTTCGCAAAGGCGCTGAAAGATACAGAAATCTATTTGAAAATTCACCTATAGGTATTTACCGCACAAATCCTGATGGAAGAATATTAATGGCCAATCCTACACTGATCAGAATGCTTGGTTATAATTCCTTTAATGAAATGGTGGCGAGCAATCAGAAAAAAGGGGATTATGAACCTACATACCTGAAAAAAAAGCTTAAAAAGCGTCTTGAAAAAGAGGATAGGGTAAGAGGATTTGAGGTAAAGTGGAAAAGAAGCGGCAAACCTGTAGTTTTTATGCGTGAGAATGCCAAAGCAATAAGAGGCCTTGATGGATCAGTTCTTTTTTATGAGGGAACTGTAGAGGATATAAGTGAACAGAAAAAGGCGGAAGAAAAAATACAATCTTATCAGAAACAGTTAAGGTCACTGGCATCAGATCTTTCACTTGCAGAAGAACAGGAGAGGCGACGAATAGCTAATATGCTTCATGACAATATAGGTCAGGTTCTTGCTGTTTCTAAAATAAAACTCGGCGCCCTATTGAAGGATGCTGAAGCAAACCAATCCACAGATATACTTACTGAGATCAGAGAATATATTGAACAGGCAATTCGCTATACCCGTTCACTGACTTTTGAGTTAAGTCCGCCAATACTTTATGATCTGGGGCTTGAGTCTGCCCTTGAATGGCTGACAGAGCAGATACACGAACAGCATGGAATTAATTGCGGGTTTGAAAATGATAATCAATTCAAACCCGTTAATGATGAAATCCGTATCTTTCTTTTTACAGCAGTACGTGAGCTTTTAGCAAATGTTACTAAGCATGCCCGTGCTGAGAAAGTAAAAGTTACTGTAAGAAAAGCAGAAAATAATATATCCATTCATGTAGCAGATAACGGGGCAGGTTTTAATGCAGCGAAGATGCATTTTTATCTTGATGAAAATAAAGGATTCGGTCTTTTCAGTATTCGCGAGAGGCTTCATCACCTTGGAGGTCAGATGGAAATAAGATCACAAAAAAATCGCGGGACAAGAGTAATCCTGCATGCTCCATTGAAACATGAATAAACATAATAACGGAGATATTAAATGACTATTAAAATTATCCTGGCAGATGACCATAAAATCATAAGAGAGGGATTGCGCGCGCTGCTCGAGAAAAACCCGAAGATGGAAGTGGTTGCAGAAGCGCAGGATGGATTAACAACAGTAAGCCTTGCAAAAAAAATCCTGCCTGATATTGTTATTATGGACATAGGAATGCCTGATATGAACGGTATTGATGCCACACGTCAGATTATTCTGGAAACCAGAAATATAAAGGTTATTGCTCTTTCAATGCATTCAGACAGGAGGTTTGTGCTTCAGATGCTTAAAGCAGGTGCATCGGGGTATCTCCTGAAGGATAGCGCTTTCGAGGAACTTGAGCTGGCAATTCAGACAGTTATGACAGGTCAGCCTTATTTAAGTCCAAAAATAACTGATGTGGTAATAAAAGAATATATTCACAATGTGCCTGCAAATGAGTCAACAGTATTTACAGCATTAACCAGCAGGGAGAGGGAGGTTCTTCAGCTGATTGCAGAGGGAAAAGCGACAAAGGAGATAGCATCCCGTTTGTGTGTAAGTGTAAAGACTATAGAGACACACAGGCAGCAGATCATGGAAAAGCTTAATATACGCAGCATAGCTGAGTTAACGAAATATGCGATAAGAGAAGGTCTTACATCTCTCTAAAATTAAATATCAAACAATCCGGGTTTTAAATTTCCAAATTTCTTTTTATTAATCCAGTGAGGCCAGAAGCTATTTTGTGAAATAATTCCGTTGACAATACCTGCTGTTGACTGTATGAATAAATGAAACAAAAAAACATACATAGGAGGCAGGTTTATGATGGATAGATGGACTTTCGGATTAACCATGCTTGTTGTTGGCATGGGAGGCACAATTGCCACACTTATTCTGTTCAGTCTTGTGATGACTGTTCTAAAGAAGATTTTTCCCTACAAAAAAGATGAAAAATAGGAAAGGAGGAATTTTAGATGATTGATGCAATAATTGCGGGATTTTCAGGACTGATTGCAGGAACCCTGGCTCTTCACTGGTCAAACCTGGTAATGATGGCTGTAGGAGGAATACTCCTCTATCTGGGAATTAAGAAGGGTTTTGAACCTTTACTCCTTGTTCCCATTGGTTTCGGATGTATTCTGGTAAATATTCCCCTTGCTGGACTTATGGAAGAAGAAGGTTTTTTAAGAACAATTTATAATATGGGCGTTGTAAATGAATTATTTCCTTTGTTTATCTTTATCGGAATTGGCGCCATGACAGATTTTAGACCTGTTCTTGAAAATCCTTATACCTTTCTTCTGGGAGCTGCAGGACAGTTTGGTATATTTTTAACACTTCTTATAGCTCTGGCTTTGGGTTTTCCTTATAACGAAGCTGTTACAATAGGAATAATAGGCGCCTGTGACGGGCCAACAGTTATTTATGTGGCATCTAAATATGCAAGAGAGCTGCTTGGCCCCTGTTCGGTTGCAGCCTATTCTTATATGTCGCTTGTACCATTGCTTCAGCCGCCTATCATGAGGGCGCTAACAACAAAGAAAGAGCGTGAAACTGTGATGGTAACACATCAGAAAACAGTTTCAGATACAACAGCATTACTTTTCCCCATTATAATTACAATAATTGGAGGGCTTATAGCTCCTATGGGTTTACCCCTTCTTGCCACAATCATGTTAGGAAATTTTATGAAAGAATCAGGCGCAGTCGCCAGACTGACCAAAGCTGCTGAAAATGAAATAGCAAATATTGTTACACTGCTTCTTGCAATATCGATTGGTGCTACAATGAATGGAGAAGTATTTGTAAAGCCTACAACTCTTATAATTCTCGCACTTGGTCTTGTGGCCATATGCCTTGACACTGTTTTTGGTGTTCTTTTCGGCAAGTTTCTCTATTATGTAACAGGTGGAAAAATAAATCCTCTTATTGGTGCAGCGGGTATATCAGCATTCCCTATGTCTGCTCGTGTAGTTCAAAAGGAAGGTCAGAAATATAATAAAAGAAGTTTTCTTCTCATGCATGCCATGGGTGCCAATGCAGGCGGTCAGATAGGTTCAGTTATGGCTGCAGCAGTTATGCTTTCAGTGCTCAAGGCCATGGGAGTAATATAGTGTGTTCGTTAAGCGAAAGACCAGGCTTCCTTGACCCCCGACGGTTTGCTCAGGGATACACCGATACCTTCCTGATGATAAATCCGGGATGAAAGAAGTTTATACTGAAAATAAAAAAGCGGGATTATTCCCGCTTTTTTATTACTGTAATCCAGCAGGTATTTTCATCAGAGAAAGACCTTGTCCAAGTTTCCTTTAGGATTGTCCATTCATTATGATAAATTAGAACCCAAATTATTAGATAGATATTAACCGGTAATGACAGAAAAATGCTGTGGAAACAAAAAGAATCTTTCTTAATCCTTATATAAAAAAATCAGTTCTTCAAGAATATTAACCTGGATTTTATCCATCCCTGGATGGAAACAGGATAAAGGCAAGGGAGTTGGTGGGGTCAGTTTTCGAATATTATCCCTTCATGGATAGGAACAACAGGCAGTATATGGAAAAAACAATGAGAAAAAAGAATACCCCGATGCCTATGGGCAAGCGGTTTTTGTCTGAATTGTAAGGTACAAGAGTTTTTGTGTTTTTGCCTGCAATAAATAACTGTAAACTTTGTATAGGATTTGTACTGAACTTTATAGCAGATTCGGTTATCTTTACAGCCTGTTTTTGAACTGCTGACCTTAATTCAACAAAGCCTTCACAAAATTTAACAAAAAGGAGACCTCCCTTTCTATAAAACCAATCGGTGTCAACACTTACAGTTGGTTCGCCACCCAGTTTATTTATGAATATAAAAAACGCAAGAGCTGTAAAGACAAGAATTTGGAGCATTCCTGATACTGCATTGACAGTATATGGATGGAATGTTACTTCATAGGGGAGCAGTCTGTAAATAGAATCAGGATATATTCCTGTAAAAGTACATAAAAAAGCAGTAAGGCCCATAGCGATAAGCATATTAATAGGCGGTTCCTTAGCATCTATTTCATCATATTTTACATTTTTTGGCGCCTTCCCGAACCATGTGCCATAGGGAAGCTTTAATCCTGTGTGCAGGAAAGTTCCTATTGAAGCAAGATGTAAAAGTAGATGGATTACCGGCCTGTGCAATTCTCCTGCTGCATAGACAATCATGGTCTTGCTAACGAATCCATTGAACAGCGGCACTGCCGAAATTGAGAATCCTCCAATCATGTATAATGACAGACATATGGGCATTTTTTTATAGAGGTTTCTTCCCTGGAGTTCAGTCATTTTATTTCTTCCTGTAACTTCAATGACTGCTCCCACGCCCATAAAAAGCAGAGCTTTATAGAGAATATGGGAAAAAGCATGTGCCGCTGACCCGTTTAATGCCATTTCCGTACCGAGGCCAACGCCGCATACCATGTACCCTACCTGGCTTATTATGTGATATGCCAGCAATCTCCTTATATCATTTTCAAGTACAGCATATACTATCCCGTATAAAGCCATAATAGCGCCAAGCCATACGAGCAGTTCAACTCCCGGGTAACCTCTCATGAGAACATATACTGCACTTTTTGTAGTAAATGCAGAAAGAAAAACACTTCCAGTTGCCGTTGCCTCAGGATATGCATCAGGGAGCCAGGCATGCAAAGGAGGGACCGCAGCATTTATGATGAAACCTATGAGAATCATTATTGAAGATATATCGCCATATTCTATTGCATTAAACTGAATTGATCCTGTTTTGCTTACATAGATGATAATACCTGCGAGAAGACAGGCTCCTCCGAACAAATGTACCATAAGATATCTGAAGCCTGATTGTATTGCTTTTTCACTTCTTTTACACAATATAAGAAAAACAGATGCGACTGCCATTGCTTCCCAGAAAGCAAACAATGTGATAAAGTCGCCTGCAAAAGTAACTCCAAGAGCGCTTCCCACATAAGCTAAAGCAGCTGCATGTTGCCCGTTGTCCTTGACATGAAGAGAATAGACCATACCGAGAAAAGCAGCTATTACAAATACATATGAAAAGATAAGACTCAACTTATCAATTCTTCCCAGTATGAGTTCGTACTGAAGAAATTTATACTGCCAGCAGTTTCCTTCTTCGAGATAAAGAAGATCAATAAAGGCAAGAACAGGAATAATAATTTGAATAAACTGTCTTGTTCTTCTTTCCTTGATGAAATATACTAAAAATGCTCCAAAAAAAAGTATTAAAGCTGGATGGACTGCATTAATCATAATAATCCTCTTTTTTCTGGATAAATAAATGTCCTAAATATTTTGACACAAAAATTATCAGTACACATCCGGCAAAACCGAACAGTATATTAAAGATGGGTAATTTTTCCCAAAAAAAATGCACTTCATCTACAGGTGTGAAAAAATAAGAAAGTATGGTGAACAAAACCAAAAAAATTATAGTTACCGGTTTTCTAAGCATTTTTTAAAATCCTTTAAAAACATTTTTTACTATCAAATCAGACAGTGTATAAAATTTCATAAAGAAATCAGGAAAAATTCCCAAAACCAATGAAAAAGCAGCAGTTATTGCAAGAGGTGCAGCCATCATCGGGGCAGCTTCTTTGACTCCAGCATAACCATTCTTATCTGATTTAAAGAATGCACCGTATATAATCGGAAAGAAATACACTGCATCAAGCAATGCACTTATAAGATAGACAAATAGGAAGATAATTTCCTTGGTCTGCATTGCGCCTATACAAAGATACCATTTGCTTACAAAGCCGCAGACAGGAGGTATGCCGACAAGTCCTGCCGCTCCTATTGCAAACGCACACATTGTTATTGGCATTTGCCTTCCTATACCGTTCATGTCGCTGATCAGTTCCTTGTGAGTTTTTACGTATATGGCGCCTGCGCACATGAAAAGGGTTATTTTCATGAATCCGTGGAAAGGTATGAGAAGCAATGCTCCTCTGACACTCTCACTTGTTATGAGAGCTGCCCCAAGAATTATTATCGATAGATTATTGATGGTTGAAAAAGCCAGCCTTCTTTTTAAATTATCCTGTGTGATTGCAACCACATTTGCAAATATGACGGTAAAAGACACAATATACGCAAAGACCAGCCATATATTCAGATCATCAAGTACATCAGGACCGAATACATAGAGAATAACTCTTAATACACAAAAAACTCCTGCCTTGACTACTGCAACTGCATGGAGTAATGCACTTACAGGTGTTGGAGCTACCATTGCAGAAGGAAGCCATTCGTGGAGGGGCATTATAGCAGCTTTTGTGCCAAAGCCTATTACAAAAGTTGCAAAAAGCAATCTAAGCAGATCAGGCGATCCAGTGTCTTTGACAAATCCTCCAGCTACAAAATCAAGTGTTCCAGTAAGGTAATAGGTAAATGCCATTGAAAAAAGCACGAAAACTGCGCCTGTAAGTAAATAGGTAAGATATTTTCTGCTTGCCCGAAGAGCTTCCTCTGTTTCTTTATGAGCTACAAGTGGAAAAGTTGCAACTGATAAAATTTCATAGAACATATAAAGAGTAAGAAGATTTCCTGACAAAGCAACGCCTATTGCGCCTAAAATTGTTATGGAAAAACAGAAATAATATCTTGTTTGAGCGTGTTCATTGAGTCCACGCATGTACCCAATTGAATAGATCGAGACTATTATCCAGAGAAAAGAAGCAAGAAGAGCGAAAATCATTCCAAATGAATCAACTCGAAGAAATAAAGATACTCCTTTACAAATTTCAACGATATTATATTCAAAGACTTTGCCACCTTTTATTTGGGGAAGCATTGAAAATATAAAAAGAAACATTACAACAGATGCGCTCATAGTCCAGAATTCACGCAGATTTGGCCTTTTATTACCGGTGAGTAATATAAGTATACCACCGATCAAGGGTGTTAACAGCGCAAATAGCGGTATATGGGAATGCAGGTTTTCCATTTTTTACCTTCTAAAAACTTTTTGGTACAGCAAACTGTATTATGTTATCTATTATAAAACCGCTGTAAAATCCCAGCAGGACAATTACCAATGCAAAAAATACCATTGGCCCCAGTTGACTGAGAGAGATTTTATCAAGGGTAACTCCAACATGTTTTTTATTAACATGACCGTGTTCTGCAGCATCATTATTCTCCAGATAAACTCGCTGAAAAATCCGGAAAAACAATATAATATTGAAAAGGCTGCTTAGGAGTAGCGAAAAAAGGAATATCCACTGTTTTGCCTGAATGAGACCGAGAATAAGATACCATTTGCTGAAAAAACCACAGAGCGGTGGGATGCCTACAACCGATAAAGCTCCTACCACGAAAACCCCGAGTGTAACAGGCATTGTTTTGTATAACCCTTTCATCTGTCCTATATCAGTTGTACCTGTCTGCGAAAAAATCGCACCGGCAACAGTGAATAGACAGACCATCATAAACATATCATTTACTATGTGAAGAATTGAACCGGTAAGACCGAATCTGTTTGCTGATGCAACTCCAAGAACAATGTAACCTATTTCTGCAACTATTAGATAACATAGCATTCTTTTAAGGTCTGACTGGGCGAGAGCAAGGACACCGGCAAAAATAATTCCTATTGAAGCTATCCATCCCAGTGTTGTTGTTACAGGATATAGGTTAACTGAAAAGGATGGGTCGAATATGGTATACATGACCCTTATAAGAGCGTAGGCACCAACTTTCGTAAAAAGAGGGGCCATGAGAGCGCTGACAGCAGATGGTGCAAGAGAGTAGGAATCAGGAAGCCATGTGTGTACTGGAAAGAGCGCCATTTTTATGCTTATTCCAACAAGCAGCAGAGCAAGGGCAACTATCAGAATATCGGATTGGTAAAAATTGGGAAGAAGATTTGAAAGATCTGCCATATTCAGGGAGCCTGTAATAATATAAAGATATCCTACGCCGAGAAGATATGCGCAAGCCCCTATAGTACCGAATATCATGTAACGGAATGCAGCAAATTCAGCGCCTCTTTTGCCCATACCTATCAAGGCATAAGCGGAAAAGGAAGCGATTTCGAGAAGAACATAAAGGTTGAAAGCATCGCCTGTTATCGTTATCCCGAGAAGCCCTGTTACCTGTAGGAGAAAAAGAGTGTAGAATTGAGGAACTTTATCCTTATCAATTTCTTTTGCTATATTTGTCTTAGAATATATTGCAACGAAAAAAGATATTACCGCAATGCAGACCAGTATAAGGGCATTAAGGTGATCAATTACATATTCAATACCCCATGGTGGTTCCCATGAGCCCATGCGATAATGGATAGGCCCTGTGGTCATAACTTTGTAAAGAATATTGAATGAAAAGTATGAAGATGCCCCTGTTCCGATAATTACTATAGGAAAGCATAATTTTTTGTTAAACAATCCTAAGGCAAAAACAAAGAAAGACAAAATCAAAGGTATAGTAACAATAAGCGCAGGATAATGTTCCGGGATCACTTCTTCAACTCCTTTATGATTTCATCTTCTTCAAGGGTTCCGTATTTCTTATAAATTATTATAAGAAGGGCAAGGGCTATTCCTGTTGTTGCCACACCTACTACAATGGCAGTAAGCATGAGGACATGCGGCAGAGGGTTTATGTAATCTACTGCTTTTATCAAATGGTGTTCTGCATTGTGACCGCCGATAATAACAGGTATTGTCCCGCCTTTCTTGCATCCGATAGATACATAGAAAAGAATTATTGACCATTGAAATATATTCATGCCTATAAGCTTTTTCATGAGATTGCTTTTTGCCATCATTCCGTAAAATCCGACCATGATTAGCACAACATAAATCCAGTAATTGAGTTTATCCAGTATCAGTTCCATTATTTTTTTCCCTTAAAGATTTCTTCGTTCTGACCTGCTGTTGCAAGATCAAAAAAGATGGAAATCATAACCCCCATAACTGCTAATTGTACTCCGAGTTCTATCAAGGCCATTCCATAATATCTGGCCATTATCCGGTCGCAGTGAAGTATGCTGCTCCATTTGGAATAGTCAATAAAATTTCCTCCTAAAAAAACAGGAAGAAGACCTGTACCTACATATATAAATACGCCAAGGCTGCAAAAAATTGCGATAGTCCTGGTCTTGATCCTTTTTTTTACTTCATCGAGGCTGAAGGCAATGGAAAGAAGAATAAAACTGCCTGCCATGATGCATCCGCCCTGAAACCCCCCGCCAGGACTTATATGTCCGTGAACAAATACATAGAGGCTGTATATCTGTATGAAAGGTATCATGATCCGTGAAGCATTTTTTGTGACTATATCTTCAAGATGTTCAACCATTCTTTTTTCTCCTGAGAAGCATCATCACTGCCACGCCTGCAGTAAAAATCACACTTGTTTCAAACATCGTATCATAGCCTCTGTAATCTGCAAGAACAGTGGTCACCGCATTTGGGACTTTGGTTTCCTCCAGAGTTTTTTCAATGTATCTTGGTGATACATGTATGCTTGCAGGTTGATAGGGATCTCCAATAGCTGGAAATTGCCATGTGCTGTAAATCAGAACAGCACCTACAAAAAACGATATTAGCAAAGCAAATATTCTGTTCAATCCTTTGTCTTCCTTGTCATGTTAAAAAGAGCAGCTACAAAAAAGGCCCCACTAACACCGGCGCCTACTGCTGCTTCAGTAAAAGCCACATCAACAGCTCCCATTTCAGCCCATAAGAGGCACATGATGAAACTGAAGGCGCTTAAAAGTACGATCGCGCTTAAAAGATCCTTTGCGGAAAGTGCCCCGACAGCCGTGATAACCGACAATAACAGCAAAACTATGTCTAAAGCAGGAATCATTTTTCACCTTTACTTTTAGTTTTATCAACAATGATCTTTTTATCTTTTGTCCAGGGCCTGAAACCTGTTTCAAAGGCCGATCTAAGCAGTGAATGAGTTGCCGTAGGGCTTGCAAGGAACCAGAATGCTGCTATAAAAAGCAGTTTCAGGCAGATAACAATACCTGTCCATGATGGATCAAGATATAGATTATAAATAATCAAGCCAATTATAGAGAGTAATACACCGAATGTATCACCCTTGCCAGTTGCGTGCATCCTTGTATAAAAATCAGGAAAACGAAGAAAACCTATTGTGGCAGTGAGAAAGAAGAATAATCCGGCAATGATAAAAAAACCTGCAATTATAATCATTTTGTACCTGCCACCCTTTTTATCAGAACCTTTGAGATAATCAGCGTTCCTATAAAATTTAATGCTGAATATACCAGAGCAAGATCTATAAACATATCAATTCTTACATACATGAAGCCGATAAAGAGAAGTATAACAGCTGTTTTTGTGCCTATGAATCCTGCACCGATAATTCTGTCATAGAGTGTAGGTCCGATGACTGCTCTGTAGAGACAGATAAAAATGAGGATGCATAAAAAAATAGAACAATATAAAAGAAAATCATACATAGTTATTCCTCAAAGACCTTTCTGATTCTTTCTTCCATCTCGCCTGGAAGTGAATCAGCAACGAAAGTATCGATTGCATGAACATAGAAATTGTCTTTATCTATATAAATGGTAATTGTCCCAGGTGTGAGTGTTATAGAATTTGCAAAAACGAATTTGGAAAAATCTTTTTTCAGTGTTGTCTTGAATCTGATTACACTTGGATAAATGATTTTTTCCATATCAGGATGTAATGCAAGTTTGAGAATATGTAAATTGGACAGAACAATCTGATAGATAAGCCATCCGAAATAATTAATGAGCTTAAATATTTTTTTTACTTTTTTTATTGAAGGTTTTTCGCTGAAAAGTAAATCGCCCGACATATAAGCAACAAGAGCGCATGATAAAATTCCAAGTCCGAAATGCCATATATCGAACAAACCGGACATGGCGATCCAGAACACTAAAAGTAGTAGAAATGTTGTTATAAAAGTCATGGTTTATTTTATTAGTATTTTTATTAAAATTACCAGTTCAAAAAACCTTATTTGATGCTTCGAAAAACCCTATTTTAAATTTGTAAAAAGAAAACCCTCTATTAATAGAGAGCATATTATAGATTTTATCTAATAAATTCAATGTATTTTTTTTAAAAATTGCTGAATAAGCTGGCAACTTTGAATATGGTTTGAATATGGAATGAAATCAAATTTCTTTTTCATCGAATCTGTCAGTACTCGAATATGTCCTACCGGCCATGACTGAATGTATTGCCGGGATCAGCTCCTCAAAGGCACGGTGTTTGACAAGATATCCCATAGCCCCTGTCTTTAATGTTTCACGGGATATTATTTTTGCAGCATAGGTGGATACGCAGATTAATTTTATTTCCGGCAGTATTCCCATAACTTTCTGAATGGTTTCCGAACTGTTCATGCCTGGTTTATCTATTTCCATGATAACGACATCAGGTTCTTTTAATTTTATAAGATCAAGCATTTCTGCTATATCGCCTGATTCTGCAATAACTTCCATATCACTTTCCTTTTCAATGATAGAACGAAAGCCTGTTCTTATAATTTCATGATTGTCTGCCAGGAGAATTTTTATTGACATATTATCATTAGAACCTTCTGCACCTGCCGTAAAAGTACGACAGGTGCAACAAATTTTGATTGCTGATTTTATTTCAACATGCTTAAAAACATGCCTGCTGCAACTGCAGTACCTATAACGCCTGCAACATTGGGACCCATCGCATGCATGAGAAGATGGTTTTTCGGGTCTGCTTCAACGCCTACTTTTTCAGCTACACGTGCTGCCATTGGAACTGCTGATACTCCTGCGGAACCGATGAGAGGATTTATCTTCTCTTTAAGAAAGAGATTCATAATCTTTGCCAGCAAAATTCCCCCAACCGTGGAAAAGGCAAAGGCAAATAGACCGAGGATAAATATGAATATGGGCTCAGGCTTGAGGAAGACTTCAGCTTTCATTGTAGCGCCGACTGCGACACCGAGAATAATTGTCACTATATTAAGAAGTTCTCCCTGAGAAGTTTTCAGAAGTCTGTCGACAACCTTGCACTCTTTGAATAAGTTGCCTATCATAAAAATACCCATAAGAGGAGCGGCAGCAGGAACAATAAGACATATGACAAGTGTAGCCACAACAGGATATACGATTTTCTCAAGCTTTGAAACAGGGCGAAGCTGTTTCATTCTTATCTTCCGTTCTTTCTCTGTTGTGAGAAGCTTCATGATAGGTGGCTGAATCAGGGGCACCATTGACATGTAGGAATAGGCTGCTATTGCCACCATGCCTATCATGTGTGGCGCGAGAGATGTGGCAAGATATATCGTGGTAGGCCCGTCTGCCCCGCCTATAATCCCTATACTTGCAGCCTCCTTGACTGTGAAACCAAGGACTATTGATCCGAAGAAGGCTATATACACTCCAAGCTGGGCGCTTGCTCCAAGAAGAAGAGTCTTGGGATTTGCAATCATAGGCCCGAAATCAGTTAGAGCGCCTATACCAAGAAATATCAGGCAGGGTATGATCTCGGTTTCAAGGCCGTATTTAAAAAAGAGGTTTATCAGTTCACCGGGGCCTGTCAGTGGTGCAATGGGCATATTTACTAAAAATATGCTGAATCCGATTGGAACAAGAAGAAGAGGTTCAAAACCTTTCTTTATTGCAAGAAATATAAAGAAGAAACCTACCAGCCACATTACTACATGACCCAGAGTAAGATGGACAATACCTGTTTTAAAGAGAAGCTCGTTAAAGATATCTAAAGTCATTATTTCTTACCCCCTTTTTTATCTATTAACTTACAGAAAAAACTCATAATATTAATGCTGATGGAAAGTACGACAAGAGTCAGAAATACACCTGAAAACCCGATAACTGCAACGCGTGTTGCTTCTTCCCACATGATTGATACCTCCTTTGATTTATAATAAAAAACCGCCTCCGGAAATGTATTTTCCGGAGGCGGCCCGACCATCCTTTTTTTACCTTCAGGGATTTTTTAACCCTGAACACCTTATGCAGTATTTTATTTTTTATAGTTTTAGCGAATTTATTATCTAATCCGCCAATACTTGCATAGTATAATTGTAAATAACTGTTTATAGCAATCAGAGATAACCTGATTTTGCCATTTTAAAAACCTGATTTTAATGTTTAATTATGGACAATTTTAAATATTGTCAGTACTTGAATATGTCCTACCGGCCATGACTGAATGTATTGCCGGGATCAGCTCCTCAAAGGCACGGTGTTTGACAAGATATCCCATAGCCCCTGTCTTTAATGTTTCACGGGATATTATTTTTGCAGCATAGGTGGATACGCAGATTAATTTTATTTCCGGCAGTATTCCCATAACTTTCTGAATGGTTTCCGAACTGTTCATGCCTGGTTTATCTATTTCCATGATAACGACATCAGGTTCTTTTAATTTTATAAGATCAAGCATTTCTGCTATATCGCCTGATTCTGCAATAACTTCCATATCACTTTCCTTTTCAATGATAGAACGAAAGCCTGTTCTTATAATTTCATGATTGTCTGCCAGGAGAATTTTTATTGACATATTATCATTAGAACCTTCTGCACCTGCCGTAAAAGTACGACAGGTGCAACAAATTTTGATTGCTGATTTTATTTCAACATGCTTAAAAACATGCCTGCTGCAACTGCAGTACCTATAACGCCTGCAACATTGGGACCCATCGCATGCATGAGAAGATGGTTTTTCGGGTCTGCTTCAACGCCTACTTTTTCAGCTACACGTGCTGCCATTGGAACTGCTGATACTCCTGCGGAACCGATGAGAGGATTTATCTTCTCTTTAAGAAAGAGATTCATAATCTTTGCCAGCAAAATTCCCCCAACCGTGGAAAAGGCAAAGGCAAATAGACCGAGGATAAATATGAATATGGGCTCAGGCTTGAGGAAGACTTCAGCTTTCATTGTAGCGCCGACTGCGACACCGAGAATAATTGTCACTATATTAAGAAGTTCTCCCTGAGAAGTTTTCAGAAGTCTGTCGACAACCTTGCACTCTTTGAATAAGTTGCCTATCATAAAAATACCCATAAGAGGAGCGGCAGCAGGAACAATAAGACATATGACAAGTGTAGCCACAACAGGATATACGATTTTCTCAAGCTTTGAAACAGGGCGAAGCTGTTTCATTCTTATCTTCCGTTCTTTCTCTGTTGTGAGAAGCTTCATGATAGGTGGCTGAATCAGGGGCACCATTGACATGTAGGAATAGGCTGCTATTGCCACCATGCCTATCATGTGTGGCGCGAGAGATGTGGCAAGATATATCGTGGTAGGCCCGTCTGCCCCGCCTATAATCCCTATACTTGCAGCCTCCTTGACTGTGAAACCAAGGACTATTGATCCGAAGAAGGCTATATACACTCCAAGCTGGGCGCTTGCTCCAAGAAGAAGAGTCTTGGGATTTGCAATCATAGGCCCGAAATCAGTTAGAGCGCCTATACCAAGAAATATCAGGCAGGGTATGATCTCGGTTTCAAGGCCGTATTTAAAAAAGAGGTTTATCAGTTCACCGGGGCCTGTCAGTGGTGCAATGGGCATATTTACTAAAAATATGCTGAATCCGATTGGAACAAGAAGAAGAGGTTCAAAACCTTTCTTTATTGCAAGAAATATAAAGAAGAAACCTACCAGCCACATTACTACATGACCCAGAGTAAGATGGACAATACCTGTTTTAAAGAGAAGCTCGTTAAAGATATCTAAAGTCATTATTTCTTACCCCCTTTTTTATCTATTAACTTACAGAAAAAACTCATAATATTAATGCTGATGGAAAGTACGATGAGAGTGAGAAATACACCTGAAAACCCGATAACTGCAACGCGTGTTGCTTCAGCCCACATGACTGATACCTCCTTTTTTTTGTTTAATAATAATTAATCAAAAGGCCGCAGACCGGTTTCAGATCTCCAGATGGCGGCCCGACCATCCTTATACAGTAACCTCCGGAAATGTTTAACAACTCTCCGGACCCATTTATTTATAGATAGAAAACACAATGTGTTTACTGTCTTATGTTGATTTGAGTGATTTTAATATTTAATTTGTTTTGCTGTAATCGGGCAATACCTGATTTTTTGAATCAAAATTCCAGAAATGAAGGTTTTAAAAACCTTAGAGTTGTCACAACTCTAATATTCACTCTTTTTTTTGCCTATTACTTTTGCTTTGTCACCTGAACCATTTGTGCCTTAATAAGGTTTATTCAAGGGACCTGATTGCGGATATTCCCATCCAAATCCCCAGCGGAACGGTGTTGGAAGCCACCATACACCGCCTGCCCTGACACCGTAATACATTAAAAAGCCTGTTATTTTATAACCTTTTTCTGATACACATTTTCTTAATTCTCTGTCAGCTTTCAACCTTTCCTGGCGAGTGCCTCCCATCCAGTAGTAAATGTCGTGTTTTATGCAGCATTCTATCCAGTTTCCGTTTGGAAAGCATGAACAGCCATCAGACTTGAAAATTTTCAAAGGAAGAGGTTTTGGCAAATCAATTTCCGAGTAAATTTCAGATGAAATTCTATCAAGTTTATCTGTATTTTTGCTACAGCATGCAGACATGATGAAAATGAATAAGAGATAGAAAATCAATATGAAAATTTTCCCATAATTCTCAATTTTGTTGTATGAAAAAATTCTATTAATCATCTATTCTATCTTAGTTTATCTATATCTCCGGATTTTCCGATTACAACCAGAGCTTCACTGTCTTTTATTACAGAATCTGCTTTTGTAACCTGTATTTTATCTGTCAGAGTATCTCTGATTGCAATAACATTGATATTATATTTTGTTCTCATGTGCAATTCTTCCAGTGTTTTTCCTACAAAAGATTGTGGAGGCGCTATCTCGCAGATCAGATAATCATCTGTAAGGGGTATGTAATCAATAACATTTGGAGAAAGAAGGCTCTTTGCAAGTTTGTTCGCCATTTCTTTTTCCGGAATT
>CAYSBW010000026.1:0-29808 GCA_964429485.1 uncultured Syntrophorhabdaceae bacterium
ACAGCAAGTTCTTCAAGAATTTGGTAGGGATCAGGGACTTTAAAAGTCCCTTTTCTTACTTCTTCTTCAAGAGGAGTTCCAGGCACCAGAATAATGCTCAGTGCGCCTGTAAAATCAGGATCAATCCTGCTCAAGAATTTACCTGTTTCTTCGGCATGTATCCTGCTGCGTTCTACTCCGCCAAGACCGAGCAATACAGTTACCGAAAGAACAATACCTGCATCCTTTACTCTCTTTGCTGCTTCGGCTGTCCTGTCCAGAACAGTTCCTTTGTTTATCCTGTCAAGAGTTACCTGATCTCCTGATTCCACACCGAGATAGACTATACCGAGCCCAAGATCTTTAAGGGTCTTTAATTCTTCCACTGATTTTTTTAAGATAGATTTTGTATTCCCGTAAATACCTATTCTTTCAAGCCCGGGGAAGGCATCCCTGATAAGTTCAATAATGGGTAGAAGCTTTTTCTGAGGTATGATCAATGCATCACCATCTGCAATGAATACCTTTTTTACGTGCCTTGCATACGGCCTTGCTTCATCTATATCCTCTTTTATTTCTTCAAAACTTCTTATCCTGAATTTCTTATCTTTAAAGGAACCACAAAAAGTGCACTTGTTGTGAGAACATCCTATGGCCACCTGCAGGATCAGACTGTCCGCCTCACTGGGAGGTCTGTATATTGCCCCTTCGTATCTCATATCATTTTTCGTTCTCTATCATGTAAAGCCTTTCGCCTTCACGCAATAGCCCGTATTTTGTTCTTACCATTTCTTCAAGAAATTCATCATCCTTCTGGAGTTTTTCCATTTTATTGATCAATGCAATATTCTCTTTTTCCAATTTTTGAATTTCTGTATTTATTTTACTGATTTCCCTTTTAGTCATAATATATCCTAAAACACCGCCATCAGCAAAAAACAATGAAAACACCAGGGTCAGCATCAGTGTTATAAAACCATATTTTCTTATAGTTTCTTCAAACATGTCTTTATATTAACGACAAGCAAATAAAAAGTCAACTTTATATGTTTACACGGGGTTACAGAAAGGTTTATGTCTGAACATTCTCTGAAGTTTGCTGCCCGAGGCGATCCCTGATCATTTTAAGAATAACAAAGGACTCTCGCTCCCTTTCTTCCAGAGATCCCATTATGTAGTTAATGGTTTCACGGTAATCAGGCATGAATATCTTGGAAAGGGCATTACAGCGCCGCTGTGTTTTACGGAGTTCTCTTGCCAGTCTCATTACAGTATTCTCGATTTCCGCCAGTTCTGCAAGTAATGGAAGTAAATCAACAAAAGCGCTCATTGCGGAATCAGTATTTGCCGAAGTTCCGCCTATACCAAACTGGGTGCCGACCGGTTCTGTTTTTACTGTAACGTGCGGAATTTTCATACCCATCAGGTGTTGATCCGATATATGCACCTGATGGTCCATTCTTACTGCAAGAACAGCCCTGTCAATTGCCTCGGATCCCACCTCCATCTGTGCTTCACGGAGAGAAGCAAAGGCCTTGCCGAGGGCTTCTTCTATTTTTTTTTCTACATCACTGGCACGGTTCAGACGACTCATAAGTTCGAAAATAAGAATCTGTCTTTTTTGTTCAAGGAGATCATAACCCTCTTCAGCAAAAGCAAGTTGTTTTTTCAGTACAAGCAAATTAGATTTTGTAGGTGCAATATTAAGTTTTCCCATAGACCCAACCTACCAGGATTATGTCTCTTTTAAAAGAGGCGTACATTCAACAGTTTCTTCCTTCTCATGATAATACTTTTCCAGCAGAGCATCGCTGACGCGGTGCAATTCATCTCTGGGCAATGTTGATAATATTTCCCAGCCAAGTTCGAGTGTGGTTTCAATAGATCTGTTCTCATACTCACCCTGGTTGAGAAAATTCATTTCAAAGGATTCACCGAACTTTAGATATTGTTTATCAAGGGTGCTGAGCTCTTCTTC
Organism: uncultured Syntrophorhabdaceae bacterium; assembly: GCA_964429485.1. GTDB lineage: Bacteria > Desulfobacterota > Syntrophorhabdia > Syntrophorhabdales > Syntrophorhabdaceae > JAPLKB01. The sequence goes on from CAYSBW010000026.1 coordinate 1,958, forward strand.
TCCTATTACATCAGCCAGTCCCCGTACTCTTTTCACATAGGCATAACACGCAAACAACTGGCTTGCAAGAATAGGGTGATCTTCCCTTGTATATCCTTTTCCCACTCCATCCTTCATCAGACGGGACAAACTGGGAAGACCGGCAATGGGCGGGTAAACGCCGCGCTGGAAAAGATCCCGATCAAGCACTATCTGCCCTTCAGTAATATAGCCGGTAAGATCAGGAACAGGGTGGCTTATATCATCTGCAGGCATGGTAAGTATTTCCATTTGTGTTATAGAACCGGGAGATCCTTCTATACGGCCTGCCCGTTCATAGATACTGGCAAGATCAGAATACAAATACCCGGGATAGCCTTTGCGCCCTGGAATTTCACCTCTCGCAGTTCCCACTTCTCTAAGACTTTCACAGTAATTTGTCATATCCGTCAACAGAACCAGCACATGCTGACCACAGTCAAAAGCCAGGTGTTCAGCCAGTGTCAAAGCAACACGCGGTGTAAGAAGTCTTTCCACGCTGGGAGCATCTGCCAGTGAAAAAAACATGACAGCACGGGCAAGAGCTCCGGAATTCCGGAAATTACGGATAAAAAATTCAGCAACATCATTCTTAACTCCCATTGCAGCAAATACGATTGAAAATTCAACCTCCTCATCAAGCAGGCGTGCCTGTCTCATAATCTGGGCAGACACACGATCGTGAGGTAGGCCGTTTCCGGAAAAGATGGGCAGTTTCTGACCTCGAACGAGTGCATTCATCCCGTCAATGGCTGACAGGCCTGTCTGTATGAATTCACGTGGATAACGCCGGGCATAGGGGTTAATGGGCATACCATTTACATCCTTCCTCTCGGCAGCAAGGGCCGGCGGACCATTATCTGCAGGACGGCCGAGGCCATCAAAAATTCGGCCAAGCATGTGCCTTGATACAGGAAGACGAAAGTTTTCTCCCAGGAAGCGGGCACGCAAATTCTGGTTTGAAAGGCCTGTTGTACCTTCAAGCACCTGCACCACAGCATGTGTTTCCGAAATATCGAGAACACGGCCAATACGGTATCTACCGGCTGAGTCAAGAATTTCAACAACTTCATCGTAGCCAACATCACGAACTCTTTCCACTACAACCAGCGGCCCCTCAATTCGTGAGGCGCCTACATACTGTAATCCTCTGTCTTCCACATCAAAATTCATTTGCATATCAGGATTCCTTCCTTGCTATATTCTTTTGCCAGCTTTTCCGTTTCATCTATAACTGTCTCTTCGAGCTTTTTCATTTTATCAATATCCTTGTTACTGAAAACTGTTTTTGCACGTAATATTTGTGATATGCACCCCAGGGAACGGATACGCATCAATGGCACTCCGCCCTGAATCAAATCTCTTCCTCTCCTGTACAGAGTAAGAATGATTCGCATTAGTATCACCTGTCTTTCCGGTGTACAGTACATATCGTTTTCATCAAAGGAATTCTGGGTCAGAAAGGCATCCTTCATAATCTCGGCAATAAAAAGTATCAGTCTCTGGCTGTCCGGGAGGACATCAGGTCCTACAAGCTTGACAATCTGCTGCAGACGGTCTTCCCGCTGGAGCAGTGTTAATGCTTCTGTACGAAATTCAACCCAGTCAGGAGATTCTTTCTGCCACCACGCACTAACATCCTCAACATATTCGGAATAGGAGTGCAGCCAGTGTATCGAAGGATAATGACGGGCATTGGCCAGTTCTGTATCAAGGGCCCAGAAACAGCGAATAAACCGGCGTGTATGCTGGGTAACGGGTTCGGAAAAATCCCCTCCTGGAGGACTTACAGCTCCAACTATACTTACAGAAGCCCTCTCGCCTGAAAGAGTTGTAACAGCACCCCCCCTTTCATAAAATTGTGCCAGACGGGTAGGCAATGATGCAGGAAATCCTTCTTCTGCGGGCATTTCCTCAAGCCGTGCTGCCAGTTCACGCAAGGCCTCTGCCCAACGGCTTGTCGAATCTGCAAATACTGCCACACTCAGGCCCATATCCCTGTAATACTCAGCAAGTGTTATGCCTGTATATATTGATACTTCCCTTGCTGCAACAGGCATGTTGGAGGTGTTTGCAATAAGAATCGTCCGCTCCATTAATGGCTGACCGGAACGGGGGTCCTTGAGTTCAGGAAATTCGCGAAGAACCTCGGTCATTTCATTGCCCCTCTCTCCGCAACCAATAAAGACAATAATTTCAGCATCAGACCACTTTGCAAGTTGGTGCTGGGTAATTGTCTTTCCTGTACCGAACCCACCGGGGATAGCTGCAGCTCCACCCTTACCAATAGGAAAGAACGTATCGATAATCCGCTGCCCTGTAATCAATGGCTCACTGATACGTAGTCGTTCACGAATAGGACGGGGTACACGGACAGGCCATTGCTGGAGCATGGTTATTTCGCGAAGACCTGTTGCGGTTTCTATCAAAGCCAGTGGATCTGTAATTCTATAGTTTCCCCTTTCAACTATGGAACGTATTGTGCCTCTGCAATCCGGAGGACTCATTATCCTGTGATTTACCAAAGATGTTTCTACAACTGTACCTATGGTCTGCCCTGATATCAGGGTATCACCGGATTTGACCTGTGGTTCAAAACCCCAGAGTTTTTCCATATTCAAAGGGTCTACTTTTTCACCACGCCTAATCCAAGCTCCGCTATGAGTTTGGATACCAGGCAGGGGACGCTGAATACCATCGTAAATATTTCCAACCAGCCCGGGTCCCAACCAGACGGAAAGCGGTGCACCTGTACGTTTGACAGGCGCACCAGGCTTTAACATGGTAGTATCCTCGTATACCTGTATGGTAGCTTGATCATCAACAAGTCTTACGACTTCCCCAACTAAGCCCAGGTCTCCCACCTCGACAACTTCATACATCTGAGCTGCATACATACCTTTAGCAGTTACTATGGGGCCGCTTATCCGTGTGACTATGGCCTCAGCGCTTCTATCAGTGGTGGTCATGGATTATATCCTCCTGATCACTTACTTTTCCTGGACGAGTTTGGTCTGTATTGCTATCTGTCTTCTCAATTCAGGCCACATTCTTTCCAATCTCTTCAAAAGACGGTTATCCCAGATCTGATGGGCATCACCATCTTCAACAAGAACACCATATCCCGTCATATCAGTCTGGTAAACAACAGTTATCTTTACAGGACGGTTAATGTGACGGGCAATTTCCTCTGCCAGATCATCAGCAGAAACAGAATTGTTCTCTCCGGGGATTTTTACAACAAACATATCGCCTGTCATCCGGTTTATTGCATCAGAAGCAAGGGAAATCAAAGTCTTGCGATATTCAAAATTTTCGCAATTCATCAATTTTTGCCTTATTTCCTCATATACGGAATTAAGCAGAGTTTCGATGCGTGAAGTACGTAATCTGCCTGTTTCAACAGGAATCGTGGAAAGAATCAAATTGCTCCTCTGCGCTGCATCTGCACGAGCCCTTTCAAGTCCTTCCTGTCGGGTTCTTTCAGCTACAGCAGCAGCACTGGTTAAGAATATCTCCGCATCCTGTTTTGCACGGTCAATAATCTTCTCACCCTCTTTTCGTGCCTCTGCAAGAATCTCTTCGTGCAGCTTTTCAGTAGAATCCTGATCTACTGCCATACGCATACCCCCTTAACCGACGCTTACACCAACAGCCTCCTGAACAAGTTCCTTCAGGCTCTTATGTCCTGACAAAGGTCCTTCGGGCCCGGAAATTTCCACTATCAGCGGATGATTCCTTTCCAGCCTAATGGCATCCACCTGTAATTTTATCCAGGCAGCTACTGTTTCGGTGAGGATAAGTATTCCGCAGTCAGGTTTCATGGTTGTTTCATTGAAGACAATGAGAGCTTCTTCTGCTGTTAGTGCAACACGGGCATCTATACCTGCCAACTGGAAACCACGCACAGTGTTCCTGTCGGCAATGCAATAAAATTTCACTCTACACACCTCTTACATTTTCTGTATCAACATCATGGCAATAGCAAAACCAAGTACGGCCAGCCCTTCTGCCAGAGCCACAAACAGGATGCTGCGGGTAAGAAGTTCAGGTTTTTCTGCCGCTGCACCAAGAGCTGCTGATCCAATCCTTCCCACAGCATGGCCTGCACCGATAATGCTTGCAGCTATAGCAAAGGCAGCTGCCAATCCCAAGCCAATTGCCTTGTACACCGATGCCGGATCTGCAGGTGTGACGCCAGGGACAGCCTCTTCAGCCAGAACAGTTGAACAGGGGAGAATAACTACTGTCAGAACAAATGCAATTGATCCAAGCCTCCGGAATAATGCCTTTACCATTTTTACACCTCCAATAATCCGGGCTGCTGCAGCAGCCTTCTTTGTTCTTCAAAATCAGTGCCGCTTTAACAATCTGTTAATTAACAACAAGTAATTAACAACCAGCTCCTCTCACCCAATCCCAAAGTAACAGTAAAATAAAGCTTTTTATAAAGCTCGTTTTTGCCGATTCTCTGTCAGACAAAAAGGTTCAAATGCCTGACCCCTGCCGGAAAAAAACTTGCTGAAAAACTCATAATATTCAAGACGCAATGCCTGCACCGATGCAATAACTCCTTCAAGAATAATTGCTATTAAATTTCCGGCAATAATAATCAGAATGCTGAATGCACCACCCACAGCAGGGAAAGCTCTGACCTCTTCTGCCAGCATAAAAGCGGCAAAAAGCAATGCCGCATGACTCATGGCATAGGCTGCAAGACGGACAAAACTTATAGTATTTGCAAGATAACTAAGAATAGCTTCAAAGGCTCCAACACAGGACTCAATAATAGCTCCTGCCAGTCCCTCGCCTGACTCATTGTGTTCTCCAGATCTCTCTCTAACCGAATGTTCCAGAGGTTCTTTGAATGACCAGCCCACTACAGGGACTATGATAAAGAAAAAAATTGACACATTGAAGAGCCCTCTTGACCGGATGATTTCCCCATTCGTTAAAAGCGCCAGCACACCCCAGTAAAAAAGAAGACCGACAATACCGAACTTATCAAGAAAACCTCCTATTACATCACCTCTCCGGAAACGATTAATAATATTCAAAACAATCCCGATACTTATCAATACAATACCTATCCCTATGGCCGCATACATGAGTTGCAGGGGATCTCCTTCTATTGGATCATGCCATAATGCATATTTTTTAAATGCTTCAATGCCAAAGTAACTGCCGTATACTACACCGAAAACCATGCTGGACAATCCCCCTGAAAAAAGGAGCACGCCAGCATCTTTTATTCCCCTTGAAGAACCTGCAAGCAGAGCAACCAGTCCACAAACAATAAGGACGATACCGTGACCTGCATCTCCAAACATCATACCAAACATTATTATATAACTCAGAGCTACGAACAATGTCGGTTCCAGTTCCCTGTAGTCAGGAAGACCATATGTTGAAACCAGCATTTCAAAAGGACGCAGTATAGGGGAATGTTTCAGAAGAACAGGCACATCTTCTTCTTTAGAAAGATCCGGAAGAGATGATTGAAAAATATACCGGTTATTTGTAATTTCTCTCAAGTGCTGTTCCAGCAGGCCTGCATCATTGGCAGGAACCCACCCCTTAATCAAAACAGTAGATTCTGTACGCGGGAATTTCTGGCTTGCATCCAGAAGTCTGTATTCCATATTAACTATATTTTCAATTTCCTCCAGGGGATCGGCAAAGCCAACGGCAGTTGTTCTTATCCGGCTGTTCAATTGTTCCAGTTCCTCTTCTATCTGCAATATTTCTTTCCCTCTTTCTTCTGAAATATTATCCACTGTCGCCCCTTCAATAGAAGGAAGAATCTCACGCTGAAAACCGGCTTGCTGTAATATTTTTTCCATATCAGACCATGCCTGGCGGGTTGTAATTGCAAAAAGAGACTGTCTTCCCCTTTGTCTCGTTGCAGGGAAAATTACCATATTAACATTAATATTTTTTCTGAGTTCCTCAAAACTTTGCTCCGGTAAATTCCCTGTTACAAAATGAAGGAAAGAGTATTGATCGGGCCCGTCCAGAGGTATTCCAAGACCATGATAACAGGATATCTGCTCACAAAGAGAAACCAGTTCTTTTCTCCGCTGTACAAGTAGCTGACGTTTGTTTAACAATTCACCGGCTTCGTGTTCCATGAGTGAAAGATTCTCTTCAACCTCATTCAAAGTAATTTTTATTGCGCAATCTTTTTCAGTCGATGGAAGAATTGACATTGACTGACGGATTTCCTGGATGCGAGTAAGGAAACGATCATATTGTGCCAACTCCCCTGTATGGTCAGCAGGGGACAGTGGGGTTGTATCAGGTCCGGATTTTGTACGGCTCAGCTGCACCACACCCAGATTTCCCAAACCCCTGAGCACATCACGTTCATCCCGGGCAAGCACAACAACTTCAATACGCATCATTGACACCGGTCTAAACATCGACACCTCCAGAGGCTATCTTTGGAATCAAATGTCTACGAATTACCTCTGCCGGCATATCTGAAAGAATGCCTTCGGAAATAGTGATTAGGTTGGCCACTTCCACACGGCGAAGTCCGGCATAACCTGCAATTGCTCCCAATCCCATGTGACTTCTGCGAAAAGCCATAAGTGATAAATGAAAAAAACGATTCCAAAGTAGGAACTCAAAAGCTGGTATATCAAATGCAGAATTTTCATCACTTGATCCATATTCAAAGGATGCTGCATCAAAGATCCGCCCTGCTACACGATCCACCACAACATTCACATCAGGATCGTTGAGCATGGCAGAAAAAAGTGCCCGTGAAATTCTGGCTCCTTTTACATGCAAGGGAAGCAACAGTTCTGAAGTCAGTCTGTAGTGAAACTTCCCCCTTACAACCAGCATGAAATGAAAAATATCCACTTCCTGATAAAACATTTTACTGACAATTTCCCTTTCTTCCTGTGTAAGTTTTTCCATTCTTGCAAGCAATCCCCGAAAATAGTAACAATCCAACGCTGCTTCAAAAAAAAATGTACCATGGTAATCACTATATGTTTTAAGGGCCTTTTTCATACTTTCCCGGAGCAGCCCCTTTGGCAACATATAAATAAAAGCTTCAGCCGACTGCGCTGTTGCCAGTTTTTCTTTATCAATCGCAAGCGCTGCGGGCAGGACAATAAGGTGTTTTTCAATTTCTCCGATGGGTGCTCCGTTAAAACAAGCCCTTAACAATATTTTTATATTTTCCATCTGAAAACGCACAAGTATCCAATCGATCAGGTCTGTGCCGGCATCAGAAACATATGCGCGAAAACCTGATAATTCGCTGATAAATTCATGAATCAGTGATTTCTGGAAATCGAGAATTTCTTTAATCTCGGATTTTGGAAATATCATGGAAACAAATTCCGGAAAATTCCTGATACGGCAGAGGGCATCCAATCGTTCAACCTCAAACATACGGCTATGACGTGCATGAAGACAGGATGCAAGAAAGTCAAGATCCTTTCCTGAATTAATGTATTGAGAAACTCCGGAACCGGCTAAGACTGTCTGCACAGACACCGCATAACCCCCTCAACAACTCGCTGCCGTGTTGCCAGATCAAGTTGGATTCTGTTCTCAATCTCGGCAGCAGTATTTGTCAAACACCGTTGCTTTTCCTGTTCTGCTGCATTTATTGCAGCATCTATAATTCTTCCTGTTTCATTAATTATTTCCTGGCGGGTTTTTTCAACAACATCATGGCCCTTCTTTTGCGCTTCCGACAGGATATGCTCCGCCTCAGTCCCGGCTTCTTCTATCAGAATTTTCGCCTCGCTTTCAGTAGCAATGATCTTCTGAACCAAATCGCGCATAACAGTACCTCCCTTAAAAAAAATGAGTTCCTGCTGCTAACTTGAAATGCTCCTGCTTTTTGCATTTTTTAGCGGTTTATCCAGTTTAAAAAGCTTGATTACTTCATCGCCGATCAGACCGGCGGCTTCTTCGAAGCTGAACATGTCAGTATTGATAATTATATTGTAGAGCAAAGGATCATCAATATCTTTGTCAAAATTATCCTTCACATATCTTCTGTTTCCTTCATCCTCCTTCTTTATAAAATTCATTGCAGCTTTGTGATCAAGATTATAAATTTTTCGTATCTGTTCAATTCTCTTTCCAAGGGACCCAACCAGCCGCACACAAAAAACATTCTGCAGATCCTTTGTTACTATGCTGGCCCCCCGGCCAACCAGGATTACATTCCCCATTTTTGCAAGGCTAAGTATTGTTGCATTGATTTTTTCCACGAGGCTCCATGTTGACGGGTGCAAACCCAGCCATTCTTCAAAGGCATCCCGAAGCATACCTTTGTGGTCTTCCTTCATATAATCAGCAACCCTCTTATGGAGGTTGTGGTCTTCCAACACTTTTTCTATTAGATTTCGGTCAAAAACAGTCCAGACACCACGGGAGGGGACACGTTTCTGCATATATTCTGAAAGATATGAAGCAACAGTGTGTCCGCCTGCACCTTCCAGTCGTGAAATTGTTATTGCTGGTTTTATAGAAGCTTCGGCGGCATCTATTTTTTTGGATTCAAAGTAGTTTTCGATGAAAAATTCGCATTTACCGTAGCCGATATTATCCCACATATCCTGGCCCTCCTCATGATTACTTAAAGCGCCTGTAACTATCGGTACACTTTCAAAGTCATTTCACGGCAGATGCGGGAAATAATTAAAGCCGGTTATCATGTTCCTGCCGGATTATTCTGCACAATACATGTTCAATCAATCTGTACAACACAACATGTTTGCAGGGCACATGCTCCTGACACAAAAAGCTTCAAAGAACTCTTCTGTTTTTTTAATCAATTACAAATTTAAACTATATTCTTTTATGTATAGCGAAGCATCCTGCATTTGTCAACTGACTGGCTGTAATAATTTTTCATTATCCTTAATTTTTCTTCAGCAGATGTTTTAATTTTTCCATATCATCAAGAGATTCCTGCATTCTGCCTGCATTGCGCAGCAGAAATGAAGGGTGGTAAGTGGGAAGCAACTTTATTCCATTGAAGGTGGTGAGTTTTCCTCTCATCCTTATTATGCTTTCATCCACGCCCAGTAATGTGTTATAGGCGTGCTTGCCAAGGGTGCATATGATTTTAGGGCTTATAATTTCAAGTTGGGTAATAAGGTAGGATTTACAAATCGAGGCTTCTTCGGGCTTAGGGTCTCTGTTGTTGGGCGGTCTGCATTTTAGAACATTACAGATATATATCTCTTCACGACTCAATCCTATTCCTTCTATCAATTTATCGAGAAGTTTGCCTGCCCTTCCTACAAAAGGTCTTCCCTGGATGTCTTCTTCTTCTCCAGGGGCTTCCCCTACAAACACAAGCCGGGCCTGGCTGTTACCTTCTCCGAATACAACTGTTCGCCTTGTTTCAGCAAGAGAGCATTTTCTGCATTCCCTGACTGTCTTTCTGAGCGCAGAAAGAGTAAGTGTATTTTTCCTGTGAAAAACATATGAATCAATATCCATATTTTTCAGGGCTTTGAGAAACCTTTTTATTTTAATTTCAGCTATTTCAGACAAAAATAATCCCTGTGCCTTCCTCTCTATTCTCTGAAATCATCCGGTACCCTGTTCAGTTTAAGTTCTGCCTCAAGTACATGAGCCGCCTGCATAATCCCCGCTTCGCCAAGAGGCTTTCCAATGATCTGCAGCCCTATAGGCAAACCTGATTTATCAAAACCACAAGGCACAGATATGGCAGGTAGACCGGCAAGATTAACAGGTATGGTGAATATATCGGAAAGATACATTGTTAAAGGGTCTTCTGTTTTTTCTCCTATTTTAAAGGCTGTTCCAGGTGAAACCGGGGTCAATATAACATCACAGACTTTAAAAGCCTCGTCAAAATCCCTTCTGATAAGAGTCCTTACCTGCCCTGCCTTCCGGTAATATGCATCATAATATCCTGAAGACAGAACATATGTGCCAAGAATTATTCTCCTTACCACCTCTTTGCCAAAACCTCCAAACCTTGTTTTTTTATACATATCCAAAAGGTCCTTGCCATCAACCCTCAATCCGTATTTGACGCCATCATAGCGTGCAAGGTTTGAAGAGGCCTCGGCAGTGCAAACAATATAATATACAGCCACAGCATATTCTGTATGAGGAAGCGTTATATCCACAACAGTTGCTCCATTCCTCTCATAAAAATATATGGCATTTTCTACAGCAGACTTTACATCCTCTTCAATACCTTCCATGAAGTATTCTTTTGGTATACCAACTCTGAGGCCTTTAATATCCCTGCCGGGATACTCGGTATAGTCAGGCACGGTCCCGGGGATTGAAGTTGAATCCATAGGGTCATATCCTGCAATTATATTCATCAGATAAGCACAATCAGCCACGCTCCGTCCAACAGGGCCTATCTGGTCAAGGGAAGAGGCAAAGGCTATAAGCCCGTATCTGGATACCCTTCCATAAGTAGGTTTTAAACCTACAACACCGCAAAGACCGGCAGGTTGTCTTATTGAACCCCCTGTGTCTGTTCCCAGAGAAGCGACACAGAGACCTGCTGCAGTTGCAGAAGTGGAGCCACCACTTGACCCTCCTGGTATACAATTTAAATTCCAGGGGTTTTTTGTAATCTGGACCGATGAATTCTCTGTTGATGAACCCATGGCAAACTCATCCATATTCAATTTACCGAGAAGAACAAATCCTTCCTCTTTCAATTTCCTTATAACAGTCGCATCATAAGGAGGCACAAAATCTTTCAGGATCCTCGATGCACAGGTAGTTCCTATTCCCTTCGTACACATAATATCTTTCATACCCATAGGGATACCAAGAAGCTTTCCCGTTTCACCCTTCGCAATCTTTGCATCAGCCTCCTTCGCCATATCCATTGCAACATCTTCAGTGACTTTTATATAGGAAAGCAGTTCTCCATCATATTTTCTTATTCTGTCCAGATAAAATTCTGTAAGCTCAACAGAAGAAATCTCTTTATTTTCAAGCATTGTCTTTAATGCTTTTATATCCATATCAAGTAAATTTTTCATGCCAACTCCTTATATTGTTGAATAATTAAAGCCGGATTTGTCATTTAATATAGTTTCGGATGTGAAAAAATCCCTATCCGCCTACAATAGCATATTGCATTTAATTCAATCCTATAATCGGTGGAACCTTAAAAAAACCCCCCTTCTTTTCCGGCGCATTCATGGTTGACTCATCATTACTGAAAGAGCTTCCCGATACATCATCTCTGAGAACACAAACAACCGGCATGGCGTGGTTTGTAGGTTCAATTCCTTCAGTATTGAGAGAATTAAGCTTGTCCATATACTGCAGAATTCTATCCACCTGTACTGTATAAGCCTCAATCTCTTCCGGATCAAGCTCAAGCCTTGCCAGGTCAGCTATATGCCTCACATCATCTTTCGTGATTTTCATACATATCACCTCTTATTTTGTCTTTCCATTCCTATCCACACTCTGCAACTGCCTTTACAATATCTGTTCTCGTTACTATGCCGACTACAATGTTATTTTCTACAACAGGTATCCTGTTTATATGCTTATCAATCATCATCTTTGCAGCTTTTTCAACCGATTCTATCGGTGAAACAATTATTACATCCTCTATCATAACATCCTTCACAGTAAGATCTTTGAGGTTTATTCCTTCTCCTCTCAAATTTTTCAAAATATCACTCTGGCAGATCATACCTGCCAATTTCCCCTTTTCCACAACAGGCATTCCTGAAATATTAAAAAGCTCAAACCTGTTTACAATAACAATAAGTGATTCTGAAGGACGGCAGGTAACTACATTGCTGTTCATAAGTTCCACAACCTTCAAAAATACCTCCTCTTCATGTCGGTTACCCTGATAACATTAATTCTTCAATGTATTTCTGGAAAACCTCCACTGACTTCATTGACCTGCGCATCTCTTCCAGCCCCGCCTGACCTAACATATCCGGCTTTACATAATCCATATCAACAACAACTTTTTTATTACATCCGGATCTTTTAATCTGATTCATAAGTCTGAAATTCACAAATGTCAGACAGGCATCTGTCAGATTTTTTTCCATATCCTTATCTATCAGGCCTTTTTCCTTGAGCATTCCTATTGTTTTCAATGTATTTGTTTCATTGTATATACCATTTGAGAGGGCAAGCGTTTTGACGGACATTACAAGAGGGATCCAACCCATAAGTTTTATGTTAAATCTATCTTTATAATAACCAGTTTTTTCAACCCTGAACTTACCGAAAAAAACAATGGCTGTTGGCATAAAAACTGCTGACCTTATAAAGTCTTTCATAATATGATTGTTGTTACTGAGAAGACTGAAAAAAAACATCAGAACCTCATCAAATAGTGCCTTGTTACCTTTTATAAGACGGGCATCTGAAAAAATTGTGATATCGGGGTCCTTTAAAATACCCTTTCTGAAAAGAATTCTATCCTCCAAACGCTTTTTCCACAACTGAACAGATCCTCTCCATTTATCGCCTGAAGGCATAATACCGGCTTTGCATTTTTTAAATCCAGTCTCAACAAGTCTGTCCACAGCTTTTTTTGAAAAAACCTCATAATATTCTTCAACAATATCAGTTTTATATTGTTCATTACCCGAACCATAAATAATCATATTATCCTGGTCAGTAATAAAGGTCTCTTCATTGCGGCCTTCACTGCCAAGCCCTACCCAGACATATTCTGCTGGAAGTGATCCAAATTCAAACCCGCTGTTGACTTCCTCTTCTACTAATTCCAGGACTCTCACTCTTATGGCATCCCTGATTACGTGTAAAAGGTCATGAACATCAAGGGCAATCTGACTATCCAGGAAAAATGTTTTAATATTCTCTGTTGCTTTTTTATGAAATTCCTTTAGTTCTTTATAAGTTGCTGCTCTTCTTATTTTACAAATCAGATCTGATGAAATATCTTTTTCAAAAAGTTCATAATCTTCCAGCAAAGCTTTGAGATTGTCTCTGAGAATTGCAAGTATTCTGTATCGGTCATGCCTGAGTAAGAGCTTGTTGTTCAATGTCTCCTGATACTCTGATGTAAATTTTTCTATAACGGAAAAATCAAGCGGCATCTACTTCTCCGTAAGCCCCTCCAGCATTTTCCTGCTTCCTTCAAGTTTCTCCTTTTTTTCAAGCAATGCACTGTAATTAATCTCATTTTTTCTTATTACCTCGACCGGAGCCTTTTCTCTGAAGGAGACATTATTAATCTTATTGAAAACCCTGCCCATTTCTTCCTCTATTTTTGCAAGTTCCTTATCTATTCTTGCAAGTTCTCTGGGCGCATCAATAAGATTCTTTAAAGGAACAAATATTTCCACACCTTTAAATATACCAACAGCAGATTTTTCAGGCGCTTTATCTACAAAAAACAGTTCTCCCACTTTTGCCAGTTCCTTTATGTAATAACTGTACTCTTCAAGAAGGTTAATATCACCCTTTGCCAGTATCATGGCATCTACTTTGACATTGGGCGCTATTCCCGTTTCACCTCTGATATTTCTGATTACATCAATAATTCCCATGACCATGTCCATATCTGATTCACTTTCTTCATCCGATTCCCCTGCATCAAATATTGGAAAAGGAGAGACCATGATGCTCTCAAACAATTCATCTCCGGCTTCTTCTGAAGATAAAAAACCGTACTGATTGTGAGGGATTTTCTGATATATCTCCTCTGTAACAAAGGGCATGATAGGGTGAAGCAATTTTAATATATCTTTCAATGTATTGGTTAGCACATTTCTTGTAGCACTGTTATCATATCCAGTCACTTTTCCATAAAGATTGGGCTTGATAAGTTCAAGGTACCAGTCACAGAATTCATGCCAGACAAAATTGTACAAAATGGTTGCAGCTTCATTAAATTTATAGTTTTCAAAGCTTTCTGTTACTTCACCTATGGCCTTCATGGCGCGTGAACGGATCCATCTGTCAGGAAGAAAGGTGGCTTTACCATCATTTTTTTCCGGAGTCACAGGTATGTTTTCAAGAAATGTAAAGGCAAGTCTGGAGGCATTCCATACTTTATTTACAAAATTCCTCACCCCTTCAATCCTTTCCTCGGAAAGTAGTATATCCCTTCCCTGGGCAGCAAGCATGGCCAGGGAAAATCTGAATGCATCTGTTCCATATTCCTCTATCACAATCAGAGGATCAATAACATTGCCCTTTGATTTACTCATCTTTTTACCTTCAGCATCTCTTACAAGTGCATGAATGTAGACCTCCCGGAATGGAACATCCCCCATGAACTTGATACCCATCATAATCATGCGCGCAACCCAGAAGAACAATATGTCAAAACCTGTAATAAGCAAAGATGTCGGGTAAAATGTCTTGAGATCATCTGTATTATCAGGCCAGCCAAGTGTGGTAAAAGGCCACAGCCCTGAAGAAAACCATGTATCAAGGACATCCGACTCCTGTCGCAGTTCGCTCTTGCATTCACTACACTCATGGAGGTCGTTAACACTTGCATACATCTTGCCGCAATTATCACAATACCACACAGGTATCCTGTGACCCCACCAGATCTGTCTGGATATACACCAGTCACGGATATTCTCCATCCATTCAAAGTAAACTTTTTCCCACATTTCAGGAATAATTCTGACTTTGTGTTCCCTCACCGCATGAATTGCCGGTTCTGCAAGCGGCTTCATTTTCAGAAACCACTGTCTCGACAAGGCAGGTTCAACAACTGTTTTACAGCGGTAACACTTTCCTACACCTATGTTATAGGGTTCAAGTCTTTCCAGGAAACCTTTGTCTTCCAGTTCCTCAATCAGTTTTTCCCGGCACTCAAACCTGTCCATACCACTATAATGAACAGCATTTTCATTCATTCTTCCTTCATCATCTATGACCTTCACCACTGCAAGACCGTGTCTCTTCCCTATCTCAAAATCATTTACATCATGGGCCGGGGTAATTTTCAAAACACCTGTACCAAAGGAAGTATCAACATAACTGTCTCCAATCACAGGGATTTTTTTCTGTGCTATGGGCAGTATCACAAATTTTCCTATATACCGGCTATATCTTTCATCTTCAGGATTTACTGCAATGGCTGTATCTCCGAACATTGTCTCAGGCCTGGTAGTAGCAACCGTGAGATGCCCCTTTCCTTCTGCCAGTGGATATTTGACATGGTAAAGATAACCCTTTGTTTCTTCATGTTCTGCCTCGAGATCTGAAAGAGCTGTTTTGCATCTCGGACACCAGTTTATTATATAATTACCCTGGTAGATAAGTCCTTCATTAAAGAGCCTTACAAAAACCTCGCGCACTGCCCTTGATAATCCTTCGTCCATGGTAAATCGTTCTCTGGACCAGTCACATGATGAGCCAAGTCTTTTCAGTTGTCCGATAATAACATTGCCGGAATGCTCCTTCCAATCCCAGACTTTTTCAATAAACTTTTCTCTGCCGAGGGACTCACGGTCCAGCCCCTCCTTTATGAGTTCCCTTTCCACAACATTCTGAGTTGCAATACCTGCATGGTCTGTACCGGGCACCCATAGAGTATTAAAACCTGCCATTCTTTTAAATCTGACCATAACGTCCTGAAGAGTATTGTTCAATGCATGGCCCATATGCAACATACCTGTTACATTAGGCGGCGGTATCACCATTGAAAAGTGCGGCCTGGAATCCTGACTATCTGCTGTAAAAAAACCTTCTTGGATCCAGAATGAATACCACTTTTCTTCTATTTTGTGGGGGTCGTAGACTTTATCCATCATATATTAACTCCATTTTAATCTAATAGATTCCTCGAAGCATTTCTTCGGGTTAACAGCATTGCCTCAACCCTGTTTCATCCCGGTATATTCCATGGCAGCGGGAGAAAAATCTTCTCAAAAAGATTAAAGGCATACCTGTCCGACATACCTGCCACAAAGTCGCAAACACATGCTGCCGGTTTATCATAATAATCGCCTCTGCCTGTTTCCTTAAGAAAGGCATCAGGATTAGACAGAAAATAATTATATATATCGCTTATTATTCTTGAACATTTCATAAAATCATTATGCACAATACGGCTTTCATAAACTGTTTCATACAGAAAACGTCTTAATTTTACCATATGATGCTCAAGTTCTTCACCTATGGTGACTCTCAAGCCTTCCTGCTTCATGGTTTCTTCAATAATTCCCCGAACCATTTTGTCAATCCTGTCCGAGGTTGTCCTCCCCAAAAACTTTCTGCTGTCTTCAGGTAAAAATTCTTCTTTTAAAACATTACCTCTTATTGCATCATCAATATCATGATTTATATAAGCAATTATATCTGAAACCCTTACCACTTCAGCCTCTATTGTGGCAGGTCTGTCTCCTTCAGCCCTGGATATAATTTCCCCCTTACCTTTTGAATGTTTAAGAATGCCATTTCTGACTTCAAAGGTCAGATTCAGTCCTTTACCATTATTTTCAAGAATATCAACAACTCTCAAACTCTGTTCATAGTGCCTGAAACCACCTTCGTTTATCTGATTAAGGACCTCTTCCCCTGCATGGCCAAAAGGAGTGTGTCCCAAATCATGGCCAAGAGCGATGGCTTCAACAAGATCTTCGTTGAGAAAAAGAGCCTTTGCTATTGTCCTGGCTATCTGGGAAACCTCAAGGGTATGGGTAAGTCTTGTCCTGTAGTGATCTCTTGAAGGTGACAAAAAAACCTGGGTCTTGTCTTTCAGTCTCCTGAATGATTTGCTGTGTATAATCCGATCCCTGTCATGCTGAAAAGCCGGTCTTATATCACATTCAACCTCTTCTTTGAGTCTTCCCCTTGTCTTGCTGCTCTTCTGCGCAAAATGAGACAGGGTTAATTCTTCTTTTTCCTCTAATTTATTTCTGATATTCATTTTTTAAACCTGCAAGACCAAATCAAACCGCAAAAAATCATCTTCAAATAGAGTTCTAAAAACAGGAATTAATTTGTCTTTTCAGATTCCTAATTTATCACATGAAAACCACTAAATCAATATAACGATTGAAGTAGCCGGATAGCGATTCACTCATTCCCCTACCGAAACAGGGCAAGCCTTAGATCATGAAGGTATAGATTTTTCAACACTGAGTCTAATTGAAAAAGATGTAATTTATCGACCTGCAGGGATGGAAGCAGATGGATATTTTTGTTGACCTATGGTCAGGCGGATAAGAGAACTATATTATAAATTATGACATAAAATATCAATATGGGCCATAACAGAATCTTTTAACAATACAGGTAAAAATCCTCAATAATAAGGAAGTTGTTCGTCAAAACCATTCCCCCTGTTCTTATACCATGATATGACATGCTTTATCGATTCAACAGCCTTGGCCTTTGCTGCAATGTCGGAATTGAAACCCTGATGAGGCTGAACATATATGTTTGCCTTACGCTCCAAGGACATATCAACAAGGGTTTTAGCTGCTAAAAGATCCACACCTGTCACAGCCTCACCTGTGAGCAATTTTGCAAATTCCGATTCATTCGTGAAGACATCCAGACCCAGACCTGTTATTATTCCGGACTTGTATAATTCCAGTAAAACCGATTCCGGCGCGATTTCTCCCCGTGTTACATTAATAAATATCAGGTTTTTATTCGCTTTTGAAAGGTATTCACGGGAAAAATACCCTGCATTGTAAAACCGGCTTTCTTTATTTTTTGTAAGATTCATGGCATTAACTATAATATCACTTGATTTTACAGCCTCTTCCTTTGAAACAAACTTTACTGCATCACCGTAAATATTATGCAACTCTTCCTGTCTTATATCGACCCCCTGCACGGTCAAACCGTTTGCCTCTGCAAGTTCATAGGTTCTTCTACCGATTCTTCCTACTCCAAAAACAGTGAGAACCCGCTCTTTGTTGAGTTCCATGAAAGCCTTTGAATTTTTTCTTTCAAAGGTTTCCACATTTTTTTCATAATGATTTGTTTCGCCTGCTGCTGCGTAAAGAAATTTCATTGTCGTCTGCGCCACGGCATTAACACAGTATTCGCGAAGAGAGGCAATATTTGCTTTTTCTGCAAGGTATTCAAAATGGTCATAGCCTGCACTTCTCGTTATAACACTTTTTTTACATTCATCCAGATAGGACTCCGGAAGGATTGAATGTGTTTTTGTTGTTATGATATCAGGCAGTACAGTCCCGGGGTTTTCCTTAAGAAATTCCTGAAGGTTGAGCGGGGTGATAAAAAAGGTATGATTCTCTGGAATTTTACCTGATTCTTTTGCCTTTAACGTTTCCTCTTCAAGATAAATTGCTTCGGGGCCTAATACCTCAAAGTGCATGATATCATATTCTATTTTAGCAGCAACGGAATTATTTTTATTTTTCATTGTTTCGCTCCTGTCTACACAATCTATCAGTTTTTGCAGGAGGTTTAAAGGCAAAAAAATACAGGGAAGTATTTTATCCCGGACAGATTAAATATACCATTCAGGCTCTCTCCTTGTTTGACACATATCATGAAGCCATTTGGCCTTTGAAACATGCTTTTCGTTTTTCATCTGTCTCGCGCCGGTAGGGCAGTTTTTTACACATGCCTGACACAGTATACATTGCCATCTGTCAGTCTTGGTTGGTTCTTCTTCAGGAACAGCTCCTGTAGGACAAACTTCGGCACATTTTCCGCAAAGGATACAGGTATAAACGTCGGTCTCAGGAGTATACTGATCAGTTTTCCTGTCTTCTTTAAGCTGAAGGAGACTTTTGAGTTCAACATAGGGAAAATTTCCCGGAACATTATTTATAACTAATTTTTCGAGAGATTCTTCAGAAAGAATTTTATCTTTTACGATTCTTCCAAATTCCCTGGCTTTTGCCTCATCATCAATATCAGGTCTCCCCTGGGCTATGGGATAAATTGAAGAGGAATAGGAGTGTTCTCCTATGAAAGCTCCTCCTGCCACAGGTATAAACCCCTGTTTTACTGCAATATCATATAGTTCTTTCAATGCATCATCATAGGCGCGGTTCCCGTAAACAACAACAACGATTACAGGGGTCTTTCTGCCGGTAAATGAGTTCAGACAGGCCGTAAAATCCTCGGGGAGACGGCCATAATAGACAGGCACTCCGATAATTACAACTTCATCACCAAAAACCATTTCATTTCTCAGGGCCCGTTTTGTACAATCCATCACATTGATTCGTTCAGCCTGGAGTCCCTCTGCAATATTTTCCACAATCGTTCTGGTTGTACCTGTAGGAGAAAAATAAACACAAGAAACATTTCTGATATGCATATATAAGCCTCCTTTTATTATAATAAAAACATAAAAAAACCAGAATCCCAGCTTAATGGGATATCCGGCTTCATGCAGGAAACCCCAACATGTATAAACCGGACATCCCATTAACAAGATGAGTAGATTTGTTCTGTTAGCAAACCGCCACAGCTGCTTCCAGCAGCTCACACAGTGAGTTAGATCGGACTGCATAAGCCCCGGTAATGTACTTCAATTCAAGGAACTCAATGAACATGTTTACGTTAAATACTTGTTTTTAAGTATTGTGTGATCAACTGATCACGCTATATCAGCCTCACCCGACTCCCATAATATAAATTGTGTCTCTTTCATTTATGGGATTATTCATCCGTTCACCATACGACAAAAAGCCTCTTTGATTCAAGGAAACACGAAGTTCCATATCAATCTCATCTTTTTCGTCTAAAATAGCTTTTTTTACACCATTTCCATATTTTTTTATCAGCTCGTTTACCATGTCCCGCAAAGTATTTCCAGGAAATGTAAAATCAATATCGGTTTTTTTTCCTAAAAGCTTATAAAGCGGGGCCACTCCTTTTACAGAAAGACGCACATTCATTTTTTTACCTCCTTCTTGTCTTTTTGTGCCTTTTTTGCTACTTCAACCTCTGTCCATTCCTTAATTCCACATAATTAACAGCGGAATCTATTCTTTCCATGCCGATCTTGCAATATTTATGTGCAAGGTCAACATAAATAGTCCTTGAGTATGTCCAGTAATCTTTTTCCTTTTGTGACATATTCCTGATTTTTTTTGCCGGATTGCCTGCTACAATTACATCTGCAGGAATCTTCTGGCTCTGTTTAACCACAGAACCTTCTGCCACAGTAGAGTTGTGTAGCACTTCGGAACGGATGCTTAAAATAGCACCCATACCTATTCCACAATAATCACCAATGAGTTTGGCATGTATAATTGCACCATGTCCAAGAATCACTCCCTTGCCAATAGAACAAACCTCATCGGGCGGAGCATGGACTACAACACCCTCTTCAACAGCTGTCTCGTCACCTATCTCAACAGTACCATAATCTCCTCTCAGGATTACTCCATGTCCGATATAACAGTCATTACCAACTCTTACATCCCCTACAATCACGGCTGTTTCACTTACAAAGGTACCTGTCCCAAAAACAGGCTCTCTTCCATCGAATCTGTACAGCATTCACACCTCCGCAGATATCCAGTTCACACACTTGATTTCATGTGTTATCTGAATTCCCAACATATCTATTAAAATAATCCATTATTGCAGTCCTGAGGCCTGCGGCGCCCAGCGCTGAACAATGAACCTTGTATTCCGGCAATCCATCCAGGACATTTACAATATCATCTTCACTTATCATCATTGCATCATCAAGGCTCCTGCCTGTTGCAATCTCTGTCATAGCGCTGGCGCATGCTATTGCAGCAGGACAACCTCTAATCTGATATTTAATTTCTGATACCTCATCACCAATAACCTTAATAAAAACTCTCAAAAAATCACCGCACGAGGGATCCCCTATTTCGCCAACACCACTGGCATCTTCGATAATGCCTGCATTTCTTGGGTTTCTGAAATGATCAAGCACTTTCTCGCTGTATTCGCTCATTTCCCCGGAACCTCCTTATATACAAAAAGGTATATTCTTTGCCATGCTTATCAGGCTGATACAGCCGGTCTGTTTCAGTTGCCTGAAATTGACACCTTCGCTGATATATTTCAGAGCTTTATCTTCATCTATAACCCTGCTACCGGACACAATATCTATTCCATAGTCGAAGAATACCCTGCTCATCGGGGTCGTTGGCCCAAGAAGCATCTTTAAACTTTTTTCAGAACACAAATCTAACAGCCCGGGCAGAGTGTGATTTATAAGGGTTGTGCTTGATATGGCAATTATGTCCGATAAGGGTAGATATTTTTCAGCATCATCCTCGGCATAGTCACCGGGACGCTGACTTTTTTCAATAACCCAAAGGTTCTTTGCTTTACTTCTCAAATCATCAGTGAAAGGAAAATGACCAATGACTGAAATATTCTTGTCTTTTCCCCTTTGCATCAAAAGTTCGGATGCATTAATTTCAACAAAACATGACTCATCTGTTTCAATTAGAGAATTTATTGCAGCAAGGCCTATTGAAGCTTCTGATATATCTTCCGACAGGGAAAACTTTGATAGTTCCAGTGCAGTCTTATCAGACAAAGAATTAAAGGTGTTATTCTCCTCATTCTCGTGCGGGCAAAGATCCTTTATCATGGTAGAAGCCAGTCCACAATATCTGCTTGTTACAGCAGTCCAAAAAACACCTTTTCTTATTTCCCTGACTTTTGCATCTGTCTTTATATTTTCTATAATATCCTTTAAGATTTTCATCCTCTTTTTCCTTATCCTATATAATTACATGCTGGTTTTTTTATTTCCTCCCGTAAGGACATATCCTGTTTAATCCTGTCAATTGACAAATCCCTGATGAAGTTACACCAAATACAAGGTAGTCTTTGCCGTACTGTCTGATAAATTTCCATATGCCCTCAAAAGTATCGTTTACCAGCGTGGTACCCGTCAATATGACAACATCAGATTCCTTGACAAGTTTTTCTGTCATATTATTGCCATCGCCTATTTTTACACCGAATTTTAATGTATCTATATTTTTAGGATCAAGGTCGTTTATTCTGACGTTTTCAGGTCCGAATTCATCAATCAGTGCTTCTGCAATTGCAGGGTTTAAACCTATAAGACCGACGGTTTTTGATCCCAGTTTATATTTTACGTGTGAAGCTATCTCTTTTGAGCATTTTTCAGGATCTTCATCCTTGCAGTGTAATGTGGTATCTATTATACCAAGATGTTTCAAGACAGCATTCATCGTTGCAATAAAGATTGCCCTTTGTCCATTGCCTTCAAGGCTCAGGGATATCACATCACTGAGTTTGCCGTTGAATTCTTGTGGTGAATCTGTAAAAGCATGGGCATATGAATCCTGAAAAGATGCCTCTACAACCCTTTCCCTGCCTGTAACAATAGGGAAATCCCTCCGTCTCGGATTTCCTATTGCTTCTTCAGGAGACAGCGTTTTTACAAAAACAGAAACATCAGTATCAAGTAGATTATTTTCTTTTGCTATTTTTTCAAACTTTTGTTTTGATTGAAAAAGTATTGAATCATTAACAGTCTTTTCCATGTCTACTCCATTTCAGTCATGATAAAACAAACTAAAAATATGATTTCATGATTTGATTTTTCCATAATTAGCCCACACCTTTTGCATTCATAATAATGAAGAGAATAAATATTCAGCCCCTGCCGTGCTCATTATAAATTGTTCGTGCATCTCCTTTGCAAAGAGGCTGGTAGCATAAAATCCTGTGCAATGAGCCGGCACAATATGATCCGGGCATATTCTTTTCATATCCGCCAATGTTCTGTCAATTGTTTCAGATGTTGCATTGACAAGGTGAAACCCACCAATTACTGCATGGATTTTTCTTCCTGTTATCTTTTGGGAATATAATACCGTGTTTATGATACCTGCATGGGCACATCCGGTAATCACAACAAGTCCTCTATCTTTTACATTACATATTACAGCCTGTTCACCTTCAAAAAAATCACGTTCCAGTTCATCTCCCCGCTTTACAAGAAGATTCGGCGCTCCATTTTCGTATGAAGTAACTCTTTCAATATTTCCTGTCAGATATAACCCCCTGAAAATTTCAATTGGCTCATTTACCTCTATTATATTTAAAATACCGAGTTCTTCTATTTCCCTTTTATTCAATCTTCCTATATCTGTAGGTTCAGATTCTGAAGGACGAATTGAGAATCGCCTGAAAAAAGCTTCTTTTCCTGTATATAACGGCGTGTTTCTTCTGATTTTCAACTTGTTGTGCTTTAATATCTTTAGAAGGCCTCCCCAATGGTCAAAATGGCCGTGGCTTAAACCAAAAGCTTTTGTTCTGCTCAAATCTATCTCAAGGAGTTCCATGTTGTTGATCATTCCAGCAGGATCAACTCCAAAGTCAAACATCATGCCACAGGTAATTCCATCAATTTTAGTTTCAATATAGAATGAAACACCATGTTCAGCATGTATGGATTTACCGGGGGTTGTGCGATATCTTTTTACATTCTGAGTATCAGAAGCCAGCGAATCATAATAATTATCAGTTATAATAACTATTTTCAGACTGTCCACCTCGGGCATATCCAGGGGAACTGAAAAATCTGTTTTTTTATCGGAGTTGAGGCTCTTTTTTGCCTCAACTCCGGATGTTGTCAATAAATCCTTCCGATTATACTCTTCAGGCATATTTTTACCTTTTTATTCTCAATGATCACATGTGTTGTCGCCTGTTTGCAGGGAGCCCTTCAGATATTGCTCAACAGCTTCCTTAGGATCTTCGGCCATAGCGCCGGTAATTACCTTAACACCCTGCTGGGCAAAAAGCTGCTGGGCATGTCCGCCCATTCCTCCGGCTATGATACAGTTTACACCCTGTTGTGCAAGCCATGGTGGTAAAAGTCCAGGTTCATGGGGCGGGGGCGTAATGTATGATTCATTGACAATCTTGCCTTCTGCATCAGCATCTATAATGGCAAATGCTTCACAGTGACCAAAATGGGCACATAGCTTACCCTGGCTTGTCGGTACTGCAAACTTCATAATATCCTCCTTTTTCTCTTTCTCTGATGGCACAGCCTTTTCTCCATTGCTCTTGCCTCCGTTAGAAGGGGCAGGATTATTTTCAATTTTACTGGAAAGCAAAATTCTTTCATTATTGCCAAAGGTAACTATCCTGTCTATGATTTCGTCGAATTTTTTTGCTGTATTGGGATCGTATTTTTTTGTAGCATTCGCATTGGGATAAGAATACATATAAGGCTGTTCATTATCACCGCTTTTCACTATATCAGGATCGAGGGGGATCTTTCCAAGAAAAGGAACTCTGAATCTTTCAGATAGCTTCTGTCCTCCTCCTGTAGAGAATATATCCGCTTCCTCACCACAATGGGGGCATATAAATCCGCTCATATTCTCGATAATTCCTGCTATTGGCAGGCTAAGCTGTCTACAGAAAATAATGCATTTTTCCACGTCAACTGTTGCAACCTGCTGTGGAGTTGTAACTATAATAGCGCTGCTTTTTTTAGCAAGCAACTGGGCTACGGATAAGGGCTCATCTCCTGTACCGGGAGGACAATCAACTACAAGGCAATCAAGATCACCCCACACCACATGCTGGAAAAATTCCCTTATCATTTTTGCTTTCATAGGCCCTCTCCAGATAACAGGCTGTTCTGTTCCATCAAGAAAGAAACCCATGGAAACTGCCTTCAAATTATTGAACGTCTCCACCGGTACAACTTCTTCACCTTTCATGCCCACGTGCTGCCCTGTTAAACCAAGCATTTTCGGTATACTCGGCCCGTGTATATCTACATCGACTATTCCTGTTCTTAATCCTCTCAAGGCAAGGCTCAAAGCAAGATTTACCGCTACAGTGCTCTTACCAACACCGCCTTTACCTGAAAGGACAATAAAGATCTGGTTAATCCTGTCGAGCTTTTCCTTTAATTCCCTATCATTTAATTCATCATTTGCTGTATCCTGACAATTCATACTTCCTCCAAAATGGTTTTAATTTTTGTGTACATTCCGCGTATTGACTCACTTGCGCCACAATCAGGGGCATAGTCGAGTATGGTTTTCGCTTCTTTCTGTGCTTCCGTAATCCTGGTTTCATAGGGAATTTCACCCAAATATATAAGATCATTATCTCCGCAGTACATTTTCATCTCTTCCACATACTGGCGATTAATATCTCCCTTATTAATCACAACAGCTGTTTTAATCTGAAAATGTCGCGTCAATTCCACAATCCTCTTTAAATCATGTATACCTGTAGGTGTAGGCTCTGTTACAACTATTGCAAGATGAGTCCCGGTAATAGAAGATATTACAGGACAGCCTATCCCCGGCGGACCATCAATAATTATAAGATCTCTGCCTGCATTTTCTGCCTCTGCACGAGCTTCATTTCTCACCATAGCCACAAGCTTCCCCGAATTGTCCTCTCCTGGAATCAACTCGGCAAAAACAAACCTGCCTTCCTTTGCAGTACTGCAGATATAACAATGTCCTGCAGTACGTGAAAAAAAGTCTACTGCACCTACAGGACACAGAAAAAAACATGCTCCGCATCCCTCACAGGAAAATGGATTGATGATAAAATTGTCAGATATGGCATCGTAACGGCAAGCATCCTTGCATATCCCGCACTGAGTGCAAAGATCGGGGTTTATACAGGCCTTTTTTCCTCCTGTAAAATCCTTTGTCTGCAACACCTCCTGGGGCTGGACAATCAGGTGAAGATTTGCAGCATCCACATCACAATCCGCTATTATCATATTGTTGAACATAGATACAATGGCACCCGTAAAGGATGTCTTCCCTGTTCCTCCTTTTCCGCTTATAACCACCGCTTCTTTAATATTTGCCATATTATCACCTGTCCTTCTTTTTTTCCAGCATCTTTTCAAGATTAACCGATAGCATCTCAAACCTGTCAATATAAATCGGTAAAGTTTTTACAATAAGATAGCTAAGGGAATAATGTCTCGCAATATCTCTGTCCTCCGGTAAGGTCATAAGTACAGGCAATTTGTTTTTTGTAAGATAATTCTCCAGTGGAAGAAACTCACCTTTTTCCCGGTTTATAACAACACCGATTAATTTACCCATATTCTGTGCCATAGACACCGCAACTTTCAAATCGTGAAGGCCGAAAGGAGTAGGTTCTGTTACCATAACCACAGCATCTGCATCTGCAATTGTTTTTACTACAGGGCATGAAGTCCCGGGAGGCGCATCTATAATCTGGATACAATCCTCATTATACTGGCGCTTCACTTCCTGTATGAGAGGCACTGCCATAGGTTCCCCCACATTTAGAACTCCCTGGACAAACTCTAAATTGTTTTCCGATTTTCCTGTTTCAGTGTATCCTATTTCACGTTCACCTTCTTTAATAGCACTTTCAGGGCACACTTTCACGCACAAACCACAACCATGGCATAGTTCGGGAAATATAAGAATATTACCAGGTAATGTCACAAGAGCATTGAACTGACATTTACTGCTACATTCACCACAGGATGTACATTTACTCTGATCAATAACGGGCACCATTACTTTTGTGGGCTTCCTGTTGCTTATGGCAGGTTTAAGAAAGATCTGGCCATTGGGCTCTTCCACATCACAATCAAGATATTGCACTCTTTTCTTCGATGCAGCAAGGAAATAGGCAAAATTTACTGCTATTGTGGTTTTGCCTGTTCCACCTTTACCACTCGCAAAAACTATTCTCATTAAATTTTTTTCCAAATTCCTATCCTCTCACCATTGATGTCCCACATTCAGGACATTTCTGTTCACTGCAGGCCACTCCCCTTTCGTGGGGTGTCCTTTTTCCACACTTGGGACATAAGCAATCTCCGGAAGGCCCAAGACCCCTGCCTCCCCCTTTGCCTCTTCCTCCGCCTCCGGCGCCACGACCCATACCGCCTCCGCCTGTCATAGGCCCTGCTCCTGTCGGTCCTGTTCCATCACCTCTTGGCATAATAAATACCTCCTTATTTTACCAATGCCCTTCTACATCAGGGCCAGTCAGTTTAGTAAGCTTGCCTTCCTCAAATTCCTTTATTGCTTCTGCAACAGTCTTATTTGATACAGGATACACCGGGATACCTGCTGAGCCGAGCACTTTAAAAGCATTGGGTCCGAGATGTCCGCTTATAACTATTCTGACCCCTGCATTTATGGCATTTTGAGCGCTCTGGATTCCCGCTCCCTGAGCCGCATTCAAATTCTGTGTGTTATCTATAACCTCAAAGCTTCTCGTCTCAGGATCATAAATTATGAGTTTTTTACTTCTTCCAAAACGCTCATCAACCAAGCCCTCCATAGTTCCGTCAACACTTGTTATTGCAATCTTCATGCTTCCTCCTTTTTCAACTGGTAATAAATCTTCTTTTTTCGATGAAACCTTTGTCCTCTTCCCCTGTTTGCATATTTTACGCCAGCCGCATGGAGGTATAAACCTTTCATCAACAGTAATATTACCTCCTTCTATTCTTAATGCCTTACCATTTATAACAGCATGTGCCATCTTTTCATGGGCAGATAGAAGAAGGCGGTGGAATGTAGGCTGAGAAACATTCATCTGTACAGCCGCTTCCTCCTGCGGTATTCCAAGGAGATCTTTCAATCTTATTGCTTCCAGCTCATCGTGATGCAAAACAACTTCCTCGATGTCTCCCATCCTTACACCGGCAGGCTTGAAATAAGTTACATGGGGGAGAAAACCTATATTGCTTACGCATCGTGGACGTGGCATATTATGTTATCTCCTTTGCAAAGAGGTTGTAAATTCAATATTGTATATGATCATATTTGAATATATATTCATTTGAATAAATTGTCAATAGGGAATTGGTTAATAAATTAAGAGTACTTACTCTATCTGTGCAAGAAATCATTCTTACAATATTCAGT
>CAYSBW010000027.1:0-6548 GCA_964429485.1 uncultured Syntrophorhabdaceae bacterium
AAAATGAATAAAAAGACCATTCTTGTTATTGACGATGAAGAAGATTTCTGCTTCTTCCTTAAACACAATCTTGAAAGATCAGGAAAATACAGAGTATTAACCGCTGAAAGCGGCCATGATGGAATCAGGCTTGCCAGACAGTATAAACCTGATCTTATATTCCTTGATATTATGATGCCGGGGATGGATGGCGGCGATGTGGCATATAGTCTTTCTGAAGATGAATTGACAAAAAGGATACCGATTGTCTTTCTTACTGCTATTGTTACAAAAGAAGAAATCGGAGAGAATGGGAAATATATAGCAGGCAGGGAATACATAGCCAAGCCTGTCACCACAGAATTTATGGTTGAAAAAATAGAGCATTATCTTGCCGCATAAAGGGCTGGTAATGCCAGATATCCTTTTTTTCACATGCCCTGCTTTATTTTTTTGTTAACTTCAAATTTAATGAAGAGTAAAATGTAAACAGATGTGTAGCAAGGATGTCGCCAGGCGTATAAAAGAAGGTATTCAGCTTTAGAAAAGAACACAATAAGATACATTAAGTCTGATAAACTTATTAGATTGTAGGAGGAACTATGAAAACATTTAAACGATGGATACATCTAATTGTTTTTCCTGCAATCATGATAACGATTCTGATCTTTGTATATGGTTGTAAGAGCAAATATGAAGATTTGAACCTTGATATCTACCAATATCGAGATACAAAGGATTTGGTGATCTTTGTCTATGATGCCTCTAAAAAACTTGAAAAAGAAGGTATGAAAAGTCTCAATTATTTCCGAAAAAATCGTGAATTATTCAATACACAGGACTATTACCTTTATATTTATGACATGAGTGGAACAAATATTTACCACGCTGGCATGAAGCAATTGGAAGGGAAAAATCTCTCTGATGTGACCGATAAAAATGGAAAAAATATCCACAATCTTATTTTAGAAGCACTAAAAGACAAAAATAATCCTCATGCATGGATTCATTACTCCTGGTGGCAAACAGGAAAGTTCTATCCTGTTCCAAAATCATCATGTCATTTTAAAGTTAGAACTCCCGAAGGGAATGAATTGTTTGTAGGCGGGGGGATGAATTACCCTCATGAAGAACAGGAATTTATCAGAATTATTGTGGATGATGCCGCCCAATTGCTGGAAGAGAAAGGGATGACGGCACTTAAGGACATAACGAATCCAGTTTCAAAATATAACTATCGGGATATACGGGTATTTGCATTTCGCCCGAATGGTGCACTATTGATTTCCCCTGCCATCAATAGTGCATTTGCCCAGACGAATCTTCTGGATTGTTTCGATGAAGTGGGGCACAAACCCTTTGCTAAAGCTCTCGAAGAACTGCAGCAGGTTGATAGAGCGTGGGAGGTATTTATGGCAAAGAATAGATATAAAAGAGAGCTTATAAAAAAATCATTATATATTCGTAAACTCAGTTTAGATAAAACTGAAATTTATGTGGCCGCTATTAACGATTTTCCAGAACCACCATATTAGGAAAGGGTATTGTATGAAAAAAAATGATAAGGATTATGAGTATTCAGTAAATCAGGTTCCACCTTTGGGGCACCTTTTGATGTCGTCGGTTCAGCATGTTCTCTTGATGGTGACATCTCTTTCGTTACCAATTCTCTTTGCTGCTCAGATTGATGGAACTCCCAGGTTTGCCGCTACATTAATTACTCTATCAATGATTGCCGCAGGCATAGGTTCCATCATACAATCCCTTAGATTGCCTTTCATTGGTTCTGGTTATCTATGCCCGAACCTTTGCGGCCCTTCCTACTTCAGTCTCTCCTTGTCTGCTGCCTGGGTCGGGGGTATTCCGCTCATGAAAGGGATGATCATCATTACCGGATTATTAGAAATGGCGATAGCCCCGATCATTGAAAAACTAAAAAGGATTTTTCCGACATTTATTGTTGGACTGGTAATGGCGATGGTAGGTGTAAGCGTGATCAAACCATCGATCACATCATTTTTTGGACTTTCATTTCGTGATGATGCGATTCGAAATCTCGATATATTTATAGGAATATTTTCTCTAATGGTGATGGTATTGGCTAATTTGTGGGGCAAAGGACTTATCAAAGTATATTGTTTAATCATAGGCATGCTGTCCGGATGGATTCTGGCCCTGATACTTGTCCCTGAATACTGGCACGATCTTTTTACGGTGAGAGAATTTCCCCTGTTTGCGCTGCCTGCTATTGGACCGGAATTCAAGGGAATCACCTTCGATTTGAAGATGGTGATTCCCTTTGTTATCATTGCTTTAGGAGGCTCTCTCAAATCATTCGGTAACCTACTGGTTGCTCAGAAAATATCGGAGCCGGAATTAAAAGAAACAAATTTTACTCCTATCAGGAAGGGTCTTATGGCGGACGGTATTTCCACAGTGCTTGCCGGATTGCTGGGAGGAATGGCGGTCGATACCTCTTCCTCCAATATTGGATTGGCAGGTGCTACAAAAGTTTTAAGCAGATGGATAAGTGTAGGTGCAGGAGTTATTTTTTTAATTCTGGCTTTTTTCCCCAAATTTGTAACCATTTTATCGATTATGCCAAAACCTGTTTTGGGAGGATCTATTATTTTTTCAGGAAGTTTCATGATATGTGCCGGTTTGCAGGAAATGTTCAGTGAAAAATGGGATCCGCGCAAGACCTTCGTTGTCGGAATATCTCTCTTTTTTGGATTAAGTACAGCATTTCTTCCAGGGCTTTATGCTCGAGCACCTCATTGGATTCAAACCTTTTTTACCGACCCGTTACCTACTACGATAATTGTTGCAGTTATCCTTAACCAATTATTCAACCTTGATATTTTGCTTGGGGACTTCAAGAAGCGGAAAACGATTAAACAAACACAAAAATAACACTTTATATCAATGGAAAAGAGTTGATACTTTTCTTGGTCTTGAAAAGATTAAAATTGTGACTAATTTTATTTTTTAATAAAGGAATACTTTGTGAATATTGCTGAATTAAAAAAAGCGATATCTTCTTTTCTGGATAATTCAAAAAGCAATATCATACCAGAGTTAGATGGAATAAAAATTTATGATGAACCGATTGTCGGTATTGCATCAGGATATGATCCATTATTTATTAAATTAAAGGATGGCAACGTAATCGGTGAATTCCACAATACTCCTCATGAATGGTTTCCAGAAGCGGTATCTGTCATTTCTTATTTCCTCCCGTTTTCTCGTGAAGTAAGAATTTCCAATAGAGCTGATAAAAGAAAACCTTCAACCGGATGGCTTTATGGGAGAGTGGAAGGTGAATTGGTGAATAATGAGGTAAGAAAAACTATAGCAGAATTTATTTCAGTGTTTGGAGGTAAAACATTTATTCCTTTATTCGAATCTAATTTTAAAATCATTGAAAGAAAAAGTAATTGGTCTGAGAGACATGTTGCATTTATTGCAGGATTGGGGACTTTCGGTTTAAGTAAATCGCTTATCACAGAAAAAGGTTGTGCTGGTAGAATTGGAAGTGTTATTACAAATATTCAATTCCAACCCACAGAAAGAAGGTATAGTGGTATCTATGAATATTGTTCAATGTGCCTGGCTTGTATTAAAAGATGTCCAGCAAATGCAATTGACCATAATGAAAAAAAACACCAGCCATGTTCTGATTTTTTAGATAAAACAAGGGAAATCTTTGCACCACGCTATGGATGCGGAAAATGCCAGACGAAAGTTCCCTGTGAAAGTGAGATTCCCCAAAAGGTCTCACGATAGTCGATTACTACCAGCTTTTATCCGGTCTGGTAGCTGTTGAGTCAAATCAAACGGAACTATGCCTTTCCATGGTAAAAGATACCCTACGCTTTTGACAGGTACAATTCCATGAGTAAAAGACAATTAATTGGATTTATCTATTAGACCAACTTACAATAATAGGAAAATTTAAGGAGATTTTGACATGTCCAGGGTAGAATTGGAAAAAAAGGCTTTTGAATGTTTTAACAATGGTTTTTGCTGCTCAGAGTCATTATCAATGACGATTATCGATCATTATTCAGAGAACCCGGAGAACTTTCCTGTTAACATTGCATCTGCATTTTGTGGCGGAATTGGCAGGACCCATCAGGATATCTGCGGTGCCTTCGCAGGGGCGGTAATTGCAGTTGGCTTTCTATATGGAAAAACAGCACAGGGAGAGGATTTAAGTAAGGTAAAATCGATCATATCAGAATTTCGCAGGCAGTTCCTTGAGACCTTCGGCTCTAATAATTGTGCGACCATTCTTGAAAAGTTTGGGGAACAGAAAAACAATATTAAATGCAAGCATTTGACTGCAAAGGCTACAGGGATGTTGTCGGACATACTGGAACTGGATCAGATGAGAAGCAAACAAAATTATTTCAGAAATGCATTGACAGACGAAGAATTTAAAAGCAGAAAGTAATTATTCATATGGATACTTTACCCAGGAGTCGATGAAGGCGATATTCTGCTGCTGTACGTTCTATATCGCTCAAGTTTACCTTTTCATTGAGGAGGTTTGTCACAATCCTTAAGGCTTTTCTACATTCCCGCGTATGATGTTCATAGAATTTTGCAAGTTCTTCGACTGCAAAAAAATCGTAAGGATTTGATTCAACAAGATTCAACCAAAGACTGGCAGCATCCTCCCAGCGCTTAGATCTTTTGTATATGATGGAAAGCAACTTTTGTGCATCCGTTGCCACGTCCATATGATGAGATGAAACCAATGTTTCGAGCACTCTTCCGGCTTTTTCAATATCGCCTCGTTCATAAATAAATCCTGCCAGTTTTAGAAGATCATTATGATTTTTATGCCACAATTGTCCAGTGTCTTCAAAAAGATCAGCCATGTACTTAAGAAGCGCTGCCAATGAAACAACATCAAGTCTGTTATGTATGAAAACATCTTCAAGCAGTTTTCCATCGCGCAGTCTCAACCAATCGAAATATCGTTGTGGAATTTGAAAACCAGGTATATCACTATTACGCTCCACACCCAGGATATGGGTTTCTATGGTTGACAGGCGCGCGTTTTCCAGGCGATGAGCGAGTAACCTCCTGGACAGGTGAAGAAGATCTATTTGCGGTTTGTTTGTCAGTGTATCCTGACACCGGTTGAGAATAAACCTTGTATTGAGAAGGTTTAGATCGTAGGCTTTGCCGTTGAAAGTTACCAGGAATTTCTTGCCAGATGTAATCTCGATGAGATATCTCAACACAGCGCCTTCTTCGGAGAAATCCCGCGCAAATAGCTGGTATGTAACGAAAGAACTCCCTTCGAACCATCCGAGCCCGATGAGGAAGGGAAATGTGCCTGTGCCTCCCATAAGACCTGTGGTTTCCGTATCCAGGAACAGGCCGTCTGATAACAAGATGTTGTATGTTATCTCGAATCCGGCAAGAAAAGCTGTTGCTTCCATGTTCATGTTGACAAAATCGCTAATGCGCCCATTGCCATGGACGGCGCCGGCATTCATTTTTTTCCGGGACACAAAGAATTTGCCATAAGGTGTTTGCATTTCCTCCCCTATTACAACGTGTTCAAGGGGCATTACATCCCGTTTAGTTATGGGAATAAATGCAGGGGCTCTTTGTTCCCTGCGGTCCATGATTCTGTTAATCTTCCTGCGGAGTTCACTGGTTTTGTCCTGTTTAGGTGTAGGGACGGATAATGCCGGTTTTGCAGCATCTCCGGTTAAGCGTGTCAGTCGGTCTTTAAGGCTCATAATTGCCTCATTAGATTAAGGATTTGCAAAGCAGCCTTTTTGGATGAAGGTCCAACTTCCAACAAAGGTCCCACACACATAGGACAACCATGTTCGCATTGGCAAGAGATAATAACCGATTGAACAGCCTGTATCAACTCGTTGTGCCTTTCGAAAAGACTCTCTGAAAACCCGATACCACCGGGATAGGTATCGAAGATAAAGACTGTCGGGTCATAAGCGTCTTCCATGGCGTTTATAGTCTGTCCCGGACTTGTGGTAATAATCCTGCGACTGTGACCATGGTGTACGTACCATTCACCGCTTTTATCGCCTATGCACCAGTCAACATCGCGGGTATCGGACATGACGAGCATAGCTGAAATATGATGCATACAATAGGCAAGTCCGAAAAGGCCGTCAATAATATCTGACCGGATGATCTGTAACGAATTGAGCAGGTTCCAAGGAATAGTAAACCAGTAACTAGTAGTGTGCATTTCCTTCTCGGGCAGGTTAACATCACCGTATCCGATGTTTTCAGAGGTATAGAACTTGATTTTTTTGTAGCCTACCACCTTCCGGGACACGTGGACCTCGCCATGTTCCACAATGATTTTTCCTTTCATCTTTTTATCGAAGTCTTCTATGACACGAACACCGGTATAGGTCATGGCATCGGTGTAGTAATCCACATCAACCTTTCTGACATAAGCCTTCTTGCGCTCCAGGTCTAATTTATCAACGTGGTACTGCTGTGATTCAACCATGTAGATGGCATCGTCGTAGACTGCTGTAAAGGCACTGTCCCAGTCAACTTCTGCAATT
>CAYSBW010000027.1:6558-28652 GCA_964429485.1 uncultured Syntrophorhabdaceae bacterium
TCACTTCATCCGCCGGATAACTCTCTGCTGCCCAGTGCCAGCGTTTTTCAACCCGGTGAAGCATTCCTTTTTCTTCAAGGTAGGAGAGCAGTTCCATGAGGTCTTCTTTACCGAATTTCTCGCCTTCCTCAAATGGCAGCTCGAATGCCGCACTCTTGATATGATGGAGCAGGATCAACAGGTTGTCAGGGTTTACCCGGCAATGTTCAGGGGAACGTGTAAAAAAATACTCAGGGTTTTGCACAATGAACTGGTCCATGGGGTTGCTTCTCGCAATGAGGATTGCGAGGCTCTGTCCTACCCTGCGTCCTGCCCTGCCTGCCTGTTGCCAGGTACTGGCGATTGAACCTGGGTAGCCGACTATAAGACAGGCTTCCAGATCACCGATGTCAATACCAAGTTCGAGGGCGTTAGTACTTACCACGCCCATGATCGTTTTCTCCCGCAGCCCCTTTTCGATGTTCCGTCTGAGGTTAGGTAAGTACCCGCCGCGATAGCCCGTTACGTAGTGGTCGTTATTGGGAATTTTTGATTTAAAGTTATCCTTGAGGTACTTGGTAAGTATTTCAACAGAGAGCCTGCTCGTAGTAAAAGCAATGGTCTGAATCCTGTTTCCTACGAGGTCGCTCATTATATTACGGGCCGGGGTCATTGATGATTGGCGTATGCCAAGCTCCTTGTTTATAATAGGTGGGTTGTACAGAATAAAGGTTTTGGCTGAGCGTGGAGCACCACTCTCGTCGATGAGTACAAATTTTTTTTCAATGATATTTTCCGCATGTTCCTTTGGATTTGCCACTGTAGCTGAACAGCAGATAAAAATCGGGTCCTGTCCGTAGAATCGGCAGATTCTTCGCAGTCGACGGAATACGTTTGTTACGTGACTGCCGAAAACCCCGCGATAAATGTGAAGTTCATCCACAACTACATACTTCAGGTTGGAAAAGAGTTTCTGCCATTTGGTATGGTGTGGAAGAATTCCTGCATGGAGCATGTCCGGGTTTGTAACTACCACATGACCTTGCTTACGGATTGCCCGTCTGGCATCATCCGGCGTATCACCGTCGTAGGTGAATGTCTTGATGTCCGCTTTAAGTTCATTGATAAGGCTATGTATTTCCGTCATCTGGTCATTAGCGAGGGCCTTTGTTGGGAAGAGATAGATTGCTCTGGTTTCGGGCTCCTCCAAAATGTTCTGAAGAACGGGGATATTATAGCACAAGGTTTTACCACTGGCTGTGGGTGTAACAAGGATTACATTTTTCTTCTGGTGGACAAGTTCCATGGCATGTGCCTGATGACTATAGAGCTGTTTAATGCCACGTTCTGTAAGTACTTTCTGTAACGAAGGATATAGCCAATGGGGGTATTGTGCAAAACTACCCTTTGAGACAAGTATATGTCTAATTGATGTTGCGTTTTCCCGGAAACGCGTGTCATTTTCAGCTCGGGACAACCATTCTGAAAGACTTAAATGAGCCATTACAAACCTTCATTACAGCGCTGTTAAACAGTCAACTTTTTTTAAAGAATCGTTTTTCCTTCTATCTATTCCCCAATAATTTTTACAAGCACTCTTTTTTTACGCCTTCCATCGAACTCACCGTAAAAAATCTGTTCCCACGGGCCAAAGTCAAGTCTGCCCGAAGTTATTGCAACAACTGTTTCCCTGCCCATTACAGAACGCTTTAGATGGGCATCTGCATTGTCTTCTCCGACATTGTGGCGATATTGCGATACAGGTTCGTGTGGTGCAAGATCTTCAAGCCATTTGTCCAGATCATGATGGAGTCCTGATTCATCGTCATTAATAAAGACTGATGCTGTGATGTGCATGGCGTTTACAAGCACAAACCCTTCTTTAATACCGCTTTCCCTGAGACATTCCTCAACCTCACTGGTGATGTTTATAAAGCCCCGCCTCGAAGGTATGTTAAACCACAATTCTTTTTTGTAACTTTTCATCTATTATTCTCCCTGCCTGCTGAAATACTTAAAGACCAGTCAGACTTTGCAAACTCAAGTATTTTTTTTGCACAGTCATTGAACAGGCAAATACCCTCCCAGTTTGGCTGTACCATAATCTTCTGCATGAGAAGTCCGTCTGAGCCGAACCATAATGGCAGGATTCCTCCCAGAAAATAGCCATTCTTCCTGAGAAAATCCACAACCCAGTTTATCCATGGCCATGAAAGATTAAGCCATACCTGCAGAACAATAGCACCACGGTCCAGGGCATCTTTTTCCTGTCTGATAAAAGTTTCAGAAAAGTCCTTCCCTGCTTCATAAACGGCAAACCTGGCTACCTTTGCAAAATCGAATATCTGTGTTTTAATCATGGTTGAGATTCTATTATCAGGCACACTGTCTGAAGTTACCATAGGTCTTACTTCGATCAATTGTGCGTATATAAATTCAAGAATATCCCTGTAAGCTGATGGAACATAAATGCTATGTGCTTTAAGATTGTATATTCTGAACATGTGAAGGCAGGCAACCCTGCCTGACGCACTTTTTTCCTTCATGTATGCCTCGGCAGACATCAGGTCGATTTCAATAGAGGTTATATCCCTTGCATACTGATGCCACGATTTCTGCATATAGATATTGTTGCATACAGCCTCTCCAAAAATTGCGTCAATATTCATTCGAGGCGCCAAAACCTCGCATATATATCGATTTATTTCGTTTATAATATTCTGTTTGCGGTATGAAGGCAGAACAAGGCCCTGGCCTGCCTCATATACCTGTGGATTTGGACATGAACGATACATCGCCTCATAGGCTACAACATCCCCTTGAGGTGTCCGTGCCACAACAGGTATGTTTTCAAGATCAATAAATGCCTTGATGAGTTGATCAGGATCATATACGAGCTTTACCGGATATTCATACCCGTAAACTGATTCAAAAAGCTTTTTCACACCTTCTGCATCATCAGGCTTAAATGTATCTATAATGAATGTCTGTTTTGCCTCTATAGCTTCTTTTTGAAATTGCATCATAAGTATATACTCCTTGCTTTAAAAAAAATTCAGCTTTCATGTATTAATGTAAAGAACAGGCCTGTGATCTCCGCTGTTTAAATCTAACAGGGATAAAAGGATTGCTGCTAAAAGACATAAAAATCCGCAAAAATAAAACAATGCATTATAACCAAAATAGTTCAGTGCAAAACCGCCTATAAAAGGGCCTGCAAAAAATCCGGCCTGCATCGTCACCAGGGAAAGGATGAGGTTCATACTCTTAAAGTAAGGCGCAGACAGATCGAAAATAAGAGCATAAACGAGAGGCATTGCTATTCCCCAGCAAAAACCTGTGAAAAAGGCCAGTACAAAAAACATCCATAATTCGTATATATATGCCATGAATACAAAACAGACTGTAAGCCCGGCCATACAGTATATTGTAAACTTCGCCTTGTTTATCCTGTCAAAAAGAACACTGAAAAGCCTGACACCTATCATTGCAGCAGTGGCAATTGTAAAGAAATATCCGGGATTTTGCACACCCCTTGTGTGACCATACTGTTTGATAAAGAAAAAAACAATAGTATAAGAACTGTACAGCAGCAAACTTACGGTAAACATAATAAGTATATTTCTGTTCTTTATATTGTCAAAAAGACTGCGGATATCAATATTGTCTTTTATATGCATGGTATTGAGCCTTGTCTGCAAACCAGATTTTAATTTAAAAACAAGAAAAAAAGAAATTATCATCAATGCAGCGCTGTACATCAAAATTCGTTCAAAGTCCGACGGTGTTTTGTCTATTGCATTGACAACAGGCGGTATTATTGCGTATGGGACCAGTCTTATAATGGTTATAAAACCAAATGCCTGGCCGCTCTTTTGAGACGGTATATAATCTATTATAATTGCCAGCATGGCTGATATAAGACAAACAAATGCTGCACCGTGCACAATCCTGACAGCAATAAGCATTGAAAGATTCGAAGCAAATCCGTATGATAAAAGCATGGCTGCCATGCCGATAATACCAGAAAAAAGCCATTTAAGGGCATTACGGGAATTCAGATGCACAGATAGAAAAGGCTGGAGTATGAAACTTGCCAGAGAATCGGCGGCAATAATGAACCCCGTCCACGCAGGATTAATATTTAAAGATACGAGATACCGATGAAATTGAAAAAAAACAGACATTACTGCAGATGCAAAAAAGAAAATAAAGCATATTAGCAGGAATTCCTTTGTAAACAGCCCTTGTTTTTCCTCCATCGTCTATCCGAGCAAACGAAAGATTAGATTTACTGCAACATACCGTCTGTAGGCTGCATTTGCACGTATGTCATTGATAGGCGAAATTATGTTTTTAATGACAGGAATCAGAGATTTAAGTGTTTCTTCAGTCAAAAACCTGCCTGCAAGCATGCTATCAATTTCCTCTGATGTTACAACTGTGGGTCCCACACTTCCCCATGCGAAATGTGCCTTTTCAATAATACCCCTTTCTGTTGTTTTTATAATGGCGGTAAAACTTGCTATGGAAATAGCCAGAGCTTTTCTCTGTCCCAGCTTTTCAAAATGGTTGATATCATAGTCACTATCCTTATTAATCCATATGCCGTAAAGGATTTCACCTTTTCTTAATGCTGTTTT
The DNA here is from genome assembly GCA_964429485.1 of uncultured Syntrophorhabdaceae bacterium. Classification (GTDB taxonomy): domain Bacteria; phylum Desulfobacterota; class Syntrophorhabdia; order Syntrophorhabdales; family Syntrophorhabdaceae; genus JAPLKB01. The sequence continues at coordinate 11,181 of CAYSBW010000027.1, forward strand.
ACCAGGTCCAAGAATAAAATCCTTAATGAACATACGTCGGGACTCGTGTTTGGAGCGTATATCCACTTCGGCATTCAAGGTAAATAACGGCGGCAGGCTGTCTCCTGCAGGCGATGCAGTACATATGTTGCCTCCTATGGTCCCCATATTTCTTATTGGAGGTGAACCAAGAGATTCAAGAGCCTTAACAAGTACAGGAAATTCTTTCTGTATTACGGAATTAGATATCAATTGGTTGTGAGTACAGCACGATCCGATGAAAACATTGCCTTCAATGTCTTCGTGGACAACTTTCATCTGTTTTATTCTTTCAAGGCATATAAAGTCAAGTTTTATTGATGCGTCAGATACTCCAGCTTTAGCAAGGATATCAGTGCCACCTGCATAAAGTATCGCATCTGGTAGTTCTTTCATTATATTGAATAATTCATCCAATGTTTCAGGAATTAAAGGATTGGCATGGCTATGATAGATATTCAGGTCTTGTTTTTTAAACACATTCTGTAAATTGTCATTTTCAAAGGCATCTTTGCCTGTAACTACAGAATGTGCTGCAGCATCTATAGCTTCAACGATTTTCTGATATCCAGTACAGCGGCAAAGATTACCGCTTATTGCTTTACGTATCTGAGCCTTGTCAGGATTACTATTTTTTGAAAGAAAACTTACTGTGGCCAAGATCATGCCTGGCGTGCAAAATCCGCACTGTATCGCACCATGAGATATAAAGGACTCCTGAATAGGGTGCAATATGGGCATGTGGTCATTTTCATCTAATTTATTGTCTTCTGCTGTTGTTTGAGATTTACCGTTGACAACTGCATGTGCTGTACCTGCAATACCTTCAATGGTGATAATATGTCTGCCTTCGAGCTGAGGGGCAAGCATAAGGCAGGATAGCCTGTTTTCACCGTCAACAAGAATTGTACACGCGCCACATTCCCCTTCACCGCAGCCTTCTTTCGTGCCTGTATGATGCAGATCCTCTCTCAATAAATCCACAACCCTTTCCTTGGGATCAACATCAATTACAATAAATCTGTTGTTAAGAGTAAAAGCAACTTTCAATAGTAAACCCCCACCTTTAATCTTTTATCCCTTTTCCTAAGTAAATTGAGAACCTTTTCACCTGTAATCGGCGCAGAGAAAATTCTTAATCCACATCCGTCTGCCACAGCATTGGCAACAGCAGGCAAAGGACCACTCATCGCAACTTCTCCCGCCCCTTTCATGCCGAAAGGACCTGATTCCTCTTCCATATCAACGTGTATGGATATTATCTCAGGAATATCCATTGAAGTAGGAATGATATATGTTGCAAGGTTCTCTGTTATTACCCGTCCCTTTACGACTTTAAATTCTTCTGTTAGCGCATAACCAATACCTTGTGCGACAGCGCCATGGATCTGCTGTTCAAATACCTGAGGATTCAAAATCCTTCCCGCATCTGTTACTGCGAGGTATTTTTTTATCTCCACAGTGCCGGTAAGCTTGTCGATTTCAACATACGCGATATGAGCACCGTAGGAGTAGATAAGGTGTGGGCCCATATATATAGTATCAAGCTTTTCTTGAACTATGGGCATTCTGAAATAATCTGTGAATATTCTCTCAGAATCATCAAAATGATGTGAAATATTTTCAAGGGCGATTTCAGTTCCCGAAGGCAAATGCCTTACAAGACCTGGTTCAAGCACAAATTCGTCAGTTTTTGATCCGAAAATTGTAGTAGCAGCCTTCTCCAGAATATGATTACCAAGTGCTCGGGCTGCACCAATCAAAGCGTTGCCGTACGTATATGTGGTGCGGCTTGCAGTTGAAGACCCACAAGGTGTTGTCCTGGCTGTATCGGGTAGAACAAGTTCCATTATGTCTTGTTTTTGTTTCAGAATATGTCCTGCTATCTGCAGATATGTGCTTGCATTGCCCTGTCCCATGTCCACCACGCCTGCATACACCCTTATTCTGCCCCGACGGGTGAACTCTATTTTTGCCGTTGCCTGATCCGGCACAACAGGTGGATATCCCATTGCATGTGCCATACATACCATGCCTACACCTCGTATTTTGTCAGCAGGTGAAGATTTTTTCCAAAGCTCTTTTTCTTTCCACAGCGGATGATTTTTCAGAGTTTCAAGGCACTGCACAACCCCAACGGAGTGGGTAAGGGTAACACCGATACAGTTTTTATCTCCTTTTCTAACAGCATTTTTAAGTCTCAATTCGCACGGGTCCATACCAAGCTTACTGGCAAGCATATCAATAACCTGTTCTATTGCAGCCGTTGCCTGGGGAACGCCAAACCCTCGAAAAGGGCCGCCAAGGGTGTTGTTGGTATAAACGCACCATCCTTCAATACTTACATTGGGGATACGATATGCAGAACCAGCATGCTCAACCCCTAAGGTCATAATTTCTCCGCCAAAGGATGTGTATGCACCTCCATCATAATAAAGCCTGCAGTCAAGCGCTTTTAGTTCTCCGTTGCAGGTGGCTCCGATCCTGTAATGCATTCTTGCGGAAAGGCGTTTAACTCCTGCCAGAAAACTTTCCTTTCTGTCCCACCACATCTTTACAGGCCTTCCTCCTGCATGGAGGACAGCGAGGCCAAGGAGACACTGGACTGTTATACCGTCCTTACCACCGAAGGCGCCGCCAAGATATGGGGCAATAACACGTATCTTTTCCATCTCAACGCCAAGCACCGGGGCAATCTCAAAACAATCGCGAAAAGGGGTCTGAGTTGAAGCAACAATGACAATAACATTATCTTCATCTTTAAATGCCCAGCCTGTCTCTGTCTCCAGATAGGCATGTTCCTGAAAAGGTACATCAAAGCTGCCTTCCACGATTATGTCACAACCGTCAAAGGCAGCTTCTGGTTTTCCTGTTTTAACTGATATGACCTTTACTATATTTCCTTCAGGGTTATCTTCATGAATTTTTAATGCATTCTCGGAAAGTGCCTCCTCCACGTCAAAAATTCCGGGCAGTGCATCATAATCAATAGAGATATGCTGTATTGCCTGATGCAGAGCCTTCCTGTTTTCAGCCAGCACCAGGGCGATGGGCTCGCCGCAGTATCTTATCCTTTCATCGGCAAGTACAGGCTGATCTTTGCGGACAACACCTGTCCTGTTTATACCGGTAATATCTTTATGTGTCAGAACGGTAATTACACCGGGGATTTTTCGAGCCCCTTCGACATCAATATGCTTTAGGATCCCATGGGGTACACTGGCCCTTTTAACTCCTGCCCAGATGAATGATGATTCATAATAATCAGCTGTATATTTTTCTGTACCTGTTACCTTGGTATATGCGTCCTTTCTTGGTATGGATTTGCCTACGCAGACAAATCCATCTGAGCTCTTTTCCATATGTTATTCCTGTGAAAGTACATTTTTTAAAGCTGCTATGAATGCCTCCATGGCATCATGCGTACTGATGCTTACACGTATCCAGTTGGGGAACCTAAAGCCTGTCATACTTCTTACCATAACCCCGTCAGACATTAGCCTTCTGTAGGCAAAAGTATCACTTATGGGTAGTTTTACCATTATAAAGCAGCCCTCTCCCGATTGTAAGGGAAGGCCAAGTGATTCCAGTTCTTTTTTAAGATATTCCTTTTCATTTCTTACAAGTTTGCGTGTGGATTGTATGTGCTGATCATCATCAATAGCTCCAAGCACCGCTTCCTGTGCTATAGTGTTGACTGAGTATACAACACAGGTACGGCGTATAATGTCCACGACTTCACGACTTCCTGCAAGATAACCGATACGCAGGCCTGCAAGTCCATACATCTTGGAAAATGTTCGGAAAATCACAAGATTGGGATATTCAGAAATAAGCTTGATACCATCAGGGTAATCAGGTTCTTCCACAAATTCAAAATATGCTTCATCAACAACAACGATTTGCCGTCCTCCAATTTCATCAAGAAAACGGCGAAGTCTGGTTTCGCTCCAGTAGGTTCCAGTAGGATTATTGGGATTGCAGACAAACAGTATTTTTGTCCGTTCATCTATCCTTTCAAGCATACCCTTGTCATCAAACCTGAAATCCACAAGGGGAACAAGTCTTGATTTAAAACCAGAAAAAGTAGCTACCCATTCATAAACGGCAAAGGTCTTATCGGCAGTTATTATATTATCATTTTCCTGACAGAATGCCTTAATAACAAAAGCAATAACCTCGTTTGCACCGTTGCCTACAAGGAACTGATCGGGGTCAAAACCGTATTTTTCCGCAAGCTTTATTTTTATATAGTATGAATCTCCGCTTGGATAAAGAGCCGCATCAGATGGCTGGAAATGTTTTATAATTTCCCGGGCGGCAGGGGGAGGGCCTAAAGGATTTTCATTATTATTGAGCCGATAAATGTGTTTACATCCGTAAAGACTTTTCAGTTCCTTATCTGGCTTGCTGGGGATATAAGCCTCAAAATTTTTTATGTATTCAGGTACAAGCCTGTCCATGGGAAGGTAGTGCATAAAGTTATACTTCATCTTCAATATATTGAAAAATTACCATGTCTCCTGTACCGGCATGGGGGAGTACAAATCTGGGTACAAATTTTATCTTTGTAAGGACAGGTACAAGATTTGCCTGCCATGGGTATGCAAGGTCAATCCTGAATATTATGTTATTGATGTCTTCGGCTTTAAATATTTTTATATGGCTGTCAATGATGTCGGCTGCATCTTTTCCGTCGCGCATTAAAGAAAGGCTTACAATTTTAAGAATCCTGTCAAACCTTGCTGAAAATAATGAATGGGCGGGACATGCTTCGCCATCATAACCTGTTTTCAGAATATTCCGGGCAAACGCAAGGCGTTTATATTCCTTGTTCAAAAATGGTATAAGATCAGGGTGCGACCACACCTTCATGCCCGTGTCTTCTCTCAGGTGCCTGTAATAAAACTGCCATGTGAGATGGTCACCTTTTTCGGGAAAATAATCGAGTGATCCAAGAAATTCAAAATAACCCTTCGGAAGTTCCGGTGTAGGGAGCAGATCTACCAATAAAACCGCATCTGTTCTGGCAATTGACGTCAAAAGACCGTTTACAAGTTCATCGGCCATGTTGTTTTCGGCAGGCTGTGCAAATGTATAGGGCCCGAACATTTCCACCATTTTTGTGCCTGCAGACCTCCATAAAATTCCGCCCGCAATATTACCTTTCTTATCTGAAGCAACAAGAGCACGGTATTTGTTGCTTGCGATCATATCGACTACCTTGCCGGGATAGCTGAATCCTTGAGGGATCAGGCTTTGAGGATAATATGACAGGACATTATACACAAAAAACTTTACTGCTTCTCCTTCCAATGGAAAGATATCATAATCATACACAGGCTCTGGTGACACGATTATATGCTCAGTAAATTCAGGATAGAATTTTTCTTTTATGAGCTCAATGCCAGGGCCTTCTTTTAAATCATTTAGCATATTGAGTTTGTCAACGGATCTTGAAGCAATAATAAGACCCATTTCTTTTAAATCTGCTTCAGTATCAAATGATGTTCTTGCTGTCAGATTGAAAGCATGGGGATCGAAATTCCTGGCATCAAACAGAAATTTTATTCCGACAAAATATACACCGTTTTCTGCCTCAATTATAACAGATTTATCCTTCTGATCCGACTCGGACAGATATACGAATATTTCTTCACAGGCAAGTCTCAGCTTAATTGTCTCATTCTTGCCGAGACCGTATGCCTTTGCAGATTCTTCCACAAAAGACATGGCAAGCGAAAAAAATTCCATATTAAGTGTTGTTTTCAGAGAAACCTTTGCTGAATGGTCTTCCAAGACAACCTCCATCATTAACATTAAAAAGATATTTGCCCTGAATTAGGGTACCATTTTATATCAGTTAACCATGACCTTAGTTAATTGCTTAAAAATCAACAATATTTTCAAAATTCATGGCATGCTGTTTCTTGTCTTGCATGTTTTTTTAAAGTATAATACTGATATCAGGGCCGTGGCAACCAAAATCTGTTTAGTCTTTTGCAGGATTTACGCGATCAGTATCTTTACTCTGTGGGACAAGGGTTTTTATTCTGTTCCCCGGGGACGGGATAATAAAACCACTTGAATTCAAAGGAGATATGCATGGAAACATTATTTGGACTGATTATCGGTATAGGTCTTAGTGCAGCATGTGGATTCCGTGTTTTTGTACCTTTGATGGGTATGAGCATAGCCGTGCTTTCAGGGCATATCTCATTGTCGCCAGGGTTTACCTGGATTGGAACATTTCCGGCCCTGATAGCATTTACCACGGCAACCATCCTGGAGATTGCCGCATACTACATCCCGTGGGTTGATAATATGATGGATGCACTTACTACACCAGCAGCCATAATAGCGGGAACGATAGTTACAGCTGCAGCGATTGGAGATTTTTCACCTTTTTTGAAATGGGCTCTTGCTCTCATAGTTGGTGGGGGGGTCGCTGGAATTGTTCAGGTCGGTACAGTTACCCTGCGTGCAGGATCATTCGGAACAACTGGCGGACTTGCTAATCCCGTTGTCTCGACTATTGAAATAATAGGATCAATCATTATTACGCTTTTTGCAATATTGTTGCCAGTGTTATGTCTAATGGCTGTGGTCTGGATTTGTTATAAGATGATTAAGAGTATGGCTGGCAATAAGTTCTTCAGGCGAACTTTTTCATAGAGTTTGATGTTGCAAAAGCTCTGGCCACTAAGCTCTATACGTTATCAAGTATATCCCTTATCTTCTGCAGGAGTGTATGAGAATAAACAGGTTTTTGAAGAAAGGCAAATTCTTTATCCTCAACTCCTTTATCAAGAAATATATCTTTTGTATATCCGCTTGTAAAAATTATTTTAACATCAGGTTTTATATTCCTTATATGACTGTAGGCATCGTATCCATTTTTATTGGGCATGATGGAATCAAATATCAGGAGATCCACATTATCGGCATTTGTGAATTTTTCTATAGCATCTGATCCGTCAATTGCTTCGATAACAGAATAGCCATGTTCCACAAGTATATCCATGATAAAATTTCGAACAGCATGATTATCCTCTGCAATCAAAATTGTTTCATTACCCCCCTTGTTGATAGCTGGATTTGTTTTTGGCTCCTTCATGATAATATTGGTAATGGGAAGATATACATTAAAGGTTGCACCCATACCTTGTTCACTGTATGCGTTGATATACCCGTTATGTTGTTTTACTATTCCGTAAACAGTAGCAAGCCCGAGGCCTGTTCCTTTTCCTATTTCCTTGGTGGTGAAGAAAGGGTCAAATATTCGTTCCTGTATTTCTTCATCTATTCCAGTGCCGGTATCGGATATTGAAAGCAATACATATTTGCCTGTTTCGCCGTATCCATGGCAAAGCTTGAATTCGTTGTCAATCTCGATTATGCTTGTTGATATGCTTAACCTCCCTCCTTTGGGCATCGCATCTCTTGCGTTTGTAGCAAGATTCAAGAGTATTTGGTCTATCTGTGTCTCATCAGCCATTATTACAACATTTGCAGCTTTAAGAGATATTTTGATGGATATGTCTTCGGAGAGAAGACGTTCTATAATCTTCTGTGTCTTTTCAATATGGTTATCTATGTTGATTGGATCAAATTTTGCATCCCGCTGTCTGCTGAATGTTAAAAGGCTGCTGGTGAGGTCAGCTGCTTTTTGTGAAGCGAGCAGGATCTGGTCTACATATTTTTTTGAATCTGCTTCACTGATCCGCATTTTTAAAAGTGTTGCGTATCCCGCAAGGACCGTCAAAATGTTGTTGAAATCATGGGCTATACCGCCGGCAAGTGTTCCAATAGCTTCCACCTTTTGAGCATGACGAAGCTGGGATTCGACACGTTTCAGGTTGGTTATATCTTCACAGGCAATTAAATATCCACCAGAAGAAAGAATGGAAAATGTAAAATTAATTATTTTTTGTGTCCCGTTCTTGCATATAACAGCAAAGTCCTTTGATTTTTGTTCCCCCGGGTTGATTTTTTTGAGTTCGTCTGTCCAGATTGATTTAGCATTATGTCTGTATTTTGTAGTAGGAAAGATATTTTTTATCCATGATTTGTTATCAGGGATGTCGAGCTGATCGTAACCGAATAATTCTGTGAACTTTTTGTTTATATATAAAAATTGTCCTTTTTCATCGGCAAGTATCATTCCAAAGGGGGCGTTGTCCGAGAGGATTTTCAATTTTTCGCTTTCATTGATAATTTTCTGCTCAGCATTTTTACGTTCCTGAATCTCTTTTATAAGGGCTTTATTGGCCATAGCAAGCTCAATCGTCCTCTCTTCGACCCTTTTTTCCAGTTCATCATGAGCCATGCGAAGACTCTGTTCCGCAGATTTACGTTCTATACGTATCTGTGCTTCTTTCAGCTCCCTGTTAATGGCAGGGACTAATCTTGAAAGGTTATTCTTGCATATATAATCGTGAGCGCCGGAAATCATTGCCTGAACACCCACATCATCACCAATAGTGCCGGAAACGAGGATAAAGGGAATGTCCAGTTGCCTGTTTTTATAAATATCAAGCGCTGCTGTTCCGCTGAAGTAAGGCATGGTGTAGTCAGCGATTATTGTTTCCGGATTTACTTCCTCAATAGCAGCAATCATGGCATCTGGCGAATCAACACGTTTGAACAGCGGCTCATATCCGCCTTTTGTTAATTCCCGCACAATTAGAAGGGTATCATCTTCGGAGTCTTCCACAATTAATACTCGCAGGGATTTTTTCATAATCTATTCTACCCTTGTCGGAGGGGATTCGTTCAGAATCAGCCAGTAAAGTCCCAGTTGCCTGATAGTCTCAATAAAGTTATTGAAATCCACAGGTTTTCTTATATAGCTGTTTGCCCCAAAGCGGTAGCTGTCAATAACATCTTGTTCTTCCTTTGAAGTAGTCAGGATTACAACAGGGGTGAACTTTGTTTTTGAATTTGAACGAAGATGCTGCAGAACCTCAATACCGCTTATTCTCGGTAATTTGAGATCCAGTAGAATAAAGATTGGTAGAGTATTTATCTCCTTATTTTCATTCCCAAAAAGGAAATCCAGAGCTTCAGCACCATCCCGTGCAACAGCAACCTCATTCTTTATATTGTTTTTCTTTAATGCACGAAGCGTGAGAGCAACATCATTCTGATTGTCTTCAACGAGAAGAATCGTCCTTTCCTTCACGTGGTATTTCTCCTTTATGTTTAACTTTTAAATAGTAAAATAAAAGCATGCGCCTTTATTAACGTTACCTTCTGCCCTTATATAACCTCCATGTCGGTTGATTATCCGCTGAACAGTAGCAAGGCCTATACCTGTTCCTTCAAACTCGTCATCACGATGCAGGCGTTGGAATGGGGCAAATAGCTTATTTGAATAGGCCATATTAAAGCCTGCGCCATTGTCTTTCACAAAAAATTCTTTATTACCATTGTGATTAATAGTACCAAACTCAATTATCCCGTTCTTGTTTGCAGTGAACTTGCAGGCATTTCCGAGGAGGTTTTCTATTACAATCCTTATCAAGTCAGGGTCGCCATTAACTTCAATCCCCGGCTGGATAATAAAATCAAATTTCTGATTAACATTTGTATTCTTTAGTTCTTCTGCTACAAGAGAAACTACTGCGCTTAAATCAATTATGCTATATTTGAGTTCCGTTCTTGAAATACGTGAGAGTCTTAAAAGATCGTCAATAAGGCCTGCCATGCGCTGACTTGCTTTTCTAACCCTTATGAGAAAATCCTGACCTTCATTGTCTATCAGGTCATGGTAATCCTCAAGCAGTGCCTGACTGAAGCCATCTATGGCCCTCAGGGGTGCTCTTAAATCATGGGAAACAGAATAGCTGAATGCTTCAAGTTCCTTATTCACAGCTTCAAGCTCGGCTGTTCTGCGCATCAGGTCTTTGTTCATCCTTCTGATTGTTTCCTCTGATTGCTTGCGCTCTGTTATGTCTCTAAGAATAACCTGTACAAGAACTTTCCCTCCAAGTTCAATGCGGTTCAGGCTTATTTCTGCGTCAAAGAGGCTCCCGTCTTTTTTTGCATGTTTCCATTCAAAAAACTGCGGATCACCAGCTGCTGCTGCCATTATTTTTGAAGTTGCATCTTCCATGGAATTCCTTCCATCAGCCTGAAGTAGCGGCAAAAATATAAGAGGCGGGTCTCCTGTCATCAGTTCTTCCATGGTGCAGCCGAACAATTTTAATGTTTGCGGATTGCAATCTATGACAGTCCCGTTTTCCCATATGAATATGGCATCATTAGCGCTATTAAAGAGTGTCCTGTATTTTATCTCATTTTTCCGCAAAGCTTCTTCAGCCCATTTACTACTGCTTATATCTATAATTATGCCTTCTATTATACCTTTTTCTGGCAGATACCTGGCAGAATGTGAGCCCCAGAATTCTGAACCATCCAGCCTTCTGTAGAGGATTTCCATATTATTAATAAAACCTTTCTGACGCAGGATTTCTTTCATGTATTCCCGTTCTACAGGTCGTGCATACAACTCGGCAGATTTAATTCCATCAAAAGAATCCAGTGCAAACAATGTTTTCATTGTCTGATTGTTTTCAAGTACAATACCGTTTTCAAAGGTTGAACGGAATATCCCGGCCACGGAGCTTTCTATAAAATCACGGTATTTTGGTTGAGAATTCATTGTTGTTTGTAAGTATAACAGAAAACATTAAAGAATTAAAATTACTCCGTACATGTTTTGCTTTGATGGCAACACTATAGAAAAATTCTGTTATATCAGAAGCGCCGGAAGGACATATTTGTTGTTTATAAGGTATTGATTATATAAATCAGTAAGTTTAATAATATTTATTTATTATTGATGATACATCAAGGATTAAAACAATCTTTCCATCCCCTCTTATTGTAGTACCGCCGATACCATTTATGTTTCCCATTAATTCCCCTAATGGCTTAATAACTATTTCTTCCTGTCCTAAAACTGAATTAACTTTGACGCCGATTGTTTTATCTCCTATCTTGCATATTACCAGATAATTACAATTATTCATATTAATGGGTGACATAAAAACTTTTGACATATCAACGATGGGGATAATTTCATCCCTGAGTACCAGCACTTCTCTTTTGTCAATTGATTTTGTAAGACCAGTTCTGTTTTTTACGAGTTCAATAACATTGTTTAACGGAATTGCATAAAGTTCGTGTGATATGTTTACTATCAAGGCTCTCATAATTGCAAGAGTAAGGGGCAGCTTAATAGTTAGATTGGTCCATTTCCCCTGTTCCGAGTTTATATGAACCTGACCATTCATTTTTTCTATATTTGTTTTTACAACATCCATTCCCACCCCTCTGCCCGAAATGCTGCTCAATTTTTTTGCAGTACTTAATCCAGGGATAAAAACGAGATTCATTATATCTGTATCAGATAGATTATTTAATTCTGTTTCAGTGATAATCCCTTTTTCCCTGACCTTATCCTTTATACTTTTTAAGTCTATTCCTTTACCATCATCAAAAATCTCTATAATTACATGATTGTTTTCATTGTAGGCGCTAATCGAAAGCAGCCCTTTTTCTTCTTTGCCTCCATAATGTCGTGCTTCCGGTGTTTCAATGCCGTGGTCAACGGAATTTCTGATTATATGGATTAATGGATCGTGCAGCAATTCTATAAGCGACCTGTCAAGTTCTGTTTCTTCACCATTTATTTTTAGTAATATATTTTTATTAAATTCCTTACACAAATCCCTCACCATTCTTGGTAGTTTTTTGAACAATTTACCAACAGGAACCAGTCTTGCCTTCATTACGGAAAGCTGGAGATCATTAGTAATAGATTCAATATAGTTCGTCACATCTTCAAGGTCTTCTATGCAAAAATTTCTATCGTTATTTTTTTTTATATTATTGTTTAAGGAAATAAGACGGTTTTTGCCAAGTACAAGCTCGCCGACCAAGTCCATCAGTTCATCCAGTTTCTTCACGTCAATTCTGACTGTCTGGTCAGATTTAGCCTGAATATTATTACGAGTTCGAGCTTCGCTTGATTTTTCCGGAATATCAGTTTTTTCTACATGAATTGCTTCCTGTATTATATCCGCACGGTTTTTGTCCGGCAAAGAATTCTTTATGTCTTCAACCCCTGTTAATTCTGCTTCATTTTTTATGAAAGATTCCAGTTTGGTAATAATTAAAGATGTATCACCTTTGTCGAATCCATTATTTCCGATGTTTTCTATCATAGTTTTTATTATATCCAATGACTCGATGAGGACATCTGTAATATTTCTATTAATGCTTATTTCCCCTTTTCTTATCATTCCAAGTAGATCCTCGGTTTTATGTGCAAGCTTTGAAAGAGAATCAAAACCGAGAAAACTTGAGGTTCCCTTTATTGTATGGACGGCCCTGAAGATACTATTGATAATTTCATCATCCTGCTTTTCTTCTATTGTAATAATATCCTGCATTGCACTTTCGACTAATTCACCAGATTCCACAATGAAATCGTTTATGATTTCCTTCATTTCATCATTTTCAAACAGTTGCTCAGCCATTATTCCTCCTGATCCAATAGGCTTTTTACTTTGTATAACAAAACATTGGGTTGTACTGGCTTATTAAGAAAAAGATTAACTCCGGCCTCAAAAGCATTTTTTCTTAATTTTTTGTCTTTTGTAGTGGTCAGCATTATTATGGGCGTGTCAAAATAGTAATAGTTATTACGAAGGCTTTTGACCATTTCTATTCCATCCATATTAGGCATATTCAAATCTGCGATCACCAGATCAACTTTAAGACCAATTAATTTTTCAATCGCATCAACACCATCTATTGCCTCTGCAACAAAATAATTTTTTTGTCGCAAAATAAAATTTAACAGTTTTCTGATGGTAGGTGAATCATCAACTATTAAAATTTTTTTCATAATTTATTATCCTTTTGATAAGCAATTGATCCTGGAAACATTAAAGGTTGAAATGTCTTAGAGATATTGTGAAGTGATTCCGCATGGCCTATGGTCAAAAAACCGCCTGGTTTTAAAGATTTATACATGAAATCAATAACCATTTTCTTTACATTTTCATCAAAGTAGATCAAGACATTCCGACAAAAAATAATATCCATGTAGTTGTATTTGCGATAGGAATCAGCATCAACAAGATTCATATTCTCAAACCTTATATTTTTTTTAACAATGTCTTTAAGTTTGTAAAAAGAATTTTCTTCAAAAAAATATTTATTTATGTAGGATTTGTCCATACTTCTTACACTGTAATTACCAAAAACTGCTTTTTTTGCGGATTCGATTGCCTTTTTGCTAATATCAGTTGCATAAATAGTAAAAGGGATATTTTTTTTTGTTGATTCCATCAATTCCATCAATATTATTGCAAGTGTATATGGTTCTTCGCCAGTTGAACAAGCTGCACTCCAAATTCTTAAAGGTGAACCCGATGTTTTTCCATTCATATAATTCTTCTGCAATATTAGTTTAAAGGCATTCAGTTGAGGAGGATTACGGAAGAAACTTGTTTCATTTGTGGTAATTACATCATATAGATTACCTATTTCTATGTTTACTTTATCGCCACCATATTTTAAAAAATAATAATAATCTTCATATGAAGCAAAACCAAGTTCATTTAATCTGTTTGTAAGCCTGCTCTCTAATAGATACATCTTTTTTTCAGTAAAAAATATGCCTGTTTTTTTATGAATATAATCTCTCAGATGCAAAAATTCTTCTTTTGTCATATAATCGAAATACCTTACCTTTTTTAATAAGCCCCTAAGATGCTTAATGCTTGCTCTGCTGTTGATTTTATATCTTTATCTGCATTTTTAATTAAGGGTTTAATATATGGGATTGCTCTTTTATCCTTCAAACAGGTAAGGGCTTTCAAGCATCCTATTTTAATAAGCGTTTCTTTATCACAAAGACCCGATATAAATAGATCGATGAATGTGGGTATTTCAAAAGAACCAAGAGCTAATAAAGCATAATACCTTGTCCATACCCCGTTTTTTTTGTTAAGGAAAATTTTTAACATTCTGTCTTTAAATATTTTCAATCTTTTGTCTTTTACTATTTTCAATGCTTCATGAGGAACATTTTTGTCCGTCAAAAGTTTCTCAAAAATTTCCATATATCTTTTGTCGTCAAGAAAATTTCCTATGACAGTGATTGTCCTTTTTCTTATATTTTCATCAGGTAATTGTAAAAGAATTTCAATTAAAGGAAGGTTTTCTTCCCCACGCAGCATTGGAGCAACTGCGAGATATAATTTTTTATCTTCGTTGGAGCCCTGGAATACGAATTTTTTTAAAAGTTCAACGGTTTTATTCAAATCAAGCTTTAATAAGGCAATAATTGCTTTCAATCTTACATCGTAGAATCCTTTTTGTGCTATCCTGATTATATCATTCTCCATTTCTTTAATTTCCATTTTTCCGATTACAACCATGGCTTCGCCAACTACATGACCATCAGAATCGGAGATAGCTTCTCTTATTATTGAAAGACCTTTATTGTTTACAATGTCAGGGATATTTTTGATAATTTCTCTTTTTGTATCAACTGACGATCTCTTGTACCCTGGCAGTAAAATATTTTCATCGATCTTAACATTTTCCATCCCGCTAACTTTCACTATTGGCAACAGATACTTGTCATCCTCATCAATCAAGTCTTTTATATTATCAGCCCATATATTCTTTAATTTTGCAAAGAGAGACAACCTTTCATTGTATTCATCCTCGTTTTGATAGTTATTTGCCAAAGAGTTAAGGATAGTCCTGCAAGCGGTAATATTCTTAAAGTTTGTCAACAATTTTAAATTATTTAACGATTTCATATTTGTAGACTCTATCACCTCTAAAAGAGGATTGAAAAGTTCATCACCTATTTTATTCTTCAATTTATGGAAAATAGATTCATTTTCCTTTTCAATAATAATTTTTATGTAATTACTTCTTTTCTTTTTATTCCATTGTTTTATTATTTCAAGAACTTCATCAATTAACTTTTCATTGCCCATGTCAATCAGAGCATCACATGATGCAAGAGAAATTGTTTCGTTATCATTTACAAATAAGTCAAACAGGGGTTTTACAACTTTCATGCTCTTGATTTTCGCCAAGCTGTTAATTGCAGAGAATTTAATCCAATCATTATCTTTTAGGGAACATATAAGAGAATCAACTGCTTCTTCATTCCCAATTTCTCCAAGGGCAATACAGGCTGAATTTCTTACATTTTCATCATTGTCATAAAGTTTTTCTATTAAATACGGTGTTGCCTGCTTATCTTTTATGCTACCAAGTATTTCACATCCGTAGACTCTGATATCTTCATTTTTGTCATTCAGCAATCCTGCAATTGTTTCAATGCTGCAATATCCTATTTTTTTTAAAATTTCAATAGCAGCTATACGTACTGTAATTGAATCAATTTTTAAAAGCTCTGATGTCTTTTTTACAGCATTTTCGGATGGAAATTCTATCAAATGGCTCATTGCCTTTTCTTTTTCAGCGTGGTCTCCATTTTTTATCGAATTAAGGAGAATAAATATATTTTTGTCATCTATACCTTCTATTGTGGCATTAATCATATAGGTCTCACTCTTTTAAAAAAGAAATTCTTCACCTCATACTTAGTGAAGTAGATTTACTTTAAGGCTTTTTATTTCCTACCCTCAAACAGCTTTTTTTATCAGGTTCTTTCCTTATTTAAAACATATTCAACTATGGTATCTATGACAAAAGTTTGATGACTTTTTCCTGTATGAAATTTATTGGCAATACAGCGTTTGCCATATTTGCATTTATAATGGCTTTTGGCATCCCATATATGACGGATGTTTCCTCATTCTGGGCAATAACATATCCGTTTTTTGATTTTACCTCTCTTATACCTGCTAATCCGTCATTGCCCATTCCGGTTAATATAATGCATAAAGAGTGAGAACCATATATATGTGCTACTGAACCCATTAAAAGGTCTACCGATGGTCTGAATGAATATTTCTTATCGTTACTGAGTTCTACAACCACATCATTACTTATGCGTTTAATGCCCATATGGGCATCCCCCGGCGCTACGAATGCAATACCTGGCCTTAATGTCTCACCATTTTCAGCTTCTTTTACTTCTATTTTACATATTGAGTTAAGTCTTTGGGCAAAAAACTCTGTAAATAATTTTGGCATGTGCTGAGCAATTATTATTGGTACAGGAAAGTTTTTGGAAAACTTTGTAAGAATATTCTGGATGGCTGGCGGCCCTCCGGTAGACGCGCCTATCGCAAGAATTCTGGGTTTAGATACGAGATTGGTTTTGTCAATTTCTTTTATTATATTGTTACCGGTATTCTTCTGTAAATTTTTTAGAGATTTCAGGAGTACTGTAATTTTGCTTTTTGCAACACATTTGATTTTGTTAATTAATTCATTTTCCTTATTCGAAATATTTAATGAAATATTAGAAAAATCTTTTGTGATAAAATCAGAAGCTCCTATTTCCAAAGCTTCCATGGTTATTTCAGCGCCTTCTTTTGTAAGAGCGCTAAACATAATAACAGGAATTTTATGTTTATCTATTATCTGTTTTAGAGCTTCGATACCATTCATTACAGGCATCTCTATGTCAAGAGTTACAACATCCGGTTTTAATGTATCAACTTTTTCTATAGCTTCCCGCCCGTTTTTTGCAGTACCTATTACATGAATTTCATTGTCTTTTTCAAGTATTCGTGAAATTGCGCTTCTCATAAAGGCTGAATCATCAACCACCAGAACTTTTATCATTATATTTCCCGATATTCCTTAATAAAATTTTTACAATTTCTTCCATAAATTCAGTCTATTCTGTACTTCTACATCTATATAGCGTGACTTTTATATTATTTATCGACCTATTGTGTTTAAACTTAATTGCAGAAATGAAATATTAAATTGAAATTTGAAATACTTTACGGGCGTGTTTGAAATTTTTTTAAAATCAGGCAGTATTTAAAAAACATTTGAAAGAATTGTTTGCTGTATTGTTATTTACATGTTGAAATTGATTTCGCGCTTTAACGAGACTCTTAGATTCAAAATAGCTTGTGTATGAATCTGGCAGACCCTTGCTTCTGTTATACCAAGTACAGATGCAACTTCCTTCATATTCAACTCCTCATGATAATAGAGACTAAGCACCATTTTTTGTTTTTCAGGAAGGTTATCTATTTCTTTTGCAAGAATACTTTTTATTTGCTTCAAGTATACAAAATCATCAGGACTCTCTGTATTGTCCGTGATGTACTGCACAACTTTATCTTTTTCTTCTCCTGCAATTTCAAAGATTTCGTCTATATTCAGTATTTTTACATTAATTATATTTTTAAGCATGCTATGGTAATGGTCTATATCAATTCCCATGAAATCAACTATTTCCTGTTCATCAGGATGCCTGCCAAG
>CAYSBW010000028.1:0-26782 GCA_964429485.1 uncultured Syntrophorhabdaceae bacterium
CAAGGAAAGCTTTCCTGTTTATCTATTCCTGTGATAATGAGACTGAAGCAAGAATGGTTTTAAATCAATGGATTAAAGAAGCAGCTTCCAGCACATTGGAATCGTTTATTGCTCTGGCACAAAGTTTTACCGACAAGATGCAGTACATCCTGAATTGGTTTAAGAAGAAAATAAGTTCCGCCATCTCTGAGGGGTTTAACAACAAGATCAAAAGATTAAAAAAGAATGGCCTATGGGTACAGAGACATTGACTAATTCCGTTTAAAGATTCACCTACATTATGGACTTTTAAATCCAGGATTAGAAACTGCATTGCAACTTAAATAAGAAAGAACCAAAAAGATTATAAGAAATATATTGACAAAAAAATCAGGGAATATTTAAATATAAGCAAATTAAGGAGATATTTTATGCTCGCATATTTAACGATAAGCACTCTCACTGATGAAGGTCGAAAAACAATAAAAAAAACATCCTGACCGTATAGAGGAAGTCAACAGAGAAATAGAAAATATGGGACCTAAAATTCTTGCCCAGTATACCTTGTTTGAGGAATATTATTTAATGAATATACTGGATGCGCCCGATAATGAGACAGTGTAAAAAATTTCTATAGCTTTCAGCTCCCAGGGAAACTGTACAGATAAAAGAACTGCCTACATTGCTTATTGATTATTTTATAAACAAAATGGCACAATAAACTAAATTTAAAATAGAAGAAAATAATATGCTAACATACAAAAAAGCTGGTGTTGATGTAGAAAAGTCTGAAAACCTAATAGACAGTTTAAAAGGAAGGATTCACAGTACATTTAATCCATTCGTGCTAAATCCAATAGGTGGTTTTGCTTCTCTGGTAGAAATACCAAATAAATATAATAATCCGATACTTGCCACTTCCACTGATGGTGTTGGAACAAAGCTTAAAATAGCTTTTCAAAGTAATAAACACGATACCGTTGGAATAGATCTGGTAGCTATGTCCGTCAATGATATATTAACCCTCGGAGCTAAACCATTCTATTTTCTGGATTACTACGCATCAGGAGTAATCGAGGAAAACACCTATAAAGATGTAATTTCCGGCATATGCGATGGATGTTTACAGTCGGACTGCGCTTTAATAGGCGGTGAAACTGCTGAAATGCCTACTTTTTATAAAGAAAATGAATATGATCTGGCAGGCTTTGCTATAGGGTTTGTTGAAAAAGATAAAATTATAGACGGCTCAAAAATCAAGGAAAGCGATGTCGTGATAGCATTACCTTCAAGCGGTTTGCACAGTAATGGTTTCTCGCTTGTAAGGAAGGTCTTTTTCGATTTACACAATTATTCAGTTACCGATCATATTGACGGTCTTGAGGGCAAACTTTTTGAAGAACTTCTCAAGCCAACAAAAATTTATGTCAAGGCAGTACAGAGTATCCTTGATACGTTCAATATAAAAGGCATGGCACACATAACAGGCGGCGGGCTACCCGGTAACATTAAAAGAATTGTACCGGAAGACCTCGAAGTAAATATTAATCTGCCTGATTCCAGGATACCTTATATATTCAAGCTAATATCAAAATTAGGGGATATTGGCTTTGATGAAATGTGCTCAACATTCAACATGGGTATTGGATATATAGTCGTTGCAGATAAAAATGATGAACAGCAGATTATTAAACAACTTATGGACAATGGGGAAAACGCATTTACAATAGGATTTTTAAGAAAAGCATCTGGTAATGAAAAAGTATCTGTTTCTCAGGAAAACTGAGAAAATTCAAAGAAATCAGCATATGACTTTTAAAGTAATGTTAAGTAAGTAGAAATAAATAATTAAGGTAGTGTACATATAGTAAATAAAGTAATCATATTCTTGACAAATTACATCGCTATCGGTTAAGTTAAATACAAATAGGGCCCATAGCTCAGCTGGAAGAGCCACCGGCTCATAACCGGTAGGCCCCTGGTTCGAACCCAGGTGGGCCCAAATAAATAAAAAATGTGTAAATCTCAAAATAAAGATAATTTTAAAAGAAGGGGTGTACCAAATGGTACACCCCTTCTTTAATTTTTGGAGGGTGCAAATTGGAGCAAGAATTAAAAATAATTTACATGGCACAAAAAATTGATACCCGTATTGCTGAAAACGAAAGGAAATTATACTCAGTACCAAAAAATATCGATGAATTAGACGAAGAGATGGATGAAATAAAGAAAAAAATCGAACAGGAAAAAACGATTACCGAAGAATTAGAAAAAGAAAAAAATAAAAAGGAAAAAGAGCTCGAAACTGAAAAGGAAAAATTAAGAAAATATGAATCAAAGCTCCATGATATTAAAACAAACAAAGAATATCAGGCATTGCTTAAAGAAATTGAATCTGCAAAAGATGAAAATACCAAAACCGAAGAAGAAATTTTGGTATTAATGGACAAGATAGAGGAACTGAAAAATGATTACAAAACATCAGAGACAAAACTGAAAAGCAGAGAAATTGAAGTGGAAAAAGAAAAAAGCAGATTAAAAAAGGAACTGGATGTTCTTGAACAAACTATTGCTGAATTTAAAAAGGAAAGAAATAAACTTCTCGGTGTTGTCAGTGATAACTTAAGGACTACATATCAGACTATTATTGAAAAAAGGGGCGGTACAGCAGTGGTAAATCTAAAAAACGGTGTTTGTCTTGGATGTTTTATGAATATACCACCACAGTTGTTCATAGAAGCAACAAAAAATAGACAACTCATTCTCTGTCCAAGTTGCAATAGAATATTTTACTTTTTAGAAGAAGAATAGACAAAAAATGGAATGGCATGTTTATGTTGATGGAGCATCATCGGGCAATCCAGGAGAATCAGGTGCCGGAGTAATAGCTTTCAATGAAAAAGGGCAGGAATTATTCAGAGATAGTATTTATCTTGGACATATGACCAATAACATGGCAGAATACGAGGCTCTGGTTCATGCACTAAAAAAAGCATATCAAGCATCGGTCAAAAATCTATTTGTTTATACTGATTCACTCCTCGTTGCAAACCAGATAACAGGTAAATACAAAATAAAAAATCAGGGATTAATGAAATATGCTGAAACAGCAAAATTTATTATAAAATCCTTTAACAATTTTACATTACAATATATACCAAGGCAGAAGAACACTTTGGCAGACAAACTTGCAAAAGAAGCTGTATATTATAAAGGGGTAGACAGGTAATCGCAGGATGTTCTCCTGAGGAAAGTCCGGGCATCAAAGGGCAGGATGGTCCTTAACAGGGACTGGGGGAAACCCTAAGGAAAGTGCCACAGAAAATACACCGCTTTGTTTTGTAACAAAGTAAGGTTGAAAAGGCGAGGTAAGAGCTCACCAGTCCCGTGGTGACACGGGGGCTTGGTAAACCCCATCCGATGCAAGACCAAAAAGGGGGCTGTCAAATACTGACAGCGAGAATTGCCCGTTCTCTAACCCAGGTAGGTCGCAAGAGGTCCGGGGCAACCCGAATCCAAGATAAATGATTACCTGCTGATTTATCAGTAACAGAACTCGGCTTACAGTCTACCCCTTCTTCAATAAAATTCTATCAAAGCACAAGGGATTTTATAGTTCTCCCTTGGCTTTTTTCAATTCTTCTTTCAGAACAGGCAATACATCAAAGATATCATCCATAATGCCATAATCAGCATACTGGAATATTGGTGCATTAGGGTCCTTGTTTATTGCAACAATAACTTTCGATGTATCCATACCCATTGTATGGTGGAGAGCTCCCGATATACCACAACCAATATAAAGCTTGGGAGATACAGTCCTTCCACTTTTTCCTATTTGATCCTCATAGTCTCTCCATTTTGCATCGACAACAGCGCGGGTGGCTCCTGCTCTTCCCTCCATAATTTCTGCAATTTCTTCAAGAATTTTGAAATTTTCAGGTCCTTTCATACCCCTGCCACCACAAATTATAAAATCAGATTCCTGTAAATCTATTTTTTTAGTTCCAGCTTTATTTATTCCAACTACATTCAACCTCATGTCCTTTTGCACATCCATATTTTCTTCTATAATATCTCCACTGATCAACTGTTTTTCATCTGAAAAAGTATTAGGTCTGAATGTTACGAATAAAGTTTCACTGTTTCTTACTGTAACCCATGAAATAACTTTCCCTCCAAAAAGAGGCTTTTTAATCTTTATCTCTTCATCCTCCAAATCTATACCTATTGCATCAGAGACCATAGTTGCATTCAATCTTGCGGAAAGTCTTGGAAAAAAATCCTTGCCAGTTACAGTGGAAGCCCCGAAAACCATATGAGGCTTATATTTTTTTATAAGGAGTTCCATTGCATTAGTATAAGTATCCCATCTGTATTCCTGCAGTATATCGTTATTCACAACAATTATTTTATCAGCATAAGCTTTCAATTCTTCAGCTATATGATTAATATTTCCACCAATAAGTACAGCATATGAATTTGAATGAGTCCTATTAACAATCTCCTTTGCCTTTGACAAAAGTTCGAAGGATACCTTCCGCACCAAACCATCTTTGCACTCTATAAAAACAAATATATCCCTTGACATATCCACTCCTTTCCTATAATGCTTTCGCTTCTTCTTTTAAAATCATTATCAAGTTCTTCACCTTTTCTTCCGGGGTTGACCCTTCAATAATTTTAACTGATGGCCTGCTTTGCGGCGATTCATAACACTGCACGTTTATCCCCCCTGTTCCATCATCTATTCCTTCATTCGGCAACATTAAAGAAGAGACATCTATAAAAGGTATTTCAGCCTTCATAGCCTTCATTACACCGGTAATCAGAGGTACCCTCGGTTCATTAATTCCTTTCTGAACAGTGAACAACGCCGGCAGCTGGACTTCTATTGTTTCCCTGCCGTCTTCTATTTCGCTTTCAACTAACGCCTTGCCATCTTCTGCAACGTCGAGTTTAAGAATCGAACTTACATGGGGTATATTGAGAAATTCGGCTGTCATTATACCGATGCTCGCACTTTCATCATCTATTGCCTGCCTACCACATAAAATAAGGTCAAAACCTTCCTTTTTTGCAAAAGCTGCAAGACTCTTTGCTGTGATTAAGGGATCATCATTGTTCGAGTCATCACTCTCCAGCAAAAAAGCTTGATCAGCCCCCATTGCTATAGCTGTCCGTAATGCTTCAATTGCCCTTTTTGGACCATAGGAGCAAACATTAATTATGGTTTCTTCTATTTTTTCCTTTATTTGAATAGCTTCTTCCACTGCAAACTCATCGAAAAAATTCATATTATATTTATTTTCAATTTCCAGGGATTTTTTATCGCTTGATATGAGAATTCTTGCCTCAGTATCTGCAACTTGTTTTATAAAAACCAGAATTTTCAACTTATTAACCTCCTTGTGCCAATCTCGGATCAGCTATTTTAAATTCAGGATTTAAATATAAAAAAATAGATTTATTTTGTATGAATTTTTTTAAATTCTCAATTCTAAATTATATATCAGCAATTTAATAGTGAACTATTATATCCTTTCCATTACAATCCTTCAAGACTTCAATATGTTGTTGTCATGGTAAAGCAGGGATTGTCAATTAAAACTTCCTGCAGTATCTCTTTTAATCCGAAATTATGTTTAGGCAAGCTAAAAACAGGGGATTTTCCTAATTATTTGAAACTTTCCAACCTCATTCTCCTTGATGGATGTTTCAGTTTTCTGAGAACTTTGACTTCAATCTGACGGATACGCTCACGGGTAAGCCCGAAAACCTCACCTACCTCTTCTAAAGTATAATCAGTTTTTTCCCCGATGCCGAGTCTCATTCTGATAACTTTCTCTTCCCTTGGGGTTAGAGTTGATAAAACCTTGTCTATTTCCTCCTTCAAAGATGTGTCTACAAGTTCGGTAAAAGGCGAAGAAGCCTTGGGATCTGCTATAAAATCACCGAGTTTTGATTCATCATCACCAACAGGCGTTTCAATGGATACTGTTCCGCCCGAAACTTTCATGATCTTTCTGACCTTCTCCAGGGGGAGTCCTGCCTTAAATGAAATTTCCTCAAGATTGGGCTCTCTCCCAAGTTCCTGAAAAAGAGATGTGGTAACTTTGCTGATTTTATTTGTTGTTTCAAGTATATGAACAGGCACCCTTATGGTTCTTGCATAATCTGCAATGGCCCTTGTCATGGCCTGTCTAATCCACCAGGTAGAGTATGTAGAAAATTTATAACCTTTTTGATAATCGTATTTTTCTGCAGCCTTCATAAGGCCTGTATTTCCTTCCTGAACAAGATCGAGAAAGGAAAGCCCACGATTTAAATATTTTTTTGCTATATTAACAACAAGTCTAAGGTTCGCCTGAACAAGTCTGTTTTTGACAACCTTTAATTTATTATCAATTTCTCTGAGTTCAACTAATTTTTGTTCTACAATCTTAGCCTCACTATTATCAAGATATTTAATTTTTTCTTCAACCTCATTTACAATTCTTAGCAGAACTTTTTTATTGAGTTTGAGATCAAACAGAATTTCTTCTATTTTGTTCTGTGTTGCATTCAGGGTTTTTTCAAGTTCTTTTCTGTCCTGTTCAGACCTGGCCGGAAGTTTATTTTTTATTTCTTCTCTTTTGTCATGGAGGGTTTTTATATTTTTGATATAGGATAATGTTTTCTTTCTATATTTCACATCTTCTTTTTCTGTATAGTTCATTTCATCAAGATTTTTTATGACATCTACAATATTTATTGTTTCTTCTCTTAATTGCTGACCGATCTGCAAAAGCTCATCCACTGCCTGTGGCAGTTCAAAGAGTATATTTCTTGTACTTCTCTCGCCTTTTTCTATCTTTTTTGCTATCTGGTATTCCTCATCAGGTGTGAGCAGGGGTACACGTCCTATATCCTTTAAATATGCCCATATTATATTATCAGTTTTTTCTGAAGGTACTTTTTCAACTTCTCCCCAGCCGGGGCTATCCTCTTCTTCATTGGAATCAAGCTTTTCTTCTATTGTTTCAACTACATCTATATCAGATTCTGAAAGCAAATCGAATACACTTTCAATATCTTCAGGGGAGAAGATGTTATGAGGAAGAAAATTATTAATTTCATCTGATGTAAGAAAACCCTTATCCATTCCTAATTCCAATATCTGTTTCATTTCAGCAGAATCTTTTATTATCATTATCAGCTCCAATAAGTAAAAATGCCTTTCATTAAAATAAACATTCCAATTTATACACCTTTTTCTAATCGATGCATGTTATATAATACTTAATAGCCCTTGGTCAAGACAGTTTACATACCTTTAAACCCTCTCCAGCAAAAAAATTTCTACAGAAAATTATTTGTCCTTAATAATTTCATTATCGGATCAAATATTATTGATTTTTAAGGAACAAAGGGGATAAAATAAGCAACATGTAGATAGAGATCAACCCCCGCAAGCCCTGTATTATCTCTTTGCGAATTATCATGCCTGTAATAAAGTACAGTTTTTCCATTATGGTTGAACATTTTAAAACCATTCTAGAAAATTCCATGTTTATTGATTTGTATTTGTATAAGATAATGCATTGGCAGGGAGCCAATTACAAGAGGAATACCATGAATGAAATTACACGGCGGAGAACATTCGCAATTATATCACATCCGGATGCAGGTAAAACTACTCTGACTGAAAAACTCCTGCTTTACGGGGGTGCCCTTCACCTGGCAGGCTCTGTTACAGCCAGAAAAAACCAGCGCAGTACAACATCAGACTGGATGGAGCTTGAAAAGAAACGCGGAATTTCAGTAAGTTCCACAGTCCTGCAATTTAATTATAATGATTATTGTATTAACCTGCTGGACACTCCGGGACACCGTGATTTCTCAGAAGACACTTACAGGGTACTAACAGCAGTTGATGCTGTTGTTATGGTAATTGACGCTGCTAAAGGGATAGAAAGCCAGACCATGAAACTTTTTGAGGTATGTCGTCAAAGACATATGCCTATCTTTACTTTTATAAACAAGTTGGACAGGCCTTCCAAAGACCCTTTGGAATTAATTGATGAGCTGGAAAAGTCTCTGGGTCTTAATCCATTCCCGATTAACTGGCCTCTGGGAGCTGGAGTTGATTTTCGAGGAGTGTATGACAGGATATCAAGCCAGGTGCACCTTTTTGAACGAATATCAGGTGGCACTTATCGTGCACCAGTTGCAATACACGATTCCACGGATCCTATGCTTCAAAAAAAACTAAATGCAACTGTTTATCGAAAATTCACTGAAGATATTGAAATGCTGGAAATGGCAGGTGTGAAACTGGATCAAAAATCAATTCTAAAAGGTGAAACAACACCAGTATATTTTGGAAGCGCCATGAATAATTTTGGGGTACAGCTTCTTCTTGAAGGATTTCTTTCACTCTCTCCATCGCCCCGTCCCAGACCAACGGCATCTGGATTAATCAATCCTGACAACCCGTCATTTTCAGGTTTTATTTTCAAAATCCAGGGAAATATGGACTCCAGACATCGGGACCGCGTAGCCTTTCTGAGAATATGTTCTGGAAAGTTTATAAGGGAAATGACTGTTCTTCATTCACGAAAAAACAAAAGGATCAGACTGGCCAATGCGCATAGAGTCTTCGGCAGAGACAGGGAAATCATAGACGAAGCTTATCCCGGAGATATCCTTGGCTTGACAGGACATTCCGATTTTGCAATAGGAGACACATTGACTGAAGATCCGAATATAATCTACAATGAGATTCCCCGTTTTCCACCGGAATGCTTCTCCTATCTGCACAACCCGAGCCCAGCAAAGTTTAAGTCTTTCCGCAAAGGTCTGGAACAATCGGTTCTCGAAGGGATCGTACAGCCTTTTTCCATCAGCAACAGGACTCAGGCTACCCCTCTTCTTGCAGCTGTAGGACCTCTTCAATTTGAAGTGCTGCAGTACCGCCTTGAGTCGGAATATGGTGTGGAATCACACCTTGAGGCTGCACCCTGGCGTCTTGTTCGCTGGATAGATCCGGTTAGTCAAAGCGCTTTATCCGGCAGCGCTCTTTCCTTCCCCTCAGGAGTACGCCTTGGTGAAGATGCATTTGGGCAACCTGTTGTATTGTTTAGCGATGAATGGGCCTTGGAATATTTTATCAAGCGCAACCCGGAAATCAAACTCTGCAAATTGCCACTCCATGACAAAAATATAATAAAATCAACCGCATCAAAGGCGCCCCCTTCTGCTTTTATTTGACCATCATGAACTCTAATTCCGTCAATTAATTATTTACTATTTCAAAAACCCTTGACTGATCAGCAGAGTAAATAGTAAATACTTTTTCGTGAACGGAATAATTGGCGGGACATCACTATTAAAATCAGATATCTTTGCATTATGGACAGAAGAGAAAATAAAAACCCCCTACGGCAATGTATATTTAAAAATAAAACAAAATACTGTGTTTATTCAGAGACACGGAAACCCACAGGTTCCGCCGCACATGATAAACCACAAAGCGAATATCCAGGCTCTTAAAAACATTGGTATTGAAAAAATAATATCAATTAATTCTGTAGGGACCTTAAAATTGAAATTCAAACCAGGCACGTTCGTAATACCTGATGATTTTATATCCCTATGGAACATACCCACTTTCATCGAAAAGGAATTGAATTTTATTGTGCCTTCGATGGATAAAGACATGCGAGAACACCTTGCTTCACTCTGTAAGGAGCTTAATATACCTGTTCATATAGGAGGAGTTTATATCCAGACTACCGGCCCAAGACTTGAAACAAAAGCTGAAATCAGATTCCTTAAAAAATTAGGAGATATTGTAGGAATGACAATGGCTTCAGAAGCAACACTGTGCATGGAATATAAAATCCCTTACGTAAGCCTCTGTTCTGTAGATAATTATTGTAATGGCATTTTAAAAGAATCACTTACAACGGAAGAAATAAATATGAACTGCCACAATAACTTAAGGGCAATTGAAATAATACTCAATACATTAATTGAGAAGGATTTTGAATGAAAATACTTATTAAAGGTGTAGTACTGGACAATAACATACGGGATATATTCATAAATAATGGAAAAATAGAAGAAATATCCGAAAACTGTACCCTCGAAGCTGACAGGATAATCGATGGAAAAGATAAGGCTGTCCTGCCCTCTTTCATAAACGGCCACACCCATGCGGCAATGACGCTCATGAGAGGTTATGCTGATGACATGCCGCTCAAGGAATGGCTCGAAGGGAAAATATGGCCTCTCGAGGCCAGACTTACCGAAGAAGATGTGTACTGGGGTTCAAAGCTTGCCTGTCTTGAAATGATAAAAAACGGCATTACTGTTTTTAACGATATGTACTGGCATTGGGAAGCCACAGCAAAAGCAGTATGTGACATGAAAATCAGGGCATTTATAAGCGCAGTTTTTATAGATACATTTGATTATACAAAGGCAAAAGAACAGATTGATCGCAACACATCGCTCTTTGAAGTATCAGAAAGATATAAACCTTATGTTACTTTCACTTTAGGTCCTCATGCAATTTACACTGTTTCAAAGGAAAGCCTGAAATGGATCAAGGCTTTCTCAGAAAAAAACAATATCCTGATACACATGCATCTTTCTGAAACTGATGAAGAAACATCCTTTTCACTAAAAAATTACGGACTTTCTCCCACAGAATTCTTAGACTCACTGGGTGTTCTTTCCAACAGATTTATCGGTTGCCATGGATGCGCTCTTACCGCTCAAGACTGTGAACTGCTAAGAAAGAGCGGGGCCAGCCTTGTTCATATTCCAGTATCAAATCTAAAATTATCAGTGGGAAAAATTTTTCCTTATTCCTTCATGGATGGAATACCTTTCTGCTTTGGAACAGATGGATGTGCATCCAATAATCACCTCGATCTTATAGAAACTATGAAGTTTGCATCTCTTATCGCAAAATTTTCTACAGGAATAACAACTTTCATGCCTGCAAAGGAAACCTTTGACCATGCAACTAAGGTGGCTGCTGATATTTTTTCTCTTGGTAAATGGGAGATCAGGGTTGGAAACAGTCCTGATATAATCCTTATAGATCTGAAACATCCGGAATTTATTCCTAATTTCAATATGTATTCCGATATAGTTTATGCATCAAACGGTTGCACAGTTGATACGGTAATATGTATGGGAGAAGTACTGATGGAAAATAGATATATAAAGGGAGAGGAAGAAATCCTGAATAATGCAAAAAAAGTTGCCCTTAATCTGGTAAAAAAATAATTCAATCCTTATTAAAAGGCATGGATGCATGATGTTCATATGCGATACAATGCTTGGTAAACTTGCAAAATATTTGAGGATTATCGGTCTGGACACCGTATATATAAAATCAACCAAGGAATTGGACAAATTTAAAAACCAATGCGAAGCCCCTATTCTTTTCACAAGAAGAAAAACGCAAAAACTATTGTACAGCAATTCCTTCTACATTGAATCAGACAACATATCCGGTCAAACACGACAGATCAGAGATATTATAAAACCATATGTTGACAAAAAAGCTATAATGAAAAGGTGTATAAAATGCAATGCCCTGTTAAGAGATGTTAACAAGTATGATATTGAAACATTTGTACCTGAATTCATTTTTCATAAATATGATAATTTTAAAATATGCCCCCTTTGCATGAAAGTGTTCTGGAAAGGTTCCCATGCTGAAAATATGGAACAATGGATTAGGGCAGCTTTTCTTTAAAAAAGAATAAAGCCTTTTTACAATCGCAGTTTCTTAGTCCAGTCAACAAGGGACATAATCAGTTCCTGTATTTTGCTTTTTGTTTTTTCATCAACCAGATTCCCTTCTTTGTCAATCTTATCGGCAATAAAAGGAATTATAATTTCAGGTTGATTAAGCGGATATACATTGAGAAAAACAAGAGTCTGACGGAGATGATACTGCGCCCTTGCTGTTCCAAGCATTCCTATGGAGGCTCCCATAATGGCTAAAGGCTTGCCGGAAAATACGTTGTCCCCATAAGGACGTGATGCCCAGTCAATAGCATTTTTAAGAACACCTGGAACTGAGTAATTATATTCAGGAGTGGCAATTAAGATTGCATCGGCAGCTCTGATTTTTTCTTTAAATTCAATTACCTTTTCAGGCAAATTATCCTCAATATCCTGATTAAAAAGGGGTATGCCTTCAAGATCAAAAATATCAAGTTTCACTCTTTCAGGCAGTAGTGAAAGTGCGGCCCGCAGGATTGCTTTGTTGAAAGAGTCTTTTCGGAGACTGCCAGCAAAACCAAGAATGGTGATTTTTTCATTTTCTTTTAATCCAGCTTTTTCCATAATCTTCCTCCTTATAATAAACATCGATTACATAACACAGAAAATCACGATTGCCGCACCCTGATTTGCAAACATTTGTAATTAAAACAATATAAAGGAATGGTAATATTATGCAACACTTTTTGTCAATAATTAATGTTACAATCAAATTCCTCTGTAAGTTGACCTACTATAAATCAATTACTAGTGAATTCATTGTCTTGAAGCCCCTGATTGTGGAATTACCGGCTTTTTTAAAAAATTCCTCAATAACATTCAAGTTCTGCGCTTCTTCTATAAAAGTCTCTTCTTTCAAATCAAAACATTCAAATCTCTTTTTCTGCAACAATGTAGTAATGATATGTCTATCAAACTGTTCGTTCTCATTGACGAGGAGTGCTGGAATATCACTCAGTCTTTCCAGAGAAGGATTATTATCGAGGCAATGTTTTACAAAATTTATAAATCTTGTAAGTTTAATTAAAGTATAGATAACATCTCTTGGAAACAATGGGTTTATTTCAGTCATGGAACTTGATCTCATATATTTAAATTGTTTTGCTGAATCATTGTTTAATTTTTTGCTAAAAAGCGGGCTTCCCGGTGCTGGATAAAATATGCTTGGCCCTGGCAACAATCTTTTAGACATGAGAAAAATAAGTGTTTCCATAACATCTTCAGGCCTTTGCTCAGGCAAACCTATGATAAAGTGGATTTCAATCAGAAAAAAAGAATTTTCAAGAAAGGGCAGGAGTTGTAGAAAATTACCAGGCAAATGTCTTCTCTGTGTTCTCGTAACAGTTCTGCTTATATCTACCAGTGAAAAATTGAGTCTTCTAAATCCGGCATCATACATTTTATGAAGTGTTTCTTTATTCAGGGTCTCAGCATAGATTCCATTCATTGCAGACATAACCATATCCTTGCCCTTTAAGACATCAAGGATATTGTTGAAGAAATTTGTGTCATATGTAAGCATATCATCTTCAAAATCAATAGCCTGTATTTTCAGATTCAGACAATCTTCAATCTCGCTCTCTATGCTTGCAAGACTTCGCCTCCTGTACGGAACAGGGGGCTTGCCACAGAAGGCACAGTGGAAGGGACAACCCCTTGAAGTCATGAAAAAGGTATAGCTCTTTCTTCCTATGCGATAATTTCCACTCTCAATAAGAGACCTGCAAGGTATAAGGTCGATGTTATTTTCAATATTTATTTCTGAAATATGATTTACATCTCCACGCCCTCTGAAACAAATCCCGGGGATTTTGTCAATTTCATCTATCATTCCTTTTTTGAGATGTTGAATCAAAGAAAAAAGAGGAGTTTCTCCTTCTCCTCTTATTACATAATCAATATCATGATTATTTAATTCAAAATCAGGGAAGATGGTAGGATGAGTTCCTCCGATCACTGTAATAATATCCCTGCTTATTTCTTTAGCAATCACTGCAACTTCCCGTGCTTCAGCAGAATATGTCGTAAAGAGAGATGATATGGCAACCATATCAGGCTGATTATCGATAATAATCTTTTTTATCAGTTCCTTTCCTGCGCCGAAACGGTAGTATTTATTAAACATGGCAAAAGGTGTTCGGATTCCTTCTCTATAAAAATTGTGAAGTTCAGGAAAGGGGTGCTTTGATATTATTGTAGATTTAAAATTTGTCCTTAAATCAACGATGGACACATCGCAAATATCCTTTATCTTTGTTCCAAGGTAAAGTAGTTGGAGAGGATAGGTCCTTATTTTCGTATTATAAAAATCTTCAATAGGCGGCTGTACAAGTATAACCTTCACAGGAAGAGTATAATTGAATGTATGGGAAAATGGTAGAAGGTTTAAAACAAATAACTTGATAATGTTAAAACATTGGTATAGATTTCTATACAAGAATCATGGACATGCAACCAATTTTCGAGTTAGCAGAAAAAACACCTTACTATCACCATATAGGAATTGAAGTAATAGAAACAGGAGACGGATTTGCAAAACTTGTGCTTAAATATCAGGATTATCTTACACACCCCTTCGGATATTTTCACGGAGGAGTTATAGCAAGTCTTGCAGATTCAGCAGGCATAAATGCAGTATTTACTACGCTGAACAAAAATGAAACAGCAGTTACTCTTGAAATGAAGATAAACTATCTACTGCCTGCAAAAGATCGGGAAATATACGCTGAAAGCAGAGTAGTACACAGAGGAAAAAAAATTGCAGTCTCTGACGTTAATGTAAAAAATATCAAAGGACAGCTCATTGCAAAAGCCATAATAACATGCACGATCACAACAAATAAAAGGACAGACAACTTTTAAAACAACAGAAAAACTTCCCTGAAAATATACGTGTGGCATTTGAAGCTTAATTTAAGTAAAATTTAAAAGGATCTCAAGTTCATGTAAGATTCTCATAGTTTATTATTAAAAATCTTCTCCTTTTTTATACTGAAAAGACAGTTTTTAAAGACTGAGATTATATATGGTTTTATTAAAGAAAGGGAAATAAACCGGTTACGGGCATGTATATAGAAAATTCAACAATAAAATTAAACTACATTTATTTTTTTAAAGCATGCTGAGACTCATGAAATACAAGGGGAAAATATATTTTGAAAAAACGTTTACAATATTACCTTATTACGCTTGTTATTTTATCTATTTGTTTCATGATTATAGGCTATTCTGTCTATATTATAAAAGATATACCATCAGTAAATGTTCTGAAAGATCTGCGCAACAAGCCTGCAAGCAGCATCTATGGATCAAATGATCAACTTGTTTACCTGAACGTACCTGATAAAAGAATATTCATTTCATACAACAAGATTCCAAAACATGTAAAAGATGCCTTTCTGGCAGCTGAAGATGCTGATTTTTTTAAGCACGGCGGAATCGAATTCCAAAGCATTATAAGAGCATTCTTGAAAAACATTGTGTACGGGAAATATGTTCAGGGTGGAAGTACAATTACCCAGCAGGTAATTAAAACACTTATACTGGGTCCTGAAAAAAGTGTTTCAAGAAAACTCCGTGAAGCTATCCTTGCATATAAGCTTGAAAATTATTTAACAAAAAAAGAAATCCTAAATCTCTATCTTAACAATGTCTACATGGGACATGGAGTTTATGGAGTTGAGGCTGCATCACAAGTCTATTTCGGGAAACATATCTGGCAAACTACGCGTGCAGAATCAGCGCTTCTGGCTGGAATAGTACAGGCTCCCTCAAGATATACACCAAAGAGACATCCTGGAAATGCACGGATCAGGCAGGAATATGTAATCGAGCAGATGTTTGACAAAAATATGATTGACGACAAAAAAAGAGAACAAATGTTAGAGGAAAAAATCCAAATTAAAGATGGTGACGGAGTATTTTCAGATACTTATTTCAAAGACTTCATTATTCAATATGTTGAGGGAAAATACGGCAAAGGGATTTTTTCAAGAAAAAAACTCCGAATCTATGCAACAATTGACGGGCGTCTGCAGAATGTTGCAGAAGAAGCAGTTAAAAGAGGTTTAAATATCTACGAGCAACGTAAAGGCGATTATTTCGTTCTTTACCATCTGGAAAGAAGAAAATGGAATGATTTCGTGCAATCAAGCAACAGAGATTTGAAATTTTCAGGACTTGTATCCAACAAAACATATTCGGTTCTAGTGTCAGAAAGAATAAAAAATGGTTATCAGGTAATTATAGGAAATGAAAAAGGCATGATCATAATGGACAGTTTTCCCTATAAAGCCGGAGATGTTATCAAAGCAGTTTTCAGTAATACAGACAAGAAAAAAAACAATATATTTCTGCCTGCAAAAACACTGAAAGTCGAAGGGGCCCTGTTGTGCATGGATGTTAATACGGGGTATGTGATTGCAATGGTAGGGGGAAGGGATTTTGAAAAGAGTCCCTATAACAGAGCTGTTTTTGCCAAGGTGCAGTCCGGGAGTGCATTTAAACCATTCATCTATCTGACAGCTCTTAAGAGGGGATATGAACCTGAATCAGTGATTATAGATGAACCAAAATCCTATTCCTCAGGCATTGGAGGAACATGGACACCAAGAAATTATGATGGTCAATATGCAGGTCATATTACAATAAAAGATGCTGTAGCATATTCAAAAAATGCTGCTACTGTCAGACTCCTCGAAGAAGTCGGTATAGGTCCTGTTAAAGAAACAATATCAGAGCTTGGCATTGACACCAAAATCCCGGAAAACCTCTCTATAGCTCTGGGCACATCAAATATGACACTCCTTGATCTTGTTAAAGGTTTTTCAGCTTTTGCTAACGGAGGGTACAAAATAAAACCTGTCTTTATCAGAAGGATTCTTGATGAAAAAGGAAACATTCTTGAAGAAAACAGCATTGAAAAAAATAGGATTATCCCTGAGGAAATTGCTTATAAAATGAATATCATCTTAAAAGGTCCTGTTGAATACGGAACAGCAAAAGGCGCTTCAAGACTGGGCTATCCTATTGCTGGAAAAACCGGCACAACAAGCAACTATTATGACGCTCTTTTTATGGGTTATTCACCACACATAGCAGCAGGTGTGTGGGTGGGATTCGATACAAGAACATCTCTCGGTAAAGGTGAAAGCGGAGCAAAAATATGTTTGCCTATATGGATGAGTTTCATGGGCTCCGCTCTAAGAAATTACCCTCCAGACGACTTTGGCGGTTCACTGATATCTGATGATACAGAAGAAATTATAACAGAACAGGAACAACAATAAATATTGGCAAAACTTTTTACATTTTAGCAAGATAATGGAATAAATAGAGGCTCCATGTTTTTGTCTTTGTAAAGCCTCTATTTATTCCATTTAAATTTATACGTATTTTCCAGCTATATAATCACTTAGCTGGTCTATAAGACTTTCCTGTTCTGAAATTTTACCCTTCACAACATCACCTATAGATACAAGACCTAAGAATTTATCACCATCAAAAACAGGGAGATGCCTTATGCGCTTACCCGTTATTATGACCATACAGTCTTCTATGGTATTATCAAGTTTTACAGTATACATGGCAGATAGAGGAGTCATAATCTCTTCCACCGGTGTTTCTCTTGAGGTTTTGCCTTTCAGAATTATTTTTCTGGCATAGTCCCTTTCTGTAATAATACCTACTACCTTTTCATTTTCATCTATTACCATCAATGCGCCGATCTCTTTTTCTCCCATGATTCTTAATGCATCAAACACATGAGTCTTAGGAGAAACAGACCATACATCACCAGGTTTAAGTTTTAAAATATCTTTTACAGTTTTCATCCATTACCCCCATTTTAATAAATTTTTAAGGTAGAGATTACTCCATATTATATACAATATCAATAATATTTCTATTTTCAATCATCTTTTTGATAAACTGTAAGTGATAGTCTTTGCAATACCACTCGATAAGTGCTATAATATGCCGTTGTGTATTCAACTTATTCGCTTTTTCTTTTATAGCCCTTAAGTACGGAGATAAAATCTGATTCACAGCCAATCCCAAAAAATGAAAAGGAATTAATATGGCAGCAGAGAAATTTGAAAATCTTTTATTGTCGAAAGAATTGCGCAAGGCCATTCAGGACCTCGGCTTTGAAGAAATGACACCAATACAGGCAAAGGCAATCCCTGTTATTCTCGAAGGAAAGGATATTATAGGTCAGGCACAAACAGGCACAGGGAAAACTCTTGCCTTCGGTCTGCCAATAGTGGAACTAATAAACCCTAAACTAAAAAAAGTACAGGCCATTATTCTCTGTCCTACCAGGGAGCTTGCCATTCAGGTTGCTGAAGAAATAAAAAGAGCTTTAAAATACAAAAAAGATATAACTATATTATCTGTATATGGCGGGCAACCAATAGAAAGACAAATACACACACTTAAAGCAGGCGCCCATATAGTAATAGGCACTCCAGGGCGCACCATAGATCATATCAACAGGGGTACGCTAAAACTGAATGATGTAAAAACAGTTGTCCTCGATGAAGCTGATGAAATGCTGAATATGGGATTTATCGACGACATAGAAACCATCCTCCGAAGCATTCCAGCAGAAAGACAGACTCTTCTTTTTTCAGCTACAATGCCTAAACCTATCATGGAACTGACAAAGAGATATCAGCATTCACCGGAACTCGTAAGGGTCGTTCCAAAACAACTGACTGTTCCTAATGTAGAACAGTCCTATATCGAAGTGAGGGAAGCAACAAAACTTGATGTACTCTGCCGCATTATAGATATACACGGCTTCAAATCATCTCTTGTCTTTTGCAATATGAAAAGAAGGGTTGATGAAGTGGTTATGCACCTTGAAGCACGGGGTTATCTTGTCCAGGGTATCCACGGCGACATGACACAGCCTAAAAGATTACATGCAATGGAAAGATTTAAACGAAACCGTACAGAAATACTTGTAGCCACAGATGTTGCAGCCAGGGGAATTGATGTTGAGAATATTGAAGCAGTCTTTAATTACGATATACCCCAGGATGATGAATATTATGTGCACCGTATAGGCAGGACTGCACGCGCAGGCAAAAAGGGGCAGGCCTTTACCTTTGTAGTTGGAAGAGAAATTTACAAACTGAGAGATATTGAAAGTTATGCTGCAACAAAGATCATTCGCAGACCTGTTCCAACGCTTACTGATATTGAAGAAGTAAAAACAACTGCATTTATTGAAAAAATTAAAGCTGTTCTTGAAAAAGGCGGTCTTGAGCGGTATGAGCACCTTATTGAACCTCTTCTGAATGAAGATTATACTTCTCTTGATATTGCAACAGCTCTCTTAAAAATCTTGACAGATGAAGATGGCAGGGAATATAAAGAATATCCGCAGGAAACAGAGATTATCACCAGAAACAAGCGTCCTTCCTTTTCAAAAAAAAGAACAGGCGGAAGAAATAAAAGAGAGAGAAAATACTAAAAGAAGTTCTTTCAAATTTTTCATAAACATTAATGAAAAAAATAATAGTTGATATTGATAATACTTTATGGGACTTCGCTCCGGTTCTGTATGAAAGAATAAAAAAAGTTGAACCTCGAATAGGCCCTCCAAAAACATGGCATGTCTTTGATTTCTGGAAATCCTTCATATCTCCGGGAATATTTTATGGTATTATCAAAGACATTCACATGGAACAGGAGCTTTACACGCCCTACCCTGGATCACCTTCCTTTCTTTCATCACTAAAAGAAATGGGTTTTCACATTGTTATTGCAAGCCACAGAGAAAATGTCAGTTTTGATGTTACTAAAAAGTGGCTGCACAATAAAAATCTTGTCTTCGATGAACTCCATGTCAGCAATAATAAAGCTGTTCTATTTAATGAATGCGTGGCAATAGTTGATGACAGCCCTTTTACTTTACAAAAAGCATCCGCAGCAGGCATGATAGCAACCGGGTTAAAAATGCCCTGGAATAAAGATGAAGATTATGTATTGTTTGATAATCTTTCAGAAATAATTCAATATTTGAAAAATCAAATTCCCTGACCTGACACGCATGAATATTATAATATTATATGGAGCAAAAGATGAGCCCTGTATTTAAAACTATAATCTTGCTTGTTTGTAGTAACGTCTTTATGACTTTTGCCTGGTATGCACATCTGAAAGAATTGAACGGCAAGCCCTGGCTGGTTGCAGCAATAGCAAGCTGGAGCATAGCGCTCTTCGAATACCTCCTTCAAGTTCCTGCCAACAGAATAGGTTATCAAACAATGAACATAGGTCAGTTAAAAATATTACAGGAAGTAATTACTCTGGGTGTTTTTGTCCCCTTCTCCGTTTTTTATATGAAGGAGCCTCTTAAACTTGACTACCTGTGGGCTACTCTTTGCATGCTGGGAGCTGTATTCTTTATATTCCGAAGCAAATTTGTATGAGAACCAATGATATTGAACAGAAGTTTTTTAAGTCAGCCCTCCCTTCCATGCCGACTCAACTTGCTTGAAAGACAGCAGCAATTGATGTCAGGGGAAAAAGATGGAATATCTATTCTATATGCAACTGCCGTAAGCTGAATCTGATACTGATATTCTGACTAAAATAAACCTGCTTTCATCTCTTCCAAGGACCGCCTTAATTTGCGTTCCGTTAGTTACTCCTCCTGGGATTTTGATGTGATATCCACTACGTCTTTTACCAGAAACAATCATAACCAGTCTTTCAGTCCCGAAACGGGCTTCCTGAGGGGTAATAATAAACTCATAAAATTGACCCGGTATCACATTAATAAACATCTTTTCACTTAAAAGACTCGATCTCCCGCAACATCCGCCTCCTCCCATGTTAAATCGCCGTCTGCCGCCTCCCATACCCTGTCTGAAGTTAGAATACATGTCAGATGTTGCAGAAGAAACAGTGCCCATAAGATCATATTCCTTCTTTTTGAGTTCATCTCCTAAAACAGAATAAGCTTCATTTATCTCCTTGATCTTTTCCTCAGCGTCAAGGTCTTCCTGGTGATGGTCAGGATGGCACTCAAGGGCCAGCTTTCTATATGCATTTTTTATTTCAGAGGCTGATGCATTCCTCTCTATTTTGAGTATACAGTAATAATCTTTTGTAATCATTGATAAAACCTCTTATTAAGTAAGAGCATGTTCATTTGAACGAAAACATGTTCTATAGAATTTTACAATTATTTTTCTATACAATCCCTGTCAGCAAAGTTTATACTGATTAAACAGATAAATTTCAGGCATAACCGGAATGCAGAATTCTCTCTTTTTTTGTTTATAGTTAAATAATGATAACATAATCTGAAAAAGATGAGCAAAAAATTTTCTGTCTTGGTCCTTTTGCATTTAAGATAGATTGCCTGTTAAAAAAGTAAGGTATTCAAATAGTGGAAAGAAAAAAGGCAAATCCACAAATTGTTATAGCTGCTGTAATTGAAAAAGATGGCCTTATACTCATTGCAAGGAGAAAACAGGGGAAATGCCATACTGGAAACTGGGAATTTCCTGGCGGAACGCTTGAAGAAGGGGAAACTTACGAAGAATGTCTAAAAAGAGAACTTAAAGAAGAACTGGATATAACAGTTGAAGTAAAAAATCTATTTTGCTCATGCACACACAGCTACACTCATGACTGGACCATTAGACTGATCACCTATAGGACGTACGTAATTTCAGGGGTCTACAGACTGAATGATCATGAAGAAATAAGATGGGTCAAGCCGGAGGATCTTAAAAATTATGATTTTCTTGAGGCTGATAAGGCTGTTGTAGAAAAACTTCTTGAAGAGTATCACCAATAACAATCCTGCCAAGTTTATCATTATTTTTTACTGCTTTCAATGATGTGCTGCTTGAAAAACTTTACCCTTATTTTTAAATAATCCAAAAAGCTTTGAACAGATATATTCTCTCCGGTCTTTATATTTGAAATAATATATCTACCCGTTTCTGCATCGCAAAGATTGGTTTCAGCTAAAATCAATGCTCCGGCAGCATTTCCTTGTCTGTATTCCATTTCTGCTTCAAGATCCCTTATTTTATATACATAGAACCCTTTGGGATTCGCTGATGTCATATATTTGTCAAGATAGGGATTTATTGCAGAAGACCAGACCTTTGCCTTCTGAATTTCGTTGTTTTTAAAATAAAATTTTACTGTTTCATAAATATAATAAGGCGATGACGGATAAAAAGATATTGCCTTAAGTAAATAATCCTCTGCTTTTTTTGTGTCACCTATTGCCCAATAACTCAATCCACTTACAAAATAAAGCTCTGAATCTTTATCTCTTTTATTCTCTATTATTCCTAAATATGCAACAAGACTATTATTTAGCTCCTCCTTCTTCCTGGAAATGCCCTCCCTTTCATAAAGTTTCTTTAATATATTGGCAATTTTTATATACCCATTATTATCAGCTTTCATGGCATTAATCCCATCTCTGTATGAAAGGCAGGCATCAATGAAAAATCCGGCATCCTCCATTGCAACACCATTTTCTATGGATTTACCAGATAGACCGGCCCTTGCTGTAAAGAAAAAGGAACCGAGAAGACAGAGAATTATTACAAACAATATTGGATTAATTCTATTCACGGCAAATGAATTTTTCTTCAACTCCTTTTCCTTTTTATCGTTTCTGTTGCCCTCCTCCCCATGCTCCTCGTCTTTTTTTTCATTGGCATCGTGTTTCATAAAGACAACTGAAGATAAAACAAAAAAAGTAATGCTATGTGCCGGCACATCAAAGGAGAAGTCAAGGAGACCAAAAAAGAGACCACATCCGACAGAAATTGATATAGGCCTTAATTGTGGGTTTTTTCTCTTCTTGATCAAATAATAAATGAATCCTGACAGGTAAAACCAGAAACACACAATTCCGACAATTCCAAGTTCAACTCCGTATTTTAACAATAATGTATGGGCGTACCGTGTATATATTCCACCATCAAAATATTTCCTGTATCCGTATTCAAAAGATCCTGCACCGTAACCTGTGAACGGTTTTGCAGCAAAGACATTAAAACCATTCTTCCATATTTCAGTTCTCGTATTTAATGTGGCTACTTCGGATTTTGTTAACTGAGCTTTTTTCCCAAGCTCTCTTGTGAGACCTTTGAAATCACTTTTTTGACCTGTCTGTAACAGCATAAATGTAATTATAATACCGGCACTAACAATCGAAAGTATTATAAATACACCCTTTATATTTCTTTTTTTCAATAACAGGAAAATTAAACTCATTACAACTAAAAGGGAAATCCCTATTGCTATCCTTGAGGTAGAAAGAATCATCCCTGCTATGATGACTGAAGCAGCAACCATATAAAACCAATTTTTTTTGAAAACACCAAAATAAAATGCCAAAGGCAGAACAAAGCACATAAACCCGCCAAAGACATTGTGATATATAAAAGATGAAAAGGGAATTGCCTGTCCTCTTACTATCTCAGCATATTTTCCACCTTCAAAGGCTTCTATAAGTCCTGAAAACAAAAATCTTGCCTGAACCATTGAGCAAAGGGCAGATAAAAAAGCACCGGTTACAAGAGCTTCAAGAAGCATTTCCCTGTTTCTTGAGTTAAGAAAAATATAGATACTACCGGTAATCCATATCAAAGTATTTATTTCATTCAATGTACTGAATATATTCCAGGTATAAGCAAGGCTGACAACAGTTATAATAGCAAATGGTGCAAAGAAATAAATAAGACGGGAATGACTGAACAAAGGACTGGAACAATTACAACCTTTAATATCGGAATTACCATTTCTATAAAAAGCTGAAAGCAGGACAGAGATAATCAAAAACATTACAAATCCTGTTTCTATCCAGAATTTATCAATTGTGATGTAGAAAAACGATAGATGGTTTCCACCGAGAAAAGGTATTAAAACAAAAAGAAATGATTGCAAGAGTTTTATAAACAAGCCACTACCTTTCGATTGAATATTAACCCCTATTTGTCGTCTAATACGTTTTAAAGTGTCAAACCATCCCGCACAAAAAATCTCTTTATATTCAAGTAGCTACAATCGCTCGCGTTTGGCTTCGGAACTTTTGCTGCCATTCATTTGATGATTGAAGCACATTATACATTATTATTATCTTTTAATATAATGGAACTGTTGATAGAATAAACAAAATGAAAAAACTTTACAGAGGAATTGGATCAAAAGAAAATCTAATTGAAGCATACAACCGTTTTGTCCCTAATAAGATTTTTCATTTAATGGGCAAAAAAAGAGTGGAAGATGTTGTTCTTGGTGACTGCATTGAAAAGAGGATGACAATTCTCTTTTCTGACATGAGGGATTTTACTGCTCTCTCAGAGTCAATGACTCCACGTCAGAATTTCAGTTTCATAAATTCCTACCTGGCACGTATGGAACCTGTTATAACACGTCATTACGGCATTATAGATAAATATATCGGCGATGCGATCATGGCATTGTTCCCTGCAGGAGCTGATGATGCACTTGATGGAGCAATAGATATGCTTAATGAACTTGCTGCATACAACGAAGAAAGAAGAAAAGAGGGTAAACAACCAGTGGCAATTGGTATAGGATTGAATACAGGACATATGATGCTGGGTATTATCGGGGGCAGAGAAAGAATGGCTAGCACTGTCATAAGCGATGCAGTCAATCTTTCATCACGTATTGAAACCATGACAAAGAGTTACGGGCTCAGCCTTTTAATAAGTGAGCACACCTATTACAGTCTGTCTAATTCTACAAAATACAAAATAAGATTTGCAGACCGTGTAAAAATCAAAGGCAAGGAACAGCCGCAATCAATCTATGAGGTTTTCGATGCAGATCCACCTGATATAAGGGCTGCTAAACAGAAAACAATAAGAATTTTTGAAAGAGCCATAGCTTATTATTATTTGAAAGAAATTCCAATGGCTCTTGAACTTTTCAAGGAATGCCTGGAGCAATGTCCAGGTGATAAGCTTGCCAAAGTCTATTATGACAGATGTGAGGTTTTTCTGAATACTGGTTTGTATGAAGGTACAGGTATAATTAATCTATCTATTGAATGGACCAGAGAAAACGAGATTGGCATTCCTGAAATTGATGAGCAGCACAGACAGTTATTTATCAGCGCAAACGAATTTGCTGCTAAAATAAAAAAAGATCAGAATTTTTCCCATGCAGGTCCCATGATGGATTTTCTTAATAAATACGTACAGGAACATTTTGAAACTGAAGAAAATTACATGGAAAAATACGGTTATCCTTTTCTTGATTTTCAAAAAGATCAGCATCACAGATTCGCTAACCTTATTAAAAATCTGAAAAGTGAACTGGAAGAGGATAATGGCTCTGACTGGCATTTTTTACTTGTCAAAATACAGGTTCGCATTATGGACTGGCTTGTTCATCACACAAGTAAACTGGACAGACATTTCGGAAAATTCTTGAAATTACAGACAACAGGTGAAGAGGAAAATATATTATGAATATCAAGCTATCCAAAGAAATTTCAGAAATAGTTGAAGTTCTCAAAAAAATGGCCATGTTCGAAGTTGTTATCGCAGAACTTTACAGTCTCTGCGCAGCAACCTGGAAGGAAGACAGTCAATTCTGGCTCGATATATGGAAGGATGAAGTAAAACATGCACAATACATCAACAGGATCATCGAAATTATATCAAAATATCCTGATGATTTTGAAAAAGGAAGACCCTTTAACGCCCTTGCAGTAGAAACAACAGTGGCTCAGATAAGAAAAAAAATTGAAAAGGTAAAAAAAGGAGAGATTGATAAAAATACCATTCTTTTTATTGCCAATGACCTTGAAAAAGGCTACCTTGAAGATAAATATTCTGAAATTGTCAGGACAGATAACGTAGAATACAAAGCATTAATACAGAAAGTCGTTGAAGATACAGGGCACCACAAGCAAAAAATAATTCAGAGAATCAAAGAGATGCAGTCACAAAGAAAAAATCTTTAACAATTAGGAAAATATTTTTCTCAATTTGGCTCTAAAAAAATCCCCCTGCCAGACCGGCGTCATAATACTCAGCAGATATTTATCACTGACCTTTCTTGTTTTCATTACCTCTTTACGTTTTCTCAACATCTGCGGGAACATTTTAAAAGCATCAATTTTTGCTTTGAAATACAAGCCTGTTTTTTTGTGTTTTACCGCAAAATAAAAAAATTCGGTAATTGTGCTTATAATAAGTTCAGGCAGGCATCTCAGCAATATAATGGCAGGCACACTTTTAAACTTCACAAGTTCGCTGTTCCTGATTGAATAGTATGTTGCTGTATCGCTCATCACACCTATTGTCGAGCGAACTTTATGATAAACGACAGCTGTCGGAACATAGAGCACCTTCCATCCTGCAAGCTGTGCCCTGAAATTCAAATCAGTATCTTCATAGATCAGAAAGAAATCGTCATCCAGAAAACCAATTTCATTCAGCATTTCCCTTTTGTACAGGGCTGCACCCGCACAGGCACCAAATACAAGTTCTTGGGTATTGAAATGTACCTTGTTCCTCCCCTCCCCTCTCTTAAACCCCTTGAGCGCAGCGGAAAAACCATCCCCAGCACTATCGACAACTTCGGAGCCATGTTCAATAAGCATGGACGCACAAATCCCAATATCAGAAATGCTGCCGATTTCTTTTACAAGCTCTTCCAGCCATCTTTCATGAGGCTCTGTATCATTATTCAGAAGCGCTATAAACTCACCCTCTGCGTGCCTTAAACCCTCTATATTTCCACCGGAAAAACCAAGGTTTTGTGAAAGGGTTGCCAGCTTAATCGGTCGCACTGAAGAACTGCTGTTCTTATATCTGTTGAGATAATCCAATGAATTATCGGTCGAGCCGTTGTCAACAATAACAATTTCAAATTCTTTAAATGTTTGTCTTTCAAGAACCTGCAAGCAATCCTGAATAACATCATAGCCGTTATAATTAACTATAATTACGCTGATCATCTGTTTTTTTATTATATACAAACA
>CAYSBW010000029.1:0-23808 GCA_964429485.1 uncultured Syntrophorhabdaceae bacterium
ATACATGGCTAAAATCGACAGGATTAAATTGCCTAACACGAAAATAAAACTCCTCCAGCAATTACTCAAAAAAGCGATAGAAGAATTCAAAAAAGTAAACAGAATAAAGGGAATAGACTTTACCGGGCGACTCAAGGCCTTAATCGAAAAGTACAACGAACGAAAAGAAAGTTTTGCACTTGCAAACGATGTTCTTGATGATATCGCCCGGCATTTTGCAGACCTGTTCAAAGACCTGCAGAAGGAAAAGTCTTCTTTCGAGGAAATGGGAATCAATTTCGAGGAAAAAGCATTCTATGACATTCTTAAAGCAGTCGCAGAAAAACATGAATTTGAATACCCGCATGAAAAGCTTATTCCTTTATCCCAGGCAGTAAAAAAGGTTGTGGATGACAAGGCCAAGTACACCGACTGGTCACAGCGTGATGATATAAAAGCGGAATTAAAAGTTGATCTGATATTGATTCTCGCAGAACACGGATATCCGCCAGTTCCCAAGGATGAAGTGTTCAAAGAGATATTTGAACAGGCTGAAAACTTTAAGAAGTATAGGGATGAATAAGTGGAGGAAAGAAGAAATAGCTTCCGCCGTCCTGGCTCCAGCGGTTGGGGCGTGGTTGAAAAGGGCTAACAAATCGCTGCGCTCCGTAAAAACCAGTGAGCTCAGTCGTGCCGGGATTATGCAAGGGTC
This sequence comes from uncultured Syntrophorhabdaceae bacterium, assembly GCA_964429485.1. GTDB lineage: Bacteria > Desulfobacterota > Syntrophorhabdia > Syntrophorhabdales > Syntrophorhabdaceae > JAPLKB01. The sequence continues at coordinate 692 of CAYSBW010000029.1, forward strand.
TTGATATGAAAAAAAGTTTAAAAAAATGACTTAATGAATTTTATAAGATAGCCTATCTTGAAAATTCGCTCCGGGCTAAGAGAGATAGCTTTGATATAATGTTTTCTTGCAATCTTATTTTCTCCTGACAGATAGAGTTTTCTAAAAAACTCCATATGCCGGTTAACAATAAAATCCTTGCGAATATGTTCAATCGTTCCATTGTAAAAAGGATCATCAAAAATTATTTTTGCAAGAATTTCACCCTGTCGTTTCAGCTCCTCTATGTTATGCCGCAGGCTGTCACCATGCCATACCGTGATAGCAGTAGGTTCAGTTAAGTAATAAACAGGTGCTGCAAAAAATATTTTTGAAAAATAGACTATATCTTCTCCGTTTGATATACCCGGGGGAAATCTGAATTTTTTTGCAATATCAGAACGTATCAATAATGCACAGGTGCCAAAGGGGAATTTCCCCGTCAGAAGATCCACATGAAATTTATCTGACATGAGATTATTTTTAAATCCTGGCTTACAGTATAATTTATCGTTCTTTAGCGAATAAGTTTCAGTAATAACAGATCCTGCAAGAGGATTTTTAAAAAGCGCTTCAAGTCTTATTCTAATTGCATTCTTGGTAAGATAATCATCCGCATCGAGAAAAGCGATATAATTGCCTCCAGCAAGTTCCAACCCCCTGTTTCTGGCTGACGACACCCCTGAATTTTTCTGTCTTACATATATTATTTTTTCATTATATCCATCTATGATATTTTTTGTATTATCCGTTGAGCCATCATCTACAACAATTATTTCAAGTGGTCTATATGATTGATCAAGACAAGATTGTATGGCTCTTGGCAAATAATCTGCGTAATTATAAGTTGGTATTACTATTGAAACAAGAGGGGAGTCTTTTTCTGTTTTCATTATTTATAGACCATTATATAAACTGACACCATGTTTTGCTAAATATTTTAGAAAAAAGATCACAGAAACTTACTAAAACTAAAAGCTTTTATACATAATAACCTTAAAAAAATAAGGTGGGAGAAATTTTAGTTCATCATCTCACACCTTATTATTAACAAATACTATACTATATTTTTACTTGCCTCTTAAAGCTTCCCATCCTTTTAATATTTGAAGTCCCATCGACAATTGAAAATCATCTTCAATTGATATTTTACCATTATTTTCAGCAGGTTTTGTTTCATTCTTATTCGATTCGATGTGCCTTTCCAGATCCTTTTCCTTAATAGGGGTAATTTTTTCTTTTCCTTTCACTATGTTGTTATCAACAATAATATCCGGTGTTACACCCTCTGCCTGTATTGACCTACCCTTAGGTGTAAAATATTTTGCTGTCGTAAGTCTCACAGCAGATCCGTCACCAAGGGGAAAAATCGTCTGAACAGAACCTTTACCGAAAGTTTTTGTTCCCACAACAATAGCCCTTTTATAGTCCTGTAAAGCACCGGAAACTATTTCAGAGGCGCTTGCACTGCCATCATTTACAAGCACTACAAGAGGACCCATATAATCGTTCTTATTATTTGCATAAAATTTAATTTTATCATCATCCTTTTTTTTGCCTTCTATATAGACAATAAGTCCTTCAGCAAGAAATTTATCTGAAACTTCAACAGCCTGCTCCAACAATCCACCAGGATTGTTTCTCAGATCAAGAACAATACCTTTCAAGGGTTTGTCTTTGTTGGTTTTGGTAAGTTCCTTCATGGCATTTTCCAGATCTTTTGCTGTTTTTTCCTGAAATTGAGCAATACGGACATATCCATAATCATCTTCTAACATTTTATACTTCACGCTTTTTACAACTATTACATCTCTTATAACTTTAAAATCTTGAGGTGCGGAAAAACCATCTCTCATGATAGTCAGCGTAACAGGTTTGCCCTTGGAACCTCTTATCAATTTAACAACATCCATTAGACCCATATTTCTTGCGGGTTTGCCTTCAATCTTAATAATATGGTCTCCTGCTTTTATACCAGCCTTGTAAGCTGGAGTATCTTCTATCGGTGCAATAACAGTCGGAAATCCATCCTTGATTGTAATTTCAATACCTATACCCCCGAATTCACCCTTTGTTTCACTCTGCATATCTTTATACATATCAGGCGTTAAAAAGGAAGAATGAGGATCAAGAGATTCGAGAATTCCTTTTATCGCAGCATAGATAACTTCTTTATCCTTTACATCATCTACATAATTTTTCTTTACCAGATCTATAACATCGGAAAATGTTTTTAAATATTCATAAATCTCTTTACTATCAGTCCCTGATGCATAGGTCCTTTTCCCTTGTGTGCCTATGAGAAGACCGAGAACAAAAATCAAAACAAAAACAATACTAAGAGAAAACTTCGCTTTTCTGCTCATCTATCATTCCTCCTGTTTTGATAATACTATAATCAATACAAACTTTCAATGAGATTAACATGATAGTGATGATGATGACTAATTACTGCAAAGAATCATATCCTATGCTATTCTATCTGTAATGGAAACAGTTTTCATAGCCATGAGTGGAGGGATAGATAGTTCCTTTGCTGCATATCTTCTCAAAAAGCAGGGATATAAAGTTGTGGGGGTTACCTTTGAACTTCTACCCTCCTCGTATAAAAGCGCCAATAACTCGCAAATTTGCTGTTCACTGGAAACTATCCACAGAGCCAGAAAAATTGCGGACGACCTTTCAATACCACATTGCGTAATCAATATGAAGAACGAATTCCAGGAATTTGTAATAGATAATTTTTTAGTTGAATACAAATCAGGCAGAACACCTAACCCCTGTATTCTCTGTAACAGATACATCAAATTATCATCTTTTTATAATAAAGCATTGTCTCTCGGGGCTGATAAAATTGCCACAGGCCATTATGCAATTATAGAGCATGTATCGGGGAATTATGGAATCAGGAAAGGAACGGATAAATCCAAGGATCAATCCTATTTTCTATACCCTGTCAAAGAAAGTTCATTGAAAAATATTCTTTTTCCACTTGGAACATATAAGAAAAACAATGTGACAGCCAATTCAGAGGAATTTTGCTGGAGCTCCCGGAATATAAAGGAGAGTCAGGATATCTGTTTCATCCCTGAAGGAAATTACAGAGGTTTTTTATCAAAATATATAAAATTCAAGGAAGGACCAATTTACCATAGAAATGGTAAATTAATGGGAAAACATAATGGGTTGTACCTTTATACAATAGGCCAGCGAAGAGGTTTGAATATACCCTATAAAGAACCCCTCTATGTTTTGGAACTTATACCGGACAGCAACACCCTGATTGTCGGATCAAAAGAAGACCTTAAAAGGAAAAGTCTTACAGCTGATGATGTAAATTTGTTTCATCTGTTTTTAGAATCAGATTTTTCATCAGGAAATTTTTCTGCAAAAGTACGATACAGGCAAAAAGAAGAGTCATGTAAACTCAATATATCCAACGGTCTTTTGTCTGTAAATTTTGAAAACCCTGTATATTCAGTAGCTCCGGGTCAATCTGTGGTTGTATATAAAAATGATACAATTGTCTGTGGAGGAATTATCAAGGACAGTGAATAGACCGTACTGCCAGGAACTGATAAGGAGTATAAATTGATTTTATTACAATATCCTGTATATTATATAAAAATCTAACAGCATTGACACAGGCAATAACAAGAATCATTCCCTAAAATAAAATAATGAAAAAAAAGGGGGGGGGATAAATGAAAGGAAAGACGATGAGAATTATCTTTATTGGGCTGCTGATTATAATTATGCTGGCAGCATCAAAGATAATAAATTTCTATATTGACTGGTTATTCTTTAAAGACCTTGACTATCAGGATGTTTTTATTAAAGTATTCTCTACTGAAATCTTTACCGGACTTTTTTTCGGTTTGATTTCTTTTCTATTTGTTCTTGCCAACATGCTTTTAGTGTGCAGAATTCATTTTCCTTCGGTTAACCTGAGTTTGACACAACAAATAGGCATTTCACTGAACCTGGACGCCCTGAACAGGCTTTCAAAACCTTTCAGCATACTAATGGCTGCTTTTATAGGTTTTTTCGGAGGAATATGGGGAAGCAGTTTCTGGTCTCAGACGCTTATCTTTCTCAACAGCGTAAACACGGGGTTAAAAGATCCTATCCTGGGTAAAGATGCCGGTTTTTACCTTTTCAAACTTCCTTTTTATGAATTTATAAGCGCATATGCAGGGCTTATTATTTTTATTACGTTGATCCTTATTGTTGTGGCATACTCAATAAGAGGCGGCATTTTGCTTGGCATCTCCGGTGTATCAATGTCAAAAGAAGCAAAAATGCATACAGGCATACTTGCAGGTTTGTTCCTCTTCAAGGTTGCCACCGGTTTTTATCTTGATCGCTTCGAGCTTCTCTATTCAAATCATAGTGTTATTACAGGAGCCGGATATACTGATGTGAATGCAAGACTCCTTGTTCTGAGTCTACTTTCCCTGTTGACCATTATTGCCGGTTTTGCCTTTATAACTTCATTTACAAGGAAATCCTGGAAAATTACTCTATATCCCTTAGGCCTGGTTCTGCTGGTATATGTATTCGGCATGGCAATCTACCCTGCTCTGCTGCAAAACTTTAAAGTTGCTCCCAATGAACTCGGCATCGAAAAACCTTATATTGAACATCATATCGCTTTTACAAAGTACGGATATAATCTCGATAATGTATCTGTCAGGCCCTTTGATGTTTCATATAACCTTACAGAAAAGGACATACAACAAAACACAGCCACTATTAAGAACATAAGACTCTGGGATGAATCACCTTTACTTAAAACATACAGTCAGTTGCAGCAGATAAGAACTTATTACAGATTCACAAATATTGATAATGACCGCTATAACATTGACGGAGAATACAGGCAGGTAATGCTGTCAGCCAGAGAACTCTCCTATGACGATCTTCCCAGCAAGTCCTGGATAAATGAAAAATTTGTTTTTACCCACGGTAACGGAATTACCATGGGGCCGGTCAGCCGAATTACCCGTGAAGGTCTGCCTGAATTTATTATCAAGGATATTCCTCCTGTTTCAAGCGCTGATATTAAAATAACAAAACCTGAAATATATTTTGGTGAACTGACAAGTGATTATATTATTGTAAATACAAAAATCCCGGAATTCAGCTATCCTACTTCAGAAGGAAATATATATACCTCATATAAAGGTGAAAAAGGTGTTCCTCTTGATTCTTTTTTTAAACGTGCATTATTTTCAATATCATTTCAAACAGCCAAAATCCTTCTATCATCTGATATTAAGAAGGAAAGTAAAATTCTGTTTAACAGAAATATTGTTGAAAGGGTACGGAAGATAGCACCTTTTCTCAAGCTTGATTCAGATCCTTATATAGTAGTCTCCAGAGAAGGAAAACTTTACTGGATTATTGATGCCTACACAGTCTCAGCCATGCTTCCCTACTCAAAAAGACTGAAGAATTATGTTAATTATATGAGAAATTCAGTAAAGATCACAATAGATGCCTATACTGGAAAGGTTGATTTTTACTTGAGTGATACCGATGATACTATTATAAATGTATACAAAAAGATTTTCCCGGGACTTTTAAAACCCATATCCCTAATGCCTACTGATCTGAAGGAACACATACGGTATCCCAAGGAATTTTTCAATATACAGGCTCACATGTATGCAACCTACCATATGAAAGACCCTAAAGTTTTCTACAACAAGGAGGATCTGTGGGAAATACCGTCACATGCCGAAAAATCCATGGAGCCCTATTATCTGATTATGAAATTGCCTGAAGAAAAGAATGAGGAATACGCACTTTTTATGCCTTACACACCTTCAAAAAGGGATAACCTTGCTGCCTGGTTTGCCGCAAGGTGCGATGAACCTAATTATGGAAAACTGATCGTCTATACTTTTCCAAGAGACAGGCTTGTTTTCGGACCAGGACAGATTGATGCAAGAATAGATCAGGATTCCTTTATTTCCCAGCAGATCACCCTCTGGGGCCAAAGCGGTTCAAAAGTGATACGTGGAAGTCTACTTATTGTTCCTGTCGAAACATCGCTCATGTATATCCAGCCCCTGTATCTTGCTGCAGAAGATAAAGGCGGCCTCCCCGAACTCAGACGTGTAATAGTGGCATATGAGAATGATGTTGTAATGGATGAAAACCTTGAACTATGTCTCCAGAGATTATTCGGGGGACGAAAAATTAAACATACTTCAGTTTCAGACAAATCAGAGCCAATGGCATCACAAAGAAAAGCATCAACTAATGAACTTGCACGGGATGCCATGAAACAATTTGAACAGGCAAAAAATTTCCAGAAACAGGGCGACTGGGCAGGCTACGGAATACAACTAAAAAAACTTGAAGAAATACTGAAAAAGATGACAACCCAGTAATTTTCATATTTACAATATTAATGAGGATTATATAAATGGATGGTTATATTATTACACTTTATCCCAAGGACTACGATGCCATACTTTTTGATCTGGACGGCGTTTTGACAAAAACTGCAAAAGTACATGCAGCAGCCTGGAAAAAACTTTTTGATAATTTTTTGCAACGATATTATTCAGATATTAATCAACCTTTTATCCCTTTTAATATTGATAATGACTACAAACTGTATGTTGACGGTAAGTCACGTTACGATGGTGTCACATCCTTCCTTAATTCCCGTGGAATCGAAATTCCATTCGAAAATGATGAAGATAATCCTGAAAAAGTAACTGTCCTGGCATTAGGTAAACTAAAAGACATATACTTTATGGAATACCTGAAGAACAATGGTGTGGAACCCTATGAAGAAGCAATAAAACTGGTGTCGACACTAAGGAATCAAAATATAAAAACAGCTGTCGTATCTTCAAGTGACAATTGTGCTATTGTGCTTGAAACAGCTGGAATAGCTCAACTTTTTGATGTGCGTGTGGACGGGATTGAAATCGCCCGACTCGGGCTCAATGGAAAACCGGCTCCTGACGCATTTCTGGAAGCAGCACGACGTTTGAATACCAAACCATCCAGGGCAGTTGTTGTTGAAGATGCAATCGTTGGAGTCGAAGCAGGGAGAGCAGGTAAATTCGGTTGTGTCATAGGTGTTGATTATAATGGACAATCACTGGCTCTTAGAAAAGCTGGCGCTGATACTGTTGTAACATCCCTGTCACAGGTAAAAATTGCATCAGAGCCACCTCAGGCATGGACACTGACTTTTGATGAATTCGATACAAACCATGAGGGCATCCGTGAATCACTATGTACTCTGGGGAACGGGTTTTTTGCAACACGCGCATCCTCACCCTGGTCAACAGCAGACAATGTTCACTACCCCGGCACATATATTGCTGGTGGTTACAATCGGCTCACCACTGATATTGCAAACAGATTTATAGAAAACGAAGATCTTGTTAATTTTTCCAACTGGCTGCCACTGGAATTGTATATTGCCGATCAGGATAAATTTGATGAAAGAACAGCCACTCTACTGAATTATCACCAGCAACTTGACATCAAAAAGGGTATGCTATTCAGGACAATACGGTTTGAAGATAAGGGAGGAAGGCGCACTTTGTTGAAAGAAAAACGCCTTGTCTCAATGAGCAATATGCATCTCGCTGCTATGGAAATTTCAATTACAGCAGAAAACTGGTCGGGAAATTTGACTGTCCGTTCAGCTCTTGACGGTCGTATTGTTAACAAAGGTGCAAAGCTATATAGCAAATTCAATAATAGACATCTGAAGCCTCTTTCCGGTAAAATAATCTCTGAAGACAGTATATGTCTCCATGTATGTACCTGTCAGTCAAATATTCAAGTTGTCCAGGCAGCACGAACGCAGGCATTCTTACATGGAAATTCTCTCAATGTTGATCGTAAAGTGATTCAGGAACCGGGATACATTGGACAGGAATTAAAATTCAACATAGAAGAAGGAGAAACATTAACCATAGAGAAAGTGGTTTCTCTCTATACTTCACGTGATCATGCTATCTCTGAATGCAATCTGGAAGCAAACAAAACAATCGTTCGGACTGGTCGCTTCGATGAAATTATGGCATCTCATATTCTGACATGGAAACATTTGTGGAACCGATTTGATGTTCATATACATCAGACACATCCAGGATTCAGTTTGAATGTTCAAATGCTGTTGAGGCTGAATATGTTTCACCTGCTTCAGACGGTATCACTCCATTCTATCGGCCTTGATATTGGTGTGCCTGCAAGAGGCTGGACGGGCGAGGCATACCAGGGACATGTCTTTTGGGATGAACTCTTTATCTTTCCTTTTTTCAACTATCGGATGCCTGAAATTACAAGATCACTTCTAATGTACCGCTACCGGCGCCTTAATGAAGCTCGTGCTGCTGCCCGGGAAGCTGGATTAAAGGGTGCAATGTTTCCCTGGCAGAGCGCAAGTAACGGTGAAGAAGAAACACAAATTTACAACCTCAATCACCGTTCCCAGCGCTGGGTACCTGATAATTCCTATTTACAACGTCATGTCGGGAGTGCTGTTGCATATAATGTATGGCAATATTTCCAGGTAACAAGAGACATGGAATTTCTGAATTTTTATGGTGCGGAACTTATTCTTGAAATTGCACGTTTCTGGTCAAGCATTGCAACATTCAATGAAATACGTGGACGTTATGAAATACACGGTGTCATGGGCCCTGATGAGTTCCATGAAGGGTATCCCAATGCATCCAAACCTGGCCTTAGCAATAATGCCTATACCAATATAATGGCTGTCTGGGTACTTTGCAGAGCAATTGAAATACTTAATTTTCTCCCTGACATTCGCCGCTCTGAACTTATGATAAAGCTCAATTTATCCTCAGAAGAAATATCCCACTGGGATGAAATCAGTCGCAAAATGTTTGTTCCTTTTCATGATGACGGAATTATCAGCCAGTTTGAAGGTTATAATGAATTAATTGAGTTTGACTGGGATGCATATCGTAAAAAATATGGTAACATCCAACGACTTGATCTGATTCTTGAAGCTGAAAATGACAGTCCCAATAATTACAAACTATCCAAACAGGCAGATGTATTAATGTTATTTTACGTATTCTCAGCAGACGAACTTGATGAAATATTTTCCCGTCTTGGCTATAAATTTGAACATGAGACAATCCCTAAAAGTATTGACTATTATGCTGCCCGTTCATCCCATGGCTCAACACTATGTCGCGTAGTTCATGCCTGGGTGCTGGCACGTTCTGATCGCCCAAGAGCAATGACTTTTTTTGCTGACGCACTTCAAAGCGATGTTTCAGATATCCAGCAGGGCACCACGGCGGAAGGAATACATCTTGGGGCCATGGCTGGAACTGTTGATCTAATCCAGCGCGTATCAACCGGGATTGAGGTTAAAGGAGATATTTTATACCTTAATCCTGGACTTCCGATAGAAATGGAACGCCTTGATATGCGTATACGATACAGAGGACATTCACTTGATTTGCAACTCACTTGTGATTCTCTTGTAATTTACAGTCATGGAAGTGATGCAGCGCCAATCTCTCTGTCTGTTGAAGGCAAAATTACTCAATTTAATGCCGGCGCTACTCGTAAATTTAATTTGGAAAAAAGAGGTTAGATTGAGTTAGATAATGAATGATACTTATAGGTAGAAGAGTTCTCCGTCAACCATATTTAACCTTCTGGTTCCTATAGTGCCTATTTCCGGATCATGGGTAACAAGAATAAGTGTGGATGAAAGTCTATCATTTATTGATAAAATATAGTCGAGTACTTCCCGTCCTGTTTTTCTATCAAGGTTACCTGTCGGTTCATCTGCGAGAATTATCTCAGGTTCATTAACAAGGGCCCTTGCAATTGCAACTCTTTGCTGCTCGCCACCTGACAGTTCTCCTGGCCGGTGTTTCTTTCTATTTGAAAGCCCCATGATTTCAAGAAATTCCTCTGCTCGCTTCAATGCTTCTGTCTCCTTTACACGGCGTATCATGAGAGGAATCATTATGTTTTCAATAACATTGAAATCCTGGAGTAAATGATAAAATTGAAAAACAAAACCTATTTTTTCATTTCTGAATACGCTTGATTCTTCTTCAGTAAAATCCCGTATACTTTGGCCTTTGAAATAAATCTCTCCTTCAGTAGGAGCATCCAGAGTTCCGAGTATATGGAGTAATGTGCTTTTCCCTGCACCTGAAGGTCCCATAATTGTAATAAATTCCCTCTTATCTATGGTCAGGTCTATACCCTTCAGAACATTAACTTCAAGACCGTTTTTATTAAATCTTTTTTTAAGTCCCGACACACTCATAACAGGCTCACTCATACCTTAACGCCTCCACCGGATCAATTTTTGAAGCCTTATACGAAGGATATAGGGTGGAAAGCGTACAGATAATCATTGTTGTTGATGCTATGAGAAAAACATCAAAAACACTGATCATCATAGGCAATGTAGTTACATAATATACATCAGGCGCCAATTTAATAATCTGGAATCTTCTCTGAATTTCACATATCATGTAACCACTCAAGGAACCAATCAGGGCACCTACAACACCTATAGCAATGCCTTCTATCATGAATATCTTTATAATACTTTTCTTTTTTGCACCCATAGCCTTAAGGATTGCTATATCCTTTTTCTTTTCCTTGACTGTCATAACAAGAGAACTGATTATATTGAAACTTGCCACTAAAATTACAAGGGCAAGAATGATAAACATAGCGATCTTTTCAAGCTTTAGTGCTGAAAAAAGATTTTTGTTCATTTCTATCCAGGTTTTTCCAAAATACTCAAAACCAAGTTTTTTTCCTATTTCATTCCTTACAGCATCTGCCCGGTACACATCCTTTAATTTTATTTCTATGCCAGTTGCACCTGCTCCTATAATTTCTTCCACATCCTTAAGCGGCATAATAATAAGGGAATTGTCAATTTCGTACATACCTGTCTCAAATATACCACCTACCCTGACTCTCACAGTCTCAGGAATTGCCCCCATTGGAGATACACCTCCAAAAGGAACCATAACGGAAAATACATCACCAGACACTAATCCCATTTGCTTTGCAAGTTCTTTCCCTATAAGTACGTTTCCTTGATTGTCAAGAATTTTAGTATTTCCTTCTTTCAACAAATTATTCATAAATCTTATATCTTCAGCATTCAAACCCTTCACAACAACACCTGATAATTGTCTACCGCTTTGAACCATGGCCTGGAATGACACGAAGGGAAATGCATGTGCAACCCCTTCAACTTCTTTTATTGTCTTTACGAGTTTAGCAGGCTCTTGTATATCTCTGTTAATGCTCATTACAAGTATGTGAGGATTTATACCGAGTATACGTTCCCTGATTTCATTCTGAAATCCTGTCATTACAGCAATAACAAGAATCAGGGCCAAAACACCTATTGCAATACCAACAACGGAAATCCAGGTGGTAAAGGATATAAATGCTTCTTTTCTTTTAGACCTGAGGTATCGCAGACCTATTGTTGTTTCATAGTTCATTATCTTTATCTTTGACAATTTTGTTTTTAGAATCATGGCTTAAGCAATGGAAAGAAAATTACTTCCCTTATTGAAGGTGAATCTGTAAGGAGCATTACAAGCCTGTCAATACCGATACCCTCTCCTGCTGTTGGTGGAAGACCGTATTCAAGTGCAGTTATATAATCCTCATCCATCATTGAACCTTCTTCTTTTTCCCTGATTTGATCCTCAAATCTTGATCTCTGATCTTCAGGATCATTTAACTCATTGAAACCGTTGGCTATTTCCATGCCATTAATGTACATTTCAAACCTCTCTGTAAAGGCAGGATTATCTTTGCTTCTCTTTGCAAGAGGTGATGATTCTACAGGATAGCGGGTGATAAAAGTCGGCTGTATCAACTGTTTCTCACAGAGTTCTTCGAAAAGTTTTGTTAGAAGCTTTCCCTTTGTTTCTTTTTCTGCGCCTTCTATTTGTAGCTCCTTTGCATATGATGCAAGCCATTTTATATCGTTCAATCGGTCAGGATCCAATCCTCCAAGATCACATAGTGCTTCCTCCATGGTAATTTTCTTCCATGGAGGTGTAAAATCTATCTCCCTGTCACCACAGGCAAGATTGTAAGTTCCATAAAGCTTTTTTACCAGTGACGAAACCATATCCTCGGTAAAATTCATTAGATCTTCATAGGTGGCATATGCCTGATAAAATTCGATCATAGTGAATTCAGGATTATGTCTTACAGAAACACCCTCATTTCTGAAACTTCTGTTTATCTCAAACACCCTTTCGAAACCACCAACTACGAGTCTTTTTAAATACAATTCCGGTGCTACCCTGAGATAGAGATCCATATTCAAAGCATTATGGTGTGTGATAAAGGGCTTTGCAGTTGCACCACCTGAAATTGTATGCATCATAGGCGTTTCAACCTCAATAAAATCTTTCATTAAAAAATAGTTTCTTATAAATTCGATTATTTTTGCTCTTTTTATAAATATATCCCTTGCCCTTTCATTTACAATAAGATCAAGATATCTCTTTCTGTATCGCTCTTCAACATCTTTCAGTCCATGCCATTTCTCAGGCAAAGGACGAAGTGATTTGGTAAGAAGCTTTATATTCTCAGCAAGAATGGTCAATTCCCCTGTTTTTGTTCTGAATAGTCTGCCTTCGATACCAACAATATCGCAGATGTCAAATTTTTTAAAAATACTGTATTCAGGAGATTTGAGCATATCTTTTCTTACATATGCCTGTATTCTGCCTTTCCTGTCCTGAATATGGATGAAACTGCTCTTGCCAAAATCCCTGAAGGCAAGAATTCTTCCTGCAACACTTATAGGTTCTTCAATTTTCTCAAGTTCATCATGGGAAATATTGCCAAATTTCTTCTCAATATCAGTTGTTGTCAGATAAGAAGCATTATCCTGAGGATATGTTTCGACACCTATATCCCTGAGAGCTTTTTCTTTCTCTTTTCTTACGGAAACTAATTCATTAACAGGCTCCATCTATTTCTCCTTAAAAAATCACAGTAAAATCTTTATCATCGATGATTACCCGAAAGGACAATAAATTAATATCAACGATAAAAATAATTCTTTTGTATTTATAACTCCACTATAACATCGTAATCGAGAGTTTTCACTATCGTGGCATCTCTTATTTCTCCAGTAATACATGACCCTTTAATGAAAGCCATTCCATCTATATCAGGAGCCTGGATTATAAGCCTTCCTGCCATATACCCACCCTCTTTTCCCTCAACTACTACTTTCATTTTTCTTCCTATAAATCTTTTCAACCTCTGTTTTGAAATATCATTCTGTATAGCCATTACCGTGTTATATCTTTCATTTTTAATTCCCTTCCTGAATTGTCCCTTAAGTTTTGAGGCTTTCGTACCCTCTTCTCTGGAATACATAAAAGCTCCAAGCATATCAAATTCCCATTCTTTTATAAAATCAGAAAGCCTTAAAAACTCATCTTCAGTTTCACCTGGAAAACCCACAATAACAGTAGTTCTCAATATGGCATCAGGAATTTTATTTCTTATTTTTCCAAATAATTCTTCAAGGTATCTTTTGCTATACCCTCTGCCCATTTTTGCAAGAACATTATCTTCCGAATGCTGGATAGGTATATCCAGATATTTAATAATTCTGTCTTCGTTGCAAAAAAGATCAATTAAATCCTCATTTATCCCTCTTGGATGCATATAAAGTAATCTCAGAAAATAATCGCCCTTTACAGAAAGAAGGTTGACCAGTAATTCCCTCAGACTTAGATTCTCATGTTTACCATAGGAAGTAATATCCTGACCGATTATGTTTATTTCTCTGAAGCCTTGCGCTAAAAGCCATTCAAGCTCTTCTCTGATGCTTTCCATACTTCTGCTACGGAGACTCCCTCTTATATCCGGCACAGTACAATAACTGCACCTGTTATCACATCCTTCCTGAATTTTTAGATACGCAGTAGGTCTGGCTGTAAGAACTTTTCTGGGAAAAGTTTCTGAAAAAAGACCTTGCCTCCAAAAAAATCCTTTTTTGTCGATGAGCTTCCCAATTTCATTATAAAAATTCCTGCCCACAAAAAGATCAACCTCTGGAAGTAATTCCTGTAATTTTTCTCCGTAACGTTCAACAAGACACCCTGTTACTACAAGTTTTTTATTATGACCTTGTAGGTTAATTTTTTCCGCAAGTATTATTTCAATGGATTCCTTTACAGCATCTGTAATAAAAGCACAGGTATTAATAATAACCGTATCATGCTCCTCGGAAACTATATTACCCTTTTCTTCAAGACTTGCTGTAATATATTCTGATTCTACAAGGTTTTTTGGACAGCCAAGACTGATGATTTTAAATCGCAATAGCTAATATTCTCCGTTTTTTCTCTAACATTAATTTACAATACTTTGTTCGTGAAGTAAACCGTGAACGGCAGTGGGGCTAAACAACAGCAAGGAAATTTATTAGTTTTTAGTATGTTTCAGGAAATATGTGGACAGATATGCAAAAGATGCAAGAAAGGCTGATGGTGTTGAAATAAAGAGGAGTCCCTTTTCAACCGAATAATGATCACCCATATACCCTATTGCTATCGGCGCCGATGATGCCGCAGCATATGCAAGGGTAGTAATAACTCCAAGGGCAAGGCCCTTAAAAGATGGAAAAAAGAGACCTGCAAATGTCCATAATGTCCCCATGACTGCAGCAGCTATAAAACCAGCCTGAAAAGTAAATAATGATCTTAAAACAATGTTGTCCACATACAATATAAGCAAAAAAGATGTACCGAGAATAATTCCGCATGCTATGCCTACCGGTCGATAATCAAGCTTATCAGAAACCCATCCAAGAATAGGTCTTCCTATAAACTGTCCTACTCCGTACATGCCTGCTACAAAACCTGCAACAGTTGTAGTCACTCCCGCTTCTGTTTTTAAAAAAACAGGATACCACATTGTAAAACCGAACTCACAGGATACCTGAAACATAGCAGTAAGACTCAACAAAACGAGCATCATTAAATTGGCAGGCTTGAGTATGGCCTTATCAAAAATAGCACTGGTAGGGGATTTTTTTATTTCCTCCGGCCAGGTAAATATGTGAAAAAATGCAATAGCTAAACCTACCAGGCCCGTTATAATAAATGGTATGCGCCAACTTCCTGTGAAATCAAGAAGAAAACCTGATAATGCCGGCCCCACAAACCATCCCAATGAAGAACCTGAGGAAATGGCAGTTAAGAAAAACCCCGGTCTTTCCGGAAAAAGTTCAAGGGTAAATGCAAGAAGAGTAATAAAATAAAAAGGTTCTACCAATCCGGTAATAAATCTGGCGATAAAGAGGAAAGTAGGTCCTGTTGCAAACCCTGATATTATTGTGAGGATTGAAAATCCAAAAATACCGAATAATATGACAATTTTCCTTCCATATCTGTCTGATAAAATACCGGCAAGAATAGGTGTAAACATATATCCCCATAAAGATCCTGTACCAATAATACCAAGACTGGTTTTGTCAGAATTAAAAGCTTCCATAAGCGAAGGAATCAATGGACCAAAAATCCAGCGCTGGGCAAAATAAATAAGCCCTCCTGCCCAGGCAACAAAAAAGAAAATAAAACGTTTTGATGTTTTTGATTTGTATGTCATGTCTATTTGTGTATTTTTATATTATTGATTCTTAAGACTTGAGTTTTAAAGTTCTTCTAAATATTGACCAATATTTCGTTAAACTTTTTTATTGTCATAAAATATCCCGTGTTCAATTTTACATGCCTTTACGTAATAATAGTTTAAATTTGCCTAAGGTCTCCAACTCCTGAACATACAGGATAAAAAGATTGCGTTTAAACGAAGTAATCTACTACATTGACATGATTTGATAATCATATTGCCATGAGAAACAGGGTGTGTCAATGAAAATAAGATTGAAAAAAGAAATGATTCGTATTAGATTCCTGAAAAGGCAGTCTTGGTATACATCGGCCTTGCATAATATTGAAATTTTTATACTTTAAATGTGGTCATAGCAATAGAAAAATAAATTACCTGAAGGAAAGTGAAATCTAATAAATAAGGAAGGCCCATGGAAAAATATACCAATATTTTTTCACCAGGAAAAATTGGATCCCTTACAATTAAAAACCGTATAAAATATGCTGCAACAGAGACTAACTTCAATTACGGCAATGGTTATGTGTCCGACAGGGAAGTGGCATATATGGAGGCACAGGCAAAAGGCGGAGCCGGAATTGTAACAACCCAGGGAGCATACCCGGATGCAGGATGCGAAGGCAAAGGATTTAGGGGAATGATGAGTATCAGTGATGACCGTTTCATACCAGGACTTGCCAGGATTGCAAAGGTTATTAAAGAGAACGACGCTTTGTCCTGCCTACAGATTTTACATTGTGGCAGGGAGGGTGGGGTAGACCTTGATTATTGTCTTATGCCGTCAATTGTGCCTCAGAAACTATCTTATTTCAAAACTCCAAAAGAAATCACGGCAAAACAGATAAAAGAATCCGTGATGGATCACATTGCAGCTGCAAGAAGGGCAGTTGATGCAGGTTATGACATGATAGAACTGTCAGGCATAGTAGGTTATCTCATATCCACATTTATCTCCCGATACACAAACAAAAGACAAGACGAGTATAATGGGGATATACGGGCAAGATGCCGCCTTATGATGGAAATAATTCAGGGCATCAAAGATGCAACAAACAATTCCATCCCTGTTGGGATGCGTTTGTGCGGACTCGAACTACTTGATGACAGGGGAGGAAACTCTGTTGAAGAAAGCATGGAAAGTTTTCGTCTTGCAGAGGAAGCTGGAGCAGATTATCTAAGCGTAACTATTGGCTGGCACGAGTCTTCTCAATCAATTATTACAAGAGATGTGCCTATGGGGCACTGGCTTTATGTGGCCAACATGGTAAAGAAGACAGTAAACATACCTGTCATGATGGCTTTCAGGCTGTTTTTACCTGACATACCGGAACAGGCAATTGCAGAAGGTAAGATAGATTTCTGGGAAGCCTGTCGCCCTATGATTGCCGATCCTGAAATCCCAGTGAAAATCAAGGAAGGACGGGAAAAAGAAATAGTTCCCTGTATTGCTTGTAATGTCTGCTTTTCACGACTTTATTATCACCAGCCTATTATGTGTTCTGTAAGACCATCATTGGGTCATGAAAAAGAGAAAAAATGGGGTTATTACGCTTTTACTCCTGCAAAGAAAAAGAAAAACATTGTTGTTATTGGTGGCGGACCTGCAGGGCTGCAATTTGCTGCAATTGCAGCAAAAAGAGGCCACAGAGTTACACTCTATGAGAAGAATGAGTATTTAGGCGGAAATATAACACTTGCATCAAAGGTTGATGAAGGAGCAAAAGAACTGATGAAACCAATAGAATATCTTGAAGAAGAATGCAGACGTTGTTGCGTTGATATAAGATCCGGCAATGAAATTACTCCCCTGGAAATTCGTGAAAGCGATGCAGATTCAATAATTGTATCATCAGGGGCAGATTTTTCTGTCCCTGGCGTTCTTTTTCATCTCAAACCCTTAACTCCAGTAGATATTATAAAAAAAAATATAATACCAGGAAAAAAACTTATAATAATAAGCGGTGAAGGCGCTGGTCTTCAAACTGCAATTTACCTTCTAAAAAAGGGAGAGTATGATATAACCATAATTGAGGAAAAAAGCAGGGCAGGCCGCGATGTAAACCCTTTTTATCTATGGCAGTATGTGCAATTATTAAAAAAGAAAAAAACAACAATCCTTCTAAATTCTCAAGTTAAAGGTGTAGAAAAAAACGAATTGACTGTGAAATCAGCAAATAATGGAATAAAAACATTGATTTTTGACAATATAATAACAGCGGAAAGGACTGTACCCGTCTCCAGTCATAAAACTTTTTCTGACTTTATAAAAAAAGAAGTTTATTTTATAGGCGATGCAAAAAAACCGAGAAGACTGCATAATGCAATACATGAAGGTTATCGGCTTGGAATGGAGATATAACTGTGTTCCCGGTAATTAACAAAGAATACTGTACAGGATGCGGCGCTTGCATCGAGATCTGCCCTACTCTGGCGCTTGAATTAAAAGATAAAAAAGTTCAATTTAAAGAGGAATTATGCGAAGAATGCGGCCTTTGCGCAGCCGAATGTCCTGTTGAGGCAATCAGGATAGTTTTTCCTCTATATTCTGATTAGAAAATGTTTATAAGCTGAAGATTATATCGATTAATAAATATACGGGAAGAAACACTTTCAATGAAAAAAAGAATAAACAACGCCTTCACATCTAACATAAAATATTTTGTAATTTTACTTATGATTATAATAGTCGCTGCTATCATGTTTTTAATATCCTACGAAAGTGTTAAGCGAGAAGTGATTGACAATCTTAATGCCAGACAAATGGTACATGCAAAACAGGCTGCCAGAGGAATTGAAAGTTTTTTTAATAATTATATCAGAGATATGCAGTCTCTGGCAAAAAATGAAGGTATTATTTCACTTAATGAGACAGGAAAACAAATAATTAAAGAATATTATTTGTCACACCAGGAAGACATCAGCATTATCAGCAGAACTGACAAAAATGGACGGATTTTATATCCTGAACCATATGAAACTAACGTAATAGGTCAGCCTGTAAGCGGTCTTGAAGATTTTCAGGAAGCAAAACACAGCGGGCAATTTGTGATAAGTGATGCTTTAATAACCAAACGAGGTTTCATGGCAATTGCCTTATACTATCCTGTATATAAAAAGGGTTCTTTTAATGGCACTTTAAATTTACTTTTTCCAATCGATATTATTACAAAACGTTATCTCGAAGAGATTAGCATTACCAAAGACGGTTATGCATGGATTATTGACAAACAAGGCATAGAACTTTCATGTCCTGTTCCGGGCCATGTGGGCAAATCTGTTTTTGATAATTGCCGTAATTTTCCTGATATACTTGATATGGCAAATAAAATGATTCGAGGTGAAGAAGGTATTGCTGAGTACAAGTTTGACCGGATACACGACAAAGCCATTAATAAAATAAAAAAACGGGCGTTTTTCATGCCTGTTCTCTTGGGAAATAATTTCTGGTCAATTGTGGTTGCCGCCCCGGAAGAAGAATTTTTAAGTCCTTTAAAAAATTTACGGAACAGGTTTGTGGTCCTTGGAAGTATAGCAATAATCGGCCTTGTTTTTTTATTCTATTTATTGTTAAAAAACATGATTCTAGTTAAAGAAGTTGACCACAGACAAAAAACAGAACAGGCTCTTCGTGAAAGTGAAGAGAAATACCGCGATATCTTTGAAAATGCAGCTTTAGGCATCTGCCAGATTTCTCCGGACGGGCATTTCTTAAACATCAATCTTGTTGGAACGAAAATGTACGGCTTTGAAACACCTTATCAAATTGTGGAGCCAGTCACCGATAAATGGAATCAGATGTTTGTCAATGCTGATGATTATAAACTGATAAAAGAAATATTGGATGCCTACGGGTTTGTTCAAGGTTTTGAAACTGTTCAATTAAAAAAGGACGGAAGCAAGTTTTGGTCATCAATAAACGGACGGTCTGTTCTTGATAGTGCTGGCACAGTTATCTATTATGAAATTTTAATAGAAAATATTACTGAACGCAAGCACCTCGAAGATCAACTTCGACATGCACAGAAAATGGAAACTGTGGGCACTCTCGCAGGTGGGATAGCCCATGATTTTAACAATATACTTACTACAATAATAGGTTACGGAAGCCTTGTGCAGATGAAAATAGGCGATGAAAATCCGGCTATTAAGGCATACATAGAACAGATTATCTCTGCTTCACAAAAGGCCGCTGATCTAACTCATAGCCTTCTTGCCTTCAGCAGGAAACAAGCAATAGAGCCCAAAATTGAAACAATCAACAATATACTGATAAGAATTAAAAAGCTTCTTGATAGACTTTTAACAGAAGATATTGAATTACAGATTTGTTTTGCCGATCCGGACCTGACTATTATGGCGGATGTTACACAGATAGATCAGGTTTTAATAAATCTTACCACAAATGCACGCGATTCCATGCCACAGGGAGGAAAAATTGTAATTGCGGCAACATCAGCAGAACTGAATGATGAATTAGCAAAATCCTACCAATTGATGGAACCAGGCACATATGTTTTGATATCTGTGACAGATACAGGATGCGGTATGGATAAGAAAACCAAAGAGAAGATCTTTGAACCCTTCTTTACTACAAAAGAAGTGGGGAAAGGGACAGGACTCGGTTTATCAATGATTTACGGGATTATCAAACAGCATAATGGATATATCAATGTATTCAGTGAAATAAATAAAGGAACAACTTTTCAGATTTATCTTCCAACAATAAAAAATGTATTTAAAGAAACAGAAAATGTTTCTTTAAATACAAGAGGTGGGAACGAAACAATCCTCATTGCTGAAGACAATTTTGACATAAGAGAGCTTTTGAAGGAAATTCTTGACAGTAAAGGATATAAGGTTTTCGAATCTTTCAATGGAGAAGATGCAGTTATTACTTTTATTGAGCATAAAGATTCAATAGACCTGCTGCTTCTTGATGTTGTTATGCCGAAAAAAAACGGTAAAACAGCCTATGATGAGATAAGAAAAATTAAACCTGATATTAAGGTTCTTTTTATAAGCGGGCATACAGGTGATATAGTTCTTGAAAAGGGGGTCCAGAGTGGATCAGTTAACTTTATTTCAAAACCGTTATTGCTTGACGAACTGTTACTGAAGGTAAGGGAAATTCTCGACAGATAATAGTTAAAACCATCACAACAGATCTTTTTTATTGAATATACTCATCGCCTTTTCCTTACTTTCAAAAACAAATGTATGGAGTGCCTCTGAGGCCCTATCGAGAGATTCAACCAATATTTCCCTTTCCTCTTCTTTAAAAGAGGAAAGAACATAATCTTCAGGTTCCATAACTGGGCTTCTGCCAATGCCTATCTTTATTCTATAAAAAAGTTTTGTCTGAAGTGCTTCGACAACTGATCTGACACCCCTGTGTCCCCCGTCTCCACCATTCAGCCTCACCCTGATCCTGCCGAATTCCATATCAAGATCATCATGGATAACAATCAGATTTTCAACCTTTATTCCCATTTTTTCAAAAAGGGATAAAACAGGATTACCGGAAATATTCATGAAAGTGTCCGGCTTTGCAAGAAGCACGTTTTCACTCATACCTATCCTGCAACCACAGACTTTCTTTTTCAGGGGAATAGAATATTTTTCTGAAAATCTGTCTATTACAAGATAGCCTATATTATGTCTTGTATATTGATATTCGGAACCCTTGTTTCCGAGACCGCATAATAGAAACAAAAAGAATCTATCCTTCCTTTTTTTCTTCAGTCACGATGCTTTCTTCAGTTAATGCCTTTTCTTCCCCTGCAGGATGAATAATGGTTACTATTGCAACATCCTGATTTTCAAGCAGTTTTACTCCAGGTATTGATATCTCATGTACATGAACAGAATCTCCAATTCCAAGATTTGTTATATCAACATCTACTTTTTCCGGTATCTTAAATGGTAGACATTCAACCATAATTGTCCTTAAATGCTGTTCCGCAATTCCGTTGTCCTTGAACCCTATTGCAGTACCAGTAAGATAGATAGGTATTTCCACCTCGATTTTTCTTTCCATGGAAACCTGCAAAAAATCAATATGACATATATTATCACTGATTACGGTCCTCTGAATATTTTTAACCATAACAGGTCTATTTTCAGCACCGGAGTCATCAGGCAACTGCATTGTAATAATTGCGTTTCTTTTTAATTGTTTGTGGAGCTTTCCCCATTCTCTTGCCGAAATTATAATTGGTAAGGATTCCATACCTCTTCCGTATAAAATTGCTGGGATGCCACCTTCTTTTCTTATTTTTTTTGCAAGAGACTTACCCTTGCCTGTTCTGCTCTTTGCTTTAATTAATATCTCTTCCATTTAAACCTCCAGCTTTTTATTACAAAATGCAAAATTAAATTTTTTCATTTCAGACTGATAAACCTGTATCCTGTATCTGTGTTCATTATTATATAAACAAAGAGCTGACAGACTCGTCTCTGTGTATTCTCTTGATTGCTTCACCAAGTATAGGAGAGACATCGAGCACCTTGATTTTATCAACTTTATTCGCTGTTTCCGACATAGGTATCGTATTTGTAGCTATAAGTTCTTTTATAGGTGAGTTTTTTATTTTCTCAACTGCATTGCCTGAAAGAACTGCATGTGTACAACAGGCATAAACAGTCTTTGCGCCATCCTCTAAAAGAGCCTCGGCTGCCTGAACAATGCTGCCTCCGGTATCAATCATGTCATCGAGAAGTATTGCTGTTTTGTTCTTTACATCACCTACAATATTCATAACTTTCGATTCATTAGCCCGTTCTCTTCTCTTGTCTATAATGGCAATTGATGTATGCATACGCTTGGCAAGTTCCCGTACCCTTTCAACCCCTCCAGCGTCAGGAGAAACAACAATGAGATCACCTTCAAGCTTTTTTAAATATTCAAAATGTGCAGGCAAAGCATATAGATGATCAACCGGTATATCAAAAAAACCCTGTATCTGTCCTGCATGCAGATCCATTGCAAGAATCCTTGAGGCTCCGGCTAAAGTAATCATATTGGCAATAAGCCTTGCAGAAATAGGAGCCCTTGGCACTACCTTCCTGTCCTGTCTTGCATATCCATAATAAGGAATAACTACTGTTATCCTTTTTGCAGAAGCTCTCTTTACTGCATCCAGCATAATCAGTAGTTCTAAAAGATTGTCACTTACAGGGGGGCATGTGGGTTGAACAAGAAAAGTATCCATACCCCTTACATTTTCTACAATTTCAACCTGAATTTCACCATCGCTGAATCTTCCTACTTTTGCCTTACCAGGCGGAATATCCAGGTACCTGCATATCTTTTCTGCCAGTTCAATATTTGCATTTCCAGTAAACACCTTAAGTTTATCCAATTTCGTACCCCTTTATATTCTGGGGCGGGAGGATTCGAACCTCCGAATGCA
>CAYSBW010000030.1:0-23499 GCA_964429485.1 uncultured Syntrophorhabdaceae bacterium
GTACCATCATCAACACTTGCCAGCCAGTAACCACTGTCTGCTGCCCATGCCGCACCAGTATAATATTCACCGAAACTGCCTGCCCCGCCAAACTTCCCTGTCCATACTGCAGAAGGGTTATTGAACTGGCCGTACAAAGAGATAGCGTATATACCCCAGTTCTGTGCAATATGCGTTACGTTGTTCTTTATGGCCATGGTATATCCGTCTTTTTCCTGACCTGTCATTATTCCAGCATCTTTAAAATAACCCTCGAAATATGCTCCTTTTCCATCCATGTTGCCCACTGATACGCTGTTGTACAGATCCTGAGGTAAAATATTACCTGTTTCAGTGGCGGTCTTTATCTGTTTTTTCGTAATGTTTCCGTTCAAAAGAAACATATTGTTTGCATTATCATATACTGTCCCGGCAAGATCGCCGAACAGATATCCTGCGCTTCCGTCAGGAGCTATATAGACCGCAATATCCTTGCCCGACACCTCAGATCCAACCTTTGCACCTCCTACAAAACCCCGGTATGCACCCCCATCATAGGTTGTATATGTATTGTTCGAGTAATTGTAGCTGTTTATCCTTGCAAAACCGACGTTCTGCATGCCTGAACCGACAAAGTCCTCAAGCTTGGCAATATTTCCCGCCATTGTATTATAAAAACTCTGGGGCTGGTCCGAGGCAATGATAATTGTCGAGTATGGAGATAGATCGAGCGACGCGAACTCTGCCGCTGTCTTTACATCATAATCAACGCCGAGTTGATTGAGTATATCGTTGTTTCTTGTCGAATCCCAAGGGTAAGCGTTCTGAAGCAGCAGTACCTTTCCGCCCCCTGATGTAATATATTTGAGCGTATTGGATAATATGGTTAAATTTAAGCCCGAATGTTCTAATGTCTGCATGGAGGCAATAATCTTGCCACCGTTATATGTATATTCTATGCCGGTAGGATGATCGGAACCATCCTTAAAGAACGTTGTCGTTCCTTCAAACAAATTTGTAAAATAGCCGTGGCTTGCATAGTTCCCTGATACAGGAGAGCTTATGTTCTGTGTGACAGGGTGGTTTGGATCAACAACATAATTGGTATATTGATAATTGTTTATATGCTGGACACCTCCAGGCAAAAGGGTTGTCCAGTACCCGCTATTCCAGCCCTGATCACAGGCATGTATATCAAGATTACCACCGCCACTTACAAGTTGCCCCATGTAAGTTACACTTACGGGGCTTCCTGACCATAAGGAATCCGTTCCTCCAAAAAGTCCCTGCAGACGACCTTCAGCAACCTTACTGACAAAACTCAAAGGGGCCCCCTCTTTTGTTCCTATTCCCACCATCCTGTACGGGCCGTTTAATGCATCATAGGCGCCTTCATAATATACGCTCTGGGTACCGAGAAACAGGGTGGTCATATATTTATTGCTGATATTCATAGTCAGTTTATTATGTGAAGGATCATCGGCAAGTGACGCAGATCCTATCGAATAGTATGAATCATTGACCCTTTCGCCATACACTCCGCTCTGGGTGGCATGATTTATATTGTTGTAGCTGCTCCCGCTTAACATCTCCCTGATAACGCCTATGGATTTGCCTCCTGTTAGATCGGCTTTTATAGTCTTGTTTTCTATTTCATGCTTCGAGGCACTGAAGGTTGCGTCTCCTATAGACCACGCTCCCCGATCGGTTACGGTAAATGTTTGCATTGTCACATTGTTGGCATCTTTTAAGGCATCGAGCCATGTCTGCCCCTCGGTCAGGGCCATTGTAGTAGCACCTATAAACCTCTTTACAAGCTGTCCGCTTCCGGTGAATGCTCCGTCTTCTGAATTGCCTGAAGGGCTCGTTGTTAGAAAACCAGCATTACCGTTTTCTACAAGCAATCCTATAGCATTGCCGCTCCAGGAAGTCCATGAACCGCCTGCATATCCGAGAAATGCTCCGTTTTTCGCGCTGTCTTTGTCTGTATTGCCCTCAAAACCTCCACTCCAGATTCTACTATTGTTATTATTGTACGTTCCTTTAAAATCAGCAGCACCTATGGCGTTGTTGTCTTTGATGGAACCATTCATATCAGCCGTTATATTCCCCGATCCCACAAAATCGTCATTATAAAACTTACCGTCTACCAGTAATCCTGTATAATTAATTGCCGTTGGTTCAGGTGTTGGTTCAGGTGTTGGCTCAGGCGGGAGAGGTTCCGGTTTTTTTGCTTCTATCACTACTGCCTGAAAATTCTCATTCCTTCCTGCAGACATATTGTCTCCAGAAATTTGATCGCCATCAGCACCGGCTGCATCGCCACCTGTTGTTAATGTTTCCATGGCGTTCGCCCGGACGGCAATTTCACCTTCTGAGGCGCTTCGAGGAGCAGTAGGGGCACCCGAAGGAGACGATATAAAAGATATTGTTCCAGCTACAATATTTACAATTTCTTTATCCGGATCATTAGGGTTATATTGATAACCTCTTCCTGTAATAAAAAGGGTTCCTGTTACCATATTCATATAAGAAACAATCATGTTGGAACCCCTTATGCCTGCCACTGCATTGGGAGTATGCACTTCATACCTGTTGCCTTCTGCAAAGGCAGCGACCTTTTTGGTAAACTCTTCACTTGAGATGGCCTGGACCCTTCCTCTGTGCAGCTTGATAACATTACTGCTCTTGTCGCCGTCAAAGAGCGCTTCTTTGATCTCTGCCCTTGTTCTCGGAGCAATCTTCAAAATATTGCCGTTTATAAATTTTATCTCCGCCCTGCCATCGCTCTTTGCACGATAAATATCTCCTGCATCGACAGGATCCCCTGCTTTAACCAATGTAACTGTATTTTTCCCCGTTTTGAGTACATCCACCCTACCTTCAAGCAGAGTAATCTTGCCGGCCAGTGCAGCATGAGATAAGTTGACAATAAATAAGGAAAAGATAAAAATGATTGTAAGGTTTATGATAAAATGTTTTTTCATAGCAGCCTCCTTAGAACCTGTATTCTATGCCTATTGAGGCAACAGACCTGTCATAATCATATGTGCTTATATTGCAGTTATCCCTTGTGTAGGTTAATTGTCCCATAATATCCATATTTTTGTATAACGAATAGATAAGTCCGATAGAATTCGTAAAAGTATCGTCCCTTCTTTCGATATTGAAAATAGTGTTTTCGTGTTTGTATTTTGTAAATGCTGCATCAGATGAATACTGGAGTTTGAGGTCTTTCTTCAAATGGTAAAGGAAACTCAGGCTGAACCTGTTCTCATTGTAGGACCAGTTGTAACCGTCAGTCATCATATCCGTGTAAGCATATTTAATCGCAAAAAGGCCTTTCCCTTCCTTTAGAAAATATGTCCATCCGAGAGAACCGCTGTTGCTATCGCCGTCCCTGTCCTCATTGGGATCCTTAGGTATGGTTGATTCGGTAGTACTGTAATATTTGTTCCGCATAAACCCGTATGTAAGCTCAAGGATATTGTTTTCATTAACCATATATCTTGCTGTCGGGGTAAGACCCGCTGTAATAAGATAGCGAGTATCGGACCACCAGTCAAGTTTGTTGAGAAAATCATCGCCTTTTTCTCTTTGCAGGTTGGTATAGCCGAATATAAGCGGTAAAGTAAGTCCAAATTTACTGAAATTATAACCCGGGGCAATGCTTAGTGATTGTTGGGCCATGTTGTAATCATCTCTCCTCATATAGCGGTCGGCAGATATATAATACTGTACTGCAAGATTATAGGGCGTCTTGAATGAAAAAGGTGCAATATAAAGAGCACGAAAGGATGCACTCAAAGCCGTATCTTCCTGGCCGGAAACCATGGATGCATTGTTGGGATTATCAAAAACCGTACCCGATGCAGGTCGTGCATTAACGTTTGAATCATATTTATAGCCAAGGCTTACGTTAAACCTGAAAGGTCGTTCAGTTTCTATCTTGTCTGCCACATTCTTTTCATAGTCCCTCGCATATGTTGCAAGGTCAGATGTCGGATCAATGGAAATAAGAGATTTAAACCGGTTTTGTGATTCCTTCAATTTTCCCGTTTTTAAGTAAACATTTGCAATCTGGAAATCGGCTGCCTGAGTAACAGACCTATCCAATTCCTTTGCCTTTTCAAATACAGCTATTGCTTCTTCGTTTCTGTTCTGTTTTACAAGTACAAGTCCTTTTAAAAATTGAATCTGTCCCGGTTTTACGCCTTCCTTTTCAGCCATACCCAACCATTTGTTTGCTTCATCCAGATTGTTTGTCTGATAAAGCACATCGATAAGTTCCACCAGGGCTTCTTTAACCGGGGGAGTTAATGTAACTGCATCCCTCAAATACGGAATTGCGCTTTGGTAATTTTCAACCTTTTTATAGGCTATGCCCAGGTAAAACGCAATTACAGTAGAGGCAGGTTCAGCCTTACGTGCTTCTGTAAGGGTTGCGATGGCT
This sequence comes from uncultured Syntrophorhabdaceae bacterium, assembly GCA_964429485.1. Lineage (GTDB taxonomy): Bacteria > Desulfobacterota > Syntrophorhabdia > Syntrophorhabdales > Syntrophorhabdaceae > JAPLKB01. Next base: position 4,433 of record CAYSBW010000030.1, read on the forward strand.
TCCTCATAGTTTTCCTCCTTAAAATCATTAATACCCCTGTCCAAGAGGCTTTCACCATAAAGAAATCCGGCAAAACAAAAAATGAAGAAACAACACATTAAAACTGCACTACTCTTTTTCATAATCCCCACCTGGATATTTGGATTAAATTACATACATCACATTTATAATTCTATTATAGACCCCTGTTCAAGCATTTTGATATTTTTTCTGTTCAGTGTTTTAAGTTCATCTGAAATCTCATCCATAAATACCGGTTTTATATGGCTTATATAAACTGGAAAATCACCGAGTCCAAATCTGTCAAGATGATCAACAAGCATGGATAATGTCATATGTCCGGAAAGTCTGGCAAGGCTTTCCATACGATTTGGAAATGACACATCAGCAACTATAAACTCTATGCCTTTCTCTTCTCTTGCAATCTCCCAGAACCTTTTTGTCGGCCCTGTATCGGAAGTGAACATAAAGCCCCTTCCTTCTTCTTTTATTACATAGCCAACCGTATATACCGTATGAGTCATAAGAACAGGTTTTATACTAATATTACCTATGAGCGTTTCTTCTTCAAGAGCTATTTCCTGCAATTTTATAATTGCATTGTTTACTGATGGTATTATGGTAAAATCAGGCCATATAAGATTATTAAAAAGATTTTTAGAAATAATATTAATAACATTTTGTACACTTAGCAATTTCAGACCTTCCAAGTTCAGCATAGCAAGTTCATCGGCAAGAGCAAAAATACCCTTCACATGATCAATGTGGGTATGGCTTATAAATATATTCTTTATTTTTGATAACCGGATATCGTCCAGTACTTCTGTAGTTGTACCCGCATCAATTAGCATAGCATCATTTATAAGGAAAGATGTTGCTCTGTAATTGCCTGTTACATTGCCATAACATCCAAGTATTTCAATTTTCATAGCAGTATTTCTATAAATAATCTTTAATTATGTCAAGCTTATTCATATAATATATTTAATTCCAAGTTATTAAGAACATAATGATTGTCGGGTACATTTACCTTGCAAAGTTATACATTTTGATTGATAATGAGAAACACCTGATTTGAAGGAAATATAATATGAAGAGATGGTTTGTCGTGAGTACAAAACCAAAAAACGAGGATAGAGCTGCATCCAATCTTTTAAGTGGAGGGATAGAAGTTCTTGCTCCAAAATTGAAAGTAAGAAAATACAAAGACAGAAAATTCATCCATATTATTGAGCAGATGTTCCCGGGATATATTTTTGTAAAATTTCATCCTGTAGATGATTTTCACCTTGTGAAATACACAAGAGGAGTAAAAACAATTGTACATTTTGGCAGTAAAATTGTACCTGTACATGATGAAATGATAGAATATATCAGATCCAGACTTGAAAACAATATCGCAACAATTGAAAGGAAACAATTTACCAAAGGTGAAAAGGTTCTGGTCAAAGACGGAATTTTCAAAGGAATAAGCGGGATATTCGAAAAAGAACTTACGGCAAAAGATCGCGTTATGGTACTTCTTGACAGTGTTAATTTTTCCGGGACTGTTGAAATAGACGCTGATTTGATTGAAAATGATTCATAATCGTTCTTGACAACTTAAGTGTATTTTAGAGGTAAACCATAGAAATTTACGGTAATACAAAGGGGCTTAGCCATCTCATCAAAAGAAGGCTCCTCAATCTATACGAAAAAATAATTGAACCTTCACAAATTATCAACTTTGACACAGCTAAAAACATGATACAAATTTCAAAGGAAATATCCCGTCAGATAGGTGTTGTGATAAACAGGAGAGGTATTGTTGAAAATGTTGTAATCGGTGAAAAGCAAAGGATAAAAATACCCGGGCTTGTAACAAACAGGGTTGGACGGGAAAGATTCAGAGGTGTACGATTTATCCATACACACCTGGAGGGAGAACTTCTTTCAAAAGAGGATTTAACCGACCTTTCTATATTGCAGCTTGATCTCATAGCTTCCATATTCAAAAGAAAAGGTGAATCAACAGAGATGATACATATAAGTCATCTTATGCCTGAAAGCAACAAAGGGAAGGCTTGGGAATTTATTGGACCCCTTTATATAAACGAGCTTGAAATTAATTTTACCAGCCTTATAAATGAGCTTGAAAATGAGTTTACCAAAAAGAGGGGGGGTCTTTATTCGCTTGATGAAGACAGGGAAAAAACAATCCTTGTCTGCATTGCATTGCCCGGCAAATACAAGGACATTGAAGAAAATATGGCAGAAATAACAGGTCTCTGTTATTCGGCGGGAATAAATGTACTTGATACTATAATACAAAAACCAAAGGAACTTCATCCGAAATACCTTATAGGAAAAGGCAAGCTGGAAGAAATAATACTGAAATGCCGACAGCAGGGGGCTGGCCTCCTTGTTTTTGATGAAGGACTGACATCGGGACAAATAAAAAACATATCAGCAATGACAGAGTTAAAGGTTATTGACAGGAACCAGTTGATACTCGATATTTTTGCTCAGAGAGCAAATACTAATGAATCAAAAATCCAAGTTGAACTTGCACAGCTTAACTATATTCTCCCCCGCCTTGCAGATAAAAATACAGCACTTTCAAGGCTCACAGGGGGTATAGGTACAAGAGGGCCGGGAGAAACAAAACTTGAAGTTAATAAAAGCAGAATAAGATCAAGGATTTCCTTTCTTGAAAAAAAACTTGAGGAAATACGACAAATAAGAAAAAAAAAGAGGCAGAAAAGAAAAAGCTCAGGGATACCAATAGTATCAATTATCGGGTATACCAATTCCGGTAAGTCAACATTGCTTAATCTGCTTACAAAAAGTAAAGTTGAAACAGAGGACAAATCTTTCAGCACATTAAACCCTACAACAAGGCTCATAAAATATCCTGAAAGAAAAAAAATAATCGTAACAGACACGGTTGGATTTATCAAAGACCTGCCGGAAGTTCTTCTCAAAGCTTTCATTGCCACCCTTGAAGAATTGGAAGATGCCGATATTCTGTTGCACCTCGTGGACATAAGTTCGACTGACTTTGAAGAAAAGATGGATGTTGTAAAAAAAATTATTAAACTATTAGACTTGAACGAAAAAAAAGTATTAACTGTTTTGAACAAGACGGATAAAATAGACAAAACATTTCTCGACCGTATAGAAGACCGTTATCAGGCAATATCCATATCATGTATTAAAAAAGAAGGCATGGAAAGATTAATTCAAAAAATTGAAATAGAACTTCTTGAAGAACAATTTAAGGATGGTTTTCCAGCAAGGACATGAAATATGTCTTTATATCCGGCAATGTATAGCTAAAGTCCATCCTGTCTATAAAATCTACAACAGACAGATCTTTTGATTCTCTAAAAATAGCATTTATTTTTGAACAAACATCACCACTTTCGTTCTCTACCCAGGCTGATACATGGAAATCCCTGCCCCTGATCTTTACAACCCTGCCCTTTGCAACACAGGGTGAATTGCACATAACAGGTTTTAAAAATTCCATTTCTACTTTACGAGTCATACATATTTTTTTTGTCTCCATAAATATTGCATACCATACAATAACATCCAGTATGCCAAAAATTATTCCTCCATGCAGAATATTTCTGTAGCCTTCAAATCTGTTATTAATATTGAAGTTACAGTATATCATACCTTCTTTATGACACATTTTAAGTTTCAACCCGTCCTTCCTGTTGGGATCACAGAAAAAAGAGTTTTTATAGGCAGGCAGCACATTATCCACAATATCCTCCAATTCAAACAAAAAAACCTGTTGCTTCTTTCATTTTAAGAGCTTTTTCCTGTATAAAAACTCTTTATGATGAACACATTTTTTTATTTTGCATATCTTTCTAAAACTTTCCATTCAAGTATTTCATTCCCAACTGTCCACAAGCACCTCCAATATCACCCCCCCTGGATTCCCTTATAATAACAGTAAAATTCCTGTTAAGAAGGTAGGCATGAAACTGATCAATGGTTTTTTTAGTTGGTGTCTTAAAATCAACATAGGGTGATTCATTGTAGGGAATAAGATTAATTTTACACCTGATTCCGTACAACACTTCAGAAAGAAGTTTTGCACTTTCAGGCGAATCATTAACATCCTTTATCAGGATATATTCAAAGGTAATCCTGTTGCGATTGCCACCTTTAAAATTCTTTGCATAATCAACTATTTCTCTTATTGGATACAACCTGTTGATAGGCATAAGATATGACCTTGTTTTATCATCTGCTGCATTTAGAGATATTGCTATGCCGGCAGTTTTCGGCTCCATTGTTTTGAGACCACCTATTAACCCTACTGATGATACGGTAATTTTCCGGTGAGAAAAATCAAGACCAGCAGGATCTTTCATTATTTCAAGAGCACGAGTAAAGTTTTCAATATTATCAAAGGGCTCTCCCATACCCATAAAAACAATATTCGTAATTTTTTTTTGGTCAAGATAATTCTTTACCCCTGTAAACTGACCAATAATTTCTGATACATTCAGATTTCTTATAAATCCGATTTTTCCGGTCACACAGAATTTGCATCCCATCCTGCAGCCTATCTGGCTTGATACACAAAGGGTATTTCTATCTTTTTCAGGTATTAAAACGCTTTCAATAAGATTGCCATCTTCTCCGAGAAATCCGAATTTTATGGTTCCGTCTGCTGAAGTCAGAACATCTTTTATCTCAAGAAGTCTCAAATCAAACATGTCCTTGAATATTACACGCAAGCTCTTTGGAATATTACTCATTTCATCAAAATCAAGAATATTTTTATTATATATCCATTTAAAAAGCTGGCGGGATCGGTATTTTTCTTTCCCCAGGGCTCCGATCAGAGTTTCAAGTTCTTTAAGAGTAAGATTATAAAAGTTATTCATAGAGTTTTTCTTTTTGATGAATATTTTTTCAAAATGTTAACAACAGGTTAAAATAACAAAAAAGGTTCATCCTTTCAACTTATAATATTCAGCAGTATTAATTTATCACACAAACAGCCCAGTCGAGAACAGCAATTGACACACCTTATTGACTTTGATAACATTAATTGCAAAATAAACGGAGGCAAAAACTTGGAAAAAGATAACTGGGGCGCTGACCCGCAAATCAAATACCTTAGGGAGGTTTTTGGAAATACTGAAACAGAACAGACAGAATTGTTTAATCATACAGGAATATCTCCCTTTGATGAAAGACTGCGTCTCTGGCGTGAAAAGACATTAATTTTATTTGAGAAGGTATGGGCACTTTCTTCTACAAGAGGTATCGTGTTGAAAAAAGACGAAATCTCAAAAATATACCTCTATTGCCTCGCCCACTTCCTTTCAATGAGTAGAATAAAGATTCCACCTGAAGCTCTTCCTGCTAACGAAAAGATTAACCATCTGATCGAGGAGGTTTTGAAATGATCAGTTTACGTTTATTCGGCCGCTGTCGTATTTATCATGATCCTGTATCACCTGTATTGCGTGCTCCTGCACAGGTAGGCTGGAGCGCCTGGTTCAGAACTATAGATCTCGTTACACCTCAACCATTGAAAGGGGAGGAATTACTCAAAAGAACTCGGGGCTGGTGGACAGTTGAACCCACGGAAGTCGGGGAAGTGGTAAAAAAATACGGTCGTCTTATAGTGGGAAAAGGTGGCGAACTTATGGTAGAGTTTGAAGATGAAAAAGCTGCCAGAGATCTGTCGGAAGCTTTAAAAGAAAGTTTCGGGGATCAAATTCAACTTGCGCCATAAACCATTCCAATCCACATGATACCCGCAAGTGGATACCAGAACACAAGCAAGATCTGTCAGGCTCCATCTCACCCCCCCAGTGTGCACTAAAAACAAAAAAAGGTCAGGTATGAAAACCCTGACCTTTTTAAAACATTTTATGCAAGTTATTGTGTCAGACAAATTTCTATTGCTTCGTCCATCTTCTCTATGAATTTAAAGTGCATATTTTCCTTAATACTTTCAGGTACCTCTTCAAGATCTTTTTCATTTAATTTCGGAAGTATTATATTCCGTATTCCCGCTCTCTTTGCTGCAAGAACTTTTTGCTTGATTCCACCTACAGGGAGAACAAGTCCTCTCAGTGTTATTTCCCCTGTCATTGCCACGTCATTTCTTACAAGTTTGTCTGTAATAAGAGATACGAGAGAAACAAGCATTGTTATGCCTGCCGAAGGTCCATCTTTTGGAATAGCTCCCTGCGGAACATGGACATGCAAATCATTCTTTTCGAAAAAATCCTCTGGAATATTATACTCTCCAGCTTTACTCCTGATATAGCTCAACGCCGCCTGAGCAGATTCTTTCATAACATCACCAAGCTGACCTGTAAGAGAAAGATTTCCCTTACCTCTCATTTTGGTTGATTCTATAAAAAGTATATCGCCACCGGTAGATGTCCATGCCATACCGGTTGCAACACCTGAATACTTTGTTCTCTCTGCAATCTCCGAAAAAAACTTTATAGGTCCAAGATATCCATGGATGCTTTCCAGTGTAATTATCTTTTTAGTGGTATCCCCTTCTGCCACAAGCTTAGCTACTGCCCTGCAAATCGTTGCTATTTCTCTTTCAAGATTTCTTACACCTGATTCTCTTGTGTATGAACGGATAATAATTTTTAATGCATCATCCTCAAAGGCAATAAGATCTTCGTTAAGACCATGTTCAAAACGCTCTTTAGGAATAAGAAACTGCTTTGCAATCATTACCTTTTCTTCCTCAGTATAACCCGGAAGTTCAAGTACCTCCATCCTGTCTCTCAATGCCGGAGGTATAGGATCAAGCATGTTTGCTGTTGCAATAAACATCACCTTGGACAGATCAAAGGGGACTTCAAGGTAATGGTCACTGAATGAAAAGTTTTGTTCAGGATCCAGAACTTCGAGGAGTGCACTTGAAGGATCTCCTCTGAAATCCATCCCTATCTTATCTACCTCATCCAGCATAAAAACAGGGTTGTTGGAACCGGCCTTCTTAACCCCCTGTATAATTCTACCTGGTAATGCACCTACGTAGGTTCTCCTGTGTCCTCTGATTTCAGCTTCATCCCTTATTCCTCCCAGAGAAATTCTCATAAATTTCCTTCCCAGAGCTCTGGCAATCGACTTGCCAAGGGATGTTTTCCCCACACCTGGAGGACCTGCAAAGCATAAAATAGGTCCTTTCATATCAGGCTTCAATTTTCTTACAGCAAGATACTCGAGGATTCTCTTTTTAACCTTCGCAAGATCGTAATGATCTTCATTCAGAATTGTCTCTGCTCCTGCAATATCAAGATTATCTTCTGTCTGCACAGACCATGGAACCTCGGTAAGCCAGTCGAGATATGTCCTTGAAACAGTGTATTCGGCCGACATGGTGCTCATTTTGGAAAGCCTGTCAAGTTCCTTTTCAGCAATCTTCCGTACATCAGCAGGCATTTTTGCATCAAGTATTTTTTTTCGTATCTCATCAAGTTCCGTCATTTTATCATCGGTCTCACCGAGTTCTTTCTGAATTGCTTTAAGTTGTTCTCTCAGATAATATTCCCGTTGAGTTTTGTCGATACCTTCTTTTACATTAGTCTGAATTCTGCTGCTTAACTCAAGGGTTTCAACCTCTCTGTTCAAAAATATGGTAACCTTTCTAAGTCTTTCCTTAAGGTCTATCCTTTCAAGTATCTCCTGCTTTTCTAAAACACTTATATTTATCGTGGAAGCTATAAGGTCTGCCAGATTTCCCGGATTTTCAACCTTTGTTGCAATCTGTGAAAGCTCAGAAGAAAGATAAGGCGCCATATCTATTGCTTTCTTAAAGAGATTCCTTAGATTTATGTACATTGCATCCACTTCTATATCTTTCTGATAATCCTCAAAAATAGGTAATATTTTTGCTCGTAAGTGAGGTTCCCGCTGTGTAAATTCTATAAGTTTAAATCTACACAAACCCTGAATTACAACACGCTGACTGCCATCAACCATCTTAACCATTTTCATGATTGTACCAATAGTACCCACAGTATAGAGATCTTCTATGTCCGGATCTTCAATATCCGGGTTTTTCTGCGTAATGATCGCGATCATTTTATCAAGGTTCATTGATTCATCTATGAGCTTTATAGAACGTTCCCTTCCTACTATGAGTGGCATAACAAGGTCAGGGTAGGCCACTGTTCCTCGAAGAGGCAGTATGGGGAGTTCTGAAGGATAAAATATCCTGTCTTTTGCACTTTTATCGTTTCTTAAGCCTATTACCATTAAAGCCCCCTCTATTTCTTCACATCCTCAAATTCAGCATCTACCACATCGTCGTCAGCCTTGCGTCCTTCCTGCTGCTGTCCTGTCTGGTCACCTCCACCCTGTCCGGCATCTGTTGGCCCTGACGTCTTCTTATAAAGAACCTCAGCAAGTTTATGGGAAACCTGTGTAAGCTCGTCTATTGCAGTTTTAATTTTGTTCGAATCGCCACCCTTGAGAATATCCCTTGCTGAAGCAACCGCATCTTCAACTGGTTTAGTATCTTCTGTCGCAAGTTTATCTTTATTTTCTCTCAATGTTTTTTCTGTCTGGTATACAAGGTTATCAAGCTGGTTTTTAGCTTCTATGTCCTGTTTCCTTTTTTTATCTTCTTCAGCGTTAACTTCAGAATCATGGACCATCTTCTTTATTTCTTCTTCATTCAAGCCTGTAGATGCGGTAATCCTGATATTCTGTTCCTTTCCTGTGGCAAGATCTTTGGCATTAACATGAAGTATACCGTTTGCATCAATATCAAAAGTAACTTCTATCTGAGGAATCCCTCTTGGTGCAGGCGGCAGTCCTACAAGCTGAAATCTGCCAAGAGTTCTATTATCTCTCGCAAATTCCCTCTCTCCCTGAAGCACGTGGATCTCCACACTTGACTGGCTATCCTCGGCAGTGGTAAAAATCTGGCTCTTCTTAGTCGGTATTGTAGTGTTTCTCTCTATAATCTTTGTCATGACACCACCAAGAGTTTCAATTCCAAGAGAAAGCGGGGTTACATCAAGAAGAAGAACATCCTTTACCTCACCGGCCAGAACCCCTGCCTGCACTGCTGCTCCCAGTGCTACAACCTCATCAGGGTTCACACCTCTATGGGGTTCCTTGCCGAAAAACTTCTTCACAACTTCCTGAACTTTCGGCATCCTTGTTGATCCGCCTACAAGTACAACTTCATCGATTTTACTAAAATCAAGCTTTGCATCCTCCATAGCTCTTTTGCAGGGTGCAATTGTTTTCTGGATTATGTCATCGGCAAACTGTTCAAGCTCTGCCCTTCTGAGCTTCATATTAAGGTGCTTTGGACCGGAACTATCAGCAGTTATAAAGGGAAGGTTAATTTCAGTTTCCACTGCTGTCGATAATTCTATTTTTGCCCTTTCCCCCGCTTCCTTAAGTCTCTGTAATGCCATTCTGTCACTGGAAAGATCAATTCCCTGGTCTTTCTTGAATTCTGAAACAATCCAATCAATAACAAGCTGATCTATATCATCACCGCCAAGGTGGGTATCACCATTGGTAGATTTTACCTCAACAACATTGTCGCCTACTTCCAGCACTGAAATATCAAATGTACCTCCACCAAAATCATACACAGCAATCGTTTCATCTTTCTTCTTATCAAGACCATAGGCAAGCGCAGAAGCTGTTGGTTCATTTATGATGCGCAAAACATTGAGTCCGGCTATTCTTCCCGCATCTTTGGTTGCCTGTCTCTGAGAGTCATTAAAATAGGCCGGAACTGTAATAACTGCATCTTCTATTGTCTGGCCAAGATATGCTTCAGCAGATTTCTTTAATTTCTGGAGTACAAAAGCTGAAATTTCCTGCGGAGTATAAAGTTTTCCCCTTACATCAACCCTTGCATTGCCTTCCTGATCTGCCACTACTTTATATGGAACAGTTTTTATTTCCCCCTGGACCTCATTAAATCTTCTACCCACAAATCTTTTTATAGAAAATATAGTGTTTTCGGGATTTGTAATAGCCTGTCGTTTTGCTGTCTGGCCAACCAGAATTTCACCATCTTTTGTAAATGCGACCACGCTCGGTGTTATCCTGCTTCCTTCCTCATTTATTATTACCTTTGGATCACCACCTTCCATGATTGCCACAACGGAATTGGTTGTTCCAAGATCTATTCCAATCACCTTCTTTGCCATGCTTGAATCCTCCTGTTCTTTTTATGAGATACCGAAGGTAATATAATGCCCGCACAGAGTGTTGTCAATGTTCCAAGGGGTAAAATTTAGAACTGTTACGAAATTTTGCAGACCTGTTAAAGGTTTTACGCAAGGCTCAAAAAAACAGGAAAAGAGGGGAATCCCGAAGTTGTGGAGATTTCTATGTAAATCTGTAGGATCGCTTTTTCGCTTTTTTTGTATAACGAAAAAAACAGTTTACCTGTGGCGTCTTAATGAAAAATCTTTTTCAGATCTTTCAATGATGAATAATGTAGACATTTTTTATAGCATTACAGATTAAAAAAATAAAACTGTTAAATCGGAAAATTAGATAAAGCGGGGCACGTGGTTAAGGTTGCCCCGCTTTTTGGATTGTAATCTCGGGGTATTAATCCTTGGGTAATAGATATATTGTCATTACACCGGCGTTTTCGCCCGGATGAGTTAATGAATATTGGCATATAACATTGGGGTTGTTCTCTGTTCCGCTTTTACACCCTATGTTCTTCGGAGGGAAGGGACCACATGCCTTTGGAGGAGTTAATCTTCCTGCACATATGTCGCAACCGTAGGGGAAAACACCATAAACATTTTCATTGCCCGTAAGGCCGTTAGGTGGCCCCAGCTTAATCTGATTACCTGTATTTGTGGCAAAGATCATTGCGATCTTTTCATTGAAACCGTCTACTACGCTGACATCGAAAACATCGTCTGTTTTGGCATTGACGGTAAGTTCAGCTTTAGTAGCACCACAATTAATAGGCTTGTTAAAAGCCAGTGAAAGGCTGATCATTTTAAATAAAGGATTTGTTATTTCCTTTTGCTCTTTTGGGCCAAGGTCAAAACCGCAATTCAGATTTGAGCCCGTGCCTCTTTTATCGCATAAAGATCCTAATGAGTTTTTATTAATTTCGGATATGTTGCTGAAGTTGATGTTTACCTCGGCATTTTTATCCTGCATGTTTTTTACTATAACCTTTACCTTTTTTGAGCCTGCTGATTCTGCATTTTTCGGAATGCCTGTAAATACTGCCAAAACAAACAAAGCCAATGTTGCAACAAAAACCTTTCTCATATAATCCTCCTCTAAATTTTTTATTGCCTCCTGTTTTAAGCTTTTCATGTTGCAGCTGATAGCTTTATTTACTAAGACCACAGGCATGTCTGTTTATTACAGTCAGGCAAGTGAATTACTATATACCAGTAAAAAGTTTTTTTACAATAAATATATTTGAAGGATTTTTCTTTATCCCGTTCCCTTAAAGATTCTCATTTGCTTTTTTACATTGTACCGGCGGGCAACATCTTTTCAAATTTACTTGTAAGTTTTTAATATTTATGATAATTAGCATTCTTTATGAGAATAATATCCTCGAGTCTCATGGTTTAGGAGAAACTAATCTGTGCAAAGAAATACAATAGCTTTATTCGTCCTTATTATTCTTCTGATTCTACCATCAACTACCATATGCAATGATGTGCAAACCAAACCTGAGATTCCACCTCGAATAGAAACCAGCCCGGCTGTCCTCCCGGAAACCGAGGCAAGTTTGTTGAATTTTAAACTCAACCCTGAAGGCACCGTTGCAACGATGCTTTTCGATCATGAAAGTATAGATGCTATGCGTAACCTCGTTGCACAGCTTGAGCAGTACGGCTATCTCGGCAAGGTCAAGGGCATTGTATATTCAGCAACAGGCATTACTCCTACACTGATCCTCCTGGGAGAAAAGGAAGAATTGCTTGAAAAAATTGAACTGTTCAGACAGTTTCTACCCGACCAGACCCAGGCACATATGGTAGTAATATCAGCCAGTCTGAGGGAATTAAGCGATGACGATGCTTTAAATTTAGGATTAACCTTAAGCCCTGATATAATGGGTGTCACGATGTCTGCTGATGCAAACTATAATGCCATATCTACACAAAAGCCCCTTTATTCAGCGAATATTACAGCAGGGCTCAATGCTGTTCCTATTTCAAATATTATTCAACTCAATGAAGCATTAAACAGAAGCAGGGTCCTTGTTTCCAGCGAGGTCTACACACGAAACGGCACAAAAGCACTTTTGACAAGTATGCAACAGGAACCTATTTTCAGCACCGATACAAATAGAAACGTAATGACATCCTACCAGCAGCTTGAAACCAGCGTTGATGTTGTTCCAACCACCATTGATTATAAAATGGACAAACCGGAAGATAGCCAGGTAAGAGTTGATGTCCTGGTAAAGATCAGTGTTATTACCGGTCAGCGCAGTCTCGGTTCGGCAACAGCCCCGGCATACACTACAAAAACATTTGCGACCACCAGAGTACTTAAGGCAAACAATGAAAGGTATATTGTGGGCACCTTTGTCAATGATGCTCAGTACAAAAGTCAATATGGCATTCCTCTTCTCTCAAGAATCCCTATCTTGAAGTATCTCTTTTCCCGTGATGAAAATAAAACAGAACGCAACGTTGCAATCCTCACGCTTGCAGTCAGGTTGGTCCCTATGAAGGTGAAGGCATTAACAATAGACGTTGAACACAAAGATCCACTTGAAATGCTGTATGAAAGAAAAGGAAGTATAAAAGATGCCAGGTAATACCTGTTTTATTTGGATAGCCTCCATGTTTCGGGCATGTTAGTAGAACCTTTATCTTAAAGTTAATAATTCAGAAAATGTAATGTTCAGGATAGAGCATATAATAATAAAGGCCAGCTTGATGATGATGAACAGATAATAAAATATGTTGCAATCGGAGTAATCTTGCAAAAAGTTTCATGGAAAGAAGCAGGCAAAATATGAAAATAGGAATTTTAACGATACTAACTGGAATTTGCATGAGTAATAAACACGGAATATCTTGTTGAAGATTCACAGAAAACAGGAGTTTATAAAGGATGTAATGGAAAGAACCGTCTGCCGCTCGCTCTGGGTTATGGTGATTGTTGCCGGTTCAGGCAAGTAAACAGGTGCTTTCCAGAGATTAACCTGATAAAATCATTATTTTATAAAGGAGGGGTTAAAAATGAAGAAGTATGATATTGTTTTTGTTGGTCATACTGCAAAAGGTGAAATTATTCCTTTTAAAGGAATTCAATCTTTAAGAACAGGGGGAGGGGCTGCATTTTTCGGAGCAGCAGCAGCTCTTTGTTGTACAACAAATATTGCCATGATAACAAAAATGTCGATAAAAGATGAGCATTTTATTGATCCTCTCAAAAAAATGGGCTTTGATATCTATGTCCAACACTCCGCAGAAACCACCCATATGAAGGTTGTTTATCCAACTTCAAATGTAGATATTAGACAAATATTCCAGATCAGCAGTGCAGGTTTTTTCAGGATAGAGGATATGCCACCTATTGAACCATGCTTAATCCATCTTGGCGGTTTAGGTGACAGAGAATTCAATCTTGAGTTCATGAAAGGGTTAAAAGAAAGAGGATTCCTCTTATCCATCGACATACAAAGTTTCATCTGGGATGTAGATAAAGATACAGGGGCTATACGTTACAAAGACCTGCAGGATAAAGAAGAAATCCTCCATATGATCGAAATAATAAAACTCGATGTAGCCGAAGCCAAAGCGCTGACCGGAACGGATGATCCTGTAAAAGCAGCTTCCATTATAGATGATTGGGGATGCTCTGAAACAATTATAACCAATTCAAAGGGTGTATTGGCATATAAAGAAGGAGAAAGATATTTTGCAGAATTCTCGAATAAAAGTGTTCAGGGAAGAACCGGGCGTGGTGATACCACTATAGGAGCATATCTTGCCCGTAGAATAAATCATTCAGTTGAAGAATCCGTTAAATTTACAGCAGCTCTTGTTTCAATCAAGATGGAAACCGAGGGACATTTTACAGGTACCATCAAAGATGTTCTGGCGAGAATGGAAACAACTCGCTGTTACAGTATCAATCAGTAACAATAATAACATAATTAATTAAGCAAGATTCCTGTGATATATAAAACTTGATCAACTTATATTTAACCAATTTTTTTGCTCAGATTTTTATAACTGAAAACAGCGACAAAAAAGAAAATATTCAAAATCACAATTGTAGCGCCTGTAGGCAGATCAACTGTAAATGAAATGCAAATTCCCATCACAACAGATAGAGCTCCTACGATGGATGCCATGAAAATGGTTGATCTGAAACTTCTTGCCATCTGCTGAGCTGTAACAGAGGGAATAATAAGGAGCGCTGATACGAGCATTATGCCAACCATTTTTATAGCAAGCACAACTGTCAATGCGGTGAGGAGCACAAGAATGGTATTAATCCTTTTCGTATTAACACCCGATGCTCTGGCAGATTCTTCATCAAAGGTAACCAAAAGAAGTTCCTGATAAAAAAGGAGTATTACCGTAACCAACGCAACTGATAGTACAATAGAAGCTATTACTTCTTCAATACTAATGGACAATATATTTCCAAAAAGATAGCTGAAAAGATCCACGTTGAAACCCCCGGCAACACTTGCCATCAAAACGCCTGACGCTATACCGAGGGATGAAACTATGCCAATCGCAGCGTCGCCATAAAGACGGGCCTTTTCTATCAATTTGAGTATACCTATAGAACTGAGCATAACAACAGGTAATGCAACATATATCGGGGAAGATTTAAAAAGAAGTCCAACAGCAATGCCACCAAAAGTAACATGGGCAAGACCATCACCTATAAGGGAAAGCCTTCTCAAAACAAGAAAAACTCCAAGAGTAGAACACAGTACCGCAATAAAAGAGCCGGCAATAACAGCTTTCCAGACAAAAGCGTGATTGAAAAGATCGATCATCTCTATCATAATTTATTCTTTAGAAACACCATCCTTGTATTTTTTGAAATTCTTAACTTAACCTGTTAATCTGTTTCACTTTTTTTTGTGACATATCATTTCTGTCAATCATTTATGTATCATGTCTGTGACATATTAAGTGCTGTGAAAATTCTCCAAAATAATCCGACATTGTATTTGATGCACAGAAATCCTCGAAACTCCCGTAAAAGATAATTCTTTTATCAAGATAGAGCAGTTTTGATGCATATTTACCGATTGTACCAGTATCATGGGTGATAATTATAATAGTTACCCCTTTATCTTCGTTAAGCTCTTTCAGAATGCTGAAAAACTTTTCCCTTGTTTCAGGATCAATTGCTGTTGTTGGCTCATCAAGAATCAGTAAATCCGGATCACTGACAATCGCCCTTGCAATAAGAGCTCTCTGCTGTTGCCCTCCGGAAAGTTCCCCAATAAGCTTATTTTTAATATGCATAATATCCATGAGTTCCATAGCATTGCCAACAGCTGCTTTATCCGATCTGTTCAACCATTTTGGAATCTTCTTTCTGGAAATAAGTCCCAGAGCAACAATTTCTTTCACTGTAGCAGGAAAATTAGGATTAAAAGATGCTATTTTTTGAGGTAAGTAACCAACTCTGTGCCAATCCTTGAAATCAGATATATTTTGATTGAACAATCTAACAATACCATGAGAAGGTTTATAAATTCCGAGTAAAAGTTTTACCAGTGTTGTTTTGCCTGAACCATTAGGGCCTGCAAGCCCTATATAATCACCTTCAGTCAAATTAAAGGATATATCGGTTAAAACATCTACAGAATTATACCGGAAAAATAACTTGTCAACCGACATTGCTTCTATTGACATTCAAGCCCGACCTTTAAATTTTTCAGGTTTTCTTCCATTAAATTAAGGAATGTTACATTATTTTCCATGTCTTCTCTGCTAAGATTGTGTGCGCCATGGAGTTTCAGCATTGTTGCTCCGGTTTCCAACGATATGGTTCTGGAAATTCTCGGTAAAATAAGCTCCTCATAATATATGTATTTTATATTATGTTTTTTCAATTTGTTCTTCAATTCTATCAATCTCCTTGGAGTGGGCTCAGAATTTGGGGATCCGTGGTATG
This sequence comes from uncultured Syntrophorhabdaceae bacterium, assembly GCA_964429485.1. Lineage (GTDB taxonomy): Bacteria > Desulfobacterota > Syntrophorhabdia > Syntrophorhabdales > Syntrophorhabdaceae > JAPLKB01. Next base: position 20,561 of record CAYSBW010000030.1, read on the forward strand.
CTGCAATGTAATTAAGGTTATACCTCTTTGCAAGATAATCAAAGGCAAAATGTCCGCCGTGTATAAATGTATTCCCTTTACATGATGACAAGGCTGCTCTGTATCGATCATCCATTTTATTGAGTTTTGCCTTATAAATACTTGCGTTCTTATTATAATAATCTTTGTTTGCAGCATCTCTTCTGACCAGGCCATCAAGAATATTGTCTACCATTTTACAGGCGTTTGAAAAATCAAGCCATACATGAGGATCGATCTTTCCATGGCCATGAGCAGTGTGGTGACCTTTATCATGTTCCTTTTCTTCAATAAAAGTAATACCGGTACTTGTATCAACAACTATGAGCTTCTCATTGCCAACCCCCTTGAGAATGCCCTCAACCCATGGCTCCATGTTCATGCCTGTATATATAAATATATCTGCGCTATTGATATTCAGCATATCTCCCGGTTTTGGTTCAAAACCGTGGGGTTCTACACCTGGAGGCAGGAGCAAGCTTACATGTGCTTTATCTCCACTAATATTCCTTGTAAAATCATAAACAGGAAAAAGGGTTGTGATAATATTCAATTTTTTTTGCCCGTTTATTTGATTTTCCTTTTTTTTACAGCTTGCGCATATTAGAGGAATAATCAAAACAAGGAAAATGATAAATAAATTTCTGGTTTTCAGGATATTTTGAATCATATTGATATTACCTTCTTCTTCAGGCATTTATTGCAAAACCCGTATACCTGCAACAAATGAGATACTACATGGCCCTTAAGAGTGCTTTTAACTTCATCTTCAATTTCTTTCATTCCACAGAACTGGATATCCTCCACCTTTCTGCAGGAAACACACACAAAATGGTGATGGTGGCTAACATTACGACAATAAAAATAGTAGAGTTTACGATCAGGATGAATAACTTTTATAATTACCTCTCCCTTAGACAAATCTTCAAGATTTCTGTAGATAGTGGGAAGACCAATATTACCAAAGCGCTCCTTCATAATGTTCCAGATTTCCTCGGGTCCCATATATCCCGGTGCTTCTGCAAGTATTTCCAGAATAGCCAAACGTTTTGGAGTGACTTTCAAATTCAGAGCCTTTAGCTGTGGCAGAAAATCCATATAAACCTCTTTGTATTAACCCTGATTTTTAATTTAATTTATTTTCAGGTATCAGACTATGTCGCACAAAAACGCTCTTTGCATTCCAGCGATTTCAATTACTCGTATCCGGATTCGGAACTTTCGCTTTAAGAAGAACGAAAAACCGAGCTTCCTCGCCTCCCGACGATTTACTCATGTATATTATGACAGCTTCCTGATGACAAATTCAGGTTTAAATAAAAATAGCTTTTAGTTAGATATCATATATGCAAGCTGAAATGCAAGATTAAGTGTAATAACTTTAATCAATCACAGGGATAATGGATTCTTGATAGAATTTTGTTATAAATGAAAATAATTTCTATTTATATAAGGAAAAGTACAGTAAAAATTACGGAATCTGCTCAATATTGTGTTTGCATAAATGTTCAGGAAATCTCTTCTTCGGTAAGATAGCATTGCGGATCTTCTGCCCATATATCACCGGTAAAAGCCTCTGCTCTGACTCTGAAATTACCTGCACATATATTAAGCCATCTACACCGGGCACAACGGCCTTTTACAAACTGTTTTTTATTTTTCAACCTTGCCATAAGTTCATTCGAGGTGTCTTCCCAGATTTCGCTGAAAAGCACTTCCCTTACATTACCAAAAGAATAGTGTCTCCAGAACTGGTCTGCATGAACAAATCCTTCTTCGTCCACGCAGGCGATACCCTTACCTGATGCATTACCTTCATTCATGGTCAGGAGTTTCAATACTTCTTCTGCCCTTTTTTTGTCTTCTTTAAGAAGTCTTAAGTATAGATAGGGGCCATCAGCATGATTATCAACTGTAAGAACTTCAATGGGCTTGCCCTTTTTAAAAAAGTCTTTAGTTCGATCCATTATATAATCAACAACATTCCTCGACTCAAAATGGGTCAGATCTTCAGATATCAGCCCGGAACCTCTTCCTGCATATACAAGATGATAGAAGCAAACCCTTTCTATGCCCTCTTCTTCTATAAGATCAAAAACTTTTGGAATCTCTTTATAATTTCTTTTATTTATTGTGAACCGCAAACCTACTTTTATGCCTGCTTTTTTTGTATTCCTGATTCCCCTTAATGCACGTTCAAAGGCTCCCTTGACACCTCTGAAAGAATCATTTATCGTCCCGATTCCATCAATGCTTACACCAACATAGGAAAGCGAAAATTCTGAAAAAATCCTGGCCTTTTCTTCAGTAATCAAAGTCCCGTTTGTTGAAATAACTGCCCGCATTCCTCTTTTAGCTGCATGACCGATAAGTACAGGCAGGTCTTCCCTTAAAAGAGGTTCACCACCTGAAAAGAGTATTACAGGAGCACCGAAGGATGCAAGATCGTCGATCATATCCATCCCTTCCTGCGTTGAAAGCTCGTTCCCCATGTACGACTCGTTTTCTGCAAAAGCATAACAATGAACACACTTCAGATTACACCTTTTTGTCATATTCCAAACAACTACAGGTTTCTTATCCTTTGAAAACTGGAGTAGATGTGAAGGCAATTTTGAAGATTCTCTGCCATATCTCAATGGGTCTGATGCCTCAACTGCACCGCAATACAATTTAGATATACCTATCATGCCCTTATTTTGTGCATAAAAGAGGAAAAAGTCAACAGGCTTATCTTAATCACGGATATTCCATCAACCAAGACGTCCTTATTGATTGTCTTTCAAGTATAATTTCACATTTAAAAAAATGTACTGCGGTTAAATTGTGATATAATCGTTAAAAATGAAATCGTTTAAAGGAGTATAGCAAATGCCATTCTTATTAGAAATCTCAGCAGTATTCATACTTTTGGTTTTAAA
>CAYSBW010000031.1:0-14443 GCA_964429485.1 uncultured Syntrophorhabdaceae bacterium
ATTGGGGTTTACAAAGATTAAAATAATAAAGACGAAATGGGAAATGCTTCGTAATATAGAGGTCATTGCCGTTAAATCTGAGGCTACATTTCACTTAGCTGATTTTGAAAGGGCAGTCGAAGAACTGTTAAGAATGAGTGCAATTCGTCTAACACTGAATGAGCAGAAGATTATTCCGGAGAGCGAGGTGGATCAGATTAGTGTTTGGATGAAATTGTGGAAGGTTGCTAATGAACCGATTGGAGGTGCTGAGCAAGTCGAAAAATTTGTTAGTGTAGTTCTTCCCGTTTATAATGGAATTCAATATTTAAAAGAATCTGTCAACAGTACTCTTGGCCAGTCCTATGAGAATTTTGAACTCATTATCATTGATGACGGCTCTTCTGATGATTCCGCTGCTTTAATCTATTCCTATAAGGACCCGCGAATTCGTTTCATTAGGCAAGAAAATCAAGGGCTAGCGGCTACCCTTAACAAGGGGATTTCTCTGGCGAAAGGTGCTTATATAGCACGTCAAGACCAGGACGATGTCTCTTTTCCCTGTCGTCTTGAAAAGCAGATCGCTTTTCTTGAAGCATACCCTGGCTATGGTATGGTGGGAACATGGTCATCAATCTGGGAAGAAACAAAGCCAACCGAACGTTTTCATAAACATCATACAGATAATGTGTCTTTGAAATTTGATCTCTTGTTTGATAATGCCTTTGTTCACAGTTCACTCATGATAAGAAAGTCTGTTTTTAATGACGTTGGATTTTATAGTACAGATACTGATCGACAACCTCCAGAGGATTATGAATTATGGTCCCGGGTTGTCAGAAAATTTAAGGTGGCCAATATATCGGAAGTTCTTCATATTTATCGGGAAATACCGCGAAGTATGTCACGCACCGGTAACAACCCCTTTCTGCAGCATCTTCTGAAAATAAATGCAGAAAATCTTGCATGGATTACAGGAGGAAAGTATTCAGACCTGTCTTTAAATGACATTGCCGCAGTGGCTCATGGTTCATATTCTCATTTTTCAGGAAAGACTTCATGGAAGGAAATGCTCTCAATAGTTCGTGAAGCAGCCGATCTTCTATGCAAAAATGAAGGAGTGCAGCCTGATATAATTCAAGAAAATCTTCGTTTACGCATTAACAGCCTTCGTTATCACTATAATCAGGCTAAGTATTTCAGATTTCTTGGAGATTCAGGAATAAGGATCTTTACAAACACCCTTAGAACAGGCAAGATTTTTTTTAATAAAATATTTATGTTGAGTCCTGAAAAATGAAATGTTGTTTAGTTATCGGAGGAACAGGTTTTATAGGCTCTTTTGTTATTAACATTCTTCTCAGAGAGAGCAGAAGAGTAGTTGTTATAGGAAGGAATGAAAAGCCAACCCGTCAACTGCCTGATAGTGTCAAGTATATAGCTGGTGATTTTGGAGACAGATATTTTTTAAAAGGTGTCTTGCAGGATGTAAACGAGATTATTGACCTTGCATATACCACTGTCCCTCAGACAAGTTATGACAATCCTGTTAATGATATACTCGAGAATCTTCCAAATACTGTCAATCTGCTGGAAACTGCAAGCAGACTAAGCCTTGATAAAGTGGTGTTGATTTCCTCCGGTGGTGTGATTTACGGACCTGTTGACAAAACACCTATCGGCGAGGATCAGGCAACAAATCCTATTTCTCCTTATGGAATAACAAAGCTTGCTATTGAAAAATATGCACAAATGTTTCATATAACCCATGGTCTACCTGTGCTATGTGCGAGACCCGGTAATGCATACGGTGAAACACAGAAGCCATTCATTGGACAGGGTTTTATTGCAACTGCAATAGCATCTATTCTTAAGGGAATGGAATTAAATCTTTATGGAGAAACAGGAACTGTTCGAGATTATATCTATGTAAATGATGTAGCAGAAGGGATTGTGGCTGCCCTGCTTCAGGGACAACCCGGGAACGTCTACAATATAGGAAGTGGTGAAGGAAGAAGTAATAAGGATGTTTTAAACGCCCTGAAACCGCTGGCAAAGGCTGATGGTTTTGAAATAAAGCTGAAAAACCTGCCTTTAAGAAAATTTGATGTTCCAGTTAACATACTTGACAGCTCAAAGCTTAACCACCTTACAGGATGGACACCTTTGACACCCTTCAGGGAAGGACTGAAAAAAACCTGGAACTGGTTCCAAAACTATAGCCGGTAATAAAGATAAAACTTCAGAGAAATATGCGATTATTATTTTGCTCAGAATTCTATTACCCGAGTATCGGAGGGGTGCAAACTGTAATTCAACAGCTTGCGGAACATTTTAAGATAATGGGACACGAAGTTACTGTAGCGACTACTCGTTTGCCAACACGCTCAATTTCGAAATTGAATGGTGTCTATATTCGTGAATTTTCAATTTTAGGGAATCAGGTTTCCGGTATAACTGGTGAAGTTAAAAAGTATCAGGAGTTTGTTCAAGAGGGTAATTTCGATGTGATTATGATAAAAGCAGCCCAGCAATGGACATTTGATGCCCTTTGGCCGGTGCTGGATAAGTTGTCCGCGGCAAAGGTTTTCATCCCTTGTGGATTTTCGGGATTGTACGAACCGGCATACACCAACTATTTTCAACAGATGCCTGGCATCTTGCGGAAATTCGATCATCTTATTTTTTACGCATCGGATTATCGGGATATCAATTTTGCAAAAGAACATGGCATCGCCAATTATTCCATTTTACCGAATGGAGCAAGTGAACTTGAATTTGATGTAAAGCCAACGCCCAATTTCCACAATACTCTAAAGCTTGGAGATGAAGATTTAATTTTTTTGACTGTAGGGAGCTTTACCGGTCTCAAAGGGCATCTGGAAGTAGCCAAAGCATTTGCTCTTGCCGATTTTAACGGGAAGCAGGCAGTTCTAATTCTGAATGGTAATAAGCCAAGTTACTATGATAAAAATATTTTGCATACATTGAGTCGGGTCTTCGGTCTCGTTCGGCTTTATGGGTTAAAGTATGCAGTGAAGCATACCATCAAAAACTCCCTTGGATTAATCGGGATTCGGGTTGGAAAAAACGATGCATTGGAAGACATTTTGAAAGATATCGAAAAACAACCCAATAAGAAGGTTATAGTTACAGACCTGCCGCGACCTGACCTTGTACAGGCTTTTATAGCTGCTGATCTTTTTGTTTTTGCCTCCAATGTGGAATATTCACCACTTGTTCTTTTCGAATCTGCTGCAGCTGGAACACCTTTTTTGACAGTACCGGTTGGAAATTCTGAAGAAATTGCCAATTGGACCGGTGCAGGTATAGTTTGTCCAGCTGTCCGGGATGCTAAAGGTTATACCCGTGTTGACCCCGCTGTACTGGCACGTTTTATGTCAGAAGTGATAAAAAATGAGGAAACCCTGAAAATGATGGGTTCAAAGGGTCGAAAAAACTGGCAGGAAAAATTTACATGGGAAAAAATCAGTAAACAGTATGAAAAGATATTTCTTCAATTATTGGAAGAAAGGAAAATAAGAATATGAAAAATATCTGGGCTTCCATCAAAAGAAAAGCTATGGGGATTGGTTTGGCAGGTCAAGATGTAGCTGTCAATCCAAATTGTTCTGAATTGGAGATTAATAACTGGGTTATTTCCGAGTTTATTGTACGAAAACTGGTGCCACTTATCGGTATCCATCCTTATCCTGTCAATGAGCAATGTTTGATGGTGGCTGCTGTGTGTGCTCTTAAACCTGCTGTTATTTTTGAATGGGGAACTAATCTAGGAAAATCAGCCAGAATATTTTATGAAACAACACGCAATTTTGGAATTAAAACAAGGATCTTCTCAATAGATTTGCCTGATGATGTCAACCATGTGGAACACCCCGGAGTGAAGAGGGGAAAGTTTGTAATAAATCTGAAAAATGTGCGTTTGCTACAAGGTGATGGTCTTGATACGTCTCTTGCAGTATATGAAAAAGAAAAAAATGATGCCCCGGATAAGCTTAAATCTCCTCTTTTTTTTATTGACGGCGATCATGGATTTGATTCTGTAATACGTGAACTGAAAGGAATAATTTCTTCTGTGCCTGACGCTAATATTCTTGTGCATGATACTTTTTTTCAATCATCCGCATCAGGCTATAATACAGGTCCCTACAGAGCTGTACAGGATATTATGCCTTTGCTGTCTGATTATAAAATTTATCAACAGAACCTTGGGCTTCCGGGAATGACACTATTATATAAAAAAAGAGGAATGGTATTTTAATAAGTGGTTATTGTCCGACTTACAGGTGGTATTGGCAACCAGATGTTTCAGTATGCGGCTGCCAGAAGGATATCTCTGATTAATGGATCCCAGATTTTATTGGATCTTTCGTGGTTTCAGGAAGAAGGGTGGTGGACAAAAAGAAAATATGAACTTGATTCTTTTTGTATTAAGGGAAAAGCAGCATCTAAAGATCAGATAGAAGCTCTCAAATCTAAAAGACAGAACATACTTTTAAGGCATCTGCCTTTTTTTTTAAGAAAAATATTTTTTCATTACAATCAGAGTCATATTGTTGAAAAAAAGTACAATTTTGATCCGGATATTATGAAACTTCGTGGCAATGTTTATCTGGATGGCTATTGGCAAAGCGAGAAGTATTTCAAAGACATAGAATCTTCTATCAGACTTGAATTTTCATTCCGAAAAGATGTTTTAGAATCTAACAAAAAATTTATTGATTACATCCATTCCTGCCATTCAGTATCAATACATATCAGGAGGGGAGACTATGTAACACTGCCTGAGGCCAATGTTTTTCACGGTATATGCTCTAAGGACTATTATCAGAGAGCAGTGAGGCATATCAGCAGAAAAGTTGCCAACCCTGTTTTTTTTGTTTTTTCTGATGACATCATATGGGCAAAACAAAATATGGATTTAGGTTTTGAAACATGTTTTATCGATCAGAACGGTCCTGATTCTGGAGATGAAGATATGCGCCTTATGAGTGCCTGTTGTCATCACATCATTGCAAACAGCAGTTTCAGCTGGTGGGGTGCATGGCTTAATCCATCTCCGGACAAGATAGTTATAGCACCTGAATCATGGTTTAAGAAAGCACCTCATAATACCCTGGATCTTATCCCTGATACATGGATAAAATTGTAAATCAAATGGAATGCATGAATTACTTACTTTTTAATATCATTAAATTTAATAATCAAACCCTGTCCTGTAACAACAGTCAATGAACAATCCGGCAATCTCTGTTATTCTGCCTGTTTATAACGGTACGGCAACGCTTTACAGCGCAATAAATTCTGTACTCGAGCAGACATTTACTGATTACGAAATCATTATACTTGATGATGGATCGAATGACAACAGTTTAGAAGTAATATCAATTTTTAATGATCCCCGTATTTCTGTTATTTTTGACGGAGCTAACAAAGGACTTGCTTACCGCCTTAATCAGGGTATCGATCTGGCTCGTGGTCTGTATATTGCCCGCATGGATCAGGACGATCTCTGTTTTCCTGAAAGATTTGACAGACAATTTACATTTCTGGAATCTCACCCTGAGGTTGATCTCCTTGGCTGTCGTACAATAGTGTTTAGAGGTATTTGTGATATTGTAGGTCTCATGTCATTTTATGGCACTTCACATGATGATATCTGCGCGAAACCTTGGGACAGTATTCATCTGGCTCACCCAACATGGATGGGGCGCAAGGGATGGTTTCTTAAATATCGCTACCGTATTCCTGAAATTTATCTTGCTGAAGACCAGGAACTTCTTCTCAGATCTTATCCGGAAAGTATTTTTGCATGCCTTGATGAAGTATTACTGGCATACAGAAGAACTCATTTTCTTTTTTATAAGACAATGCTACAGCGCTCTTCTCTTTTGAAAATGCAGTTACACAGATTTGCATATCGGCGCGAGTGGTTTAATACAACAAGGGCTGTGCTGTTAATATTTGCTAAAATGCTTGTGGATTGCATAGCTGCTCTGCCCGGATGTGAGGATCTTTTTTTTAAAAGAATGGCAAAACCTGTACCTCAGTCAGTATTAGATAAATTCCATAAACTAAAATTTCAAAATGAGAGCAGCATTATAAAAATTAAATAGTGAATTTCGATGTTAAATGTATATAAAAATATGGAACCAGATAATAAAGTTTGGCCACTGGTAGCCATTGCTTTTACAGGGGCTTTTGCAATAAGGTTTTATCTTGCCTTTAATGCGAATATTATTACACCGGATGGTATTTTATATATCAAAACTGCCAGATTGATCGAATCCGGGGATTGGCAGAATACTTTGGAATTTTCATTTATTCACCTTTATCTGTTTCTTATTGTCTTAGCACAAAAAATTATCCCGGACTGGGAAACAGCTGCAAGGATGGTTTCTGTTCTCATGGGATCGCTTGCAACTATTCCTTTTTTTCTTCTTGTAAAGGATATGTTCGGACTCCCTGTAGCAGCAATGTCAACTCTTTTTTATGCAATAAATCCAAGATTTGCCGATTATTCAGCTGATGTCTTAAGAGAACCGACATTTTGGTTTTTTTCGATGACTTCAATATGGCTTGCATGGAGGGGTCTTTCAATGAAAAAACCTGCCATGCTTGTCATATCAAGTGTTTTTACAGGACTTTCAGCTTTTGCAAGAATAGAGGGTGCTGCTGTTTTTATTGTAATCCTTCTTTGGATTTGTTTGAAATTAAAAGGTGAGCCAAAAAAAACATTTCAATATTTAATTATTTTTATTTTTGCATTCCCTGTTCTGATTTTACCTGCGGTAGTTATATTTATTGAGCGGACAGGCAGGTGGGAATTTTTAGGATTTACAATACAAAAAATATGGTTTCTCCTGACAAAGAGCAGTACTGATTTTCTTGAACTTACACCCGACATGCTCTATGTTATGCCAGTTGAGTTATTCCATTTTATTGAACTTGCAAAGGATCAAAAATACATTATATTTTTTTCAGATATTATATTTAAAATTTTTAAATCACTTAATGTTGTTTTTGCATTATTTGCAATTATTGGAATATTTTACAAAAGGAATTCGAATAATAGAAAAAATGAAATATTGATTGCAATCTGGTTCGGTGTTTTTTTTATTATGACTTACATATATATTCTGAGAATCTATCATTTAAGTACTCGCCATGCGTTATTGATGGGCATGCCTTTGCTTATTTTTGCAGGAATAGGTTTTTTTGAATTGAAACAAAAGATCTATTCATGGTTTCAAGGATTATCAATTTCCAATTTTATCAATAAAAATCTCACAACAATTTTTATCATGATAATTTTAGCTGCTATTTTACCAAAAACATTATCTCCAGGTGGATATGATAAGATCGAAATGAAAAAAGCTGGTATTCACCTTAAAAACATTGGATTTGAAGATAAAAGATTTGCAGGAGAACCCTCACTTTTCAGGATAGCTTTCTATGCAGATTCAGAGTATAGTGCTTTATCGCCTGTAAAAAACAATGAAGAGTTGGTACTTTTCATGAAAGAAAAAAAAGTGGATTTTCTTATCTTTGATGAAAATACAAGCACACCCTTTTACAAAAAAATTCAAGGAAACATCGATAATTCCATATTTGAAAAACTCGAGGTACCTGAATTTAAAAAACTAAAGGAATATAAAATTTCAATATACAGGCTGAAAAAGGACCTGTCATGAAAAAGAAAGCTGTACTGGTCACCGGAGCAACAGGTTTTATTGGCAGATATGTTGTTGACCATCTTCTTGATAATGATTTGCATGTCTTTGTTTTTACCCGAAATACCGGAAATAATAGTCTCTGTTTTTTTAAAGAAAGTAAGATTGATGTTGTCAATGGTGACATTACTGAAAGTTTGAACATTCCAAAAGAAGTGGAAACAATTTATCACTGTGCAGGGATTATCAACAGAGAAAATGAAATGTGGCCAGTAAATGTACTTGGCACCAGGAATGTTGTTGAAGCTGCCATCAAACAAAATGCATTACTGATTCATCTTTCAAGCGCTGGAGTTATAGGCGGAACAAAAAAAATAAATATAGATGAAAATACTGAATGCAATCCGGAAAACTTGTATGAAAAAACAAAGTTTGAGGCGGAACAGATCGTGAGTAAAGGCATAGAAAAAGGATTAAAAGCACGAATATTGCGCCCGACAACTGTTTTTGGAACAGGCCGTGAACCTTATAAAGACAGTTTTCTTCAACTTATTCGGTCCATATTGGCTGGAAGATATATGAACATAAGAAAGGGAAAGGGAGTATATAACATTGTATATGCGGGAGAAGTTGCACGTGCAATGTTATGTATGGATAATGATAATATTCCTGACGGTAGAATATATTTTATCAATACACCTTTATTTTTTTCTGATTTTGCCTTTATTGTAAAAAACTGTGTTGATAGCAAAAATAATAAAATTAGAAACATATCCCATGGAACAGCAATAGCAATTGCTGCTTTATTTACACTCTTATCCGCTGCAACTGGAAAAAAAAGGGGATTAACCTTTTCACGTCTTAAAGCATTGACAGATATAAGGATTTTTTCACAGGATCGTTTGGTGAATGAAACAGAATATAGACCTTTGTGTAATGTTGATGAATATCTGGTAAAAATGTGCAATGAATATAGAAAGATGGGGCTTCTTCTTAATTAACTGATTCCATTAAATTTTCATCAGAGGATGAATTTAATGGAATATGGGAATATAATCAACAAATGAAGAAAATATTTTTTGTCGCTAATACAGGGTTTTTTTTATATAACTACCTTCTTGGTGTAATGAGGTCTTTCAAGAAAGAAAATTTTGAAATAGTTGTTGTTGCACCAAAAGATGAATATACAGATATGCTTATAATTGAAGGATTCAGATTTGTACTCATAAAGGAACTCGACAGAAAAGGGGCAAATATTTTTAATGACATAAGATTAATGATCGAACTATATAATATTTTCAGGAAAGAAAAACCCTTTCTGACTTTGAATTTTACAATAAAAATTAATGTTTTCGGGACTTTTGCTGCAAAACTTGCTAAAGTTAACTCCATTTGTACTGTAAGCGGTCTTGGATGGTTGTTTACCGAAAAAAGCATTAAGACTGTTATAGGTGGTTTTCTCTATAAAATCCTGTATAAAATAGCATTTTCAATTGCCTTAAACATTGTTTTCCAGAACATATACGATATGGAATTTTTTATAAAAAATAAATTGGTTGATAAAAATAAATCTTATTTAACTCCAGGTCCTGGAGTTGATACAGATTATTTTTCACCTGAGTGCTGTTCAACAAAAAACTATCAGAGTGATAAGCATGTTTTTCTTTTGCTTGCAAGGATGCTTTGGGACAAAGGAATAGGTGAACTTGTGAGCGCTGCGCGTGAAGCGAAAAAAATATATTCGATGACCGAATTTTGGCTTGTAGGACCATTGGATAAAGAAAACAGGGCAGCTATTCCGGAAGAAACAATAAAGGGATGGGAGGAAGAGGAAATAATAAAATATTTCGGCAAGACAAATGATGCCCGTTCTTTTCTCTGTAACTGTGATGTTGCTGTTTTACCATCTTACCGTGAAGGTATTGCAAGTTCACTTATAGAAGCTATGGCACTGGGGAAGCCTGTAATAACAACCGATGCCATCGGTTGCAGAGATGTTGTGGAAGACGGAAAAAACGGTTTCCTCGTTCCTGTTAAGGATGATAAGGCATTGGCTGAAGCCATTATAAAATACATCCTTCTTTCTCCGGAGGAGAAAAAACTAATGGGAGAATACAGCAGAGAAAAGGCCTTGAAGAAATTTGATAAAAAGATTGTTATAAATGTTTATAAAAAAATAATTAATGATGTTATGGCACAGGTAAAATGAAGAGAGCATTTGATATCTTTCTTTCATCCCTGGGGCTTTTGATTTCATCTCCGTTATGGATAATTATTATCCTGAAGATTAAATTGGAGGACAGGGGACCTGTTTTTTATTTACAGGAAAGGGTCGGCAAAAAAGGAAGGATATTCCGTGTTATTAAGTTTCGTTCAATGGTTGTAGATGCTGAAAAGGGTATGGGAGCTGTCCAGGCCACTGAACATGACCCTAGAGTAACAAAAATCGGAAGATTTCTCAGAAAAACAGCTATGGATGAACTTCCCCAGCTTGTTAATATCTGTAAAGGTGATATGAGCTTTGTTGGTCCGAGAGCATTACGACCTGTTGAAAAGGAAGTATATGGGAACAATGATATAATTGAAATAGAAAAAATTCCGGGATATTACAAAAGACTTGAAGTAACTCCAGGTCTGACAGGGATTGCTCAGATTTATATACCTGCTGATGCCACGAGACGCAGAAAATTTCGTTACGATGTTATCTATATTAAAAACAGGTCATTTTGTCTGGATATGAAATTAATCTTGCTTTCATTCTGGATTACTTTTAAAGGAAAGTGGGAATCAAGTGGAAAGAAAATATAAATATAATATTGAGAGTAACAGATATAATGCACACAAAAATATATGATGTAATAATAGTTGGTGCAGGACCTGCCGGTCTTCACGCGGCAAAATTGTTATCGCTAAAAGGGTATGAAATTCTTGTACTTGAATCAAAAGACGAGATAGGAAAAAATGTCATATGCACTGGTATAATCGGAAAAAAAAGCTATGAGGAATTAGGTTTTGCAAAGAACCAGGTTTTGCGCAGTATTCAAAATGTCAGAATGGACTCTCCTTTTGATACCTCAATCCTTTACAGACATCCTGAACCTTTTGCATTCGTGCTGGACAGACAAAGATTTGATAAATATCTTATGGAATCAGCCTTGGGTCATGGTGTTAGAGTTGTACTACAATGCCGGGTAATAAATGCAAAAATAGAAGAAACAAATGTAAAAGTCAAATGTATTGGCAATGATGGGAGTGCGATAAAATATAAATGTAAGACACTTGTTATTGCTACCGGTGTCGAAAATGGACTGAATATGAAGCTCGGACTTGGATATCCTGTTCATTTTTCAAAGGCGGCACAGAAATATTTAAAAAGCGACAAAAATGATGAAATTACACTTATAATTGGCAACAGATTTGCAAAAGGAGGTTTTGGATGGATTGTGCCTCTTGGAGATGGTATGGCAAGGATAGGTTTGATAAGCAAATCAAACCTGAAATCTGGTTTTAAAAACATAATGCAAAGATATTTTCCTTTTGAACAAGATAATTCAATGCAAATCAAACCCATTGCCCAGGGTCTTGTTTCTAAAACATTCAGCAACAGGGTAATTGCCATTGGTGAAGCTGCAGGTCAGGTTAAAACAACAACAGGCGGTGGCATTTATTTCGGGCTTCTATGTGCTGAAATAGCAACCAATGTTTTGGATAAAGCATTTAAAGAAAATGACTTCAGCGAAAAAAGTCTTTCAGATTATCAGGCCCAATGGAAATCGAAAATAGGTAACGAAATTCGTTTAGGTTCAATTGCGAGAAATATATGCAGCAGGTTGAATGATTCTCAGATTGAGAAAATATTCAATGCAGTCCAGTCCAATGGATATTTTGATTATATTGCAAGAAATGCTGATTTTGACCGACACGGGGTTTTTATATTGAATCTTTTAAAGAAACTATCCGGTTTCAACAATGTGTTTTAAATTAATGTAGAGACAAATAATTATGACTATTTTTTTGACTGATTCGAAAATACTGAACTCACAATACATTAAAAGTGTAACGGGATTTGAACACAGAATTCAGCTGGAAGACCCGGAGATATGTTTTATAGGGAGATCAAATGTAGGCAAGTCTTCAATAATAAACAAACTTGCTATGCAAAAAATCGCAAGAACAAGTTCTACTCCGGGTGCAACAAAATTGATAAATATATACAGGATAAATTATGAGTTCGAAAAAATCAGAAAATCAACAATTTTTTCTGATTTCCCTGGTTTTGGTTATTCAAAGGTATCCAAAAAAATATATCTTGGATGGCAGGACATGATTGATGGATACATCAGAAAAAACAATTTTATAAAAAGATTGATATGGGTTTATGATGTGCGAAGAGATATTGATGAACTTGATAATAATGTAATGAAGTGGATTGGTAGCACAGGACACAATTTTACAATGGTAATTACAAAGATTGATAAGGTCAGTAAAAACGAAGCTTTTCAAAAAAAGAAATTATTTGAGAAAAATTTTGGTAATGACAGGGTTTTTGTCTTCTCATCTAAAGACGGATTTGGCAGAGAAACACTGCTTTCCCATATATTTAACATCACTAAATAGATAGCTCTATCTAAATACTTATAAATACCCCGTTAATTATAATGGGGTATTTTATTATATAGGTTTAATATCTAATATGTTACCGCAAATCGCTAAGGTTGAATATTGATTCATACGTGTAATTCTTTGATTCTATAAGTTCCTTTCCACCATCCAACCTGTCAAGAAGAGCTATTATTCCTTTTACATTATAACCTTCGCTTTCTGCTATCTCTACAGCTTTTAAAGAAGAACCTCCTGTAGTAACAACATCTTCCAGGATTATTACATCCATTCCCCTTGTAATATTTTTTGCACCTTCTATCCAAAGGTTTCTTCCATGACCCTTCGGTTCTTTTCTGATAAAAAATCCGGAGAGATTGTCTTTTTGATTGTAAGAGGCTAAAACTACAGCACATACCAGTGGATCAGCCCCGACACTAACTCCTCCAACAGCTCTTATTCCTTGTATTTCACGGACCATTTTATACATAATTTTCCCTATGAGGTACATACCTTCAGGATTTAATGCAGTTTCTCTTGCATCAATATAATAAGTGCTTTTTTTTCCACTTTTTAATATAAATTCACCTTCCTCGTAGGATAGTTTTTTAAGAATTTCCAGTAATCTCTGTTTATCATCCATCAGCATTTCTCTACCTTCCTGTATTTATTATTTGTAGAATATTTTATTACTACCGTATCCGGTCAATTGAATTGACTGCTCACACTTTTACTTATTTTGAAACAGTTCCATTTGTTCCAAGCCCATTCCCCATGGAAACTTGGATGGGTAGCAACCTGAAAAACAGGCATCGCAAAAATTATAATCAAATTTATCTTCATTGTTACCGATAGCTTTTTTGATACCATTAATACTGAGATATCCAAGAGTATCAGATCCCATAAGAGCGTTAATCTCATCTATGGAATGATATGAAGCAATCAGCTGGTTTCTTGAAGGAGTGTCAATCCCATAAAAACAGGGAAAAGCAGTGGGCGGGGAACTGATTCTGAAGTGGACTTCTTTAGCCCCCTGTTGTTGCAACATTTTTACAATCTTGGCCCCTGTTGTTGAACGCACTATTGAATCATCAATTACCACAATTCTTTTGCCTTTTATTATATCATGTACTGCATTCAGTTTCAGCTTTACTCCAAAATGTCTTATAGAATCACGTGGTTCTATAAATGTTCTACCAACGTAATGGTTTCTAATAAGCCCGTGTTCAAAGGGTAATCCTGTCTCCTGTGCATATCCCACTGCAGCTCCTATACCCGAGTCAGGAATAGGAATTACCATATCTGCATCAACATGGGTTTCTCTGGCCAGTTCTCTACCAAGTGCCTTTCTTACAGTATATACTGTTCTGCCGAACATATAGCTGTCAGGTCTTGCAAAATAAATATATTCAAAGACACAATGTTTAGGTTTTATATTTTTGAAAGGAAAATAGGATTTTGTCCCATCCTTTGTTATATGAAGAATCTCACCAGGCTTAATCTCTCTTATGTAATTTGCCTGAATGAGATCAAAGGCACAGGTTTCACTTGAAACAATGTATGAATCTCCCAATTTACCGACAACAAGAGGTCTGAATCCATAGGGATCTCTTGCGGCTATCATTTCTGTTTCGGTTAATATTAAAAGAGAATAGGAGCCTTCCACTCTGTGGAGAGCATTTATTAATCTTTCAACAGTCGAATTTTCATGCGAAAGGGCTATGAGATGAACAATAACTTCTGTATCCATTGTGGATTGAAATATGGAGCCGTAATTTTGAAGCTCATCTCGAATTACCTTTGCATTTGTAAGGTTTCCATTGTGGGCAATTGCAAGGTGGCCTTTAGCATATTCTATGGCAAAGGGTTGAGCGTTTTTGATATAAGAAGCACCTGCTGTGGAATATCTCACATGTCCAATAGCCATATCTCCTATTAATCCATCAATGATACTTTCATTGAAAATATCGGAAACATGGCCCATATCCTTGTAGGAATGCAACATTGAACAGTCAGAACTGACAATGCCGGCGCTTTCCTGACCTCTATGCTGTAGCGCATGGAGGCCGAGATAAGTTAAATTAGATGCTTCACTATGATTGTATACTCCAAAAATGCCACACATACCTATTCATCCTCTTTGTTGTTCCTATTAAATTGTTCGATTAAGA
>CAYSBW010000031.1:14453-22317 GCA_964429485.1 uncultured Syntrophorhabdaceae bacterium
TCGAAAAATTTTATTATTTCATTGTCTATCAGGTAAATGTCAACTCGTTCTAATGATGTTTCGTTACCTTTAATAAAATCCACTATTTCTTCTACCATAATGATTGCACATCGTTCTTTTGGAAAACCGAATATACCTGCACTTATTGCAGGAATGGATATAGTTTTAAATCCATTCTCTGCAGCAAGCCTGAGTGTATTTTTAATAGACCTCTTAAGTTTGTTTTCTTCATCGCCTTCACCCCATCTTGGACCCACGGTATGTATGATATGTCCTGCCTTAAGATTACCGGCTTTGGTTATTACAGAGTTACCAACAGGAACATAGCCAATCCTGTTACTTTCTTCCTGAATAACAGGTCCTCCTTTTTTTGATATTGCACCAGCCACACCACCTCCATGCTGGAGATATGAATTTGCAGCATTTACAATAGCATCTGCAGTGCTTTCTGTTAAATCTCCTTTAATAATTCTAATTCTGGTTTTTTTAAAAACCATTTCTTTTAAGATTTTCATATTCGTCCGGGGATAGATTTAATAAATTTCCTACTCACTTCTAAAGAAGGCGTAAATATTGTAATATAAAAATTCATAATATGGAAAATAAAAAGAACAAACTTTCATTGTCTGTAAACCATCTGAAGGGAGTTGGACCAAAAACAGCTATAATGCTGGGAACCAGGGGAATTAAAACAATCGAGGATTTATTCTGGTTTTTACCTGTCAGATACAACAACAAAAGCACTGTAAAAAAGATAACCGAATTGAAGGAAGGAGAAAAAGCAACAATTATTGCCAGGGTAATTACATCAAGATCATTATTTTTTCATAATTCACACAAAAAAGCTTACGAGGCACTTGTAGAAGATGATACTGGCAATATTTCACTGAAATGGTTCCAATGGGTAAGTGAATATCTAAAAAAAGTATGTAAAAAAAATAACATGCTTATGCTTTCAGGTAATATTACAAGATTTGGAAACAAGCTGCAAATTGTACATCCTGAAATACATATACTTGAAAATGAAAACAAAGAAGGAGATTGTAAAAAAATAACCGCAGTATACCCTGAGATAGAAGGAATCAAACAGGGGACATTCAGAATACTTGTGGAACGGGCTTTCGAAGAATATGGGATGCATATAAAGAGTATCCTCAAGAAAAGTGACGAAAATGAATATGGTCTTATTGCTCTCCATGAAGCTTTCTCCAAATTACATTTTCCTGATGAAGATTTATTAAATAATACTGCAACAGATGATTGCTGGAAAAAGATATACTATAATCGTTTGATCTTTGAAGAATATCTTATGTTTCAACTTGCTGTTCTGATAAAAAAGAAGGGATTTAAAAATCGGAAAGGCATAAGTTTTAAATCCAACGGTGCATATTATAAGAAATTTATGGAGAACCTGCCCTTTAATTTTACCTCGGCACAAAACAGGGTAATAAAAGAAATCGAGAAAGATATGTGTAGTGGACTACCCATGAACAGGCTACTACAAGGGGATGTGGGCAGTGGTAAAACAATATGTGCCATAGTAGCTTTATTAATTGTATTAGATAGCGGTTACCAGGCAGTGCTTATGGCCCCGACTGAAATCCTTGCAGAACAGCACTTTCTTACAATGCGCAAATATTTTAAGGAGATGGGAATATCTCCCGTATTTTTAAGAGGAAATATGGGAGCTGAAAGAAAAAACATTATAGAAAAAATAAAAGATGGTAAGGCAAAAATAATTATAGGAACTCATGCAATTATTGAAAAAGATGTTGTTTTCAAAAATCTTGGATTGGTCGTAATCGATGAACAGCACAGATTTGGTGTTATTCAAAGAAAATTGTTGAGAGAGAAGGATTCCCTGGAATATCTTTGTTTAAATGATAAAGAAGATGGAATATTTGAATTTAACGCTCAAAAACTTAAAATCAATAAGGATATCACCCCTGATGCTCTTGTTATGACTGCAACGCCAATACCCAGAACGTTGTCGATGATTATATACGGTGATCTTGATATTTCAATTATTGATGAAATACCGTCAGGAAGACAAAAAATAAGTACAAAAGTACTTCAGGATAAAGACAAGGCTTTTGCTTACAGAACAGTTGAAAATGAACTAAAAAAAGGTTTTCAGGCTTATATTGTTTGTCCTTTAATTGAAGAGTCAAAAAAGATTGAACTCCTGAATGCTAAGGAAATGTCTTCATTTTTACAGTCATCAGTTTTTCCTGAATACCGTATCGGTCTTTTACATGGAAGGATGAAACCTGAAGAAAAAGAAGATATAATGATAGGTTTTAAAAACAGGAAGATTGATGTGCTTGTCTGTACAACAGTTATAGAGGTTGGGATAGACATTCCCAATGTAACGATCATTGTAATAGAAAACGCTGAACGCTTTGGTCTTTCACAGCTTCATCAATTGAGAGGCAGGGTAGGCAGGGGGTCGTTTCCTTCAAAATGCATTTTAATTACATCTGCAAAAAAAACAACTATTGCAACCAAAAGACTGAAAATTATGGAAGAAACAACTGATGGATTTAGAATATCAGAAGAAGATATGAAATTGAGGGGACCCGGTGATGTGCTTGGCGTAAGGCAAGCCGGTTTGCCTGATTTCAGGGTAGGTAATATAATAAATGATATGAATACTATGATAAATGCAAGAAAAATTGCAGAAAAAATAATCAACAAAATTTCTATCTGTGAGGCTGAAAAAATACATGAAATATTTGGCAAATGATTTATGTATAAGACCTGTTGAAAAGATATTCCACAAAAGAATAATTTCTGTTTGTGTGAATAAGCATCATAAATCCACTGTGTCAGGATACAAAAATATCTAAATTATGAAGGTAAATAGTAGAAAAACAGGTACAAAGTGCGGTTTTGACAATTGATATTCAAGAAAGAAAAGGGATAAAATAGATTCATATTAAAAAGGTTGTTATACAGTGCAAAAAGTTTAGAATAACTGCCTTTGTAAATCAGGAGGTTTTTTATGAGAAAAGCCAAAATAATTTGTACCATAGGGCCTGCATCAGACTCTGAAAAACACTTAAAAGCTCTTATAGAGAATGGTATGAATGTGGCAAGGTTGAATTTTTCACATGGTGATTATGCATCTCACGGTGCAATTATAGATAAAATACGAAAAATATCCAAGCAAATTGGAAAGAACGTGGCCATACTTCAGGACTTGCAGGGCATAAAGATAAGGGTAGGGCGGTTAAAAGGCGGAAAAGTACGCCTGAATAAAGGGGAATGCATATCTATTATGACAGGCGAGGGAACAGGCGATGATAAATGTATATTTGTTTCTTATCCATGGCTTGTTGAAGCTGCTAAACCGGGCGATATAATACTCCTGGATGACGGACTTATGAAACTTAAGGTATTAAAAAAAGAAAATGACTCTTTATCAGCTGAAATTATTGAAGGCGGAATTTTAAAAGAACGAAAAGGGGTTAATCTGCCTCTTATGAAGATAAAGCCCGGTGCATTCCTGGAAAAAGATAAAAAAGACCTTGAGTTCGGAATCCTGAAGGGTATTGATTTTATAGCACTGTCTTTTGTTAGAAGCTCCTCTGATGTAACTTCATTAAAAAGATGGCTTAACCGAAAGGGTGTACAGATACCGATAATCGCAAAGATCGAAAAAGAAGAGGCTATAAAAAACATAGATGCTATTCTACGGGAGGTCGACGGCATAATGGTTGCCAGGGGAGATCTGGGTGTTGAAATGCCTTTGGAAGAAGTGCCTATGTATCAGAAAATGCTTATAGAAAAAGCAAATAAAAGTGGACGCCTTGTAATCACAGCTACACAGATGCTTGAATCAATGACTTGGCATTCGAGACCAACAAGAGCGGAAACTACCGATGTTGCAAATGCCGTTCTTGATGGAACAGATGCGCTGATGTTATCTGGTGAAACTTCTGCAGGGAAATATCCTGTTGAGACGCTTAAAGTAATGGATAGAATCATAAGATATACTGAAGAAAAAAGTAAAAAATTAATAAAAGCTCACACACCGATATTTCAGCAGGGAGGTTTTTTTGAATTTACAGAAGCTGTTGCACACGCAGTGTCACATGTAGCGGAAGATGTGGGTGCAAGTTGGATTGTTGCCTTCACTCAATCTGGATTTACAGCACGTCTCATATCAAAATTCAGACCTAATGCACCTGTAATTTCATTTTCGCCCGATGAGCAGATTGTCAGGCAAATGGCTTTATACTGGGGGATAATCCCACATTATGTTAAGCATATTGACAATACAGATGAAATAATTAAAGAAATGGATACTTTATTGATAAAATCAGGGTATGCGGAAAAAGGTGATAAAATAATAATTGTAGCAAGCCATCCACCGGCAATTTCTGCAGGTAGAACTAATTTCATGAAAATGCATTTAGTAGGTGAAAATAATTAATATATTTTTATAAAAGGTCTCAGCATAAAACAAAAAATGAAAAGAAGAAAGAAATACATATTATTTAATCAATCAAATATACTTCAAGGCAGGAAAAGACAAATGATGGCAATTAGAAAAAAAATTGCCCATTTCGAAGATGGATTTGAAAAGCAAAAAATTGAACTTGAACAACGAATACGTGAAGTGAATTGTCTTTATGGAATAACGATTCTTCTTGAAGAAAAAAATCTTTCACTGGATGATTTTATAAATAGGACAGTTTGTGTACTTTCATCATTTTTAAGCTATTACACAAAGAGGCAGGTGAAGATTGTTCTGGGAAATAAAATATTTAATTCTGAAACTCCATCGAGATGTTCAACAAAACTGACCTGTGATCTGATTATTCATGACAAGAAAATGGGTTTTATGGAAGTTTATTATGATGATTGTCCCTTGGAAAATAATGAAAAAAAGTTGGTAGCTGCTGTTGGGGGCCTCCTTGTTAGAGCTATTGAACAGGAACAAATAGAAAAAACACTCCTGGAAAACGAAAGAAATTTTCGCACACTGGTTGAAAATTCACTTACAGGCATTTTCATTGTTCAGCAAGGCAGGATTGTCTATGAAAATCCTGAAGAAAAAAGGATATCAGGGCCTTTGGCCAAGCTTTTCAGGGAAGGAGATCTTTCAGATATACATCCAGAAGATTCAGCAAAAGTCGAAGAGGGTTTTAAAAAAATTATATCAGGAGATATACGAAATCTTGATATTGATTTCAGATTTTTTGTTCCTGCATTACAGAATAAAATACCTGAGATGAGATGGGTTCACTGCAGGGCAAGTCTTATCGATTATATGGGAAATGAAGCAATACTTGTTAACAAGCTGGATGTAACAAGAACAAAGGAGCTTGAATTTTTGCTTAGAACAGAAGATAAAATGGCATCGCTTGGTCGTGTAGCATCCGGTATTGCCCATGAAATACGAAACCCTCTTTCAGGTATTAATATTTATCTTAGTAATCTTGAGAAAATTATCGACAGATCTCAGGATAAAAAGAAAGCAAAGGGCATAATCAACGAAGTTCTGTCTGCATCAAACAGGATTGAATCGGTAATCCGCAGGGTAATTGATTTTTCAAAACCAAGTGAACCCAAGCTGATACAAATTAATATTAATCAACCAATAGAAAGAGCTATAAATTTTTCATCAGTGACCCTGCGAAAAACCGGGATCACCTTAAATGCCAGCCTATCCGAAGGCCTGCCTTTTTGTAATGCTGACCCGCAACTTATTGAGCAGGTAATTCTGAATTTGATTACTAATGCTAAAGAAGCTATGAAAAAATCAATCAATAAAAAAGTGATAAATGTTGTTTCAAAGGTGCTTAATGATAATATAATAGTTACAATTTCCGATACCGGCCCTGGTGTACCGATCTTTATAAGAAAGAAAATATTTGATCCTTTTTATACAACAAAAGAAGGAAATACAGGGATAGGTTTAAGCTTATGCTACAGAATTATTGCAGATCATGGGGGTTTACTTACTGTTAATGATGGAAAAGAAGGAGGAGCAGAATTTAAAATAGAATTGCCTCTTAAAAAAAACAGAAGGATTTCCAAGGAATGATCGATTTTTGTATATATGTTATTGATGATGAACCTACAATAAGAAAAGGAATTGCAATGGCACTCGAAAACAGCTACAGGATTGAAACCTTTTCTGAAGCTGAAACAGCACTCGAGTCCATGAAAAACGATATGCCAGATCTTGTTTTGCTTGATATAGGTTTGCCTAATCTGAACGGAATTGAAGCACTGGAAATAATAAAAAAAGAATTTTCCGATATTCTTGTTATAATGGTAACTGCTTACGAAGACTTCAACAGTGTTGTTTCTGCGATGAAAATAGGGGCATATGATTATCTTGTCAAACCCATCCACATGGAAGGGTTGGAAATAATTGTTCGTAATGCCATTGAAGCAACGAGACTAAAGAAAGAAGTAAGGTTTCTTCAGGAATCATATATAAATGAAAACGTTCCCTGTTTTATAGGTGAGAGTGATGCAATTCTTGATGTGATGGGATTTGTTGATAAAGTTGCAAAAAGTCCTGACACACCTATTCTGATAGTTGGTGAAACAGGTACTGGCAAAGAATTGGTTGCTGGAGCAATACATTACAGGAGCCCAAATTTCAAGGGTCCTTTTATTCCTGTAAATTGTGCATCAATTGCCAAAGATTTGATTGAAAGTGAATTATTCGGTTATGAAAAAGGATCTTTTAGTGGAGCTTTGCAATCAGGTAAAAAGGGACTTATAGAAGAATCAGAAAACGGGACTCTCTTTCTTGATGAAATAGGGGATCTGAGCCTTGAAGCTCAGGCAAAGCTTTTACGTTTTCTTGAATCAGGAGAATTTTACAGGCTTGGAAGTACAAAAAAGCTGAAGGTAAGGACAAGAGTTGTTTCAGCCACCAATAGACATTTGGAAGAAATGATAGAGAATGGTCAATTCAGGAAAGATCTCTATTACAGAATTGCTGTAATAAAAGTCAAGGTTCCATCGCTGAAAGATCGCCCTGATGACATTATTCCTCTTGCCAAATATTTTCTTGTGAAATTCAATAAAAAATTCTTAAAAAATATAACTTCATTATCTGCTGAGGCAGAACAGTCATTGATAAGCCATAGATGGGAGGGGAATGTTCGTGAACTTAAAAATCTTATTGAAAAGGCTGTATTGACTTGTATCGGACAGGAAATAACAACAGAAAACCTTGGTTTAAATAAGGTTTTAAACCATGCTGAAAATCCAATGAACTTCGGGAATAAAGTAAATGGTATTTTTTTTAATCCTCTTGAAGGGGAAGGGGTAGATCTTGAGAGCATTGAACAATCACTTGAAGTCTTTTATTTTAAGGACGCCCTCCGTTTATCAGGAGGGAATGAAAGCAGAGCAGCAAGACTTCTCAATTTGAACCATCATACTTTTCGTTACAGAAAAAGAAAGCTTGGAATGTAATAAAACAAAGAAAACCTTTTTAGATTTTGCAAAAAACCTCACTTTCTCACTTTCTCAACATTTGTAATCTAAAAAATTAGAATTTTTCTATGACTCAATAAAATAAATAGTAAATATTCAATCATAAAATACAGGGACGAGACTTTTCCAATATACTTTAACTTAATTAAAGTGCCTTTTTTTTGTTTCAAAAAACATCGGGTATGATTTCTACAGAAAATATGGATGTAAAACCAATCAGTTCTCCAAACTTTTATCAGTCTTGCATGAGGGCCTTGAGTATTTATAAAATTTTGAAACCATCATATTTTATGTAATAGATTATTTTGTGGCATGATTAATGCAAAACAATTTTGTAAATATTTTGTTATAAACATGCTTATTATCAGGAATTAAACATCAAGCCTGATATGGC
>CAYSBW010000032.1:0-21847 GCA_964429485.1 uncultured Syntrophorhabdaceae bacterium
TACGGAAACATTGTTATTTTTACATGGAATGACCTCCCCAACCATATTCCCGGTATTGAATTAGATGAATTTGTTGTAATGCCGAACCATGTCCATGGAATTATTCGCATTATGGGGTCCGGTTCGCAACGGGCGAATTTGGAACGCACGAATTTACAACGGGCGGGTTTGGGGCATACGGGTTTACAACCGGATTTGGAACGGGCAGAACGGGCAGGTTTGGAACCTGCCCCTACAGAATATACCCATGTGGAATATACCGATGCGGACAAATTACAGAAACGGATCGGATTGCCGGAAATAATTCGACAATTTAAAACATTTTCTGCAAAACGAATTAATACAAGATGTAATATGTATGGAATTCCCCTGTGGCAACGTAATTATTACGAACACATTATTCGTAACGAGGTATCATTGAATACTATCCGTAAATATATCAATGAAAATCCATTGAATTGGAAAAATGATTCAGAAAACCATATAAATCAGGAGATAGATAAATTTAAAATGACTGAAATTAACAGTCGATAAAAGGATATTAGAGAGGAGAACAGAATGACTGAAGACAGAATACAACAGATAAATTCCGCCTTTGACCATTTTGACGGAAAATACAAAAAAGCGGAAATGGAAGAGGTTATTACCCTTAAAGAAAAGACGAGATAGCACCCCATCTGATTCGCATTTTTAAGACATTGTCGAGGAATCTCGGGCATATGTGGAAGAAGATCATTATGCCAATGTTTATGCGGCGGCGCTTCTCGGATATTTTCAGGAGCCGTCTGCGCACCTGCCTATTATCCGTGCCTTTTGCATTGGTAATGAAGAGAAGGAGGAGCTCTGGGGGGATATGGTAACGGAAAAGCTCCAAAAAGAAAATCGCAAAAGCATCAAGGAAGAAAAACAGACGGTAAGGAAAATGACATACAACTTGTTAATATAGTTTAATATTTTCCAGATAAACTAATACAGGCCATTTTATGGTTAAAGGAATAAGATGAAAAAAATCATTGCCATTGTGGGATCTACTTGCACCGGCAAATCCGAATTGTCGATGCATCTTGCAAAAACATTCAACGGTGAGATTGTTAATTATGATTCAATGCAGGTCTATAGGTATTTTGACATAGGCACTGCCAAACCCGGTGTGGAGGAGCAAAAGGAAATCCCCCATCACCTGATAGACGTTGTCGATCCTTCTGAAGAATTCAACGCAGCCCTGTTTAAGGAAAAGGCTGATGTCTGTATTAGCGATATTTGCAGCCAGGGCAGGATTCCCGTTGTTGTCGGTGGAACAGGATTGTATCTGAGGGCTCTCATATACGGACTTTTTGCTGCTCCCAGGGAAACAGGCTTAAGGGAGAGCCTGCAGGAAGAGTATGATGAAGACCCTCTCGGGTTTTATGAGAAACTTAAGAACATGGACAATGAGTATGCCCTGAAAATAAACTTCAGGGATAAACTTAGGGCAGTGAGGGCAATGGAGATATCCAGATCAACAGGGATGTCCATGTCTGAATGGGGCCGCGTACATGGTTTTCGGGAAAGCCATTATGAAGTTTTGAAACTCGGATTGGAAAGAGAAAGAAACGTGTTGTACAGGAGAATCAATGAAAGAGTGGATGATATGCTAAGTTTGGGCTGGGTGGATGAGGTTAAAAATATCCTTTCCATGGGATATAATGAGGAATTAAAACCCTTTTCAGGCATCGGATACAGAGAGATTCTCCTTTATATTAAAAGTTTAATTAGCTATGAAGATATGGTAAAAGATATAAAAATGCATACACGTCACTATGCAAAGAGGCAAATGACCTGGTTTTCCAAAGAAAAAGATGTTGTCTGGCATAAATATCCTGAAGACATTGAAATAATAAAATCTAAAATATCGGAGTTTTCAGGAAATGGATCTTAAGAGGATTTTAGAGGCTGCTTTTTTTGTGTCAGGAAAGCCGATAACATTAAAAGGGTTTATAAAGAAGCTTGACAGTTTTACCGGCGAGGATATCAGAGGGGCTATTAATGAGCTGGTAACCGAGTATAACTATTCCGACAGGGCTCTTGAGATTATTGAGGTATCCGGCGGTTGGCAGATGCGGACAAAGACGGATTATAAGGAATGGATCAAAAACTTTGTAAAAGAAAAAGATGTGGAGTTGACGAGGTCTGTCCTTGAAACGCTTGCAATTATCGCGTACAAACAGCCTGTAACGAAAAGGGAGGTTGATGTCTTAAGAGGAGTAGACTCGTCGCGGGCAGTCAAACAATTGTTTGAAAGAAAATTAATTGAAATTGCAGGAAGAAAGGAAGAAATTGGAAAACCTATTGTTTTCAGGACAACAAACAGGTTTCTTGAAGTCTATAGTCTTAGATGTATAGAGGATTTACCTACAATAAAAGAATTGAAAGCAATGAACCAGGAACAATGAGTGGAAAGGCAGGCCAAAGGTTAAAATGTGATGATGGTGGGATAGGCGTAACAAACCTATTTACAGGAGTCTCATAAATAGATTAGGAGGTCAATATGGATGTATCTGAATTGCTAATTTTTATGGTGGATAATAAGGGTTCTGATTTACATGTCAGTTCTGGCGAGCCTCCTGTTGTGAGGATACACGGGGATATGGTAAAAATTGAGGTACCGGCCCTTGATAAGGATGAAGTACATAATATGATATACGATATTTTAAATGACCAGCAGAGAAAAGTTTTTGAGGAGAACCTTGAACTGGATTTTTCCTTTGCACTTGGTGATGTTGCAAGATTCAGGGTAAATGTTTTCAAACAGCAGAGAGGAGATGCTGCTGTATTCAGAACAATTCCAACAAAGATACCTACTTTTGAAGAATTGAATCTGCCAAAGGTTTTTATGGATATTGCCAGGCTGGAAAAAGGTCTTGTCCTTGTTACAGGCCCCACGGGTAGTGGCAAATCCACAACTCTTGCTGCTATGATAGATTTAATAAATACAGAAGAAAAGGGTCACATATTGACTGTTGAAGATCCCATTGAATTTGTCCATTACTCGAAGAACTGTCTTGTAAATCAACGGGAACTCGGCCCTCACACAAAAAGTTTTTCCAACGCCTTGAGAAGCGCTCTTCGTGAAGATCCTGACATAATTCTTGTCGGTGAAATGAGGGATCTTGAAACCATTTCTCTTGCACTAACTGCAGCAGAGACAGGCCATCTTGTTTTTGGAACATTGCATACAAGTGGAGCTCCAAAAACAGTGGACAGAGTTATCGATGTTTTTCCGGCAGCACAACAGGCCCAGGTAAGGTCTATGTTTTCCGAATCAATACAAGCAGTTATAACACAAGCTCTTTTCAGAAGAAAAGATGGAAAAGGCAGAATTGCAGGATTTGAGATTATGATAGGCAACCCTGCAGTAAGGAATCTTATAAGGGAAGGGAAAATTGCCCAGATACCATCTATTATGCAGACGAGCAAGGCTCTTGGCATGCAGACGATGGAGGCTTCAGTGACAGAACTTATGAATAAGAATCTCGTAACAAGAGATGAGGTATCATTTTACCTGCCTCAATCAGCGCAGCAGAGGTGATGGATTATGGCTGATTTATTGGAATATTTAAAGTATATGAATAAGAGAGATGCTTCGGATATATATATTACTTCAGGTTTACCTGCAATGTTTCGTATTGAGGGTGCTACTGAACCCTATGATGAACCTCCTTTAGCACCTGAAGATACGGATAGGCTGGCAGCCAGTACTATGAACGAAAAGCAGAAAATTCAATTTGCTGAAGAGCTTGAAATGAATCTTGCCCTTTACTATCCTGAACTGGGCAGGTTCAGGGTGAATATCTTCAGACAGAGAGGGTGTACAGGCCTTGTTATAAGACAGATTAAAACAGAAATAAAAAGCATTGATGAGATGAACCTGCCCTCGATTTTCAAGGACATCATGATGAGCAAGAGAGGTCTTGTCCTTGTTGTGGGCGGAACAGGAAGCGGTAAATCCACCACCCTTGCATCAATGATTGACCACAGAAATGCCAACCAGCGCGGTCATATTATTACCATAGAGGATCCTGTTGAATATGTTCATAATCACAAAAAGAGTGTAATTACCCAGCGTGAAGTTGGTTTTGATACCCACTCTTTTTACAATGCACTAAAAAATACATTGCGTCAGGCTCCGGATGTGATTCTTATCGGTGAGATAAGGGATTCAGAAACTATGGAAGATGCAATTACATTCGCAGAAACAGGACACCTTGCTCTCGGTACTCTCCATGCAAACAATGCAAATCAGGCAATAGAAAGAATCATGAATTTTTTTCCTATTGAGAGACATCTCCAGATACACATGCAGCTTTCACTGAACCTCAGGGCCATTATATCTCAAAGATTAATACCTACTGTCGAGGGAAAAAGATTGGCAGCCATAGAAATAATGCTCGATAGCCCGAGAATAAAGGACCTTATTATGAGAGGTGAAGTGGGAATGTTAAAGGAGACAATGGCTGAAGCCTATAACGAGGGTATGCAGACATTCGATCAGCACATTTTTGAATTGTACAAAGCAGGAAGGATTGACTACAACAATGCAATAGCAAATTCTGATAGCCCCAATGATTTAAGATTGAAAATAAAGATGGCTGGTATTGAAAAAGAAGAGGTTGAGAAAAAAGAACCGGTTTTTAAATTAAAATTGGATCATAAATAAGGTTGCTAACAATAAAATGTGGATTAATCTTATTTAATAAAACTTACGGATTTATCCGCCACAGTCGGTAGTGTCATCCTTGAGTTTACTCAAGGCATGTGGCAGAGCAGGTAAAACAAAGGAAAGGCACTCTACGGCAGCTTTAGGGCTTCCGGGAAGGTTAATCACAATGCTTTGCCCCCTGATACCGCATAAAGCCCTTGATATAATCCCATGAGGAGTTATTTTATAACTTTCGAGACGCATTATTTCAGCGAATCCTGGAAGGTCTTTTTCGATAACCATTCTTGTAGCTTCAGGAGTAACATCTCTGCTTGTAAGTCCTGTTCCGCCTGTTGTAATAACAAGATCTATTTCATTTTTATCTATCTGTTGTTTTATTGAGTCTGCGATTATATCAATTTCATCAGGTACAACTAAAATATTTTTTATATTGTAAGTTTCTTTCAGCATTTCAGCTATAGCTGGCCCGCTTTTATCAATGCGCTCACCTATGGAACCCTTATCACTACATGTAATGATTACAACATTAAATTTCATTTCGAAACCTCTTCTCAACACCATGTTTTTTTGCTGATATTTGCAGATACTATTCTGCCTTTTATTGCACTTTTTAATTTTAAAAGAATTTTATCATGAATTTCTTTTAAAGCTTCCGCTTTTTCCTCCACTTTTCTCCAGAAGATAAAATGGTCCAAGTTCAATGCTCTTGTCTATTGCTTTGCACATATCATATATTGTCAGTCCGGTTAACATGGCGCAGGTGAGCGCCTCCATTTCAACCCCTGTTTGTCCTTTTATTTTTACAGAAGATGTTATCTCCACAGTTGATTCGCTGTCTATAAAATTATAACCAACATCTATGTGGGTAATAGCCAGGGGATGACACAGAGGTATTAGCTCATGTGTTTTTTTTGCTCCCATAATACCTGCTATCTTTGCTACAGTAAAAATATCACCTTTCGGCCCTTCACCTTTTTTGATTTCATTGTATGTTTCTGGCGCCATTCTTACTTTGCCGAAGGCTTTTGCTTCGCGTTCTGTTTCTTTTTTTTCTGTTACATCAACCATACTTGCTTTGCCGTCGCTATCTAAATGGGTAAGTTTCATTATTGTTTCTATCCCCCTATGTGTTGAAGACTTCTCTGACATTTCTTGATCTGTCCCATGGGAGCTTTTCTTTCCGGTTTTGCCTTAACCACTCCTATGATGAAATCTTTGATTTCTTCGTCATTTTTTCCTTCGCGCAAGAGCTCTTTTACATTATACCCTGAGTCTGAAAAGAGACAAGGTCTTATCATGCCATCGGAGGTGAGTCTAATCCTGTTGCATTCCGAGCATATGTGGGTGGAAACAGGGCTTATAAATCCTATTTTTCCTGCACCGCCTTTTATTTTAAACATCTTTGCCGGTCCTCTTTCGTTGTTTATGGAAGGTTCAAGTTCATAAACCGATCGTATTTGATTTTCAATTTCATTTGAAGTGACTATCTTTGATTCGTCCCAGCGACCTGCATCACCGAAAGGCATATATTCTATAAATCTCACATGGTAGTTGCGAATTGTAGAAAGTTTCGCGAAATCAAGGAGTTCATCATCATTAAAACCCTTTATGATAACTGAATTTATTTTTACCGGGTTTAACTCTGCTTCTGCAGCCTTTCTTATACTTTTTATGACATCGTCAAAAGCATCTACACCGGTGATATAGGCAAACCTGTCTTTCTTTAATGTATCGAGGCTGACATTTACCCTTCTTAATCCGGCCTGCTTTAATTCCTCAACCATATTTCCAAGTAGAACACCGTTGGTGGTCAGTCCTATGTCGCTTATTCCTTTGATTTTATTTATTTCAGAAAGAAGATAGGTGATTCCCTTTCTTGCAAGAGGTTCTCCACCGGTCAGACGAATTTTGCTTATGCCAAGTTCTGCACATATCTTTACAAATCTGATAATCTCTTCGTAAGAGAGCATTTCTTTGTGAGGAATAAAAGGAAAATTACCGTCTACGCAGTATTTACACCTCAAGTTGCATCTATCGGTAATGGAAATCCTTACATAATTTATTGCTCTGTTAAACTCGTCAATCAGCATGATTATCGTTCACCGTTATTTATTTATATATTTTATTTTACCTGTATCCTTTGTATCATAACCGCCCATCTCTGCAAGCTTATTTTTGAATTCATCCGATGTAATACTTTCCATCAGCAGTTTAAATCTCTCATCTTCAGCAAATTCCTTTGTAACTAGAAGATCATAGTCTTCTTCAGCAAGAGGCGTGAAATCCAGAGAAAATATCTTTGATATTGAATGGATAGCAATGCCTGCATCTGCTATGGATTCCCTGATCAGTATGCCTACAGCTGTGTGTGATGATTCTTCCCTATCATAACCACGAATCAGGTGTTTTTCAACTCCCTGTTCTTTGAGCATTGAATCAAAAAGTATCCTTGTGCCTGAACCTGTCTGTCTGTTTATAAATTTTATGTCAGGCCTAGTCAGATCGCCTATATTTTTAATATTTTTAGGATTTCCTTTTTTTACAAGAAGCCCCTGCATCCTTTTAGCAATATGAAATAGGATAAAGGGCATATCACTGAGGTATTTTTTCAATATGGGAATATTGTATATTTTTTCATCTTCATCAAGAATATGTGTTGTACAAAGCTGTGTAACTCCTTTTTTAAATGCAAAAATACCACTAAGACTGCCTGTATGGGTTGAGATCACGTCAAGAGACGGGTGTCTTGCTTTTATCATATCCCTTATTATATCAAGAGATAAGTCATGGCTTCCGATTATGTGTAGTCTTTGTTCGAAACTTTTTTCTTCGCCTATGATCTCACATTGAACTTCTTCATTTTCATTATAACCCTCAATATTTTCGGGTATTCTTATAAGGCCGTCAGCATTTGCCATTGATGAAAATACACTTGCGCCTCTTGGCAATGGAAAGGCATAATAAATTTGATGTTTTTCTATGAGATTTACTCTCACAATTTCCTCAATACCGACGCGTGAAGGGATCTTGTAAGGAGTTATGCATTTTACATATTTATTTTTAAATCCTGTTGTACTGATCTTTGAATAAAGAGGTTCTACAAAAGTTTTAAAGCTTAATACAGCAGACACGGGATATCCGGGAATCCCGAAAACGGGTTTGCCTTTTATAACACCAAATACGGTAGGTTTACCAGGCATCATTGATACACCGTGGAATATCAGAGTTCCCATTTCTCTGATAATTTCTCCGGTATAATCTTCACGGCCTGCACTTGTTCCTGCATTCAAGAGTACCACATCGCAATCGTCAATCACCTTGTTGAGTATTTCCCTTAACATCTTTTTGTCCCTGGCTATCTGTGTTTTTATTCCATCGAAACCTATTTCTTCAGCCAGTTTTAATAGTGTATGAGAATTGAAATCAATGAGTCTGCCTTTTTCTATTAATTGGGATTGATTTTGTCCAATTGGTTCTTCAAAAATATCGAGTAACTCCTTGCCTGTGGGTATAATAGCAATTTTTGGTTTACGTTTTACTTGAATATGAGAAACGCCTCCGGATATGAGCATCCCGATATCGAAAATTGTAATCTTGTGATTTGTAGGTATAAGCATATCTCCTTCAATCACGTCTTCTCCGATCATACGTACATGTTGCCATAGATAAACAGGTTTTCTGATAGTTATAGCTGTCTCTGATTCTTCAACATCCTCTATCATGACAACCGCATCGGTATTTTTCGGCAATGGATCCCCGGTATTCACCGATATTGTATCTATATTTATTTTCAGTATTACTGGGTTTGTCAGGTCTGCTTCAAGGGTTTTTTGGAATGATGTTGCGTAACCGTCCATTGCAGCGCACAAAAAAGATGGATTTGGGATTCTGGCAAAAACAGGTCTTGATGTAATGCGAGCCTTACAAAGATAAACAGGAATGGATTCCTCTTCTTCAATCGGTTTTGCCTGTTCAAGAATCCTGTTGATGGCCTCTTCGCTTCTGATTGTTTTAAGATATCTTTTCATATTTAAAAGGAATAAACCTCCACTTCTTCATCTTTTTCCAATCCTTCCATACTTTCTGGGATTATTATATATCCCCAGGCATGGGCAAGAGAAGAAATGACCGAGGATTTTGCAAAAATGGGTGTTGTATAATGTGTTCCGTTAATAGTTTTTACAGAAACCCTAACGTATTCTTCAATACCATACGATGATGGTATATTTGTTGTAAGTAATCCTTTGATCCCTCTTTTTTCTTCCATTTCCTGTCCTTTAAGCCTTTGGAGCAGCGGGATTACAAATCTGATGGTTGCCATAATACAGGAGATTGGATGGCCTGGTAACCCGAACACGGGTTTTTCCCATAACTTACTAAATATGGTAGGTTTTCCTGGTTTTATATTAACCCCGTGAAACAGAATTTTTCCACCGAGTTTTTCAATGGCATCTGTAATATAATCATGTTCTCCTTTGGAACTTCCTCCGGAAATAAGTATCATGTCGTATTTTTTTGCAGACACGAGTTTTTCTGTTATTTCTGTAATGCTGTCTCTTGCGATTCCTGTAAAAGTTACATCAAAGCCTTCTTTTTTCAGCAAATTTGAAACAGTATATCTGTTTATGTCCCTTATTTTGCCTGGAGGAGGTGTTTCATTTATTGGTACAATCTCATCTCCAGAAGATATGATTGCTATCCTGGGATTTTTAAAAACATCGATTTTTTCTATCCCCAGTGCTGATAGTATTCCAAGATCAAAGGGGGAAAGCCTTTTTCTTTTTTTAAGAACAATATTACCTTTAGTAATATCTTCCCCTTTGAAACATATATTTTCTCCTTTGTGGATCGTTTTTGTGACCTCAATTGCGTCGGGCAACCTCCTTACATTTTCTTCCATGACTATACCGTCAGATCCGTCAGGAATCATCGCCCCTGTGCTTATGCCGGCGCATTGCCCTTCATTGAGTAATAT
Organism: uncultured Syntrophorhabdaceae bacterium; assembly: GCA_964429485.1. GTDB lineage: Bacteria > Desulfobacterota > Syntrophorhabdia > Syntrophorhabdales > Syntrophorhabdaceae > JAPLKB01. Next base: position 9,675 of record CAYSBW010000032.1, read on the forward strand.
ATCTGTTTCTGTTCCTATTTCTATCCTTCCGTTAACTGTTAAAAAAAGAGGTGATGTTTCTTTAGCGCCATATGTATCCTTGGCTTTTACGGCAAAACCGTCTACAAGCGATCTTGAAAAAGGCGGTATATCCTCTCCGGAAATAATGTCTTCCGCAAGAACCATATCAAGGGCATTATTAATATCAACTGTTTCCGTGACAGGCGTTAGAGGAAATTCTGATATAATGTCAAGTGCAGCTTTTGGAGTTATAGATTTTAAGAATTCCATTGAGTATAATAATATAGCTGATTTGAACAATTAAGTCAAAACTCATATTAATTTCATGAGTGTATTTTTCCGCCTGCTTAATTCAGAGAATATCCGGAATAGTAACAAATAGATTATACTTTTAAAATTGAATCCTTATCCCTGCATTGATATTCTGTGAGGCATATTTGTTTTCTCCTATCTGTATACCGTAGTTAATGAAAAGGGAAAGATCCTTCCTTGTCATTGCTGTTATGCCTGTTCCGAGGTAGAAAGAGTTTTGGTCAGGAGATGCTGTTTCTATGTTAAAGGAAGAACTGCCCTGTGAGAACTGTCCTGTCACACTCCCGTTATTCCTTAAGAACTCATAGCTATAGGATGCCCTGATAAAAGGCATTATGAGAAATTTTTCCTTCTGCAAAGTATAGGATAATTTTATGCCACCGGTGCCCTGAAGAGATTCAATATTCTGTTTATCCAGATCAAGATTTGCTGCTCCTGCTCCTCTTTCAGAATATCCGTCAATGCCAAGCTTTGTATATTGAAAGGACATACCTGGGGTTAGAATCCATTTTTTGATCCTAAAGTCGTATCCTGTGCCACCAAAGAGGTTAAACTGGTTACCATGAGGGCGGGATAGGGCTGTACGGTCAACGCCGGGGAATACAATTCTTCTGGTATTGTCATAGCGAAGAAAACCATAGTTTATCTGACTGTCTATGAAAAAATTGTTTTTGTAATAGGTTCCATAGAATCCGAAGGTATAGTTGTCTATTTTTACTTTACTGTCATAGTTATCTATAGTACCCCGGGAGTTGCTGATACCAGCCATTATTCCGGCAACAAAGTTTTTTGTAAAGCGGTAATCACTGCCCAATGTAATGCCTGCTGTTGTGAAGTCGTACCCCAGATAATCTGAGACATCCCGCTGATTTCCCATAACAGCATCTCCTTTTATAAAGAAACCCCAGCGGTCATTCATATTGGAAGGGATTATTCGGCGAAGATCGGAATCTGCAGAGGCAAGCATAACAAGCTTTGTTCCTTGCCTCAAAGATAATCCGCTTGTGCTTATTCCCTGAACACCTTGCCTCAATTCACTTAATCTGTCAGAAATATTAGTGCCTTGAAATGTGGTTGTAGATATAGCCATGGCATATTGAGCTTCAGTCCCTCTGGGAGCAAGCTGGTCCAACGCATTCGCTGTCTGATTGTATGAGGTTAGTGAATCGATTTTTGTTAATATTGTATTGAGATCACCTGTTGCAGTATTACCTACAGAATTGAGCATTGATCCTATTGATCTCTGATTTGTTGTAAGGTAGTGGATCAGTTTGTCATTATTATAGTCACGCTCAACCACGAGATATACCTGATTGGGTAGGTCGTAAGCAGGCTTGAACAGTAATGTGGGTGTTATGTTGGTTATAAGATGTAAGAACTGTCCGGTTATTCCTGAAGAAGCGGTAATTATGGCTCCGAACTTTGTCTTTGCAGCAGGAATATAGCCTCCTGTCCATATAGTTTCAAGTGTACCCTGAATGTCTGCACCTCCATTTATAACAAGGAGATCGTTGCTTGTTGTAGAGGCTATTTCAGCTATGAGCTTTGCTGCAGTATCCTGATAATAGTCTCCGTTAATGGTAAGGGTTCCTATTGAATTACCGGGTTTTATATCTCCTGAAAAATGGTAGAAGCCGTATGGTGCAACTATAATACCTCCACCGGAGAGGATGCCGCCATCCAGTATAAATTCTCCTTCATCATCATCATCTTCTGGTCTGACCATTTTTAAGACGCCATTTACCTTTAACTCTCCTTTAGATACCTGCACTTTTTCACTTACTTCGAGGGTTTTGCCTGAAGGGTTGATAAAAAGTTCATCCAAACTGTTCAACGAAATAGATCTTGCACTTATGTCTTCGGTCTGGGTAGTTGTGCCTGCTTCATTGAATATGAGCTTGCCCATAAGAAAGGTAACTGCGTAGCTATTCCAAGTTCCGAGTTTGTCAATGGCTTTGTTTACCGTATCACCCATTGTGACGGTCCATGTGCCACTATTTTTATCTGTTCCCCCCAGGGGATCTTCACCCCAAAATGTATTTGTCAGGAAGGTCCAGGAGAAATTAGTTACATTTTCGGTGTCCTGTTTCTCGGTAGGAAGATTGGATGTGCTATTAAGGAAAATACTTTTTTTCAAGTATGGTGAAACAATACTGGCTGTAAGATCGCCGCGTTTTGTATGACTAAAGTTAAGAGTTACCTCAACACCTTCAAGAGGTTGACGTTTTTTTGAGGCAGTTGTTTCGTCAAATGCGGTTGTTGCTAATTTGAAAGATTTACTCGTACCCCCCATTCCGGTATTGTCGATATATTTTATTGTTTCATTGACATTGTGTGTACCTGTTGAATAAGAGGACTGTATTGTAACACCCTTAACAGTCTTTAATCTTTTTACGAATTCCCCGGCATTAATATTACCGAAACCGTAGTTGGGGTTGAAGGAGTTGCCTGCTCCGTTTTTGATCCATCCCTTATTATTGGTATCGACCTTGGCACTTGTTTGAACGAGTATATGCTTTGCCATTCGGACGTCCATATATTTGTTAACTTCTTTACCTAATGCCATGATTCCTGAGACAAGAGGTGCGGAAGAAGAAGTGCCGCCAAAGGTACTTGTATAATTTGTATTAGGGAAGTTGTCTTCCGAATCGCCACAGTCGGCACCATTTACGCCGCATTTATTATTGTCGGAATACTCGTTATAGCCAAAATTATCACCAGTGCGATCAGTGGTGGTTATGCTGAAGCCGGTATTGCTTGATGAAGGCGCTGCAACAAAGACATTTGATCCGTAACTGCTGTAATCAGAAAATTTACCATCGCTTCCAATTGCAGCTACGTTAATTACATCGCTGGAATTGTTACCGAAGCTTTTGTTTGAATCTTCATTGGATGAGTTCCTATCATTGCCAGCAGCGAAAACATGGATCACTCCATTTTCAGCAGTTTTTCTCAATGCCTGAGTCATGATTTCTTTAAACTCAGTATCATCCTGAGCGAATGGTGTGCTTGGCCCATAGCTGTGATTTTTTATGTGTATTTCCGGTGAAGTCTGGATGGTAAATTTTTTAGTTGCTGTATTGTATACCACTCCACTCTTCCACATAAAAGCATTAAAATCATCATTATTAGTAGAAGGACTTTTGTATTTTGGATCAATTTTATTAGTATCCAAAAGGCGTAGTCCTGCAATTTCAGCATAGGGAGCTGCACCAGTGCCGCCTATATTGTTTTTTCCTCGTGCTGCGGCAACGCCCGCAACGGCAGTGCCGTGGTTGTTGTTGAGAAAGACAGGTTTCTGTTCTTCTTTTATTTCGTCTCCCAGGAATGTTCTACTCAACTTTGAGTTGTAATTTTCTGCTATATCCTCATGGTTTCCCTCTACTCCGTCATCAACTATCCCTATTACAATTCCTTTCCCTGTATACCCCAAATCCCATGCGCCCCTTAGGTTTGCATCAATCTTTGTTCCTGGTGTTTTGTTTTCCAAATGCCACTGGCCGGGAAATTCTGAATATTGAGGATCTTTTGAATTATGAAAGAATAAAGGGTCATCCGGTATAAAAGGTTCCAGCGTCTGAGCTGAAAGAGCAAAAGTAAAGAATACTGAAAGCAGGAAAAAAATGCAGACCATCAAGTTTTTCAAATTATTTGTCCTCCAAGCTTCTTCTTGTGTTTTTTAAAGCTCTCTTATCGGATTTGGGAATATTAGTAAAGGGGATCTTTTCTATTAATTCAGTTTTTTCAGACAGTTGAAGCATTTAATCTTTATTATTTTTAGTGTGAGCATTGATAAAAATAGTAATATTATCTATTTTTATGCAATGTGCAAAAAGTTATTATATAGTTCCTAACTCTTAGGAATCTTAAGGAGAACAAAATTCTATGGTTTAAACTTTCCTAATGGCAATTTTGCATTTTCCTGAAATTTTATTTCTTCAAGCAGGACTATCCTCCGGTATAGACACCTTTTTTTGAACTACAATTAGTTTCATTATCTGAAGGCTCCGAGCTGACAGGGAGAAATTTTAATCTTCATTGTTTCGCATACAGCTGATACCATAGGTTTGGATATTTTGAATTTTTTTGAAATTTCCCATGCAGCGAAGCACGAAAGGCAACCATTAATGAGAGCCGACTGAATAGCTGATTTAATTTCAGGATTAACTTCATCAGGTAATTCAGGAATATTCTTCTTTTTATCATGTCCAAATAAACCCAGTTGACATTTATTTAGCCTAATTTCAAGCAGATCGATTGTAATTCCTACTTCTGACGGTTCCACATTTAGTTTGGTTGCTATGTTGTGGGCTTCAGCACAGGATATAGTTTTTTCGGATATTTTTTCTTTTATCATTTCTGCGATTTTTTCATTTAATTCATTGTTCTGTCTTTTCCCTGCATAGTTCCCTGCATCTTCATGTGTCATTTTATACTCCTTAAATTTTATAATATTTCAGATTTAGATCTGTTATCCCCAACTGGTTATTAATTGACCATAATTATCTTCCAATCTTTTTGTATTTGCAAGATGAAAATATTGGATTCAAGAGCGCTTTATAGGAGGAAAATTATATCGATTTATTTATCCTGGAATAGCAATGCTCCAGCGGCTCAATGAATGTTTGATTTTTATTCTGGCCATATTGCCTGTAAAACGTTTTTCCAAATTATATAATATTTTTCTGAACGAGGGTACCATAAATTTTTGTCTATGATAATGCACGATTTAAATATTAATTTTTAAATTAAAACTGGGGGACAAGGGTTCGAACCTCGATAGGCAGATCCAGAATCTGCAGTCCTGCCATTAGACGATCCCCCAATTAATGATTACAATGCCTTTTATTTTTATTTTGGTAACTGTAATACTTTTCTGAAAAAGAAAAAAAGGCAGCCTTTTCTTTTAATAAAGAGCTGCCTTTTTTAAAATTGAATTTTTTCTATTTTATCCTGCTTTTCTAAAGCTTATTGACCCTGTGTTTAATATCTTTTTTGCGCTTTGATCGAGCACATCAGTTATAAATGGTATTTTTGTTTCATTTTCAGTTTCTCTGTTTCCGGAGAAAATGTCATCCCGTGATATGCTGGAAAGGTTGAACTTGCGCGCCCCGGCCATTAGTTGCTGGAGGCCTGCTGCAAGTTTATCTGTAAGGGTCCACATTGCAATTGCTCCGAAAGGTATATTGTTCATTTCTTCTTCGCCGACCTTTTTCTGGACATCATAGTATCCTGCAAAAATTTCTTCCGGTGTTGAACCAAGCTCTTTTACTGAAGGTGCCAGTTCATTCCAGTTGCCATTTACAATTTCTTTACGGGCAGGCTTGAGTACTCCTTCTATATTTGAACCGACGAATCCCGGTATCATTGCAGCCCTTCCCATGCATATTAATTTTGTAAAAGGAGCGCCTAGTGCAAGGGCTTTGAATATGTGATCTTCTCTGGCCAGACCACCGGCAAAAGCTATGTCAACAACTTTTTCACCTCTTGATGCAAGAATTGAGGCGTATTCGTATGTTTTTGTATGAAGAAGGATAGAAGGAACTCCCCATGTTTCCATCATATTCCAGGGACTCATACCAGTACCCCCACCTGAACCATCTACGGTAAGTAAATCAAGCTTTGCTTCTGTGGCGTATTTAATTGACATTGCCAGGGCTTCCATTCCGTAAGAGCCTGTTTTTAAAGAAATTCTTTTATATCCTATTTTGCGGAGATGTTCAACGGAATCCATGAAAGATTCCTGAACCTTATCAGCTGATGAAATATCTGTATACCCAAGTCTGCTGTGACGTGCGAAAGTTTTAATTGCACCATGTTCAAAGGCTTTCTGTACTTCAGGTTTTGTTGGATCAGGATCTACCACATACCCTCTGTCTTTTAAAAACAGAGCATAACCTAAGCTATCGACCTGGATTTCACCGCCAATGTCTTTTGCTCCCTGACCCCATTTAAGTTCAATAATAATTTTATCACCGTATTTGTCAATTACATATTCTGCAACACCATTACGTGTATCTTCAACGTTCATCTGTACTATCATTGCGCCATAGCCGTCAAAATAGCGCATATATGTATTGATTCTTCTGTCAAGTTCAGGAGCTTTCATGATTTTATTATTTTTAATAATTGCTTCTCTGTCAATACCAACGACATTTTCTCCTATAACAATCGGTATTCCCACCAAAGCAGCGCCAATGGCAAAGGAATCCCAGTATTTTGCCGCAATAAAAGTTGAACCCAGAGCCCCTGTCATGATTGGAATTTTGTATTTTGTTTTTATTTCATTTCCGAATTCTGATTCAATGTTTACATTAGGGAAAATGCAATCATCAGCAGAATTTGACAGCCCGATTGGTAAGCCGTGAACTCCGTAGTTGTAACCCTGGATCCTGAGTGAGTTATATGAAACTCCGTTGTGGCATGTATTTGCACTGCCTGCTGTTACATTCCCGAAATCTCTGGGATAGAGAATCTTTCTTCCTTTAAGGCTTGATAACCATGTTTCACATCTGCCTTTGCAATCAGCCCTGCATAAAGTACATAATCCTGATTCTGCTGGATTACCGCGATTGACAGTTCCTATAGCATCATTTGATTTTGACCACTCTACCATATTTATATCCTCCTTATTTTGTATTAAACGGAATTGCATTGCCATCAATACGGCAATTAGTTGCCGTATTGATGGCAATTATATTAAAATTGAGATTATCAATAATATCTTTTAATGTCAAGCAATAATTTATTAAATTGCTTTATTATGTGTTAAATAATATATATTATTATTTTAAATAAAGTGTCTAATTAGCGGCACAATTGCCATTTAAAATATGTATAATTGCCATTAAAAAATTAAATGACAGGTGATTCTTTTGATATTAGTTGATATAATGTAATAATTATAAAAGGAGAATAGATGTTTGAAAAAATTAAAAGAAAAGAGCTGTTGATTCTTAATATGTTGAAGAATTCCAGAGAGCCCATGACCAGCAGCAAAATTGCTGCAGGAATTTCAGCGCTTGGTCATGAAATGAGCGAAAGGACAATAAGGCTGTATCTTCAAAAGATGGACCAGGACGGTTTAACAATTAAAAAGGGAAAATCAGGACACAAAATAACTGAATGTGGTCTAATAGAGCTGGATTCCTCTGTTATTTTTGAAAAAGTAGGTTTCCTGTCTGCCAAAATTGATCAAATGACTTACAAAATGAATTTTGATATCAGCACCCGATCGGGGACTGTTGTGATCAATGTAACCCTTGTAAAACCGGGAATATTTGCCAAAAATATTCCTGATATAAAAAAAGTCTATGCTGATGGTTATGCCATGGGAGATTTCATAACTTTTTTAGGGCCAGGTGAAAATCTTGGATATATAAATGTGCCTGCAGGAATGATTGGAGTTGGTACTGTGTGTTCAATTACCTTGAACGGTATATTACTTAAACATGGTATTCCAACTGCATCACGTTTTGGCGGGCTTCTTGAGCTTCGTGACAAGGAACCAGTTAGATTTGTTGAGATTATAATGTATGATGGAACAAGTATCGACCCTCTTGAGGTTTTTATCAGGAGCGGTATGACCGATTATCTGGGAGCTATAAGAACGGGAAGTGGAAAGATAGGGGCAAGTTTCAGAGAATTTCCAGCTGAAAGCAGAGAATCTGTGGAAAATCTTGATTTTCAGATGAAACAAACAGGCCTTGGTGGCCTTGTCAGGATTGGCATGCCGGGGCAGAGTCTGCTTGATATCCCTGTTAGTGAAGGACGTATAGGCGCAATAGTTATTGGTGGGCTTAATCCCGTGTCAATACTTGAAGAGGCAGGTATTCGTGCGTATTCGCGTGCATTGGCCGGACTTGTAGATTTCAACAGACTTTTCCATTATGAAGAAATGGAAAAAAGAATTAGTGTATATTTATAGGGATGACTTGTGGTGATGTATTAATCAGGAGAATAAAATGGAAAATATAAATATTCATGAAATACTAAAGCAAAAGGAAGAGGAATTGATGATCCTCCATGAAGTGGCAAAAGATATCAGCAGCAATCTTGAAATCAAGGAATTATTAAAAAAGGTTGTTGAAATGGTTATAAACTTTACAACAGCAGATTCATGTTTGATCTACCTTTATGATAGAAAAAACGATGAACTTATCCTCAGTGCTTCCAGTCATGAGGAAGATAAAAATCTTGGTGCAATAAAGTTAAGAATTGGTGAAGGAGTAACGGGATGGGCTGCCAAGGAGAAAAAACCTGTTGTAATACCAGGGAAAGCCTATGAAGATAAGCGGTTTAAAGCATTTACCATCCTGGAAGAAGATAGGTATGAATCTTTTCTTTCTGTTCCGATCCTTTCAAAAGATGAAATTGTAGGTGTAATGAATCTCAGGAAAAGAGAAGAATATTCATACCCCACGCCCCAGATAAGCCTTCTTTTTACGGTTTCAAGATATCTGGGAAGTGCTATAGAGAATGCTATTGTTTATGATGAGGTTGTTAAAAAAGCCAGACAGCTGGATCTTTTGTCCAAAGTGTCACGAACTATTGTTTCAGATTATTATCTTAAGGAAATTTTGCAGTTAATTGTTACAATGACTGCAAAAGTAATGGATTCAAAAATATGTTCCATCATGCTTCTTGATGAAAAGAAGGAGGAACTTGTTATTTCAGCAACTCAAAGCTTGAGTGATGATTATATAAATAAGCCTAACCTGAAAGTTGGGCAGTCCATTAGCGGTCAAGTGGTATTAAAGAAGAAACCTATTACGGTCCTCAATGTTACGAAAGATCCTGGTTTTATGTATCCTGAAATAGCACAAAAGGAAGGAATTGCCTCACTGCTTTCCGTGCCTATGATGATCAAAGATCGGGTAATAGGTGTGATAAACAGCTACACTACAAAAGAACATGCTTTCAATAAGGAAGAAATAGATATTCTGCAGGCTGTTGCTAATCAGGCCGCTGTAGCTATAGAAAATACTCACTTGAACCAGGAGATTTTTGCTGCCAAAGATGCTTTGGAGACAAGAAAGATTGTGGAAAAGGCAAAGGGCATTCTTATGAAGGAACTTAATATTTCTGAAGATGAAGCATATAAAAAGATACATAAAAAGAGTATGGATATAAGAAAAACCATGAAAGATATATCAGAGGCAATTATACTTTCTTCAGAGATCAGAAAAAGGTCTTGACATATAAAAATTAAATATTTAGAATATTCTCAAATAAATAAGACATTGATGTCTGCCAGCTATGATAGCTGAAAAATAGAGCAAAGAGGACTAAGGCGTCCAGAACACCATTGGTGGTTTGGACGCCTTTTTTTTGTTTTTAATATTAAAAAGTGCTGTGGCTGACAGAATTCAATTTGAATAACATCATTTTGACTGTAGAGATTTAAGGTTTTTGAAAGTGCTGGGAAAGGCGTGGTTAATAGAAAATTTAAAATTAAAGGGGATTTGATATGCCTTTCGAAGAGTTAGTACAAAGAATAAACCCTACTTTAAAGAGGATTACGAGAAAACTCAATAGTAACTTTCCATTTTTTAATGATGAGGATCTTTACCAGGAAGCCTTGATAAACCTTTGGATGAAATATAGTGAAGGTACACTTGATGATAAGACAGACAGTTACATACTGCAGGGTTGTTATTATTATCTGAGAAACCATTTGCGCAAGATTCATGACCATGCTGATTGCCTTAGTCTTGATAGTCCTGTAAATGAAGAAGGATTGAAGCTGGCCGATATTATATATTCAAAGGACCAATCTCCTTTTGATGTGCTTGAAAGCAATATAGATATTGAAAATACAGCGGAAGAATCTCTTACGGAGAGAGAAAAACAGATTCTGATATATCTTCTGGAGGGTATGTCAATGCGGGAGATAGGAACCAGATTTTCAATATCCCATGTGATGGTTCTCAAGATCAGAAACAGGATAAGGGAAAAATATGCTGGATACGGGAACTGGCAAAGGAATTGAGGCGTAATGTTAAATAAAAATTTATCCAGAGAACTGAAAGAACTTTCATTACTCTTTGAAATTAGCACAAAACTGAGTGAAACACTTGATCTCAAGGCAGTATTGAAACCCATTCTTCAGATGACTGCTGAATACATGGAGATACCAAGAGGCACATTGACCATTCTAAATAGAAACAGAGGAGAAATCGTTATTGAAGAGGCATATGGTCTGCGTCCTGAAGAACAGGCAAAAGGTAAATATCTTATGGGAGAAGGGATTACAGGTAAGGTAATTGAAACAGGACAGCCTGCCATTATTCCTAGAGTTTCTGATGAACCCCTTTTTCTTGACAAAACAGGATCAAGAAAAAACCTTGATAAAAGAAACATCGCCTTTATTTGTGTACCCGTAAAAATTGGAAGTGAAATTATTGGTGCGCTGTCTGCTGATCGAAGATTGAAGGAAACAGTTACTTTTGAAGAGGATGTAAGACTTTTGACTATTATTGCATCAAGCATCTCTCAGGCAGTGCGATTACGCCAATTGGCCCAGGAAGAACTTGAGAAGGTTATGGTGGAAAATCAGCGTCTCCAGGATGCTTTGAGGAACAGGTACAGACCGAAAGCAATTGTGGGAAACTCTAAAGTCATGCAGGAGGTATACCATCTCATCGAAAAAGTTAGCAAAACTAATACTACAGTACTTATTCTCGGAGAAAGTGGGGTAGGCAAGGAAAGGGTGGCCCATGCTATTCATTACGGCTCGAACCGTGCTGACAGTCCTTTTATAAAAATAAATTGTGCAGCATTGCCGGAATCCCTCATAGAAAGTGAGCTTTTTGGACATGAAAAAGGTGCTTTTACAGGCGCCGTGACTTCCAGACAGGGACGTTTCGAGATGGCCCAAAAAGGAACAATCTTTCTTGATGAAATTGGAGATATCCCGATAACGCTTCAGACAAAACTACTAAGAATATTACAGGAAAAGGAATTTGAGAGAATAGGCGGGTACAATACAATAAAAGTTGATGTAAGAGTTATTACAGCAACGAACAGGAATCTTGAAATTCTTATGGAAGAAGGTAAATTCAGGGAAGACCTTTTTTACAGACTTAATGTTTTTCCCATTATAGTTCCGCCTCTCAGAGAGCGCAAGACAGATATCATGCTTCTTGCAAATTATTTTATTGAAAAATACAGCAGCGAACATTGCAAAGAAATATCAGGTGTATCAACCTCTGCAACGGATATGCTAATGAATTATCACTGGCCTGGTAATGTCCGTGAACTTGAAAACTGTATTGAACGAGCTATTATTCTCTCTAATGACGGTATTATTCACAGTTATATTCTTCCTGTTAATATGCAAAACATGCAACACCATAATGGTGACAAGTCAAATTCAACAGGTAATTATTTTAAAGATACACTTGCCGGACTGGAAAGGGGTATTATAATTGAAGAACTTAAACGTTCCCGTGGAAATATGGCTGAAGCTGCCAGATCTCTCGGTATTACCGAACGGATGATAGGTATAAGAGTTGCAAAATATAATATAGATCCTGGAAAGTTCAGGTAAATGTGAATGTTGTCATGGATATCCTTTAAATACACATGGTATAGGATGTGTGATGCCATGGACGAAAAATCCATTAATGTCGGTAAATTTGCCGAATCATATCAAACAGGTCAGCAAGAATTGTCGCAACGGCAATCGCAGCAGTTGTTACCCGGATGGATGCATCTTTTTTGATCGTAACCGCATTGTTGCTATTGACGGGACTCTTTTTGAAAAATATACTGAATACAGCTATTATATAGAGATAATTTTACACTTTCTGTTTAAAGAAAGAGTGAAAAAGATAAAACTTGAATTTGCCAGGGGCTGA
>CAYSBW010000033.1:0-4238 GCA_964429485.1 uncultured Syntrophorhabdaceae bacterium
GAAAAGAGAATGTCCTTATTACACCGGAAGCATTAAAGGCATATTCTTACGATGGGACTACGAGCTGGATTCATGAACCTGATTGCGTTGTATTTCCTAAAACTACAGAGGAAATCTCAGAAATTTTAAAGATTGCCAATGCTGAAAAGATACCTGTAACTCCCAGAGGGGGAGGTACTAATGTAAGCGGAGGTTCTGTTCCCTGGTTCGGGGGAGTTGTTCTCTGTACTACGAAGATGAATAGAATAGTGAGGATTGATAAAGAAAATCTTTCAACCACTGTTGAACCGGGTGTTGTTCTTCAGGACCTTAATATGAGGCTTGCAAAGGAGGGGTTGTTTTTCCCGCCTGACCCGCAGAGTTTTCTTGGCGCTACTATCGGCGGAATAATTGCTGAAAATGCCGGTGGTCCTGCCTGTGTGAAATACGGTGTTACAAAACAGTATATCCTTGGTCTTGAAGTTGTGCTGCCTGATGGTAGAATCACCAACCTTGGAGGCAGGACATTGAAAAATGTTGTAGGTTATGATCTCCTTCATATATTTATAAGTTCTGAAGGCACGCTCGGTGTTATTACAAAGGCAGAATTGAAGCTTAATCCTATTCCTCCTGCGAAAAAAACTATCATGGCTGTATATGCTGAAATATCAATGGCAGGGGAGAGTGTATTCAGGGTTCTGGAAAATGGAGTGATACCGGGTAAAATTGAACTTCTCGATAACTGGGTAATTAACAGGATAGAGGAAATGATGCCCATGGGTCTTCCAAAGGATGCTGACGCAGTACTACTTTTTGAATGTGATGGTATACCAGAGGCAGTTGAAAAGGAAACAGAGAAAATTGTTGAACTTACAAAAAAATATGGGGCTGTTGATGTGAGAGTTGCCAAAGATGCAGATGAGGCGAACAAGTACTGGACAGCAAGAAAGGCAGGTTTTGCGGCAGTTTTTGGAAAGGCTCCGACAGTTATGGCAGAAGATGTTACGGTTCCGAGAGGCAAGATTCCTGATTTCATAAAAAGGTGCAAGGAATTGTCAAAGAAATATGATGTTGAAATGTGTATATTAGGTCATGCAGGTGATGGTAATCTCCATCCTGCAATACTTTCTGATATTAAAAACAAGGAACACTATGAAAGGGCCATGAAAGCCATGGACGGGATTATTGAAGGCGCTGTCGAGATGGGTGGCGTACTTTCAGGCGAACACGGCATAGGCCTTGAAAAACAGAAATTTTTTAGAAGAACAATGGATCCTGTTGCTGTTGATCTTATGATAAAGATCAAGGGGCTTGTAGATCCGAATAACATTATGAACCCGGGCAAAATCTGGGATTAGCATATAAGGGGGTTGAGCTTGAAAGACCTTACAGAGCTTAAAAAAATAGAAACATTTGCAGACCAGTGCATGAAATGCGGTTTTTGCAGCTTTTTCTGTCCTGTATATCAGGAAGAGAGAGTTGAAACATCAGTTGCAAGGGGGAAGAATTACCTTGTTAAACTTGCCTTGAAGGGAGAACAGGAGTTTACAGATGAGATGGGTGAAATTATTGGAAAATGTCTCCTTTGTAAAAGATGTGTTGCCAACTGTCCGTCAAAGACCCAGATTGATAGAGTTGTGGTAGGGGCAAGAGCACAGATGGTTAAAAATAAAGGTCTTGGATTTATTAAGAACTTTGCATTCAGAAAGGTTATGGCCAACAGGAACGCCTTCGGCAGATATGTGAAACTTGCAAAGGCATTTCAATGGATGCTTCCTAAAACAGAAGGAGAGATAAGGCATCTGCCTGATTTCTTAAAGGCCCTTGGGCAGGGAAGAAATATTCCGCACCTGGCGAAAACCTTTTTGCGAGATATGGTAAAACCTGTGTATAAACCAGTGAATGGAGAGAAACCTAAAATGAGAGTAGGTTTCTTTATAGGCTGTGCAACTGATTTTATATATCCTGAACTTGGACTTAAGCTTATAGATTTTCTGACCAAACGGGGTATTGAAGTTGTTGTACCGGACAGCCAGAATTGTTGTGGCGCTGCGATCTATTTCAGCGGCGATTTTGAAACAGGCAGGATGCTTGCGGAAAAAAATATAAGCGCCTTTAAGGATGTTGATTATATAGTTACTGCCTGTGCCACATGCAGTTCAACTTTAAAGGATTACCAGAAGTATCTTCCTGATACTGAAGATCAACAGAAACGTTATGAAGCCTTTGAAAAAAAGATAAAAGATATTACAGAGTTTGTCATTGATGTTTTGAAAATCCCACCTGAAGAATTTAAATTGAAAAAGGAATTTGAAGGCAAAACAGCCACATGGCATGATCCATGCCATCTTGTAAGATATCAGAACATTAAGGAACAGCCCAGGGCAATTCTCAGGGCCTTGAAAGGCCTTAAATATGTGGAAATGCCCAATGCAGATATGTGTTGTGGTATGGGTGGTTCGTTCAGCGTATATCATTATGACCTCACAAAGAAAATTGCCGATAAAAAAATGGATGGAATCAAGGCAACAGGAGCGGATATTGTAGTAACTGCCTGTCCAGGTTGCATGATTAATTTAATTGACAATGCTCTTAGAAACAAGATGACCCAAAAGGTGCATCATTTGTTGGAGCTTGTTGAATAGTGGTAATTTTTAGGATTTTGATTTTTATCAAAAACACTTTAAGGAGGGTTAGCTATGAATAACGGTCACTGGATGACGGCCAAGGATGTTCTGAGGGTTAATGCCTTTAAATGGCCGGACAAGATAGGCATAAAGGACATGAACAAGGAATATACATTCAAAGAATGGAACGAGCGATCATGCTGTCTTGCAAATGCCCTTGCAGATATGGGACTCAAGAAAGGCGAAAGATTTGCAGTGCTTGGATACAACTGTGTTGAATGGCTTGAGATATACGCAGCTGCTGCAAAGGGCGGATTTATCTGTGTACCTCTTATGTTCAGACTTGCCCAACCTGAAATGGAATATATAATAAATCATTGCGAAGCGAAAGTTTTCATTGTACAGGGCGGAAAAGACAGGGATGGTGCCGAAATCCCATTATTGAAAATGGTTGAGGGGATGAAGAAAAACCTTCCAGTAGTTGAAAAATACATTTCTTTTGCAATAGATAATCCCCGTTTTGACGGTTTCGTCTCTTATGAGGATGCCATTGCAGCAGCCAGCCCTGAAGAACCTGCAGAAAAAGTTGATTCGGACGACATCTGGGTAATAATGTACACGGGCGGGACAACAGGAAAGCCCAAGGGTGTTATGAAGAGCCATGCCAACCTTTTTGCACAGTATTTCATCATGATCTATGACCACCAGTTTAATTTTGATGATGTAAACCTTCTTGTAATGCCTTGCTGCCACGTGAACTCCTTATTTTATTCCTTTGTTGCCACTTGGGTTGGCGGCACTGTCATGGCATACAATATGATAAGCTTCAATCCTGAAAACCTGCTGAAAACTTTTGCGGAACACAAGATTACCTTTACATCTCTTGTTCCAACTCACTATATAATGTTGCTGGCTCTTCCGGATGAAGTAAAGGCAAAATATGATGTAACCTGTGTCAAAAAGCTCCTTTGTTCTTCAGCGCCTGCAAGACGGGATACAAAGCTTGGAATTCTCAAGATGTTTCCCAATTCAAGTCTTTATGAAGCTTACGGGTCAACAGAAGCCGGTATTGTTACTGTTCTGAAACCCCATGAACAATTGACAAAGCTTGGCTCCATAGGCCGTGAAGTTATTGGAACTGATGTTCTTAAACTTTTTGACGAAGATGGAAACCTTATTACCAGACCTAATTTGGTTGGCGAATTGTATTCAAGGAGTCCGATGCTTTTCGAAGGATATTGGAAAGATCCGGAAAAGACAGCAGCAGCAATGAAAGGAGAATATTTCAGTGCAGGAGATATGGCTTTTATAGATGAAGACGGATATTATACTCTTGTTGACAGAAAGGCCAATATGATAATATCCGGAGGAGAGAATATATTTCCCTCTGAAGTTGAAAACTGTATTGGCGGACATACGGCTGTCAAGGATGTAGCTGTTATCGGTGTTCCTCATGAAAAGTGGGGAGAACAAGTTACTGCTGTGGTTGTTCTTCATGACGGGAAAACTGCTACGCCTGAAGAATTGTCAGGATTCTGTAAAGGTAAAATTGCCGGCTTCAAAGTCCCCAAAAATGTAGTAATTATAACAGACGATGAAATGCCGAGAAGCGGAGCAGGCAAAATTTTGCAT
>CAYSBW010000033.1:4338-21537 GCA_964429485.1 uncultured Syntrophorhabdaceae bacterium
AGGATGCTGAGAGAAAAATACGGAAAATGGAGCGATCATACATAGCTGCAAGCATTTCATTTAGCTCACACAGTGAGCGAGAAGGGGAGGCTCAAACGGCTTATGCCGTTAGAGGGGGCGACGTTAGCCCCTTGAATAGCAGAAATGCCGAGAAGCGGAGCAGGCAAAATTTTGCATAGGATGCTGAGAGAAAAATACGGAAAATGGAGCGATCATACATAGCTGCAAGCATGCGTTGTTAAACAGTAAATAAAAAAGCGGGGTTTTAATCCCCGCTTTTTTATTAGTAAAAAGTTGCAATCCCTGTTTTCATCTGATATGGTTTCAAGTGTAAAATGTTCTTTATTTTCAATTATCCCGGTATTTCGCTAAGGGGAATACCCAGTGCATCGGCAACTCCCTTTCCGTAAGCAGGATCAGCCTTCAGACAGTTTCCTATATGGCGGATCTTAATTTCTTTAGTTGCATCTGATATGTTACGGGCTGTGTTTCCGAATAATGCTTCCTGCTGTTCAGGGCTCATTAGACGGAATAGCTTCCCCGGTTGAGTGTAATAATCATTGTCATCTTCACGGAAATTCCAGTGAAATGCATCCCCTTCGAGCTTTAGAGGCGGTTCGGAAAAATCGGGCTGTTCCTGCCATTCGCCATAACTGTTTGGTTCATAGCCCAGAGTACTGCCGTAATTACCGTCGACCCTCATGGCTCCATCACGATGGAAACTGTGATACGGGCAGCGAGGGGCATTGACAGGAATTTGAAGATGATTTACCCCGAGGCGGTAACGTTGTGCGTCGCCATAGGAAAATAGACGTCCCTGGAGCATCTTGTCCGGTGAAAAACCAATTCCCGGAACAATATGTGCCGGATTGAAGGCAGCTTGTTCTACTTCTGCATAATAGTTTTCAGGGTTTTTGTTGAGTTCAAGTTCACCAACTTCAATCAACGGATAATCCTTATGATACCAGACCTTTGTCAGATCAAAGGGATGGTATGGACAGGTTACTGCATCGCTTTCCGGCATAATCTGGACAAAGAATGTCCAGCGGGGAAAATCTCCTTTCTCGATGCTTTCATACAGATCGCGCTGGTTGCTTTCACGACATTTGCCGATAACAGCCTCAGCCTCGGCATCGGTAAGGTTTTTTATACCCTGCTGTGTTTTCAGATGAAACTTTACCCAGAAGCGCTGGTTTTTTGCATTTATAAAACTGAATGTATGGCTGCCGAAACCGTGCATATGGCGATATGAATATGGGATTCCTCTGTCGCTCATGACGATTGTTACCTGATGCAATGCTTCTGGTAGTGAAGACCAGAAATCCCAGTTGTTTAGGGCACTGCGCAGGTTTGTGCGGGGATCGCGTTTTACTGCGTGGTTCAGGTCAGGGAATTTAAGAGGATCGCGCAGAAAAAAAACGGGTGTGTTGTTTCCAACAAGATCCCAGTTACCTTCTTCTGTATAAAATTTCATTGCAAATCCCCTGATATCACGCTCCGCATCTGCTGCACCGCGTTCGCCTGCGACTGTAGAAAAACGGAGGAAGCAATCTGTTTTTTTACCTATTTTGGAGAATATTTTAGCCTTGGTGTATGCTGTAATATCATGGGTGACTGTAAATGTACCGTAGGCCCCAGAACCTTTAGCATGCATACGTCTTTCAGGAATTACTTCACGGTCAAAGTGTGCGAGCTTTTCCAGAAACCATACATCCTGAAGAAGTTGTGGTCCCCTTGGCCCGGCAGTTACTACATTCTGGTTGTCTACAACTGGTGCTCCAGCCCTGTTGGTAAGCTTCTTTTTTTCCGCCATTGTCAAACCTCCTTTTTGTTATTTTACTGCATATTTTCCTCTTCCCTGCATTTCCTGCAAACTCCATAATACTCGAAACGCATCTTATGGGTTTTGAATCCTGTTGAATGTTCCAATAACTCTGGAGATATGGGTATGTCCCCATAGAAATTTTCAATATTCCCACATTTTATGCAAATGAGATCAATATGGTCAGTCATGTTGCTTTCATACCTGTTTTCCTGTTCATAGAACTCGAGTTCTTTAATTAATCCCTCTTCTTTGAGTAAAGTCAAAGTAGAATAGATCGTTGACATACTGATATTCTTTATTTTTTGTCTTGCCTTAAAAAAAATTGTATGTACGCCAGGGTGGGTTTTGTCTTCGGATAGAATGCTGACGATTGCCAGTCTTTGAGGGGTCAGCTTAATCCCTTTTTGCTTGAGAGAACTTAAAATACTTTTTTTAATATCCTCTGAGTTGATTGAACCTCCCTTTTCTAATCAGGAATGATTCCTGATAGGATACATCATGTGTAAAAGTTTTGTCAAGATTATATTCAGTAAATAAAATCTTATTTATCTGGAGAAGTATAAGGTGAATTAAAGAATATACTCTTAACACAAAATGTATATATTTAAACTTTTGATTTTATTAAGTATTTATAATAATGAAGATGGGAATATCAGATATTTGTTCTGTAACCCCCGGAAATTTCCCGGAGGTTACAGGTCTTCAGATTTATTTAAAATGCCATTTCCGGTTTCCAGACTTTCCATACTTTCCCAACAAGGGCAGGGCCTGGCTGAAGAGTTACTCTGCCGGGTTGCCATCCTGATGGTGTTACTTCTTCTGTTGCCCTGACATGCTGGAATGCTTTTACCTGTCTTATAAATTCAGTAATATTTCTGCCTACCGGCGGTGTAAGAACCTCCATGGCTTGAATAATTCCATCCGGGTCAATAATAAAACGTCCCCGAATATCTACTCCTGCTTCTTCATCGTAGACCCCGTATACTTTTCCTATCAGGCCTCCTCCATCAGATAGCATGGGGAATGGTATATTTCCGGAAATCATTTTAGATAGTTCTTCTTCGTCCCATATTTTGTGGACAAAACGGCTGTCTGTGCTTACAGATAGTACCTGAACACCCAATGCTTTGAGTTCTTCATTTTTAACGGCGACCGCCGATATTTCGGTCGGTCAGACAAAGGTAAAATCTCCTGGATAAAAACATAGAACAACCCACTTTCCTTTATATTCTGAAAGAGTAATATTCTTAAATCCACCGTCAACATATGCATTTGCTTCAAAATCAGGGGCAGGTTTGCCGACCCTTGCTGTCATGATAACCTCCTTTGGTTGATTCATTACTGATGATTCCGTAGATTCCTGTTTTTGCATTCCTATAGGGCCTTTTGCCGGTTTTACGCATGAATCTTTAGGTTCTGCCATTGTATCCTCCTTTGATTAATACAGTATTTGCTGCTATAACTATCTTTGCGTTTTCTGTCATTTCACCTCCTTTCCTGATGTTTAATTGCCTTTGAAAAAAAGCTTTATCAGCAAAATGCTAAGAGAGTCTTTTTTTTACAGAACTTGACTGTCTTTTTGTGGCATATATTTTTAACCTTTTTATTTGTATTAATATTTAAGATTGTTTTTCTACCTGTATAATATTGAGCAGGGGTGGTTATCCTGGCAGAAGAACCTGTCCCTGTATGCCCCTTACTGATGGTAATGCTATAACATTGCATAGTTATTCCTTTTATGCATATTATCAGATGTTATGAATATGAATATATTATGCAGTAAATAAAAATCTTTTCAAAGCATTTTATGCAATATCTTTAATAGTTTCTATTTGATTAAACTTCTATGGTTTGTCCTACAGCAATATCAAGGTAGTTTTCTTTGTATAATTTCCTAAAGATATTTTTAGCATCACTTCCGGTGCAATGGCTTGGTCCTATGCATTGCACATTTAGTTTTTTTAATTCATTGCTTATCTGTTCAATCTTGCGCTCAGATTCATTGAAAAGATGAAACCCACCCATTACAAGATAAATGTTTCTTTTAATATGTTCCTTTATATACTTTACAATCTTAATTATACCTGGATGGGCGCATCCGGTTAAAATTGTTAACCCCTTTTCAGTATTCAGAATAAGAACCTGCTCGGAAGTGCAATTGAAACCAAAGTTACCCTTTATTTGCCCTGTTGTGTATATGCTATCGGTGATTTTTCTAAATGAGTCAGCCTCTGTTATTTTGCATGAGTAATTTTTAGCCTTGTTTTTGAACTCCTGGCTGAAGTCAGGACAAATATACAGATCTAAATCTTGATTTTGATTGAGCAAATTCCAGAGCCCGCTTGTGTGATCAAAATGATCATGGGAGATAACGATCGTATTTATATCCGCAATTTTTACACCCATAAGATTCATGTTATATAACAGGTATACAGGATTTTCCCCTGTATCAAAAAGTATTTTATTGTCAATGAGACAGGAAATTCCCCAGCCGGTGAAAAATTTATTTCCGTTTTTTTCAGCATCAAAAAGTATTTTAATTTTCATAAAGCTTACAACTCCTTTTCACACCTTTCCCCTTCTTTTTAATGTGTCTTTATCGCTTATAGATTGGACTGCTTTTTTATGACTTTCATAGACGGAGATGGAATTTAAACCGTCGAAAAGATTTTTAATACAGGATAACTCTTCAATACCGAGTGGTTGAACACCACAGGGTCTTAATGGAGTATTGATTTGTACTTCATCAGGACAAATTTCTTTTGATATTTTTGCTATATTTGCAGCATGTGGAGCATTCTCCTTTGTGAACATAATCTGGAGTGCCAATTTCCCGTTGAAATTCCTTTTGAATTCCTTTATGCCCTCAATAATCACATCAAACTTTATGTTTTTAACGGGTTGATTTATAACTGCCAAAGATTCCTGAGAAGAAGCATCAAGCTTTGCTATGACGAAATCAGCAAGGGATAATTCCTCAAGAACATCCTGCCGGTTTATTATTGATGAATTGGTAATTACTGCAATTGGTTCCTTCCGTATCTTTTTTATTGTTTTAATAATATATCCGAGATTACTTGCCAATGTAGGTTCGCCTCTGCCTGAAACGGTAATATAGTCTATAGAGATGCTGGCAGGCAATATTTCCAACTCCTTTGCAATCTCTTCCTCTGAGATATATAATTGCCTTGTTGAAGAGAATATTTTTGTTTTTCCGAGTTGACAGTACAGACAGTCATAGCTGCATATTTTTTCTTTCTGGGATAAAGGGTCTATTCCAAGTGAGCTGCCCACTCTCCACGAGGGAACAGGGCCATAGATATATTTAAGCTTATGTTCCATTAGTATTCCTCCTGACAAAGAAAATTTTATGCAATCAAGATGCTACATATATTTGCCTGATACTGTTTTGTAAATTCATGGTTTTTTGTTGTCAGGGAGAGACGGATTTCTGCCCGGTTCTTTCATTTTACTTAATTCCTTCTCTTCCTGTTCTGCTGACATTGGTGAACCTGCTGGTGAACCTGCAATGGGCAAACCTCCCATACCGCCTCCCATGCCACGACCCATACCGCCTCCCATGCCACGACCCATACCACGACCCATGCCAGGAGTGGCGCCTGCCGGGATAGAAATATCCGGGGTGTTTAAGTTTGCTTGTGTTCCGAAATGGCCTGCCACATTAGGTTGTTCTGTAGCTGAAAGGAGTCCGTTCTTGAATTTTTGGACTGCATCATAGATTGTACCTGAACAATTGACTATAACTTTTATCCCTGCAGCAGAAAGTGTCTGGTGAGCATTAGGTCCGCAGTTGCCTGTAAGAACATATTGTGTACCTTTTTCAGCAAGCACTTGAGCTGCTTTAATGCCGGCTCCGCTTCCAAGAAAAACGCCGGGATTTTCGATGGTTTCAAAGCTTAAATCATCTGAATTTACAACGATAAAATAAGGACATCTCCCAAAACGGGGGTCAAGGATGGAATCAAGAGACCTGCCTTCTGAAGTAACTGCTATTTTCATAAAAACCTCCTTGGATTCTTATTTAAAAAGATAACCGGGGTTAGTATCTAAATTAAACATGGTAATTGCAACCCCGGTTATCCGGTAATCAACAGAACATCAAGTTGAATATCACTGCTTTTTTGTCTCCAACTCTTCTATTCTTTTGCGTATGTCTTCCAGCGCCCCGGCAAGGTATTCTGCCTGACCCTTAAGCGCATCCATTTCCTGTTCTTTTGTCATTGCCGATATGTTGTTTGGTGCACCATAGTTCATATTGGGGATAAAAGGATTACCCCATGCCTGCCATCCGCCGGCTGCTCTTTGCCAGCCAGGCAATCCGGTTGCATAAAACCTGTTTCTGAAACCTCGTCCGCCACCTCGTCTTCCGCCCCAGTATCCTCTTACCTGGTTAGGATTTCCAAAACCAGGTGTTGCATATCCCGCGCAGTAACCTGCTGCGCGTCCAGTCATAGGACCCATTCCGGAAGGGCCTGTCCCGTCTCCTCTTGGCATAATGATACCTCCTTTTATTAAATTTTGTGCCCTGTCAGCACTTTATGTCTTCCCCGGCCACCGTGAAAACGATGTCTCTGCTGTTTATTGCAAAATCCGGGCATGAAGAAGCTGCTATTAGCTAATTGACCGCGAAAAAACGCCGATTTGACAGTTTCAACATCTCCACATATAAAACCGATAACATGAATGCCCGTGTTTATAAGAGTTTCTTCCAGTGTTCGCGAGATTGCTCCACAAATAAGCACATCAATTCCAAGGGTTGTAACTTCTTTTACCCGGTCGAATAAAACACGCCCAGTCAGTAATATGTTTTCCCTTTTTATCTCTTTCCCTTTTTCAACATGAATAAGATAGAGATTATTGGAAACATCAAATACAGGTGATATACGGTTTTGCCAATATGCAATTGCTATCTTCACAATAAAAAATATGCAATCAGCGTGCCAAAAAATCGCATATAGATAAAAATCTATATATGTTAGACTGTTAGAGATAATTAGCTATGTTTACAATCAGCATATCATTGCAATAAGCAATTAATAGATTTAGATAACATTGCACAATGTAATAAATAAGGTTTTGTTGAACGAGTTGTTAAGCTTCTGTCTGATCCTTGTAATTATGTAAAAATAGTTGTTAAAATAGATATTTGTGCGGTTTATCCAGTCATAATAATGGTTATGGCATGATAATTGCTATATTAAAAGAAATTAGTTATGAAAACCTCAATTGATTGTATACCCTGTTTTGTCAGACAGACAATAGATGCTGCACGTTATGTGTCAGATGATCCGTATATCCACGAGAGTGTGCTTTGTGAGATACTCCGGTCCCTGACCTGCATTGACCTTGACCAGTCACCACCTGTTACAGGCCAGTTGATACACAGGAGGATTCGTGAATTAACTGGAAATTCCGATCCCTACAAAGAAACAAAAGACCGTTTCAATCATTTTGTCGCAGGTTTGTTGCCTGAGCTTAAAACAAGGGTGATCAGCAGTCGGGATCCTTTGGAAACATCAGTTCGTCTTGCAATCATGGGGAATGTTATTGATTTTGGTCCAAAAAACAACCTTACAGAAAATGATATAAGGTTAAGCATAATTGAAGCTATTAGCGGAGAATTTAACTTTGATATTGAAAGTCTGCGAAG
Organism: uncultured Syntrophorhabdaceae bacterium; assembly: GCA_964429485.1. GTDB lineage: Bacteria > Desulfobacterota > Syntrophorhabdia > Syntrophorhabdales > Syntrophorhabdaceae > JAPLKB01. Next base: position 11,835 of record CAYSBW010000033.1, read on the forward strand.
TTCAATTGATAAGGCAGCAAAGATACTTTATCTGGCTGATAATGCCGGTGAGATTTTTTTTGATCGCCTCCTTATTGAAGAACTTCCCCTTGACCGTGTTGTTCTTGCTGTCCGAGGCGGGCCTGTTATAAATGATGCTACACTTGACGATGCTTACACGGCAGGCCTTCATAAAATTGTCAGGGTAATTGATAATGGTTCCGATGCCCCTGGAACGATACTGAGTGATTGCAGCGCTGAATTCCGGAAATGTTTTAAAGAGGCTGATCTTATAATTTCAAAAGGACAGGGTAATTATGAGTCCTTAAACGATGTACAGGCAAATATTTTTTTTCTGTTTAGAATTAAATGTTCCTTAGTGGCTTTGCATACAGGAATTGAAACTGGAACAAATGTCCTTATTGGAACAAAAAAATAACACGACAACAAAGAGGAAAACCACCATGCTGGATAACCATCACAGAACCATTAATTATTTGCGTCTTTCTGTCACAGATAGATGTAATTTGAGATGTATTTATTGTATGCCGGAAGAAGGAGTTTTATTCACCCCTCATGCTGAAATACTCAGCCATGAAGAAACACTCCGTATAGTGAGATTAGCTGTTGCAAAGGGTATTCGTAAAATCAGGTTGACAGGAGGTGAACCACTTGTAAGAAAAGGCATAATCGACCTTGTTCAAAGACTCCGTGAAATATCTGGACTCGAAGAAATAACCCTTACTACAAACGGTGTGTTATTAAAAGAATTTGCAAAGAGTCTAAAAAAAAGCGGAATTAACCGTATTAATGTCAGCCTGGATACATTAAGAAAAGATCGATTTAATAAAATAACGGGTAGAGATTTTTTCGAACGCGTCCGTGAAGGGATAGAAGAAGCAGAGTCCCAGGGGTTTGATCCTGTTAAAATTAATATTGTTGCTATGAGAGGTGTTAATGATGATGAAATTGAAGATTTTGCCAGTTTAACATATGACAAGCCTTACCATGTGCGTTTCATAGAAATAATGCCGATTGGTGATAATAATTGGGTACGGGACAAATTTATTCCCATTGATGAAATTCTTAACCGCATACGACCTTTGGGAAGGATCAAGCCGGTATTTTGCAATATCTCAGATGGACCTGCCAGGCGCTATCAACTGGAAGGTGCGCTGGGTGAAATAGGGTTTATCGGTGCTCTAAGTTCCCATTTCTGCAAGACGTGTAACAGGCTTCGTTTAACTGCATGCGGGAATTTGCGGGGATGTATTTTTTCTGATCAGGAAATTGATTTAAAAACACCTATGCGAACAGGTATGGATGATGATTATTTGCTTGGTCTTATCGAAAAAGCTATTAAAAACAAACCGAAAGACCATGGAATAGATCTGTGGGGTCCCAAAAAATGTGTTCGATCAATGAATGGAATAGGAGGTTGAAAGGCAAATCCTAAACATGCATTTTCAGGATAGTATCGGTTATATCTGCAAATATGTTATTTACAGATTGAGTTTCAGGTAATTCTTTTTGAATACGGGACAACATATCGCGCTCGAGGGCGATATGCAGTGATTGGGAGTAGTTCAAATCGTAAAACCATGTAGCAATCATGATAAGCATGTCAGCAAGTGTAGAAAGATTGATACTTGATACTGATCTGCTATTTTTTGCTTCCTCCAGAACCTTACTGCTTGGTTTTAGTGAAAGGCTTATTTGGGGCAGCATTAAGGGAAGATCCTGGAATCCGTTGCATGATAGAGCATGCAGCACAACCTCTATTATATCAAGTTTGTCTGCGTCACGGATCAAACATAATAAACGATCCTGGTCGAGATTAAAGCCTTGAGAAATTTCTGTTTTATTCCTGTTGTGATATTCCACGGCATATAAAAGTTGTTCTCTATCCAGCGGATTGTGGAGTAGCAGCTCCTGATTTTCCAGAACCCTTCTCCCTTCAATGCCGTGGTCAAGTGTAGTGGCATCACAAAAAGAACCGTGTTGTGTATACTGGTTAAAACGACCTGCATCATGAACCAGCCCGGTCCCTTCGGCTAAATATCTTTTTGCTTCTGGCAGCCCGAGGCCTTCTGCAATTAATTTTGCATTTTCAGCAACCCGCAGACTGTGGCGATATTTTAATTCAAGCATAGGTTGCAGGATTTTTTGCTCATTGCGAAACCCGTCCACGTAGTTTTCAAACCACAATTCCAGAAAACCGTATTCTTCTTTAGTCATATTTTACACCTGTGCTGAATTTATTAAAAATATAGAAAAATTCTGTCTATATCAGAGAAATTTAAAGCAGTCAATATTCTTTTTTCTGTTAAGATACTAATTAACTTAAATTATATTTCATAAAGCAAAGTGCATGCCACTAATTTCATCAATGAGATTGGATGTAATAATAAGAGGTTGCAAATATGAATTATTAAGTAAGATTGACAATAACATAGTAAAATGCAATATTATAACAATATTAATATTGCAAATAACTCTTATAGGCATGGACACAATGGATGATAAATCAACTGACAGCGATAATCAGGATGTAAGAAACCAGCGTGATATTATACTTGATTCGATAAATGAGGGCGTTTTTACAATTAGTATGGACAGACTAATAACTTCTTTCAATCGGGCAGCGGAGCGTATTACAGGCGTGCCGAGGATTGAAGCTATAGGACGAAACTGTTCCGATGTATTTCATGCAAATATCTGTGAAAAAGATTGTGCTATAAAAAAAACATTTGAAACAGGACGTCCTGTTATTAACTCAACAGCTTATATAGTTGACAACAACGGGTCCAGAATTCCGATTCGTATTTCAACTGCTATTATAAAAGACGGTTCAGGCAATATCGTTGGTGGTGTGGAAACATTTCAGGACTTGAGTCAGGTTGAGCGATTACAGAAAGAGCTCAAAAGCAGGCATACCTTTGAAGATATAGTAGGCAAAAGCACTGTAATGACGCGTCTTTTTGAAATAATGCCTCTTATTGCAGAAAGTAGCAGTACAGTGCTGATAGAAGGGCCGAGTGGAACAGGTAAAGAACTTTTTGCCAGGGCAATACACAACCTTTCACAGAGGAGGAAAAAACGATTTGTTGCAGTAAATTGTGCTGCATTGCCTGATACTCTTCTTGAAAGTGAATTTTTTGGTCATAAGGCAGGAGCTTTTACAGATGCCAGGCGGGACAAGGCAGGACGGTTTATGCTTGCAAATGGAGGGACAATATTTCTTGATGAGATAGGTGATATATCTCCGGCATTACAGGTACGTTTACTCAGGGTGTTACAGGAGCGCGTTGTTGAACCGCTTGGTGCAGTTGAGCCCGTCAAAGTTGATGTACGTGTGATAGCAGCGACAAACAAGGTACTTGCACAACTTGTAAAAGAAGGAAAGTTCCGTGAAGATCTTTACTATCGAATCCATGTTATCCATCTCCAATTGCCTGAATTGAAAGAACGCAGGGAGGATATACCACTTCTGATAGAACACATGATCGGGAAATATAACCGTCTTCAGGGAAAAAGCATTGCAGGGATTTCTCCTGAAGCAATGTCCTGTTTGATGGAATATGATTTTCCAGGAAATGTCCGTGAACTGGAAAACATTATTGAGCAGACTTTTGTGTTGTGCCGTGGAGAAATAATAGAACTTCACCATCTACCCCTTGAATTGAGACCTGCTTCCTCTTCCACAAAAAACGACATAGGACCTATGAGTCTAAGAGCAATGGAAAAACACCTCATTGCAGGGACGTTGCAGCGTTATGCCGGAAACAGAAAACTTGCTGCTCGCGATCTTGGTATAGATGTAAGTACTCTTTACAGAAAAATAAGGGATTTGAATGTTGAATTGCCTTTGGTCGACGGTAGACACCGTGGCAAGCAGTAAATAGTGCTTTAAATTACAACTATGTTTTTTAGAAACAACAGATGAGACACAGAGTTGGTTATATTAAAATATACCCGCATTAACACCTTCAGCAACAGTCATGCCGAGCTCAAAACATTTTGCCAGAATAACATCTGTTACCTGACCCTTGCATATAACAGGATTCTGTATTTTTTTAAACCGGTAACCCTTGCATATGCGTTCTATATGATTCAATGCAAAAGTTCCATCATTTCCTGCACTGATTACAACACAGTAAGGTTTTTTCCATATCCCGGGGTCATCTTTTAATTTTTCATATGTTCTGTCAAAAAGATCTTTTATCCCCCCTGCCATATAACCAAAATATTCAGGCGAACATATTACAACAGCGTTACAGTTTTTCAGATCTCCAACAGTAGTGTCAATTGCTCTTCTGTAGAGGGCTTTTGCATTTTCTACCGTATTTACGCCCCTTGCAACGGCATCAGCCATTTTTTCAGTATTGCCTGACTGAGAGTGAAAAACAACGAGTATATCTGACATGGAGATATAGTATTAAATTGTTTGATTTAAATCAAGTTGTCTTTAAATGTGCACGATATCCCCATAACAGTTAACTAAAAAATTATAATAAAGTTGCTAACAGTAAAATTAAAAGCAATAAATTATATAAAAATTACAATACTTAACAAAGATAACATAAAATCTATTATGAATGTATATTCATTATAATTGACATTTTAATAAACTCTATGATACAAAAACTAATCATTAAGTTGCATATGAATATTTAAGGAGGTTTTTAAATGAGAAAAAGTACAGTTGTATCTTTATTGGTTTTAATGACCGTATTTATTACACCATGGTTTGTTGGTCAGTCCTTTGCTGAACCTTCTGGAAAGCTTGTAATGTTCCATGCGGGGAGCCTTTCCTTTCCTTTCCAGGCCATGGAAAAGGCCTTTGAAGCTAAATATCCGAAGGTTGATCTACAGAGAGAGGCCGGTGGAAGCCAGGCCTGTGCAAGGAAAATCACAGATCTTAAAAAACCATGTGATATCATGGCTTCAGCAGATTACAAGGTGATAGATAAGTTACTAATTCCGAACAATGCAGATTGGAATATCCGTTTTGCAACAAACCAGCTTGTTCTTTGCTATACAGAAAAAAGCAAATTTGCAGAAGAAGTTAATGCAAAAAACTGGTATGAAATTCTGCAGCGCAAGGGAGTAGTCTGGGGCCATTCCGATCCGAATCTTGATCCCTGTGGTTATCGTTCTCTCATGGTTTTGCAGCTTGCAGAAAAATATCACAAGATACCCGGCCTCTACGACAGGATGATAGCAAATCGTCCCAAAGAAAATGTAAGGCCGAAATCAGTTGAATTAGTTTCCCTCTTGCAGACCGGAAATATGGACTATGCCTGGGAATATCTCTCTGTGGCTGTCCAGCACGGGCTTAAGTTTGTTGTACTACCGGATGAGATCAACCTTGGAAATTACAAATACGACAACATATATCAACAGGCTGTTGTTAAAGTGACAGGCAAGGAACCGGGTAAATTTATGGATATGAAGGGCGATTCCGTGACTTACGGTGTAACAATTCTCAAGGATGCCCCGAACAAGGAGGCTGCCATTGCTTTCCTGAAATACATGCTTGATCCCCAGGGAGGTCTCAAAATCCTGAAAGATCAGGGACAGCCACCCTTTATTCCCTGCCGGGTGCCGACAGATAAAATGAAGTCTCTGATCCCCAAAGAACTGAAGGGACTGGTAGAGGTGAAGAATTAGGAAACAATGTTCAGCCAACTTAAAAAAGCTTTTTTGAAGTTGGCTGAACATTGTTTAAACAGAGAAGAGCATTGATTGTTTTATAATGCTTCTGGATTAACAAAAAAAGTCTGATGTCAAAATGAAAGGTTTTTTATGATAATACGATGATTTTATGTTGTATATTCAGCATTTATTTCCAATGCATTGGAGTTGAAAACAAGAAATACTATAGGGTTGTAGAAGCAAGATGTATTGTATAAGGGATGACAAATTTATTATTTAATAACATTTTGGTGAGTTCAAAACGGTTAAGAATCAACAAAGTTTTAAAAAATAAAGAATGGAGGTTTATATGAAAAAGATTTTGAACCTATTGGTTTTTATGGTTGTGTTTTCCTGTTTCTCGATTCCACAATTGTATGGCAAAGATAAAGCACTGCTTTTTCATGCAGGTCTTGGTCAGCGCTCAGCTCTTAACGAGATAAAAGGGGTATTCGAAAAAAAACATCCGGAAATCAAAGTGAATTTTTCTTATAAGGGTTCAGGTTATTTCATTGCGGATATTACCCGATCAAAGCAAGGAGATCTTTTTATGCCTGGAGAAGAATTTTATCTTATGCAGGCAGTTGAGAGAGGGTTTTTAACTGATTATAATCCTAAAACTGATATTCCGGCCTATTTTGTAACAGTGATTATAACCCCAAAGGGGAATCCAAAAAACATCAAGAGTATTGAAGATTTTGCCAAACCTGGTATTAGGGTGGGGTTGGGAAATCCAAAATCATGTGCAATTGGAATATGGCACGAAAAGACCTTCAAAAAGGCCGGTATATGGGAAAAAGTAAAGGCAAATGCAACTTTAAGTGCAAAATGTATCCCGGAACTTGGAAATGCAACACAACATAAAGCCATTGATGCCACCATTGTCTGGGGTACAACAGCGGTTTTATATCTCAGGGATGTGGAAATTGTACCGATCGAACAAAAATATCGGGGTGTTATCCGGTTGCCGGTTGGTGTGCTGAAATTTGCCCGCTATAAAAACGAAGCTAAGGAATTAATGAATTTTATTCTTTCCGATGAAGGCCGGGCCATTTTTCATAAACATGCTTATACGGTAAACAAAAATATTCTTCTTGATAAAGACGGATTCTGTTTGGATGGGACTACTGACAAAGACATGGAATACCTTGTTAATGCAGCAAAGGCGGTAAAGGACGAAACTTTCCCTGTTAACAAAAAAACAGTAGGTGATTTAGGGGAAGAAGTTGCCAGACAGAGGAAAACAATAAGGGCAGGAGATTAGTCCAAGGAGGAATAAAAATGGATATCAGGTCGCGAGGCGGTTGGTGGCCATCTCTTTGCGTGGGGATAACTGTCACAATTCTAGCGGTGTATATACTGTTGGTATCAAGCAATTGGATTTATCTGGGATGGTCTGATACGCTTTACTTTTTTTCAAAATCCAGGATGTGGGAAAGGTTTTGGCTGACAGTCTGGACATCAACTGTTTCAACTTTTCTTTCATTGTTTATTGGTATTCCAGCCGGCTATGCCCTTTCGCGTTTTCGATTTCCATGCCGCAATTTAATTGCCAGTTTTATTGATTTGCCGATTGTGGTTTCTCCGGCAGTAGTTGGGGCGTTTCTTTTTGGAATTACTACCAGATTTCCTTTTGATTGGATTAGCAGTTATTATGGAGTCTATATAGGAAGAAATGTGTATGGTGTCCTGCTTGTACAGTTTACGGTAACCGCTGCTTTTTGCGCCCGATTGATGAAGGCAAGTTTTGATGTAATACCGACACGATTTGAGGCTGTCTCGCAAAGTCTGGGGGCTTCCCCTATGCGAACATTCTTTAAAGTAGTTCTTCCAATGGCAAAAAACGGGATTATTGCCAGCATGATTGTAGTTTGGGCAAGAGCTGCCGCTGAGTGGGAAGGGTTGATGTTGTTTGTCGGCGCCACAGAAGGGAAAACGGATATAATGCCATTTGCCATATACTTAGACTGGAATGGCGGTATGATGGGATGGGTAGTCTCAATGAGTATAGTTTGTATTTTAATGGCGATATCTGCGATATCGGCAATGAAATTGATAGGAGGAAGAAGCAATGTCTGGTAAAATAGCTGGTAGAAAAACTTATTACATGGTTTTTTACAGTTTTGCAGGATTTTTGTTTCTTTATTCTGCCTATCTTTTTTTAAGTAATTTAGACCAGCTTTTTGTGACAGATGCAGCAATTCAAACACGTGATGTAACAAGTGTTTGGGGTGATAACAGAGAGGTGCTAAACAAATTTGCAGGAGGGTTCTGGAAAGACCCATATTTCTGGAAATCACTAAATCTTACAGTGGTTATTACAATCATCACGACACTGATTGCCTCCCTGTTAGGGATACCCACGGCCTACGCACTCTCACGCTATCGTTTTCCAGGGATGTCCATTATCGAAATTCTTTTTTCGTCACTGATCGTGATGCCCGGCTCGGTGATAGGGATTTGTCTGATTGTTATGTTCAACTATGGGCCGTTATGGAAATTGCAAAATGTACTGGGCTTCAAATTTGCTCACAGTCTTTTTCCCGGGATGGTTATTGCATCACTTGTGCTTTCTTTTGCACTGGGGTTAAGTGCCTGGAAGGCAGCTTTTGATAGTGTAAACCCTCGTTTTGAACAAGTGGCGCGCTCTCTTGGAAGTAGCAGATGGAGGACATTCAGAACTGTTACTTTCCCGTTGGCAAAAAGTGGAATTATTGCCGGAGTTATTCTGGCCTGGACAAGGGCAATGGCAGAATTTAGCGCAGTTTTATTTTTCTGTGGTACTTTCAGGGAGTTGCCTCCTTCGCGGTTTTCCGATTTCACGAAACTCATAAAAATGGATAACGCGGACTGGGTTTCTGTTGCCGTGTGGGCACAGGTGGAATTCGGCAATATCGAGTACGGTTTTGCGCTGGCCTATGTTCTTGTCATAGTTGGAGGGATTTCGGTATATATAATGCACCGTATCGGTGCAAAAGGATATGTGTGGTAAGGAGAAAAATATGATTGAACTTATTGATATTGATGGTGATCTCGGTGAATTTCATCTTCGGGATATTAACTTAACAGTAGACGAAGGAGAGTACTTAGCGTTACTTGGTCCTACAGGGGCGGGGAAAACAGTTTTAATTGAATATATTGCAGGGATTTACAACCCGAATAGAGGGAATATTAAAGTTAATGGAGAAGATATAACCCGCCTTTATATGGAGGAAAGAAACATTGGTTACGTCCCACAGGATTATGCTCTTTTTCCCAACCTGACGGTTGAAAGAAATATCTCCTATGGACTGGAAGCAAGGAGAATGCCTTATGAAGAATTAAAAAACATTGTATCGGAAATGCTTTCAAGGCTTAAAATAGAACACCTTCGACATCGAATGCCGCTTAATTTAAGTGGAGGGGAGAAACAAAGAGTAGCACTTGGAAGGGCCTTGGCTACGAAACCAAAAGTTCTTTTGCTCGATGAACCCTTAAGCGCTTTGGATGAAAATTTGAGAACCGAAATGGCAAGAGAACTCAGGCAAATTCAAAGAGATGTTAATGGGACTTTTATACATGTATGTCATAATTTCGAAGAAGCATCGGACGTTGCGGATCGTACTGCAATCATGAATGACGGTAGGATTGTCCAGACAGGGGCATTAAAGGAAATGATGGATAATCCAAAAAATGAATTTGTGGCAAGATTTTTAAAATCACAGAATATTTTTAATGGAATTTCCGATGGTTCCACCGTGAAAATAGGTAATACAGTTTTTGTAAAGGAAAATCCTTACAAAGGGGATGTAATTATAGTAATCAGGCCTGAAAACATAGCAGTTGTAGAAAATAAGAACAGTGAAGAAAGCAATGTATTTGAAGGAAAGGTTCAAGGTAATATATTAAAGCCTTACTTTTCGGATGTATCTGTAGATATTGGTTTTCCTCTTATAATGTATAGCATGACGGAAAAAAACATTAATACAGGGGAGAATATAAAAATAAGAATACCATCAGAGAAAATAATATTGATGGGAAAACCTTA
>CAYSBW010000034.1:0-21489 GCA_964429485.1 uncultured Syntrophorhabdaceae bacterium
TAAAAAAAATAAAGCATTGTTGCTATGTTAAGGGTCGAGTCGGATGGAACGGGTTAAAAGCCAGTGAATTTTTAGTTAAAGGATTTTCTTATCTTGTGACAGGGACAGATTTTAAGGATGGATTAGTTGATTGGGAAAACTGTTACCAGATTGATGAAGATAGATATAATGAAGATCCGTTTATTCAACTGAAAAACGAAGACTTATTAATTACTAAAGATGGAACAATTGGTAAGGTGGCTATAGTAGAAAAACTTGCCAAACCGGCCTGTCTTAATAGCGGAATTTTTGTAGTTCGCTCTCTTTTGAAGATATTTTCTACAAGATATTTATATTGGATATTGCTATCGGATGTTTTCAAAAGTTTTAACGAATATACTTCTTATGGCTCTACTATACAACATCTTTACCAAAATGTTTTTGTTGAATTTAATTTCTGCTTCCCAACTATCGAAGAACAAACCGCTATTGCCAATTTTTTAGATAAAAAAACCGCCCAGATAGACAAACTAATAACCAACAAACAAAAACTGATTGAACTCCTTAAAGAAGAACGCACCGCAATAATTAACCAGGCGATTACACGGGGCATTAACCCAAATGTAAAACTAAAACCCAGTGGAATTGAATGGTTGGGTGATATACCGGAACACTGGGAAGCGAAGAAATTGAAGTATTTAAGTAAATTAATTTCAAAAGGAACAACACCATCTACTGTGGATGCTGAATTGCTTATTGAGGGAAAAATAAGATTTTTAAAAGCTGAAAATATTCTACAATCCAATTCAATTTCTTTTTTTCCCGAATTTTTTATTGATGAAAAAACCAATAATATTCTTAAACGTTCAGAATTAAAAGAGAATGATATTCTAATTGTTATTGCAGGGGCTACTATTGGTAAAGTTGGGATTCTTTCAAAAGAATTCATTCCTTCAAATACTAATCAAGCTGTCTGTTTTATACGATTGAAAGAAACAAAATATGCTAAATGGGTTTGGCTATTCCTTCAGTCATCTTTAATCAAACAATATATTTCCCTTGCTTCTGTTCAGGCAGCACAGCCAAATTTATCAATGGAAAATATCGGAAAATGTTTATTTCTTATTCCCCAATATGAAGAAATCGAGAAAATCGTTAGTTACATCCAAACCGAAACCCGAAAAATAGACAACACCATCTCCAAAATCCAAAAAGAAATAGAACTCCTGCAAGAATACCGTACAGCATTAATAAGCGAAGTAGTAACGGGAAAAATAAAGGTGATATTATGAGCAAAGACTTAACCGTATCATCAGTTGACCGCCAGAATATATTAAATAATCCTTATGCCTTGGAAGAAATCAGAAAAGCTTCGGGCCTGGAAGGGATATTTTTCGAAGGTGAGGTAAAATTTATTAAGGAACAGGTCGCTTCATTTTTTGAGGTTGATGCCAGAACCATCGACCGCTATTTAGAGGAATATATCGACGAATTATCCCAAAACGGATATGAAGTTTTACGGGGCAAACGCTTGCAGGACCTGAAGTTAACCATAAAGTCGGGGCTTGCTAACGACATTAATGTCGTTAGCAAAACTACACAGCTTGGCATATTTAATTTCCGTTCATTTTTAAACTTAGCAATGCTGTTGGTTGAAAGTGAAAGGGCAAAAATTCTTCGCAGCGCTATTCTGGATATTGTTATTGACACAATAAACAAGAGGACGGGTGGCGGTACAAAATATATAAATCAAAGGGATGAAGATTTTATTATTAATTTTATGCGTGGTGAGGATTATAGGAGAGAGTTTACGTATGCATTGAGTAATTATGTTGATTTAGGGAAGATTAAATATCCGATTTATACAGATAAAATCTATCGCTCCATTTTTAAGGAAAACACACAGGAGTATAGACAAATCCTGAAACTTCATTCAAAAGAAAGTGTACGCGAAACAATGTACAGTGAAGTTTTGCTCCTTATATCAAGTTATGAATATGGTTTTGCTGACATATTAAAAAAAGAATATGAAAAACTGGGAAGAAAACTGAACCAGCCTGAAGTAGATAAACTCTTTGCAGAATTTGAAAGCCAACAGCTTTGGGTACCCCAAATTCAAGATATTAGAAGCAAAATGGCAAGCCGTGATTTGGGTTTTAGAAATGCTCTTCATATACGATTAAAAGAATATATTGCAGCAATTCCCACAAATGATTTTGAAAGGTTTCTTGGGGAAAAGAGCAAAGACTTATCTGAAAGGCTTGAGGAAATGAAAGATGTATTTAAAAGGTTAAAAGAACGCCAATGACTTTTATATACATAAATATTACACAAGCGATAGAAACCCACAAATTGACAGTAAACGTAAGCGGCGGCGGGTTGGATGGTATATTTGATGCCGGTAAGTTGAAGAGCGTTCTCCAACATATTCAGAATGATGATTATTATCCAACCTTTGAAGACAAATTAACTCATCTTGTCTTTTCATCAAATAAATTCCACTGTTTTCGGGATGGCAATAAAAGAATAGCGATCTCTCTTGGAGCCCAATTTTTATTATTGAATGGTTACGTTTTTATTGTGCCAAAGTTTATTCATGAAATGGAAAATATCAGCTATCATTTGGCTGCCGGTAAAATTTCAAAAGAGCTGTTAAATGAAATAATTATCTCAATAATCAACGAGCCGGATTTTACAGAAGAACTTAAACTAAAAATCTTAGAAGCCATAAGCGAGGAATAGCATGAGTATTCATTCGGAACATACATTCGAATCAGCAATTATTGAAAATATGGTTCGTTCGGACTGGATTGAAGGAAATGCTGTTGATTTCAGCAGCGACCTTGCGCTTGATAAAAAAGCTATTCTTTCCTTTATACAAACTTCTCAGCCCAAAGAGTGGGAACTGCTAAAAACCTATTATAAAGAAGAAACGGAAAACAAATTCATTCAAAGATTATTTAAGGAGCTGGATTTAAGAGGAATGCTTGATGTTATACGGCACGGCATAACAGACAGCGGAATTAAATTCAGGCTTGCTTATTTCAAGCCGGACAGCGGCCTTAATCCGGACACTATTAAACTTTACAACAGTAACAATTTGCATATAACCAGACAAGTTTTCTTTTCTACGAAAAACAAAAAGAGCATTGACCTTTTACTTTCTGTGAATGGGCTACCAATAGCAACTATGGAATTGAAGAATCATTTTACAGGGCAAAGGGTTGGCGACGCAATGGAGCAATACAAAACAAGCCGTGACCCGAAAGAACTGTTGTTTCAATTCAAAAAAAGGGCTTTAGTTCACTTTACTGTTGACCCGGACGAAGTTTATTTTACGACTAAGCTGGAAAGCGACGGCACACGGTTTTTCCCGTTTAACAAGGGATTTAATAACGGAGCCGGTAACCCTCCGGCAAAAGATTATACAACTTATCGGTCGGCTTACTTCTGGGAAGATATTTTATCTGTTGATAGCTGGATGGAAATAATCGGTCGTTACATCCATCTTCAAAAAGAAGAATATACTGTCGATGGAAAGAAATATTACAAGGAATCAATGCTTTTTCCCCGTTTTCATCAATTGGATGTTGTAAGAAAACTAATTGCAGATGCCAGGGAAAAGGGGAGTGGCAGAAGATATTTAATCGAGCACTCGGCCGGAAGCGGAAAAAGCAACTCAATCGCCTGGCTCGCTTATCGCCTGTCTTCACTCTATAATGATCGTGACAGGAAAGTCTTCGACTCAATAATTGTAATTACTGATAGAAATGTCCTCGATCAGCAGTTGCAGAATACAATCTATCAGTTTGAACATAAAACCGGCGTTGTCCAGCGCATCGAAGATAATTCACAACAATTGGCAGATGCAATCACATCCGGCGTAAATATTATAATAACGACCCTCCAGAAATTTCCTTATGCCTTAAAATATCTCACCGAAATTCCAAAGCGTAATTATGCGGTAATAATTGATGAAGCCCACAGCAGCCAGGGCGGCGAGGCAAGCCGTAAAATGACGGAAGCATTGGTGGGGGAAAATGTTTCTTTGGAAGAGTCTGAAATAGTTGAAGGCAAAATTGAAGATAGTGTTGAAGATGAAGATGATTATATTCGCGAAATAATTCAAAAAAGAGGTCCGCAAAAAAATATCAGCCTTTTTGCATTTACAGCGACACCAAAGGCAAAAACACTTGAGGTTTTCGGAGAAAAAGATGCTGAAGGAAAGCCAAAACCGTTTCATCTCTATTCAATGAAGCAGGCAATTGAAGAAGGATTTATTCTTGATGTTCTTAAGAACTATACTACTTACGAAACCTATTACCGGTTTTGTAAAACCATAGAAGATGACCCGGACTTAAATAAAAGAAAGGCAACAAAGGCGATTGCAAGATTTGCCTCTTTCCATCCTACGAACCTCGCCCAGAAAACAGAAGTAATGGTTGAACATTTCCGTCAAGTCACAATGAAAAAAATCGGCGGCAAGGCAAAGGCAATGGTGGTAACGGCTTCACGCAAGCACGCATTGAAGTTTTATCTGGAATTTAAGGATTACATAAAGGAAAAAGGATACTCCAATATTAGACCGCTTGTAGCCTTTTCAGGATCAGTAATTGACGACTTCTTTCCTGAAGGTGTTACAGAAGCACAATTGAATAAATTTGGAGAAAAGGAACTCCCGGAAAAGTTCGGAACCACTGAATATCAGGTTTTATTAGTTGCCGATAAATACCAATACGGTTTTGATCAGCCTTTATTGCATACGATGTATGTTGATAAAAAACTATCAGGCGTAAGAGCTGTACAGACGATTTCCCGCTTAAACAGAACCTGTCCCGGAAAAGAAGACACTTTTGTTCTGGACTTTGCCAATGACCGTCAGACTATCATTGATTCATTCCAGCCATATTATGAAATGACCACAATGACAGAAACAGCCGACCCTAATCACCTGTACAGCATAAAAGGTAAAACGGATGCGGCTCAGGTTTATTATCAATCGGAAGTTGATGCCTTTTCAAAAATATTTTACAAGCCTGGCAGCGCTTCTATGCGAGATCAGGGAAAGCTGTATGCTTTTATTGATCCAGCCGTAGACCGTTACAAGGGATTAGCGGAAGAACCCCAGGACGAATTCAAAAAGGCATTGACATCATTTGTCCGTCTCTATTCTTTCCTTTCACAGATAATGCCTTTTCAAGATGTAGAATTAGAAAAATTATATTCATACGGCAGATTTTTGTTAACCAAATTACCAAAAGTAGATTATACGGAACGATTAAAATTAGATAATGAGGTAGCTCTGGAATATTACAGACTCCAAAAGATTGCTGAAGGGGACCTGCTTCTTCAGGTACAAGGCGAATACGGACTTGATCCCGTTACAGAAGCCGGAATAAACCGACCTAAAGATGAGAAAGATAAACTTTCCAATATTATTAATATATTAAACGATAAATACGGTACTGATTTTACTGATGCTGATCATCTATATTTTGAACAGATAGAACAAGCCTTGTATGAAAATGAAGAACTCAAAATCAGGGCAAAAAATAATCCCATTGAAAATTTCAAATATGCTTTTGATGAAGTTTTTATTCAAACACTGATTGACAGAATGGATGCAAACCAGGAAATATTTGATAAAATCATGGTTGACTCATCATTTAAACAGGATGTGAAGGATTGGTTGACAAAGAAAATTTATGAACGATTTAAAAAAGATTAAATTGAATTATGCCATGATCTACGAACCCTACTTCCCCGACGAGATCAAAGCCGCCGATTGTGAAATGCTCAAGCATCTCAACAACCTGCCTGAAATCGACGCCAATGACAATAATGTAGAGACGCATGACGTAGAGACGCAAAATCTTGCGTCTCTACAAACCATCGAAAAAATTTATCTGGAACTCTCCTCCCCTTCCCATTCCGTCAGCCTCGCCATGAAAAAGATGCAGAATATCCCCGCAATGAAGTACCCCGCGGTGATGGCAGGACAAGACCACGCTAACTTTCTCAGAGGAAACTTCGAGGTATTGACCCGCGGGGCAATTCGCATCATCGAGGGGAAAACGGTATAATATTCAATGAAATTAAGATGGATTATTATATGGTATTACCTGTAAAATTAGATAGTATGACGGTTAGAGGTACCCTTGCCGGACGAATGATAAAAAGCAAAGAATACCACAATACCGCATTGCAGATGAAGGATGCGAGGATTAGGTCTAAGGCGGTGTAAATCATGGAAGGAACAACAAATATCTTTAAAAACGGGTCGTTATGGTTAAAAGCAGATTTTCACTTGCATACCAGGGCAGATAAAGAATTTAAGTATGAAGGTAGTGAGAATGATTTTGTTAGAGATTATATTGAAGAGTTAAAGAAAAAGGATATTGGAATCGGTGTAATTGCAAATCATAACAAATTCGATTTAAAAGAATACAAAGCCCTTCGCAAAAACAGCCTCAGAGAAAACATCTATTTGATACCTGGCGTGGAGCTTTCTGTAAATGATGGTTCCAATGGAATTCATGCTTTGATCGCTTTTGAGTATGAAACATGGATAAAGGATGATGTTAATTTCATTGAACAGTTTCTAAACTCTGCTTTTGAAGGGATAGCCAATCGTGAAAACAGCAATACCAGATGCAGATATAACCTCGCCGATTTATTTAAAAAACTGGAAGATCACCGGAAAGAGGGCAGAGACACCTTCGTAATGATGGCGCACGCAGAACAAGACAATGGCTTCTGTAATGAACTGGATGGCGGCAGGATTAAGCAGATAGCAGGAGATGAAAATTTTAAAAGAAATGTACTGGCATTTCAAAAATTAAGGACAAATAATTTAAAAAATAGTTTGATAACCTGGTTTGGCGGTGAAAAAGATCTCCCCGCCTTTATTGAAGGTTCAGATTGTAAAACAATTCGTGAAATAGGTATATGCGGTATCCAAAGGGATGAAAACGGCAATGATATTGAAAAAGCATGCTTTATAAAAATAGGAGACTTCAATTTTGAAGCCGTTAAATATGCATTAACTGACAAAAAGAACCGTGTTTCAAATGATAGGCCCCCAAAACTTGAAAATGCATTTATTAAATCTATCTCATTCGAGGGAGGTCTGCTTGACGGTAAAGTAATTAATTTTTCACCTGAATTGAATAATTTTATAGGCATCAGAGGCAGCGGAAAATCTTCTATAATTGAAATACTGCGATATGCACTTGGAATTCCTCTTGGGAGCCAGGCCAGCGACAGAGAATATAAAAACAGCCTTATCGAATATGTCCTGAAAAGCGGCGCCAAGGTTACTGTTATTGTTATTAATAAACACGAAAAAGAATATCGCATTGAAAAAATATACGGACAGAAAGAGGATATTTATGAAAATAATATCAGAATTGATGCCTCAATCGACGCCATATTTAATACGCCTGTCTATTTCGGACAAAAAGATCTCTCAAATAAAAATATTGATTTCGAAGCTGATCTGGTAAAGAAACTTATCGGCACTCGTTTGAGCGATATACAAGCGCTTATAAAAGCAAAATCCGATGAAATAAAAGATATTATCAGTTCCTTTAAAAAACTGCAAAACCTTGAGGATCTGAAAAAGGAAACCAATGAAAACATAAAAAATGCAGAAGCAAAACTCAAAATATTTAAAGAAAAAGGGGTTCAGGATAAGCTTCGTCAGCAAAGCAACTTTGATTCCGATATTTCTGTAATAAGCGATATTTCCAGAGGCTTGGAGGAATTCAAAAAGGACTTCAAATCATTAATTGAGAACCACTCTGTTTTTTTCAAAAATACAGTTTTCAGGTCAGAAGAAAATAAGGAAATATTCAAAGAGTTTGAGGGTGCATTTGAAAATATTAATGTCAAATTCAGTGAATTAATTAATATAAATATCGACATAGATAAATCTGTTGAAGAGTTTAAACAATTTGAAAATAAACTGAAGGACAAAAAAGAAAGTCTTAAAGAAGAATTTGCCAGAATAAAAAGGGAAATCAATGTGCCAAGCCTTAATCCGGATGATTTTCTTAAATTGAACAGACAGATTGAAACGTCGAAATTGAAATTGATAGAGATTGAAAAATCTGAAAAGAGAAGAACGGAACATCTGGCTTCATTAAACAATAAAATATCTGAACTGAATAACTTGTGGCGTGAAGAATATAAAATCATAGAAAAAGAAGTCAAAAGAATCAATGATTATAAAAGCGCTCTCTCTATTGAAGCGGAATACAAAAAGAGGCGCGACAGGTTTTTGGACAAAATCAAACAGGTTTTTAAAGGAAGTGGGATCACAGAAACCAAATATGGACAGATAAGCGATAACTATCAGGACTTTATTGAGATTTATAGAGATAAAGAAGAACTAAGGAATATACTTAATGAAAACCACCTTGCTGAATTTAATAAAAGATTTATGGAAAATCTTCCCGAATTGCTTACTTATCAGGTAGAAACAAAATATACAATCAAATACAATGGTAAACCGTTAAAAGAGCATTCTCTTGGTCAAAGAGCCACAGCATTGATTCTTTTTCTGCTTGCGCAAAAAGAAACGGAAGTTTTAATGATTGACCAGCCGGAAGACGATCTGGATAACCAGACTATTTATGAAGATGTTATAAAAGAGATTAAATTATTGAAAGGGAAAATGCAGTTTATATTTGCCACTCACAACGCTAATATCCCTGTGCTTGGTGATAGCGAGAAAATAATTTCATGCAAATATCTCGAATCGAAGATTGAGGCTCAGGATGGTACAATAGACAACCGTGAAACACAGAAGCAGATAGTAACTATAATGGAAGGCGGAGAAGAAGCCTTCAATCGAAGAAAAAATATTTATGAACTATGGAGTATGAAAAAATGAATGCTATAGAGCTGCTTGATATAATAAACATGGGTGAAACAAGCCGGGTGCAGTTTAAAGAAAAAATTAGTTCGCCGGATGCCTTGGCTGCGGAAATGACGGCAATGTCTAATTCACTCGGAGGCATTATACTGCTCGGGGTAAAGGATAGATCAGGTGAAATAATAGGATTGGAGTACACAGAATTACAAAGATACAATAATCAAATAGGAAATATTGCAACTGACAAAGTGAAACCGGGCATTTATGTATCAACGGAGGTTGTTTCCATTGATAATGGGGGTTCAAAAAAGATACTAATCATTCATGTAAAGGAAGGGATAAACAAGCCGTACAAAGACTCCAATCTGGTGGTTTGGGTAAAGCAGGGCGCAGATAAAAGACGTGTTTCCGATAATGCAGAGATGTTACGTCTCTTCCAGAGCAGCGGCAATTTATCGGCTGATGAAATGGAGATTTACGGAACTTCTTTAGATGATGTTAATAGAGAAAAGTTTGAACAATATTTTAAAAAAGAGTTTAAAAAAACAATTCAAGAGCATGGCCTGGATTTCGAGCAGGCGCTTAAAATAAAAAAGGTAATGCGAAGCGGAAAATTGACTTTGGCAGGATTGTTGTTTTTCGGAAAAGACCCGCAAAATCATAAACCGGCCTTCTGCATTAAAGCGGTATCCTTTTTTGGAAATAGCATAGGAGGAAACGAATATAGAGACAGCAGGGATATTACAGGTACAATACCGGATATGTTTCATGAGGGAATGCGCTTTTTTGAGATAAATTTGAAGCGTATTCAGCAAGATCAAAATTTTAACTCAATAGGGATACTGGAAGTCTCAACCACAGCACTTGAGGAG
Source organism: uncultured Syntrophorhabdaceae bacterium (assembly GCA_964429485.1). Taxonomy (GTDB): domain Bacteria; phylum Desulfobacterota; class Syntrophorhabdia; order Syntrophorhabdales; family Syntrophorhabdaceae; genus JAPLKB01. Next base: position 9,730 of record CAYSBW010000034.1, read on the forward strand.
TTATTACAAAATGCACTTCTGCACCGGGATTATTTTAAGAACTCGCCGATACGCTTAATGATTTTTGATAACAGGGTTGAAATTATAAGCCCGGGAAAATTACCAAACAATCTGACCGTTGAAGAAATAAAATACGGCAATCCGGTAATCAGAAATAATCAGTTAGTTTCTTATGGCATACATGTTTTGCCATACAGAGGACTGGGTTCAGGCATCATACGGGCGTTGGAATCCCAACCTGATATTCAATTCGACAATGACATTGACGGCGAACAGTTTAAAGTGACAATACCAAGGAAGGTTCTGTAATAAATATCAAAAAATGACAGATGTTGTGACTGTAATGATGATATTTTGAAAAGCATAGAAAATTGTTACTATGGCAAAGATGTTTTGGAAATAAAGGGAAGAGTAATAAAACAAATGGATGATTCTTCCATAAATCAGCTTGTTTCTGAACTCTGGGCTCTTAGAGGAAAATGCAATATCGAGAGTGCTGAAAAGATTGCAGAAAGGTCACACCTTCCTCTCAAATGGATTGACAAAATTCCTTCTCTTAATGGAGAGAAAGGCACAGACAAACTCATGGCGGAACGTGGCGTTCTTTTGCTCAGAAACCGGACAAGCCCATTTATTGAACAGTTTCAACACCCCCTTGGAAGATGTGCAAAATTTTACAAACTGACAGCCTACAATAATTGCAACTTTTGGTGTGAATATTGCTATCTTTATTTGACCTTTCGCACAAGCCCTGTTTCTACCCATTTCGTCAACTATGAAAAGATGTTCAAGGAATTGGTTGCATTCGACCGTGCTGACATACCTGCCGTTTTAAGGGTTCTCAATCTCGGCGAATTGTGCGATCCTTTGGCCATAGAGAATATAACCGGATTTGCTGAAAAGCTCATCTCTTTTGCGGGAGAGCAACTGAAAAGGACGAGGCTTCTCTTTCTTACTAAAAGCGACAATATTCAGAACCTTATCGATCTTCCGCATAACGGGAAATCAATAATGTCATTTAGCATTAATACCAATAAGGTTTATCGTAACCTTGAGCATAGAACTGCATCGCCGGAAGAGCGACTTATTGCAGCACGGCAATTACAGAATGAAGGCTATGAGGTGCGCCTGCGTATTGACCCCGTATTTATTTATGAGGGCTGGCAGGAAGATTATCCTGATCTTGTTGATACAATTTTCCGGCATGTTAAACCTGAACGCATAACAATCGGAGAATACAGACCGTCAAGAGGGCTGATAAGCCACAATAAATCACGTTTTCCCGAATCATCTCTCATTAAGATAAAAGATTTACTCATAAATGACGGGACAAAACTCCGCTACCCCGAGATGAAACGTGTTGCCGCTTTCCGTACTATTATTGAGAGAATAATGCAATATGATCCGGAGATGAAAATCAGCCTTTGCAAAGAAGATTCGACTATCTGGAAGCAATTGGGAATGAATATGAACGGATTATGCTGTAATTGTTTGGGTTAACAAAGTAAGTGGTTGGCTTTGATAAAAAGAGAAATAATAATAAAATATGGAACAATGAAAACCATCCTTACTGATTCTAATAAACACGTTTCCTTTTATTTGAAAGACGAAACTAAATTCTTTCTTTACGAACTCTATTTCCCCGACGAGATCAAGACTGCCGGATGTGAAGTCTTGAAACGCCTTGCCAATATTCCTGAACTCAATAACGCTTGGAACAATGAGCAGAAGCTTGCCGCCATCGAAAAAGTCCACCGCGAACTCTCCGACCCCACCCATCCCATCAGCATCGCCATGGCAAGGATGCGCGACATCCCGGAAATCTGCATCATCGAGGGAAAAACTGAATGAACCTCAAATTTCATATTTCAAACTTCAAAGGGCTTCTCAGGAGAAAAACATTTCAAATCTCAAACTTGAAATTTCAAATTCCCGGAGGGACACATGACTTATGAGCGATTCGAAGACTTGCCCGTATGGAAGAGGGCGATGGAATTAGCGGAAAAAGTATACGCGCTGACCGAGGGGGAGGAGTTTAAGAAGAAATACAGCCTCCGGGATCAGGTTGAACGGGCTGCCCTTTCTGTCTCCAACAACATTGCAGAAGGATTTGAACGCGGCACAACACCGGAGCTTCTCACGTTTCTCTACATTGCCAGAGGTTCTGCCGGAGAAGTTCGCTCTATGCTCTGTTTTATCGAAAGACTGTCCGCTTTTCAAGATTTGAAATCTCAAATCTCAAATTTGAAATCCCTCGCAGAGGAAGTATCCCGTCAACTGCGAGGCTGGGCCGATTCTCTCCAGAACACTGAAATAAAAGGTCAGAGATATCTAAATGAGAAAGAACGTAAAAAATTTCAGAATCAAAAAGAGCAGGCTGAATTTGAAAAACTGCTTGAGTCGTACACAAAGAACAGGAAGGGAAATGTTTCTTCAAAGTGAAACAATGGAAATAGCCATCCCCTGTTTCGAATCCCTCATCGACTCCATGGCCTGTGAACTCTGATGAGCTATTGCAATGTCTTGGTCTGCGAACTGTGGAATTTCTGTGCTGCTTCAAGAGCAGGAACAAGGTATGTGTCAATAAAGGCAGCCGGATTTTCAGGATCTACCCTGTTTACCACGCTTGATCCTACCACCACGCTCGGCCCATTGGAACACTGATCAGTACAGAAGCGCGCTTTTATTCTGAATTGTTCTGAAAGCCCCCTGCGTTGCAGCTCTGCTGACAAACCTTCCATAAGATGGAAGGAACCCCTTAAAAAACAGCTTGTTCCTACGCAAACCCCGACATCTATCGGAAGATTCTCATGGATGGACTCTTCCACCCTCTCCTGTATTCTCATGGAACGGCGCCGGTATGTGGTGTGAAGGTTTTTATGTGATATCAAACCATCAGGCTTTCCGAGCCAGTTTGTGTATATTGCCTGTATTGTCGGATTATCCTGACTTTTCTTGATGACTGATATTTCATCGAGACGGTAGAGAACTTCAAGCCTGTCTTCGGGATCGCTGGTTAATTTAGGTGCAGGGTTGCCTGATCCGTTGATACAACCACCAGGGCAAGCCATTACCTCGATGAAATCATAGGGTGCATCACCATTGCGTATCCTGTCAATGAGGTGCTGGGCGTTTTTGAGACCGCTTACTACTGCAAGACGAACCTCGGTTTCCCCGAGATTGATCTTGGTTTCCTTTATTCCTGTGAGACCTCTGACTTCTTTATAGGTAAAGCTGTCCATTTTTTTTCCTGTTATTTTTTCTGATGCGAGACGCAATGCTGCTTCTGCAACTCCTCCAGTGGCGCCGAAGATAATTCCTGCTCCGCTTACCTTACCGAAGAAGGCATCAACAGGCACAGGTTTAATGGTTTTAGGATCAACCCTGCATTCTTCAAACATTTTGATAATTTCATTGGTAGTTAATACTGCATCAATGTCGGAAATTCCATCGTGATTGAATTCCGGTCGCCTTGCCTCATATTTCTTGGCATTACAGGGCATGATGGAAACAAAAAAGAGGTGTTCAGGCAAAACCCTTAACTGTCGTGCAAAATAATGTTTCATGACTGAGCCGAACATCTGTTGAGGTGATTTGCAGGAAGAAATATGGGGGAGGATATCAGGGGCGGTTTTTTCGCAATAATTAATCCATGCAGGACAGCATGATGTGATCTGGGGCAGTATCCCTCCCTTTCCTATGCGTGTCAGGAATTCTGTCCCTTCCTCCATGATTGTGAGGTCAGCAGCCCAGCAGGTATCAAAAACGAAGTCAAAACCGATCTCTTTCAGCCCGGCTGAAAGAACCGACATGACTTTTGGCGCATCAATTCCATAATATTGACCTATGGTTGCCCGGACTGCAGGTGCGATCTGGGCGACAATGGTGAGGTTTGAATCGTTAAGAGCACGGTAAACCTGAGGTAAAACCGGCTTAAAGGAAAGCGCTCCCGTAGGGCATACTGTTACACAGTGACCGCAGGCAACACAAACAGTCATATCAAGGGGACGGTGGTCATTCGGTCCTATAGTCAGAACATTGTTTGTTTCATATAACGAAAGCGCTGATGAACCTTCCATCTCTCTGCATATTTTGAGGCAGAGCCCGCAAAGGATGCACTTGCCCGGATCGCGTATTATAAAAGGGTGATTATCATCAACGGGAAGATGTCTGGCCGGGGACTTCTGATCAAATTGCACCTTGTACTCACTGGCAAAATGCCTGAGTCTGCATGAGTATTGTTCAGTGCATCCGCAGGAAAGACAGCGGGCAGCTTCCTTTATTGTGCTTTCCTCATCCCATGTGTGGGTTGATTCTTCAAAGGATATTTTTCTTATTTCAGCAGGAACAACAGGAATCTCCATCCTTTCCGAAGGTATTACTTTTCTGAATTCTTCAGCAGGTATAGATTTCCAGTGGCCTTTTGAGCAATTATAAGTTTCGGGAAGAGGTATGCACTTTCCAGTACGCAGAAATTCATCGATCTCAAGAGCTGCTCTTTTACCGGCTCCAATGGCGTTTATGGCAATATCAGGTCCGCTTACACAGTCTCCGCCTGAAAAAACACCCGGGATGGATGTTTCTGTTGTATCCTTCTTTGTTAGAATTGTGCCATGCATGGTAGTCAGGTCATCCCTTGCAATACAATCATTATCAACAATCTGTCCAATGGCAGTCACGATGGTAGAACAAAGAATTGTAAATTCAGAACCTTCAATTGGAACAGGGCGCCGCCTGCCGCTTGCATCAGGTTCTCCAAGCATCATTTTTTTGCAAACAACGGAAAGCGAATTGCCTTCCTTTGCAATTGATACCGCTATGGCAAGATATTTAATTTCAACGCCTTCTTCTATGGCTTCTTCAATTTCAATGTTTTGAGCAGGCATTTCTGCCCTGGTTCTTCTGTATAATACAATTACTTTTTCAACTCCGAGTCGGATTGCACTTCTGGCGGCATCCATTGCTGTATTCCCTCCGCCAAAAACAACAACGCAATCGCCGAGATCAGGCTTTTCCTTTCCTGCCAATCTTGCAAGCAGGTCAAGTCCGGTCACAACACCAGGTAGATCTTCTCCGGGTATTCCCATCCTGGAAGATTTTTGAGCGCCTATGCCGAGAAAGATCGCATCATATCCTTCACGCTTTAAAGACTGGATGGTAATATCGCTTCCAAGCTCAACATTGTATCGTACATCTATACCAAGGCTGAGAATATTCCTGATTTCCCTGTCAAGAGTGGCTTCAGGCAGCCTGTAATAAGGTATTCCCCATCGCAGCATTCCGCCTGCAGCATCGCTTTTCTCAAATATTGTAACTCTGTGGCCAAGACAGCGGAGATAATATGCACAGGTCAGACCGGCTGGACCTGCTCCTATTATTGCTACATTATGTCCGGTATCATCTGCGCAGACAGGCATATATTCCACTGTCTGATAACTGCCGAAATCTCCCACATATCTCTTTACTCCATTGATGTTGACAGGAGTGTCCACAGCATTCCTCCTGCATTCATCCTCACAGGGGTGGGGACAGACTCTCCCGCAAACTGAAGGAAAGGGATTATTTTCCTTAATTACAGCAAGAGCTTCTGTAAAATTGCCGTTTGACACATGGTACAGATACTTCTGTATATCAATATGGGCAGGGCAGCGAAGTACGCATGGCGCAACGCAGTCGCCGTAATGGTTGCGAAGAAGAGAGTGAAGATGTATTTTTCGGAAACTTTCCAGTTCCGGCGACCTTGTATTTATTATCATCCCATCTTCGACTATTGTGGAGGTTGCAGAAGCAATCCTGGATTTACCATCTTCAATCAGCTCAACAACGGAAATTTCCACGTTGCTTGGAGGGCTTACTCTGGGATCATAGCCGAGGCTTGGAATATCAATTCCATTTTCACGGGCTGCATCAATTATGGTAACATTATCTTTTGTTATACATTTTTTGTTATCTATTGTGATTTTATTCAACTGTAACCTCCATAAGGAACAGCATGCACTGTTTCGCAAGTCTTTTGTCTGGTATTATACTTTTTTATTGATTGATGTACAAGTAAGCAGCGATCTAAATAGAGGGGGTTTTTTGAAGAATTTTTTTCTGAGCAAAATAGAATTTTCCTGATGTAAAGCACAGAAATACACTTTGCTATAAATATTTGATGTAATATAGGTTTTTTTAGCAAATATTCCTTGACATTATTAATGTTTATGTTAATAATTCCCAAAGATGGTCATTTCTACAGGGATTGACACAACAGGCAGCATGCAGCTGCCTGATAATCATAGATATAAATACAAATAAAAATGGAGGTAGAAATGACCAAAGCAGAAATTGTAGCAAAAGTAGCTGCAGAGATGAATGTTCCAAAAGTAGCTGCAGAGAAGGGGTTTAAGACTATAATAGGTTGTATAGAAGAAGCGCTTAAGAATGGTGAAAAAACTACAATTATAGGATTCGGAACATTTTCTGTTACAGAAAGAAAGGCAAGGAAGGGAAGAAATCCTCAGACAGGCAAGGAAATCAAGATTGCCGCCAAGAAAGTTCCAAGGTTTTCCGCAGGTTCAGCATTGAAAGCTGCAGTTAATGGTAAAGCATCCGCAAAACCCGTGAAAAAGGCAGTAAAAAAATCAACAACCAAAACAAAGAAAAAATAAATCTTGTAAAGAAGCGGGTCTTCGGGCCCGCTTTCTATTATTCAAAACAGAAATCAAATCAGGGGTCCCGGGGAAATCAATACATTGTTAAAAAAGGAGAATTATGATGAAGTATATCGGGAAAATGTTTATAATTACAGTTATTTTGGTTGCCTTTTCTGTTATTGCAGGATCACAGAGTTTTTCCGCAGAGACAGTTGAAAAATTTGTCACCCTTAAAGCAAGACCTGAACCTGTTAAAATAGATTTGGCAAGGACAGCTGTGGTTGTGGTGGATATGCAGAACGCCTTTGCAAGCAAAGGCGGCATGTTTGATCTTGTTGGTCAGGATATTTCAGGCGCTAAAGGTGTTATTGCAAATAACAAAAAGGTAATAACTGCGGCAAGAGCAGCAGGAGTCAAGGTCATTTATCTTAATATGACCTACTCGCCCGATATGTCCGATAGCGGAGGACCGGGTTCCCCTAACTGGCACAAAGAATTCGGACTTGTGGCTATGAATAAAAACCCGAAATACAAGGGCAAGTTCCTTATCAAAGGCACTTGGGATGCGGATGTTGTTGATGAGCTTAAGCCACAGGAAGGAGATATTGTTATTCCTAAATTCAGATATAGCGGATTCAGGGGAACAAGCCTTGATGTGGTTCTGAAAACTTACAACATCAAATATCTTGTATTTACAGGTATTGCTACAAATGTCTGTGTAGAGTCAACTCTCAGAGATGGATATTTCCTTGATTACTGGCCGATACTGGTTGAAGACAGTACAAACAATGCCGGACCGCCGATTACTCAGCAGGCAACACTCTGGAATGTAGAGGCTCTATTCGGATGGGTCACAAGCAGCAATGATATTGTGAAAGCAATGTCGATGAAGTAGTAACTATGTTTCCTCATGGACCCCGGATTGTTTTTTTATGCCGCACAAACTAAGGATTGCAAATGAACATAAAATATACGTCTCTTGTTTTTGTTTGCTTTATTGGTTTGTGCGGTTTTCTTTTTACATCCTTTTACAAGGAAGCCAAAGAGGAATCCATAGAAAGGCTGGAAAAGGAACAATTACTTTATGTTCAACAAACTGCGCAAGGAATAGAACATTTTTTTGCCCATTGGATTACAACCCTTAAAATACTTGCAGAAACAGAACATATTAAAAAAATGGATAATATCGGAAAAGAAATTATTGAAAGAGTCCATAATGAAAACGATGAATTGATAACTGCAGTTGCGCGTTTAGATGCAAAAGGAAGGATTATTCATATATCACCCTTTGATGAAAATTATATTGGAAGAGATATATCTTCAGCAGAACACATCAGCGAGATTATGAAATCTCACAGCCCTGTTGTGAGCAATGTATATTCTGCCATCCACGGGAAAGATTCCATTGCCCTTCATGTGCCGGTTTTTAATGGTGGAACTTATCAGGGAACAATCGGGATAACAATAAATTTTTCAGCACTGGCATGGAGATATCTTGGACCAATGATAATAGGGGTAAAAGGATTCAGCTGGGTACTGAATCGTGATGGAGTAGAGCTTTTTTGTCCTGTTCCGGGTCATGAAGGAAATTCTGTCTTTGCCGGAGGTAAAAAATGTCCCGGTACTTCAGAAATGTTAGATAAAATGCTCCATGGACATACAGGGAAGGCAGTAATTACTGTTCAAGAGACATATGGCGGGAAAATTGAGTCTGTAAAGAAATATGCTGTATATATGCCTGTCATGATTGAAAATACTTTCTGGTCCATTCTTGTTGCTTCTTCTGAAGATGATGCGCTCTCTTCTCTAAAGGGATTCAGGAATAAACTCATAATAATTATATGCTTAATTCTACTGGGCGGACTTTTATTTTCTTTTTACTGGCTGAAGGCTTTTTTTATAATAAGAGAGGATGATAAACGGAGACAGGCAGAAGAAGCCCTCAAATTAAATAATATTCTCCTTTCCACACAGCTTGAAACTTCCATTGACGGAATACTTGTTGTTGATGAGAATGCAAAAATACTTTCGTACAATAAGCAATTTGCCCGTATGTGGAACATTCCCGATGATATTATTGAGAAAGGGCTTGATGAGCCTGTTTTGCGGCTGGTAACGGAGCAAACAGCAAAACCCGGGAAATTTCTTGAAAAAGTGAATTATCTTTATGAACACAGGCAGGAGAAAAGCAGGGATGAAATTGCTCTATCTGATGGCAGAACATTTGACCGTTACTCAGCCCCGATGATTGGACTCGATAATCGTTACTTTGGAAGGATCTGGTATTTTCGTGATATTACCCCCAGAAAGATTCTTGAGCTTAAACTCAGGACCGCATCCATAACCGACGATCTTACCGGTCTTTATAACAGAAGAGGCTTCTTTACTCTTGCCCAGCAGCAGATTAAAATAGCAGAGAGAGCAAAGAAGGATATGCTTCTTTGCTTTGTTGATCTTGACGGGATGAAGTCAATCAACGATACTTTCGGTCATGTTGAAGGCGATAATGCTATTGTTGAAGTTGCATCAATACTGAAAACAACATTCAGAGAATCGGACATCATAGGACGGATGGGAGGAGATGAGTTTGCGGTCCTTGTAATAGATGCAACATATCAAACAAAGGAAATTCTGGTTAAACGTCTTTGCAGTATTATTAAAGCTCGTAACGAAGTTGAAAAAAAATTTCAGCTTTCCCTGAGTATCGGTGTTGAATGCTATGATGCTGACTGCCATTTGTCTATTGATGAAATTGTTGCCAAGGCCGATTCTTTGATGTATGAGGAAAAAAGAAGAAAACAGATTCAATAAAATTGTATATACAAATATTCCGATACTGAATTATTTAGTATAATACCCCTGATTTTCAATAAATTACCTGCCAGGTTCATTTCTTTAAATATAGATTTTAATTTTTTGCAGAATGCTAAAGAGCCATCTTGCTGTAAAAAAGAAACAAGCCATTAGGTCTTTATATTCGAGTCCTTTCAATACTTTTCCACAAAATATGTTGATAACCTGTTTAATACTTATTAGAAATAATTTGTAAAGCATTGGAATTATTTGTTATTATCCATATTGCCCATAAGGCTGGCATTACGGATATCCTTAAAATTACAGGCTTTATCAAATCTTCTCATAAAATACAGCAGTGAAATATAAGATTTGTATACCTTGTAATATCAAGCCCTTAGGAATGATGAATTTTGATGATCTGTAAAGTGTCTTCAGTAAAGGCTTTATAGAATCTTAAATCAGGCTGCTTAATTTTGCACGATCGAGTGGAAGATATTTTCAGATCAGAAAAGTCTTTAAAATCATTTGCAATCCCCTGACGAAAATAGGAAAATAAAATATTTCAATTATAATGTCTCAAAGCAGGTCGCGGGATATGACAGTCCATGTTGGAAAGCGTTGAGGTTGATATGGGCATGTCAGGTAACCAAATGCTTAGTAAATCTGCAATGAAACTAAAAAAAAACACTGTAAATATGATACAAATGAATTTGAAAAAAATAATTTATAACCAATATACAATTTATTTTGCCGAGGATGCTCCATTTTTAATGCCGGAACCTTCTGTGATTATCAATTCACTATCAGAGACGAGAGTTTTGCAAAACAAGGGCAGGGGCGGCATTAAAGTGTTTGAGATAGACGGAAGATTAATCGTATGCCGGAAATATATGCATGGCGGTATTTTCAGAGCTTTTACAGGCAATACTTTTTTCAGTGAAAAAAGGGCTGTCAGCGAGTTTGAGATTCTGTTCTATTTAAAAAACAATGAATTCCCGGTTGTCGAACCATACTGTGTTATTAGCGAGAAGCATTTAATTACAAAAAAGCTTTATATCCTTACTGTGTTTGAAAAAGGTGCATCTGATCTGATTCAAATATTGAAAACTTGCGGACATAAGAAAAGGTACGGAATTGCTAAAGAATTTGCCCGACTTATGTGGAAGATGGAGAATCTTGGCGTTTACCATCCTGATATGCATTTGAATAATGTTCTTGTGATACCTGAAGGTAAACTTAAATTCCTTGATTTTGACAAGGCCTGCCGAAAGCCTATGATTGCTAAAGATATGGAGCGCATGTTATGGCGTCTTAACAGATATGTTGAAAAGATGGAAAAACAGGGTAAACTTAAGATCGATGTTAAAGAAAAACTTCTGTTTTTAAGGACTTACAGGAAGCTTTCAGGTTTTGATATTGCAGGTAAAATGTCTTTCAAAAAAGAGCAGAAGAGTCTTTTGTCAAAAGTCGGCTGGTTTTTTGAATCTCTTTTATACGGGAAACGATAGGTTAAGGATTTACGAGGAGGGAAAATGAATGTAAGCAAGATTTCAATAACTAAGTTTTCAAGCAAAGAACGATTTCAGGTTGAAGACAGCGTTACCGTTGAAGAACCCCTGGAAATATATATAGATAATAAACCTTTCTATACAACAATGAGAATGCCCGGTGATGAGATATCCCTTGCATCAGGCATTTGCTTTACCAACGGCATGATAAATTCCATGGAGGATGTGGCTGATATCAGTTATCCTGAAAATACCTGGAACAGGATTAATATTTATTTAAAGCCTTCTATAAATAAAGAGAAGCTTTTGCTGAATAAAGAACAGGGACGAACAATTGCATATTCAAGCAGTGGTATTTGCGGCAATGATATGATTAAGAATATGCTCAACTGCATAGGCAGCAGAAACCAACAGATAAAAATCAGTTCTGCTGACATATCGGGAATGCAAAGGGTTATGCAGGGGAAACAGATTGTTTTTCCTGTAACAGGAGGGACTCATGGAGCGGGGATTTTCGGTTCAGATTGTGAGATTCTTTCATTCTCGGAAGATGTAGGAAGACATAATGCCCTTGATAAGGCGATAGGAAAATTATTATTAAGCGGGAACGAGGGAAAGGCGGCTGTTGTTGTTTTGACGTCAAGATTGAGCTTTGAAATGGTACAGAAGGTTGCCCGCCTGAAAGCTGAAAAAACCGAAACCGCCCCGCTGTTGGTAGCGGCGCATCTGGATGTCGTCCCGGCCCCCGCCGAACAGTGGGCAACCCCGCCTTTTACCGCCTTTGAAAAGCAAGGCCGTCTCTATGGCCGCGGGACGAC
>CAYSBW010000035.1:0-21451 GCA_964429485.1 uncultured Syntrophorhabdaceae bacterium
AAAAATCTTAAAATAGTAGCCAATATTCCCTATAAGATTACCGGCCCTATAATATTTAAAATCCTCAGTGAAAGGTTATATATTGATAGTGTTTTTCTGACTGTTCAGAAGGAAATGGCACAGAGGATTGTAAGCAATTCTCATTGTAAGACCTATGGTGCTCCCTCTGTTAATTGTCAGATTTTAGCTGATGTGAAATTGTTATTTACAATCAAATCAAGTATGTTCATCCCGCCTCCAAAAGTTGATAGCGCTCTACTTTCCATGATTTTTAAAAAAACAGAAAAAGGAAATGATGACGAGTTGATTCCTTTTGTCCGAAGTTGTTTTCAGAACAGGAGAAAACAATTGAAACAAATGCTGACAAAGTATTATGGAAGAAAAAAAACTGAGGATCTTTATGGTTTCATGAATTTTCCTCTTCATGTGCGTGCTGAGGAAATAGAGCCCCACCAGTACAAAACAATGTATTATTTTCTAAAAAACCTTTATTAGTTAGTAATTTAAGTTTTATTTTTTGCTGGAAACAGCAAACAAGGCTATTGGATCATCCTTTTTTTTCAAAACCGGTTTTTCTATTATAATGGGAATTAATGTTCCCAGACTATTTTCCGATTGGAACGATGATATGGTGTTTAACTCGGCAATTATAAATCCATCCGGGTTTTTATGAATAAAATCTTTAAGTGCAGCCAGATTGTCATAATATTTTAAAGGCTTTCTTTTTAAGTAAAAAATCAGTGCAGAATCTCCAAGCTGATAGATGGCTATTTTGCTGTCATCAACATGTTGCAGTTGCAGAGCTGTTTTTTTGGCGAAAGGCAGTAATGTTCTGTTGTTTTCAGCGACTGCCATTCCTATTGTAAATGCCCATAATTCAATAATGAAAATCATTGAAAAGAGTGTTAAAAAACCTCTAAATTGTTTTTGTTTTAGTAACAGTCTAAAAGAAATTGCTGCTGCTGCAATGGTAGTTGTTCCAAGTGCGAGCTGTGAGATATGGCGTGGAATTCCTGTATGAAAGTATGCCAGCAAAAGCCCTGTACCGGCCAGAGCAACAAGAATAGCTGTAAGTATGGCTGCCATATCAATCAGTTTTTTTCTAACAGGGTTTTCACTATCGAGCCAATCGGACAAAACCTTTCCTGTTATTATTGCCAATGAAGGCATAATAGGCAAAATGTAATAACTTCTACGTGAACCCGAGCTTGTGAAGAATATAAATATTGAAATTGCAATAATTACAATACATCTGGTTAATCTTGAATATTCCCATTTTTTTAGTTCCATTATGGATGCTATTAAAAATAATGTCCAGGGTGCAGAAAAAAGAGGTATGTATTTCAAGTATATGTAGAAAGGTTCAATGTGGTCGAAGGGTTTAAGGAATCTTAGAATATTTTCTCTCCACATAAGTTCAACTGACTGCCATGAACCTGTAAGGACAACTGGAGCCAAAAGGAATCCGGTGAAAAAGGTAAGGCCTGTCAACAGTCCTGCAAGGCCTTTCCAGGAGTAGATCCAGTAAAATTCGGAATAAAATCTTTCTTTGAATGAAGCACATGTAAAACCTTTATTTTTTAAATTTATAAATAACTCTGCTGTACTGTAAAATCCTATGGAGATAAAAATAACAGCAGGAGCAACCGGCCCTTTGCAGAATGCTGCAACCGCGCCTATAATATATAATAAAAAAATATGTATTGGATTTCCCCTGCGGTTATCTGTAAAGAATATAAGCAATGCCAGCCATATCATAAAAACATTCAACATCTCGGCAGAGGCTGTTCTGGACCAGAGTATGAACATAACAGTAGTTGATAAAATCATGGCTGATAAAATTCCGGTCATTTTATTGAAAAGGCGGCTGCCCATCATAAAGGTAATTAGAATGACACCGATTCCGGAAATTGCACTTGGCAGTCTTGAAGAAAACTCAGTTACAACACCCTGCAATGAAAAAGGCAATATCAGCCAGTAGCTAAGCAATGGTTTATCAAAATAAACGTTTCCATTGATTGTTGGCAGGAAGTAATTCCCGGACATGATCATTTCTCTTGCAATTTCCGCCCATCGGCCTTCAGATCCCCATAAAGACCGTATAGAAAGTCCTGTAAATAACATTACAGTACTTAATAAAATCAAACTTACCGGTCCTATCCACCTGTTGATGATTTTTTCTCTGTCGGTTTTATCTGGATTTAATTTATCTATGTTCACCGATGAAAATATAGCAATACAAAATATTTTTATTCAAGCAAAAAGAAATCCAACCTGAAAAGAATTGACAAAGAGATTCAAATATTTTACCTTCAACGAAAAACATGGTAAAAGACAAACATCAAAAGATTACACGAAGAAACCTCAGAAATCTTATCAGATTTTTATCCTATTTGTCTGTAATTTTCTTTAGTATTAATAATCTTGAAATCATAGTAGCTTTTTTTGTTCTCGGTGCGGGGTGTGTTGTCCATTTTATTACCAAAGGGGTGCTAATACGGAATGTTGTCATGTGCAACAATGGAATTTACGGTGTAGTCAGGCATCCATATTATATGGCCAATTATTTAATTGATGTAAGTTTTTGTCTTTTAAGCGGGAATCCCTACCTGGTACTTGTATACCCCTTTGTTTTTTTCTGGGTTTATGGACCTACGTTGAGAAAGGAAGAAAAGTTTCTTGCAGCAACACATAATGAACCATATATTGAATATATTCTGGATGTACCTCAGGTGTTTCCTGATTCGTATTTTACGGGTTATATTAAAAGTATTTTTTCAGGTTTTTCTAAAAAACGTATCAGCAGAAATGAAATATCGAGAATAATGAGGTTTTGGGCTACAGGTTTTTTTATTTGTTTTTTACATACTTTAAAGACACTTAATTCTAATGGAGCTGATGTTTTTATATACAACAATTTCAGTTCACTTGCTTTTATGATATCGGCAGTTATTTTATATGGTGCCAGTATTTTTATTCGCGGTAAAAGATAAGTCATTATAGCCCCTACATTTAGATTCATTTTCTCTATAATGAAAAATATTTTAGAATTATCCGGCAGGTAAACATTTATGCAAAAAAAAACAGTTGGTTTTACCACAACAATTCCTGTTGAAATTATTTTTGCAGGGAAATTTATTCCCTGTGATCTTAACAATGTTTTTGTAACTGACAACAATCCTTTACATTTTCTTAAAAGAGCTGACAAGGATGGTTTTCCCAAAAGCATGTGCAACTGGATAAAGGGTATGTACGGTGTTATTATGGAGAGAAAAATTAACACTGTAATAACTGTAATGGAAGGTGATTGTAGCAATACCCAGGCTCTTGCAGAAATACTAAAATACAGGGGTGTGAAAGTGATCCCTTTTTCTTTTCCTTATGACAGGGATAAAAAGGTGTTAAAAAGGGAAATAGAAAAGCTCAAACAGGAGTTTTCTGTTAAAAAACATGAACTTGATTATTTAGAAGAAGAAATAAAAAAAGTAAGGTTAAATCTTGAAGAAATAGACAGAATGACATGGCAGGAAAAGGTAATTACAGGTTATGAAAACCATCTCTGGCTTGTCAGAGCCTCTGATATGCTCGGAGACTACAATAAATACAATCATATGGCAGAGTCCTTTATAGAGACAGCGAAGACAAGACAATCTGTTGACGGAATAAATATTGGACTTATAGGTGTTCCACCGATATTTATGGATCTCCATGAAGTTATCGAAAGCAATGGAGCCCATGTAGTTTTTAATGAAACGCAGAGACAATTTGCATTGCCTTACTTTTCACAGGACATTGATCTGGTGGAAAAATACAGGCTTTATACATATCCTTACGGGATTTTCCTTAGAATAGAAGATATTAAAAGGGAGATAAAAAGGCGTAATATTAGGGGGCTTATACACTATGTTCAAGCTTTTTGCTATAGGGTTATGGAAGATGTGATATTAAGAGATGTTCTTGACATTCCTTTTATAACAATAGAGGGAGATCTTCCGTCCAAAATAGATTCAAGAACAAGATTAAGAATAGAGGCGTTTATTGAAATGCTTAAAGAAAGGGATTGATGAAAAGAAATAGTTGCGAGGAGATGGATATATTCTGCCGTATAATTTTATAAATGAAATGGAAAAAACTAAAAAGTTTATTTTAAGCAGAGATAGTATAGGATTTTTTAAATCAATTCTTGAATCTTATGAAGATGTGGGTATCTTTTCAGTTATTGATGGGGATAGAGGTATTATTGAAATAATTTACCCTTCTAATTTCCAGGAAGAAATAGAATTTATTATGAAGGATATGGAGAATTACGGTTTTGTTTTTAAGGAGATACCTGATGTTTGATGCTGATAGACTATTAAAGGCCCTAATGAAAGGAGACATGCTTTTTAGTGATATCTTCTTTGAAGAAAGGAACTACAATCATTTGCATTTTGAATCTTCAAAGTTTGAGAAAATTGAAAAGGGTTGCGACAGGGGAGTTGGTATGCGAGCAGTAAAACCCTGGAAAACCTTTTTTGCCTCAACAAATGTAGTTGAGGAAGATAACCTTCTTGATATTGCGAAGAGGCTTGGAAAATTTTCGGATAGCAGAGAGGAGTATGAGATAAAAAAAGGAGATCATATAAAAGGTTCATATCCTTTTTCCATAAAAAGAAATCCTGCAGAAGTTGAACTAAATAAAAAACTTGCTATGCTAAGAAATATTGATGCTATTGCAAGAGCAGAAGAAAAGAGGATCCGGCAGGTAAGGATTATATATAGAGATACAGCTCAGGAAGTTAATATTTATAATAGTGATGGAGGGAATGTTACAGATAAAAGATGTCAGGTTATTCTTAATATCTTTGTTGTTGGAGAAAAAAGTGGTGATATTCAAACTGCCTATGATTCGATAGGCGGATTTTACGGATTTGAATTTTTTACAGAAGAAAGAATTGAAGACTTTGTAAAATCTACAGCAAAAAGATTATCCGGTTTGCTTGATGCCATTGAAGCGCCGATGGGTATCAAAACCGTGGTGCTTGCCTCTGAAGCAGGTGGAACAATGATTCACGAAGCTGTTGGTCATGGTCTTGAAGCTGATCTTGCCATGGAAGGACTTTCCTGTTATAAAGGGATGACAGGAGAAAAAATAGCTTCACATTTGATCAATGTGGCTGATGATGCAACGGTCCCCAACATGCGAGGAACATATGCATATGACGATGATGGAGTCGCTTCTCAAAGAACTCTTCTTATAGAAAATGGTATATTAAAAAATTATATTTTCGATAAATTCCATGCTTTAAAATACGGGAAGGAATCAACTGGAAACGGAAGGAGAGAATCCTTTAGATTCAAACCTATTCCGAGAATGAGCAATACAATGATTCTGCCAGGGAAAGAAGACCCTTCAAAAATTGTTTCGTCTGTTGATGATGGCATCTATGTGATAAAAATGGGTGGGGGACAGGTAGATACAGTCAGAGGTGATTTTGTCTTTGAGATACAGGAAGGTTATGTCATTGAAAAAGGTATGAAAGGTAAAATGATCAAGAACGCAACAATGATGGGCAATGGATTAGAGGTGCTACGGTCAATAGACATGGTAGGCAGCGATCTTGGTTTTGGAATAGGAACCTGTGGTAAGGATGGACAGGGGGTCCCTGTGTCCGATGCCCAGCCAACCCTTAGGATACCTGAAATAGTTGTGGGTGGTAAAGAACGTTGATCCATATGGTTGATGTTTATTATTTAATTGCTGCCAATCATTTCTAAAAACTTTTCTTCATTCAAAATTTGAATACCCAGTTCTCTTGCTTTATCAAGTTTTGAACCAGTTTCTTCGCCTGCTACAAGGTAGTCAACTTTTTTACTAATAGACGAAGCTGTCCATGCTCCAAAAGCTTCTACTTTTTTCCGTGCCTCATCTCTGCTCATTGTTTTCAGGGTCCCGGTGAAAACAAAGGTCAGACCTTTAAAGGGGCTCGTTTCTTCTTTTTTGTACTCTATTGTAAGACCTGATGACAAAATCCTTTCCATAGTTTTTTTATTTCTATCTTCCATGAAGAAAGCAATGATACTGTTTGATACTTCCGGTCCTATTTCAGGGATGTTTATCAGCTCATCCTCTTTTGCGGACATCAATTCGTTAATGTCTCTATATTTTTCAGCAAGTATTGTTGAGATGTGCTCGCCCGCATGTCTTATGCCGAGGGCGTATATGAATCGTGCAAAGGTAGGATTTTTTGAAGCTGCAATTGCATTGATTATATTCTCAGAAGATTTGTCAGCCATTCTATCGAGGTTTGACAAAGTGTCTTTATGTAAATAATATACATCAGACACATCATTAATGATATTTTTATCCACAAGTTGTTCAATTAGCTTTTCTCCAAGACCATCAATATCCATTGCTCTTTTTGATGCAAAGTGTTCTATTCTGCCTTTTATCTGAGCCGGGCAGTTGATGTTGATACAACGTCTGATTACCTCTCCCCGAGGACGTATTACCGGTTCTTTGCATACAGGACATATATCAGGCATTGTAAAGACCTTTTCACTGCCTTTTCTTTTTTCTTTAATAACCCTTACAATTTCGGGTATTACATCACCAGCTCTTGACACTATAACAGTGTCACCTATCATGATATCTTTTCTTTTTATCTCATTCTCGTTATGCAAGGTTGCCCTTGATATCTCAACACCACTTATTGCTACAGGCTCAAGTACTGCCACTGGAGTCAGAGCCCCTGTTCTGCCAACCTGTACATCAATCCCTTTGATTTTTGTAATTTCTTCCTGCGCTTGAAATTTGTAAGCTATGGCCCATCTCGGCGACCTTGATACACTTCCGATAATATCCTGATAGTCGAGCCTGTTTACTTTAATGACTGTTCCGTCAATTTCGTAGTCCATTTTGTCTCTCATAGCTTTGATGTTATTATAGTATTCCAGTGTTTCTTTTATGTTCCTGCATAACTTTGTATTTGGATTTACTCTGAATCCCCACTTTTTCAGGTATTCGAGAAACCGATAATGTGTTTCCGTTTTTATTCCGGTTATTTCCCCTGCAGCGTAACAAAATATATTCAGTCTGCGGCTTGCTGTCACCTTCGGATCAAGTTGTCTGACAGAACCACTTGCCGCATTTCTCGGGTTTGCAAAAAGCGGCTCCCCTGACAGTTCCCTTTTTTTATTCAGGTCTTCAAATTCTTTTTTCCCCATATATATCTCTCCTCTAACTTCAAGAAGTGGTGGAACGGGCTCATCAGGATATTCAATTATTTTCATAGGTATTGCTTTTATAGTTCTCAAATTTTGTGTTATATCCTCACCCGTATAACCATCTCCCCTTGTAGAACCAAGGACAAATTCACCTTTTTCGTATATGAGTTCAACAGCGAGACCGTCTATTTTTACTTCCATGACGTAATCCGGATCATCGATATTGAGGATTTTTTTTATCCGTTTATCAAATTCTATAACTTCATCGGCAGTCATGGCATTTGCAAGGCTGAGCATGGGTGTTCTGTGTGTTACAGTAGAAAAGGATTCAAGCGGTTTTGCACCAACCCTCAGGGTGGGTGATCCCGGGTTGTAAAAATAAGGCCAGTTTTTCTCAAGATCAGCCAGCTCACGCATAAGTCCATCATATTCAGAATCTGTAATAGACGGTTCGTCCAGGACATAATATCTGTAATTATGGTAATCAATTTCTTTTCTTAATTTTTCAATTTTTGCTTTAGCTTCTTCTCTATCCATTATTTTCCTGCAATTTTATCAGAATTATGTGAAAAGTAAAGCAATTATGAATGGTGCAATACAGCAAGTGTTTCAATATGGGGAGTATGTGGGAAAAAGTCAAAGGGCGCTATATCTGTTATTGTGTAGTTATGGTTGGTGATATCTTTTAAATCACGTGCCAGGGTTGACGGATTGCAGGATATGTATCCTATTTTTTTTGGATTAATCATAAAAATATGATTTAGTCCTTGCTTGCTGATTCCTCCCCTGGGAGGATCTATAATGAGCAAGTCTGTCCTGTCAGGTTTTATTTTGCTAAGGACAGTTTCAACTTTACCTGTGTAGAACAGACAGTTATTTCTGTTGTTTATTCTGCAATTTTCATTGGCATTAATGATGTTTGCATTCAATGAATCAATTCCTGTAACATGCCTTGCATTTTCTGAAAGATATATTTCAATGGGGCCTGCACCGCAATAAAGCCCGAGGACTTTTTCATTTGTTTCAAGTCTGGTAAGATTATGTATTTTTTTGTACATAAGTGCAGCAGCACCTGTATTGGGTTGAAAAAAAGATACAGGAAAAATTCTGAAATTAAAACTGTTCAGTCTTTCTTCAATGTATTTTTCTCCGGCAACATGACTTGGTTTTCCAAAGTAGGAATTATCGCCCCCCTTATAGTTTATTATTCTGTAAAAGCTTTTTATTTCAGGAACAGCCGATGTCATTGATTGCCATAGGGGGATTAAATCAGGGATAATGCCTTTTGCTGTTTCAAGAACAACCATTATTTCACCTGTCGATTTTGACTCTCTGATAATTAGATGTCTCAGAAAGCCTTTACTTGTGAATGGATTGTATGCAGTCAGACTGTGCTTTTGGGCAAAAGTCCTTAAAAGGGGTATGATTTTTTCGGCAAAAGGAGTTGAAATTAGACATTTTTCTATTGGCATAACATTTCCTTCATAACCTTTGAGTGGAGAGACTCTTGCCCTTAATCCCATGGTAATCATCCCCCTATCTTCACCAAAGGAAAGTTCAAGTTTATTTCTGTAATAATAAACATCAGGTGATGGAATAATAGGATAAATCCTGATATTTTCAATATTTAATCTGCCAATTCTTTTAAGAGTTTGTATAAGATAATTTTCTTTAAGTTCAAGCTGTTTTTTATAAAGGACATTTTGAAAAGTGCAACCTCCGCACAACTCAAAGTGCTGGCATAAAGGCATAACTCTGAATGGTGAGGGTGTAATTATTTCAACGATTTCTCCATAGGCAGATTTCTTTTCTTTCCTCAGCAACCTTATCTTCAGTTTGTCACCAACAACGGCTTCGGGCACAAAAACAACAAGGGCATCGATTTTTGCAACACCATAATTGTTCGGAAAAGCTATGTCAATTATTTCTGTTGTTATGTATTGACCTTTTTGGATTCCCTGCATTAATTAGAGAAATCCTTTATGTGTTTGATGGGAAATGTTACGGAAAATGTTGTTCCTCCTGAAAGTTTGCAATCTTCACTGGTTTTACAAAACTTGCATAGCGATACATTTCCAGGACAAATATCAAAATCTGTTGGAATATATACACATCTTTTACTTCTAAAAGATATATCAAAACCAAAACGCCTGCCATATGTTTTTATGCGGAGAAGCTCAAAACCTTTTCCCCCTGCGCCGAAATCATAGGGTTTCCTTGATGCGTATAGATCGGTTTCTTCAGTATGAAACAGGCCATATAGAATATATTTCTGGTTTTCATTTGTAATACCGATGCCATAATCTTTAACATACATGCAGATCCGGTCATCCTTCTCTTCAAGCACTATGTTTATCTCGCCATTGTCAGGGGTGTTTTCAATTGCGTTTTTTATGATGCTGTTACATATTTCTTTTAAAACAAAGGGATTTATAGAAAGAAAAAGACCTCTTTGTCCTTCAATTTTATACTTTATATGCCTATGGCTTGCATTCGATTTGATCTTTTTTAAAATTGACTGGACAAAGGATAAAAGTTCTATCGATTGAAGTCCCTCTATCTTGGCAGGCAGCAATTTGTCTGTCCATTCTCTGAGCGCATTCCAGTGACTCTGTATTTCTGTCGATACTTCAGACATGTCTTCCATGCGTTGTAGGACTCGATCAAGGTCGTCAAGCAAGATAGAAGCTTCAAGTTCCTGTGATGCTCTAAATATCTCGTCAGTTTCATTTGAAATTGCAACCAGCCGATCGAGATTTCTCTCAAGAGCTTCCATGATACGAAAAAAGCTGCTGTCATGATATAATTCTTTAAGTTCTCTTTTAATTTTTCTGTTTAGAATTCTGATGTTTCCCTGAATTACTGCAAGGGGAGTTTTAAGCTCATGAGATATGTGGTGGACAGCCTTTGTTTTTGCGCGGTTCAGACTTTCCAGTTCTTTATGCGATTTGACAAGGGCTTCCTGTGCTTCCATTCTTTCTGTAATATCATCGAATGTTACCAGATAGTCCCCACTTATCAGCTGGACCAGAAAAAAATTAATTGTTTTTTTTGTCTGATCCTGACATACAACATCATAGGTTCTTGATATTTTGTTTCCCTGTTTTGCGCTTTCAATATCGTCAATCCATGTTTGGATAACTTCTGTTCTGTATTGAGAATCCGGAAAAACCCTTTTAAACCATTCACTACCGTTAGGAATATCATCCGTACCATATCCGAACAATTCTATAAATTTCGGGTTTACATATTTGTATATGCCATGTTTATCTATCATGGCTATACCGAATGGTGCATTGTCAGAAAGAGACATAAGCCTGTTTCTCTCTGTACGAAGAGCGTTTTCGTTTATTTTTCGTGCTGTAATATCTCTCAAATAAAGAAGATGTACGGGCTTTGAGTGGTATGTGGTACTGACACCTGAGATTTCGATTGAAATAATTTTTCCTGTCTTTGTCATACCCTTGAATTCATATTTTGATGGAACTGATTCCCCTTTTTGACTTCGAAAGTAAATATCAGTCACTGCTTCATAGTCATCTGGGTGGACCAAAAAGTTGATAGGTTTTCCAATTATACTTTTTGCATTATCATATTCAAACATTTCAATAAATCTTTTGTTAACGTATACGTGCCTGTTATCCTGTATAATGGTAATACCATCGTTAGAATGTTCAATAACTGTCCTGAAACGTTCCCTGCTTTCAATGAGAGCTGACTCGGTCATTTTTCTCTCTGTAATGTCCTGCATTGTACCTTCGTAATATAGCAGTTTATTGTCTTTGTCTTTAACTGCCTTTATGTTCATGGAGATCCATTTCAAATTTCCGTCTCTGCTGTACATTTGCACTTCATAATTCTTGACTGAACCGTGTTTTTTAATCAATTCCATCCATTGTGAACGATCTTCAGGGTTAACATATAATTGGTTTGCAGTGTTTTCAATGGATTTTATGAGTTCATCAGGCGAATTGTAACCATGGATATGGGCAAGGGAGGGGTTTACACTCAAGAAAAGGCCATCAACAGTTGTTTGAAAAATTCCTTCTGTGGCATTTTCAAAAATATTCCGATATTTTTTTTCAGTTTCTCTTAATTCTATTTCTATGTTTTTTAGTTCAGCCTCTGATTTTTCAAGCTCAACAATGCGTTTTCGCATATTTTCCACTAAAGATGTAAGTTCTTCATATGATAAAGTATATTTTTTCTGCATTATTTATTTATTACAGGCGTTATAACCGTGAAGTGAGTAAAAATACCTGTAATTTTCCTGTTATCTCTGTATTTAGCAGATCCCTGCGAACTACCTTAAGAATCACTTCAGTACCACTTTCTGTTTTTTTTACAGCAACAAGGGCAGGGCCCTGTGAATTTAAAATTATCCAAATATAAATCATTTCTATATATAACTCAAACCTGTACACATCTGCAATTAGATTATAAATGCATAGATCCTGCAGTTTCGTGTTGATTTAAGGGGAACCGGGAAAATTATTTTTTAACGGCTTTATTTTTTCATTCTGGTTGCTGAGAAATTTTTATTCTGTAAAAATTGTTTATAGAGGTATTCCCGGTGAAGAAATTTTAAGGCCTCGCGGATTATTTTTCTGTTTTCAGGATTTATATGTTGTATCAGAGCGCGTTGCATTTTTCTTTCTTTGAATGTTTTTGCAACATACATGCTTTCATTGGTAAAGGGATGCATTCCGGTGTAATACATTGTCCCCGACAGTGTAAGAGGCAGTGGGGTAAAATCCTGTATCTGTTCAGGGTGTATATTTCTATTTATAAGATAGAGAGAAAGAGATAGCGCATCTTCCAGCGTTGAGCCTGGATGAGAGCTTATGAGGTAATTGACGAGATACTGTTTTTTATTCAGTAATTTGTTAATATTATTATATTTGATTACAAATTTTTCATAAACCTCCAAAGACGGTTTATTCATAGCACTAAGAACACTTCTTTCCGAATGTTCCGGGGCAACCTTCATCCTGCCGCTTATATGATTTTTGCAGAGATGTCTAAAATATTCTGACGAGGTTTGATCAACGAGCAGATCATATCTTAGACCGCTTTCAATAAAAGCGTGCTTTACATTTTTAAGTGCTAGAATCTTTTGGTATAATTCAATACTTTCCCGGTATCCGAGTCTCAGGTGTTTGCATTTATTTGGTATAAGACAACATTTATCAGTGCAGGCTCCACTTTTTTTCCATAAAGTGCAGAATGCTTCATAAAGGTTGGCTGTAGGACCTCCTATATCTGTTATTGTACCTTTGAAATCTGGTCTTTCGGATATCAGCTTTGCTTCATCAAGGATCGATTTTTGGCTCCTTGACTGTATTATTCTTCCCTGATGCATATATAAAGAACAAAAAGAGCATTCCCCGCAGCATCCCCTGTGAGATATAATGGAAAATCTAACGGTTTCAAAGCCTGGAATACCTCCATGTTTGTTATATAAAGGGTGTGCATTTCTTGTGTAGGGAAATTCGTAGATTTTATCGAGATCCTCCTTGGAGAGGGGTAGGGCAGGTGGATATTGTATTATATAGCGGCCGTCATTTTTTTGTAACAGTGTTTTTCCTTTAAAGGGGTCCTGGTTTTTATAGATTATTTTAAAGGCATCATTGAATTTTGTTTTGTCTATAATTATTTCTTCATATGATGGTATTTCAACACAATCTTCAGGAAAAAAAGATTTGCCAGCAATCAGTGCCTGATTTATTGTTTCAGAACTTTCGTTTTTTGGAGGTGTTTCTTTATGCGGGATTTTATTTCCCTTTGCTTTCAAGGCTATAGTTGTTCCCCTTATTCCCTTAAGATCTTTACCTTGACATAGTCTATTTGCAATTTCTACAATCTGCGTTTCCCCCATGCCATATACCAGGATGTCAGCCCTTGCATCCAGCAGAATTGATCTTCTTACAGAGTTGTCCCACCAGTCATAATGGGCAAATCTTCTCAGGCTTGCCTCAATGCCTCCAATTACAATCGGCACATTCCCGAAAGCTTCTTTGACCTTGTTGGCATATACAATAGTTGCTCTGTCAGGGCGCATCCCCGGAATACCTCCAGGGGAATAATCATCTTTTTTTCTCAATCTTTTGCCACTTGTGTAATTTGCTACCATAGAGTCCATATTCCCGGCAGTTATGCCAAAAAATAATTTTGCCTTGCCGAGTTTTTTAAAACTGTCAATATTTTTACAATCAGGCTGAGAGATAATCCCTGTTTTAAAACCAGCCGCTTCCAGTGTTCTTCCTATCACTGCTGCTCCGTAGGAGGGGTGGTCCACATAAGCATCGCCTGTAATGATGATTATGTCCAGGTAATCCCATCCTCTGTTTTTTAAATCTTCCTGTGATATGGGGAGAAAATCTTTTTGCATAAGTCAAACCTGTTTTCTTGAAATTTGTTGTATAAAGATTCCAGGATTATTAATAATTATAAATTTCCTGTTCGTAATCGTTCTTCTCCGGTACTATAAAATCGTCATTTGGAAATAGTGGGAGGGCTTTTGACATGAAATCAATCCATATAGGAAGAGCTGCAGCTCCTCCTGATTCTCTGTTGCTGAGGAACTCATTTTTATCATAGCCAACCCATACAAGACAGAGGAGATTAGGAGAGAAACCTATAAACCAGGCATCCTTAAAGTCATCTGTTGTGCCTGTTTTTCCTGCAAGAGAATAGGGCATTTTTGAAGCGCTTCTAGCTGTTCCGTTTTTAATTACACCTTTCATCATGTCTACAAGGGCGTATGTATTTTCCAGAGAAACAACCCTTTGTCCTGAAGGTCTTTCTCCATAAAGAACTTCACCTTCGTTTGTAGAAACATTTATTAATGCAACAGGTGGAATATATTCTCCTCCTCTTGCAAATACAGCATAGGCTGTTGCCAGCTCGAGTGGTGATATTTCTGTTGTACCCAGAGCCAGGGAGAGATTGTGTTGAAATTTGCTTGTTATCTTTAGTCTTTTTGCGAGTTCAATTACATTGGCAATGCCTGTTTTTTCAAGCAATCTTACTGT
Organism: uncultured Syntrophorhabdaceae bacterium; assembly: GCA_964429485.1. GTDB lineage: Bacteria > Desulfobacterota > Syntrophorhabdia > Syntrophorhabdales > Syntrophorhabdaceae > JAPLKB01. The sequence continues at coordinate 14,241 of CAYSBW010000035.1, forward strand.
AGCTGTATTAAGTGATAATTCAAGGGCACTTCTCATTGTAACATTGCCGTAATATTCATTTTTATAATTTTTTGGATTCCAGATTTTTTTGGTGTAGGGGTTTGTGAATGATATAGGTGCATCGAGCAGCATATCATCAGGAGTTAACCCTTGTTCCAATGCTGTAAGATATATAATGGGTTTAAATGATGAACCAGGTTGCCGTTTAGCCTGAACTGCTCTGTTAAAGGGTGATGCAGAAAAATCCTTGCCACCTATAAGAACCTTTATTTCTCCGGTTTTTACTTCTATTGCAATAAGTGCTACTTCAGGTAGTGAATTTAAGCCGGGATGTCTCGATTTATAACCCTGCATTCCTTTTTCGATTGCCTCATAGGCATACTCAGTCATTTTGAGGTTTACAGTTGTTTTTATATTTAATCCTTTTGTATAGATATCAAGAGAATCATTCAGATATTCCTCAAGAACCTGCTTTGTGTATTCAATAAAGTAGCCTGTCTTTTTTTCATAAGTTCTCAGAGGTGCCAGCACAAGATCTGTTTTTTTTGCTCTTTTATAATCTTTTTCATTTATGAACCCAGCTTCATACATTTTTCTCAGGACAAGATTTCTTCTTTCGAGTGCCTTTGCCATGTTCTTGAATGGAGATAATCTGGAAGGTGATTTGGTAAGTGCAGCCAGGGTTGCACACTCTTCAAGGGTTAACTCAGTTGCTTTTTTATGAAAATAGACAAAACTTGCTGCTTCCACGCCATGTGCTCCTTCACCGAGATAGATTAAATTGAGATACATTTTAAGAATCTCATCTTTGGAGTAGGTGCGTTCTATCTGAATGGCCAGCATTGCTTCTTCCATTTTTCTTTTAAAACTCTTCTTTGGAGTCAAGAACAGATTTCGCGCAAGCTGCTGAGTTATTGTTGATGCCCCCTCTGATATGCCCCCTCTGATCATATTTTTCAGCGCAGCACGTCCAATACCTCTTATATCAACGCCGAAATGTTTATAGAATCTGACATCTTCAATTGCAATGAAAGCATATTTGAGATTATAAGACATTTGAGTGATCGGTATGGGGATCCTCTTTTCAACAAATAGCTCTGAATACAAAGTACCGTCATCTGAATAAAGTCTTGCTGTTGATTTAGGTTTATATGTTTCGAGCTGTTTTACGTCAGGTATTTCAAGGTAATTTACAAGAGCATAACCCAGGCTTGCCCCGAAAACAGAAGGGATAAGAATGAGAATAACAGCGAGTTTGATTATTGTTTTTGAAGACATGTGGGGCATATTATACTGCATAAAGGTTATATTGGCAAACTGTAATGGGCAAAATCTGCATACCTGAAAACCAGGTTTTTTTCAGCTTGTTCTGAAAAACGAACAATATAAAGGATAACGGGCAGGTTGCAATCAACCTGCCACCTGTCTTAATCAATAATAGATGATTTACATTTTAATGCATTCAGATATCTTCACTTATTGACTTTTTCTGATAAGATAGGCGATATTTAAGCCTGATGAAAAAAGAAATTCAGAGGATTAAAAAGATCCGTAATATCGGAATAGCAGCGCACATAGATGCTGGAAAAACCACTGTGTCGGAACGGATCCTGTTTTATACCGGTAAAACGTATAAGATTGGAGAAGTCCACGAAGGTACGGCAACAATGGACTATCTCCCCCAGGAACAGGAAAGGGGTATAACAATTACCTCAGCTGTTACAGCGTGTTACTGGGACGACCATGAGATACAGATAATTGACACGCCGGGACATGTTGATTTTACAATTGAAGTTGAAAGATCTCTCAGGGTTCTTGATGGCATGGTTGCTGTTTTTTGTGGTGTTGGCGGTGTTGAAGCGCAGTCCGAGACTGTCTGGCATCAGGCTGATCGGTACAGAGTTCCAAGGATTGCCTTTATTAATAAAATGGACAGAATCGGGGCAGATTTTTTTAATGTCATAGAAATGATGATTGAAAAGTTCGGCACAAATCCAATACCCTTGCAAATACCTCTTGGCAGGGAAGATTATTTTTTCGGTGTTATTGATCTGATAAGAATGAAAGCTGTTGTCTGGGAAGAAAATCTGGGTACTAATTATGAATTGACTGAAATTCCCGATGAATATGTAACAACAGCAAAGGAATATAGAGAAAGACTTCTTGAGAAATTATCTCTTATCGATGATGATTTTATGGAACTTTACCTGGATGGACATGATATTAATGAGTCCTTGATTCACGATACAATCAGGAAGTCAACTATCTCCTTGAAATGTGTTCAGCACTCAGAAATAAAGGAATTCAACCCCTCTTGGATGGAATAATCCAGTATCTCCCATCTCCATTAGATGTTCCGCCTGTGCAGGGGAAAAATCCTGAAACAGGTGAGACAGAGACAAGACAAACAAGGAGCGATGAGGATTTATCAGCTCTTGCCTTCAAGGTTATCATGGAAGAGGGTAGAAAGCTCACATACATCAGGATATACTCCGGGGAGATAAGTGTTGGAGAAGATGTCTATAACGTAAATCTTGGGAAAAAAGAAAAAATATCAAGAATATATAAAATGCATGCAAACCATAAGGAAAGAATTGCTGAGGCCAAAACTGGAGCAATAGTTGGTATTGTAGGTTTGAAGGAAACATCAACCGGTCATACATTGTCAAAAACAAAGCCTATTCTGCTGGAATCAATTGACATATATCAACCTGTTATTTCAATAGCAATTGAACCGCGTAGAAATGTGGATCAGGACAAACTTAATCACATCCTGCATAGAATATCCGAGGAAGACCCGACATTTGTTATTAAAACCGATGAAAATGCTTATCAGACAATTGTATCCGGCATGGGAGAGCTCCATCTTGATGTTGTTATAAGAAGAATCAGGGAGGAATTTGGCATTGACCTGCAGGCGGGTAAGCCCCAGGTTGTTTATAAGGAAACCATTGAAAATTCTGCATCAATAGAGCACACTTTTGAGAAGACCATTAATAATATTCTCTGCAAGGGGTCAATCTCGATGAATATAGCCCCTAACGGGCGAGGAGAAGACCTTGTTATTTTATTCAATATTACTGAAGAGCACCCAGCTTTTCCATATATATCTGCTATTAAAGAAGGTATTAATGAATCAGCCGGTGCAGGAATTATCAAAGGATTTCCTTTAACGGATATTAAAGTGGAAATAAAGGATGCAACCTTTAATAATCCTGATTTCGCACATCTTACCCTGAAAATGTCAGCATACGAAGGATTTAAAATAGCGTGCAACGATGCAAAACCCGAACTTCTTCTTCCAATTATGTCTCTTGCTGTGACTGTGCCGAATGAGTTCCTTGGCGAGGTTATAGGAGATTTAAATGCAAGAAAATGTCAGATTGCAAATTTATTGACAAAAGATAAGATTACCGTTATTCAGGCCTTTGCACCATTAACAAATATGTTCGGTTATTCTACAGATGTTAGATCCCTGTCACAGGGCAGAGCTTCTTTTACAATGTATTTTTCCCATTATGACAGGGTAGAAAATGGATAGAATCAGAGAGATATTAAACTTTTTAAGGAAAAAAAATGATTATATTTCCGGGGATTTTATTTCCACGACACTGGGCATATCAAGAACCGCAATATGGAAGTATATCCACCAGCTTGAACATCTTGGGTACGATATTGAAAAATTAAAGGGTAAAGGATATAAGCTTGTCAAAACTCCTGACAGACTTTACACCTGGGAAATTGAAAGATATCTCAATACGGATTTTATTGGAAAAAAAATTATATACAAAGAAAAGGTTGATTCAACCAATTCATCTGCATTCAAACTGGCCCTTGATGGTGCTTCTGAAGGGACATGCGTTCTTGCTGATACACAGAATGCAGGCAGAGGCAGGTTGAACAGGATCTGGTTTTCACCTCCAGGAAAAAATCTTTACCTGTCCATAATCCTCAAGCCTCCTGTCCATCCTTCAAATGTATACCCTGTGACTTTTCTTTCCTCCCTTGCTGTTTATGATACAATTAAAACAGTAACAGGCATTGAACCAACACTAAAATGGCCCAATGATCTGCTAATAAATGGGAAGAAGATATGCGGTACGTTGCTTGAACTTTCCATTGAAACTGACATGGTAAAATTTGTTATTGTTGGTATCGGGCTCGATATAAATATGAGAGAAAAGGAAATAAAGGAGGGCATTGATCAGAAAGCGACTTCGCTATTCATGGAAACAAAAATTTTGTACGAAAGGGCTCGAGTATGTGGTATTCTGCTTTCTAATTTGGAAATGTATTATCTTCTTTTTAAGAAAAATGGAGAAGACTTGATTTGTCGTACTTGGGAAGAAAGGTCGTCCATAGTTGGTAAATATATGGAAATAAACCAGTCAGGTATCAAATATAAAGGTGTTTCTCAGGGTATAGACAACAAAGGTGCATTACTCCTCAATATAGAGGGAAATATAAAAAGAATCATAGCCGGGGATGTAATTTTTTAGGATTTATTAAACCAGTGCATACCAAAAAATATGCTGTAACTTAAATATAAAATTAAATGGTGAGGTATAAACATTGCTTTTAGTCATAGACATTGGAAATACAAATATCGTCTTCGGAGTTTATGAAAAAGATATTTTGATAAATCACTGGAGATTAAGCACCATCTTTCATAAAACAGTGGACGAATATGCCATTCTTATCAACAGCCTGCTGCATATTGGAAAGATAAAGACAGGTGAAATTGACAGTGTAATAATATCTTGTGTAGTTCCACCTCTTCTGATTCCCTTCGAGATTTTCTGTTTAAGATATATGGGAATCAAGCCTTTGATTGTGGGGCCTGGCATTAAAACAGGGATGCCCATACTTTATGAGAATCCGCAGGAAGTGGGAGCTGACAGAATAGTAAATGCTGTAGGAGGCTATAATAAACATAAAACAGCTCTTATTGTAGTAGATTTTGGAACAGCAACAACCTTTGATTATATAACACCCAAGGGAGAATATGCAGGAGGCGCAATAGCTCCAGGTGTGATGATTTCACTGGAAGCGCTTTTTGAAAGGGCTGCCAAATTACCGAGAGTAGAATTAATAAGGCCGAAAAGTATTATAGGAAAAAGCACCGTACATGCCATGCAATCAGGTATAACCTATGGCTATGTTAGTCTTGTTGATGGAATAGTCAAGAAGATTAAGGAAGAGGTAAGAACAGACCCTTATGTTATAGCCACTGGCGGGCTTGCAAACCTAATATATAAAAATTCAAATTCAATTGATGAAGTGGATGAATTTCTTACCTTGCAGGGGCTTAAGATTCTTTACGAAAGGAACAAGGATTTGCACAAATTCAGTCTCAATCAGTAGAAATTTTTAAAAATTCAAGACCTTTTATTTTCTGTTATATCAAGCCTTGGAAGATAGATGTACTTGAGAATAAGTCCTGCAAAAATCATTATACTGCTCAATATTTGTCCCATTGTCAGCACGTTCAGTATATAACCGACCTGCAAATCTGGTTCACGGAAAAACTCGCAGAGAAATCTTAGTATGCCATACATTATCAGAAAAAGAGCAAAAACATCACCTTCCCTTTTTTTCCTGTCTTTGTAAATCCATAGAACAACAAAAAGAACCAGTCCTTCAAAAAATGCTTCATATAGTTGTGAGGGATGGCGCTGGATATTTCCGCCTTCAGGAAATACCATTGCCCACGGCATATCTGATTGTTTACCGAAAAGTTCACCATTAATAAAATTTCCAAGCCTTCCAAGACCAATCCCTATGGGACATGTAGGGACAATAAGATCGAGAATTGTAATAAATTTAAGACCCCTTTTTTTTATAATAATGTATCCTGCTATAAAAGTTCCAATCAACCCGCCGTGAAATGACATTCCTCCATGCCACAAAACAAATATTTCAAGGGGATTCTGAAAATAAAAGCCCAGATTATAAAAGAACACATAACCCAACCTTGCACCTGCAACAAGACCTATGATGAGATAGAAGTAGATATCGTCAATCTGCGATCTCTCTATTTTTAGAACCTTTTTTTTAATCTGATATAGAACGAGAAGGTATGAGGCAACAAAACCAAATATATACATGAGTCCATACCATCTGATTGCAAGTGGTCCCAATTTGATAAGCACGGGATCAATCTTTGGATATTCTATCATTTTGTGTGCTCCTGCGAGATTTCAATATTTAATTAACGGATTTATTTATTCCTGCTCTAATTTATTTCTTGCAAAGAATTATATTATGGTATACCAATCAATCCGTTTTCCAGTCAGAGGATGTGTTTTTCTTTCAAAACATTGCACAAGTCAGTGGCATTTTGAAAAATCATCCCATCTAAACCAAAGCTTTTTGCAGCTTCTACATATCTTTCAATATCGTCAATATAAAATACCTCATTTCTTTTTACGTCTATGGATTCAAAAATTGCATCGTAGATCATTCTTTCCGGCTTTTTTACACCTACCTGAAAAGACAGAATCCACCGGTCCATTTTGTGTACAATGGGGTATTTTCCGGAAATATAATTAAAATGAAGTTCATTTGTGTCGCTTAATAGATAAAGAGGATAACCCTTTGATTTCAATTTTAGTATTGTATTACTTACCTGTATATTTTCATGAAAAATGGGATTCCATATATTCTTGAAATCTTTAAAATTTAAGGTAAGCATAAAGTGTTCTTTTAATAAGATAAAAAATTCAAGTGAATTTATTTTACCTGTTTCAAAGATATTTACAATCCCCTTTTCTCTATCAAATAAAAAATTGAATATATGATAAGGCGATAACATATTTTTCTTTTCTGATTTTTCATGCAGTTTAAATGCAATCTGTCTGTGCTCAAAAGGTAGAATTACATTGCCAAGATCAAAAACTAAAAGTTTTATCATATGAAAACCTGCTCTTATTATTGTCTGTTTTAATTTAAATTTACCATAAAGTAACACATTCTTTAATTGAAGTTTCAAGAAAAAGATTTTAGTTAAAATCGATAAACTCTTAAAAAATCTTCAATGAGTTAACCACCTGACTTGATTATAACTCTTGTTTATTCCTTAATTGCATAAAACAACATTTCTTATTAATATACCCTTTGAAATGTAATGAACAAAACAGCCTGTTCCAAGTATAACAAAGGAAACAAACTTTGTAATACTGTTTATGTCATAATAAAGAGAAGAACCAATA
>CAYSBW010000036.1:0-21403 GCA_964429485.1 uncultured Syntrophorhabdaceae bacterium
AATATCGGATTTCTGATCCATCAGATTATGAGACTATCCAGAAAAATATTGATAACCATATCTTTGAATTAAGCCGGATTTTTCAGATTTATTCCCTTTAACAGGAGAAATCCGAGTCATGTCTTAGAATATTAAAGAGGAGGGCCTGAGTTATAGATGGATACTATCTACCGGGTCTTTGAGGCAGTGTATTGATATTGAGAAAAAAAAATAATATAAGATAGGGCATATACAATATTTACCTGGAGAGCACTATGAATATGGAAAAAAGCAGAGGAAGAATAATGATAATCGGGGCAGGGGGGGTTGCAACTGTTGCAGTGCATAAATGTGCACAACTTCCTGAAGTTTTCAAGGAGATAATGGTTGCGAGCAGAACACTGTCAAAGTGTATGGAAATTGGAGAGGATATCAAAAAAAAGTATAACAGAGAAATTCAAACAGCGCAGGTGGATGCTGACAATGTACCTGAACTTGTTTCCCTGATAAATAAATATCAGCCTGACCTTGTTCTCAATCTTGCTCTTCCATATCAGGATTTACATATAATGGATGCCTGCCTTGAAGCAGGAGCGCATTATGCAGATACCGCAAATTATGAACCGCCTGACAAAGCCCGTTTTGAATATGGCTGGCAATGGGCCTATCAGGAAAAGTTTAAAGACAGAGGGATAATGGCTCTCCTTGGCTCAGGATTTGATCCTGGCGTAACAAATGTATTTACTGCTTATGCTCAGAAGCATCTCTTTGATGAGATTAATTATCTTGATATACTCGATTGTAATGCCGGAACTCATGGTCATGTTTTTGCCACAAATTTTAATCCTGAAATTAATATTCGTGAGGTAACCCAGGAGGTGCGGCATTGGAAAGAAGGAAAATGGATTGAAACGCCTGCAATAATCGAGGACGGCAGTGTGCATTTCAGTTTTAATTACCCAGTGGCAGGGCCAAAAGAAAGTTATCTCCTTTACCATGAAGAACTGGAATCATTGGTTCTCAATATCAGAGGATTGAAAAGAGCGAGATTCTGGATGACTTTTTCCAGTGATTATCTCAATTACCTTAAGGTTCTCAAGAATGTGGGTATGACAAGGATAGATGAAGTGGATTATGAAGGACATAAGGTGGTTCCAATAAAATTTCTCAAGGCATTACTTCCTGAACCGGCATCTTTGGGTACACAATATACAGGAAAAACAGTCATCGGAAATATCATGACCGGAAAAAAAGACGGAAAAACTATTACTCGTTACATATACAATATATGTGATCATGAAGAGGCATTCCGGGAAACAGGAACGCAGGCGATTGCCTATACTACGGGTGTTCCTGCAATGATAGGTTCAATGATGATGCTTACAGGGATATGGAACGGCTCCGGAGTTTACAACATTGAGCAACTCGACCCTGACAGGTTTATGGAAGCATTGAATAAATATGGTCTGCCCTGGCAAGTGGAAGAATGCGAAGCTCTTCATGAAATCAATCCTCATACCTGACCCATGATCATAGGCAGTGATGTTGATATTGAAGGAATTATAAGAGCAATTGCTGCCGGGGATAAATCTGCTGCGGACAGATATCAGTCTTTGTCCGACAATGGAAGAAAGAAAATCCTTGAAAAGATGGATGTTGGTGAACTTGGATTGCTGACCGACTTAATCAAGGCTTCAAAAAAAAAGGTCTTTGATGCAGCAGAAAAAAGACTTCTCAGCGTAGCTGGAGATGTTGATCTCATAGAAACCCCTGCTTATCTGATAGATGAAAGCCTTATTGAAGAGAATATGAAGGTTTTGCAGTATGTGAAGGACAGAACAGGCTGCAAAATGCTTCATGCCTTAAAAGCATATGCAAGTTTTGCGACTTTCCCTGTTATGAGCAGATATCTTGATGGAGTATGTGCAAGCGGTCTAAATGAGGCAAGACTTGGCTTTGAAGAATTTAAAAAAGAAGTTCATACTTTCGGAACAGCATACAAAGAAAATGAAATCAAAGAAATAATGAAGTATTCTGACTTTATTATATTTAATTCCTTCTATCAGCTCAAAGAATTCGGTATGGAAGCTCAAAAAAACAACATTGAAACAGGTTTGAGGGTAAATCCCGGTCATTCAGAAATCACAATTGACATGTATAACCCATGTATTCCTTTTTCAAGACTTGGAATAGTCCATGAAATATTCAAGAAGGAATTCCTTGAACATTCGTCATTGATAAATGGTTTGCACTTCCATGCAATGTGCGAACAGGGTTCAGATGTACTTGAAAGAATTTTACATACCTTTACAGAACTTTATGACGCCTGGCTGAAGAATTTGAAATGGGTGAATTTTGGAGGAGGTCACCACATAACACGAAATGATTATGATCTGGAACTCCTTATAAAAGTAATCAAAAACTTTAAAGAAAAGTATCATGTTCAGGTATATCTTGAACCTGGTGAGGCAAGTGTTTTAAATGCAGGAGTTCTTGTTTCCTCTGTTCTTGATATTGTTCAGAACAAAGCAGAAATAGCCATAATCGACGCATCAGCGGAGTCGCATATGCCCGATGTGCTTCTTATGCCCTATAGACCGGATATTATTGGATCAGGATTTCCTGATGAGAAAAAATACACCTATAGAATTGGTGGACCGAGCTGTCTTGCAGGTGATGTTGTCGGTGATTATTCCTTTGATGAGCCCCTAAAAAGAAAAGACAGAATGGTTTTCAGGGATATGGCGCTTTACAGTATTGTTAAAAACACAACTTTTAATGGTGTCAATCTCCCTGACATTGTAGTGATAAGAAATAATGGAAAGGTGGAAACAGTTAGGAAATTCAGTTATGCTGACTATCGAAACAGACAGTCATGATTTCAATCAGGAAAAATATAATAATAGGCAATGTTCTGATTATCATCACTTTTTTTGAATTCCCCTCCTGCAAGCCGCATTGAATGCTCAAGATATAAAAGTTTTGACTCCCTGAGAACAAAAGCCTTGATGTTTTCTAACGAAGGTGTAACAGAGAGGATAATATTTTTTTCTTCTCGATGTGTTGTTAGTAAAACTGTCGGTATTTCTGATATGGCAAATTGTTCAAGTAGGGCTGTTAGTACATCCAGGAACATGTATTTGTCTGCAATAACAAGGAGTTCCTCATCAGTTGGATCAAAAGATATCTTTATTGAAGAGAAGAGGGGTGTAAAGGCGATTCTCTTTGTAAGCTCGTCAATAAATTCTTTTTCATTATCAAGTGAATCAAATATGTTTTCTTTCTGTGATGTGCTTTCTGTTATATAGAAAAGGACTTCCGACACTGCATCATTAACATTAAAAAGAGTTTCCTGATCTTTGAAGCGAATGCCATAAACCACATTTACAAAATCCGAGAGCAGACTTCTGATTCTGTGAAGAAATCGTGGATCAAAGATTCCGGAAAGCTTTTCAGGCTCAAAAATCCTGTTAACTTTTCTGGAAAAATGAACAGCCTTGGAAATGAGCGGCGCTCCACGTTTGCCCTTGAGCTCGTCGAAAAAACTTTTAAACTCATTGATTATGTTATCAATTGCATCAAAATCTATAGTAGAGAGGATTGCTTTTGCCTTTTCTTCTTCATCGAGCATCTCAAGATAATAGGAAGTTTTTAAAAGACGTGCTGCAATTATGGAAAATATATTGCTCGCTTCCTCTAACAAAACAATTGCATATTCAGAGAGATAGAGGGATCGTTCTCTATTAAAAGAGGAAATGTCATTGAGCTTCAATGCATCTTCCAGGGTGCTTTTAAATATTTTCTCTGCCTTGCTGAAATCAAGCATGCTGCCATGACCTGGAAGAACAGCGGATATATTGTCCTTTTTGCATTTTTCCAGCACTGTTCTTAATGAAATGGAAAGCTGTTTATTATCCCAGCCTGATTTTCCTGCAATTCCAGGTGTTGTAGCGAGATGAAGATCACCGGTAAAAAGGAGCGAACCTACTCGATAGGTAACACTGTCCGGGCTATGTCCCGGTGTATGGAAAATCTCCATTTTATCATTATCGCTAATTGCAAAAGTCTGGCATGGTACATCATGGTTGTCATCGATTTTAATAATACTTTTTTCTATGATCAGTTTATTTTTTTCTGAAAAATGAATCTCATTATAATCATCAAAAAAACAGGCTTTGACTTTGCAGTTTGGCAGAATTGAACCGTTCATATTTGCAAGTGTAATATTTTCATCGCGGCCCTCAATGGCCTTTGCTGTTTTTTTGTGACAAATAATTTCAGCTCCGGGTTTACTGTGGATCAGGCTTGATATGGCAAGGTAATGGTCGATATGGCAATGAGTAAAAAAGATCAGAACAGGACAATAATTCTGTCTTTTAATCAACAGAATAATGCGTCTTATCCTTTCTATCTGTTCACGTTCAGCCCCTGGATCGATGATTATGGTGTAAAGATCTGATTTCAAAATAAATGTATTTGAACAGGTAACACAGGGTTTACGAATTAAAGGGTATATTTCAATACTATTGGAACCTGGAACCGTTGACCATTTATTCGGTTCCGGGACACCAGTTTTCATTGAAAAACCTTCTTCCATAAAATAACCCCAATTAATTTTGATGTAAAAAAATCACTGTTTTTTTATCTCCAGATAAATCTTCTCGAAATTTCAGAACAGGAAGACGATCTTAATAAGATAGGTTCAATTACCACCATAACATGTTATATATAATAGCATATCTCTATATTTTATATATTTGATTAATCACCTTTTTTTAGAAAAAAAAGCAAAAAACATGGCAAAAAGGCACATTATCCCTCCAGCCATGTAAGCCTGACTGAAACCGTGCAGCAATATTGAAGGAGGGATATCCAGTTGTTTAAGGTTAACACCGTGACGCGCAATATCCCCCAATGAGTGAACAAAAACATTTTCAAAAATGGCAATACCAAAGACCATGCTTAAATTTATGGCAGTATTGAGAAGACCGGATGTGATCCCTTCCTTTCCTCTGGATGTGCAGCTCATAGCCATTTTATTTATGGGTGATAGAAAAAATACATAGGAGAAACCCAATAATGCAAGAAAAACCAGTACAGGAACAAGGCCGCTGCTTTTCATGGTAAAGGAGAAGAGAAATGTGTCCAATACTGCTGCTGCCATGGCAATAGCGCAGAGAATCGCCGGATTTTTCCTGTCTGACAGCTTTCCTGCATAGGGCGAAACAAAGACATAAATGAGGGAATATACAAGTAAAATCATCCCTGTTTTTGAGGGGTTCAAACCTTTTATGAATTCAAGATAAAAGGGGAGAAGGAAGGTATTCCCTGCTATAGGCATGTAAGCTGCCATTGTTGCAAGCAATGCTAATATAAATTTTGAGTTTTTTAGTACAGTCAGGTCCAGTAGAGGATTTTTATGTTTTTTTTCCTGTATTATAAAAAACAAAAGCGTGATACATATGAGACCTGCTGCTGCAAAGACTTGAAATGAACCCCAGCCATATTTGTTTCCGGCAATATTACAGTAAAACAGTGCTGAAAACAGGATGAAACTGAGAATTGAACCGATAAAATCGAATTTATGTAAAAGATCTGAAGGCCTTTGATCATTGTCCTGAAAGGAAGAAGGAATGAATCTGTATGCGCAGACCAATCCGCCAAGACCAATAGGTATATTTATGAGGAACACTCCGCGCCATGACAGATACTCGGCTATAATACCCCCTAATGGCGCACCTGCAGCAACTCCTATAGCTGTTGCTGATGCATTGACTCCAAAGGCCCATCCCATCCTTTTTTCAGGTATAACTTTTGCTATTAGTGCAAAACTTGCAGCCAGGAGCATGGAAGCTCCAAGACCATGAATGGCACGGGCGCTTATGAGAGTGAAAATTCCTGTTGATATGCCGCAAAGGAGAGATCCAAGAATAAAGATACCGTATCCTGCAATAAATATGTTTTTATGTCCCATTATATCGCCAACTTTACCAAAAACTAAAAGACAGCTTGTAATAACGAGGAGATATGAACTTACAATAAGCGATGCTTCACTGGTTCCTATATTAAAGAAGTTAGAGATTGTAGGCAGGGAAATATTTACAGTGTAGAGATTAAGACGGCAAAGAAAAGATGCAAATGCGACACTCAGCACAATGATGTACAATTTTTTACTGTTTTCCATATAATGTGCATCAATCTATACTATCCTGAGTCTTTTGCAAGCATAAAATGAAAAATCTCCATCTGCAAAATATACCCCTTAGCCAATAATAGCAAGTTACTTTGCTCCTTTTGGCTTTATCCACGATACTCAGTGCTTTCTTGACAAGGGGGGTTGTTACTCTTATACTTTGTCTTCACATAGACAATATTTTATTTAATACTGTTTCTGTAAAATTATGGAAAATGATATCCGAAAAAATCGGGTGCTACTGCAGACGGAAGGTTTAAATTATAAGTATAAGCAGCTGAAATCATATTTAAGAGCTCAAGAGCAATTTGACCTGAAAATAATATTGGCTATTTGTTTACACAATGCAAAACATGTTATTCCAGCTGCTTATGAAAATAATCTTGAGTGACCAGAGGAGTTCAAAGTGACTTTGCAAGAGGTAAAGGAGATACTGGATGCAGAAATTGTGGTTGGCGAGGATCAGTTGGATCTGGAAGTAAAGGAAGCGGGCTGTGCTGATCTTATGTCTGATGTACTTTTTTTTGGCAAAAGCGGAATGTTGTTATTGACCGGCCTGACTAATCCTAATATTATCCATACAGCATATGCGCTTGGTGTAGCAGCTGTGGTAATGGTGCGTGGAAAACTACCTCCGCCTGAAACAATCCGTCTTGCCGAGGAATTTCAGATACCTCTTTTTCTGACAAAGTATATCCTATTTGAAACAGCCGGCAGATTGTACATGCATGGAATGGTCGGGAATATAAAGAAAGTAGGCGAAAAAAAATGATTTGTAATAAAAGAAGTGCCTTTTTAAGACAGGATAGAATTTGCTTACCATCGGCAGTATAAACCTCCCCATACCCTGTTTGCTTGCCCCTATGGCAGGAGTTACCGATCTGCCTTTCCGTATGATTACACGCGCCTTTGGAGCACCGATGGGATTTACTGAAATGATTGATTCAAGAGCCCTCCTTCACAATGACAAAAGAACTCTTCGCATGCTTTCCACCATGCCCGTTGACAGACCTCTTGGGATTCAATTGCTTGGCAATAACAAAGAACATATCCTGAGAGCTATTGAAATTTTAAATGATTATGAATTTGATATCCTTGACTTTAATGCTGCCTGTCCTACAACAAAGGTTACACGTAACGGCAAGGGGGCAGCTCTTCTTAGAGAACCACACAAACTTCATGAGATACTTGAGTTAATGGTTTCCCGTTCAAAGGTCCCTGTAACAGTAAAGATAAGGGCAGGCTGGGACCAGGATTCCATAAATGCCCGGGAAATAGCCCTTCAGTCTGAAGACGCTGGTGTTAGTGCATTATTTATCCATGGACGTACCAGAATGCAGGGTTATAGTGGAATAGTAGATTACAGTATCATAAAGGAAGTGAAAAAAGCTTTAAAGATACCTGTAATTGCAAGTGGAGATGGAGTTTCGCTTTCCCTTATCAGGAAAATGTTTAATGAAACAGGATGTGACGGAGTGGCTATTGCTCGTGGTGCACTCGGGAACCCATGGATCTTCAGGGAAGTAATCCGGTTTTTTCAGAACAATGAATCTTCTGACAAACCTGATATAAATGAGCGCATTGAAACAATGAAAAGCCATTTAGATCTACTCGTATGGTATTATGGAGAAAAGAAGAGTATAGGCTGTTTTCACAAATTTTTTATATGGTACACAAGGGGGCTGTCAGGAATGAAACCTCTTCGCGACAGAGCATTCAGGACAGGTGAGCTCAATGAACTCCTCGATGCTATAGAGGAACTGCGTTTTTGCGGAGACCGAGGCAATTGCTGTGATAGAGACAATTGAGTGTCTCATTTTTTCAGAAGCATTGCCCCGCTTGAGTAACCACCCCCGAAAACTGCAATAACAATAAGTTCACCTTTTTTAAATTTATGCCAGTTCTGTGATAACCCGATAAGTGTACTTGCACTGCCTGTGTTACCGCTATTTTCGATGTTCATGATGAGCTTTCCGTTTTTTAAGCCCAGGGTTTCTGCAACATGGACAATAATTCTTGAATTTGCCTGATGGGGAATGAAGTATGAAATATCTTCCGGTTTAAAATCGTTTTTCTTTAATAAATTTTCAACTTCATAAACCATATGTTTGCATGCGTAGATAAAAACATCCTTGCCATAGGGCATTTGCAGGCCACCATTTCTGGGTCTTAAATACACGCCATCAAGACCCTTTCCTATATCTGCAAGCCCTGTTGTGTTAATATCGAGTATCTCAATATCTTCTTCGGAAATTCTTTCCTTGGAAATAAGTGCTGCTCCTGCGCCATCCCCCCATAGATAACCTGATTGTTTATCCATATCATTGCTGTATGCAGTATTATGCTCAGAAGCGACAACGAGAGCTTTTTTTGACTTGTTTATGGCAAAGTAACCTTCTACGACTTCAACTGCATTGATAAAAGACGAACATGCAGAAGAAATGGACAGAGCCTTGGCTCTGGAAATGGCAAAATAGCTTTGAATTGCATGGGCATTGGTTGCAATGGTGTCGTAGGGGGTATATGTTGCACCGACAATAAGGTCTATTTCTTTCAGATTGTAGGGAAGTTTATTGAGCCCCGATTTCAGGGCATCAATTGACATAGTATTGGTATTTTCGTTAATATCTGCCTTTGCTCTTGATCTTATGCCGGATCTTTTGTAAATCCAATCATCAGAGAGTTCTACCAGATTCGCATAGAACGAATTGGGAATAATGTTATCAGGCAAATAATGATAGGCTGCATTAATATACATATATTATCTGTTATATAGGATGTTATCCTTTTTTAATAATTCTGATATGATAGCTACAATCCTTTAATTGTTAAGGGAATATCTTTCAAGGAAGATTAGAATAATCATAACAGGGACAAGGGCATCGAGAAAACTTATTTTCCATCTCCTAGTAATACACTTTTTATAGAAATGATAATAGCAGTAATATCCAGTGGCGTCAACCATAAATATAACTAAATATAGTAAAACCTTCAGGCCTGTTGTATAAATTAATCATGATCAGAAGAAAAAAGGAGAGGCTATGCTGAAAGAGAGAATTGTTGCTTTCAGGGAAGGATTACTAAAAAATGGCCCTGTTGTATACTGGATGAGTCGTGATCAGCGGGCAGAAGATAACTGGGCTATTATTTATGCTCAGGAACTGGCTATTGAAAGAAAAGCGCCCCTTGCAGTGGTTTTCTGTCTTGCGCCTGAATTTCTTGGTGCAACAATCCGCCAGTACACCTTTATGCTGTCAGGATTAAAGGAGCTTTCCGGAAAGCTTAAAGCTTTGTCCATTCCTTTTTTCATATTAAAAGGTAAACCCGGTATTACTGTTTCACAGTTTGTAATTAATCATGGAGTTTCTGTCCTGGTAAGCGATTTTGATCCTCTTCGTCCAAAAAAACAGTGGAAGGAGGAGGTTGAAAAAAGTACTGATATTACTTTTTTTCATGTAGACGCTCATAATATTGTTCCATGTACTACAGCATCTCAAAAAGCAGAATATGGTGCTTATACGATCAGAAAAAAAATTCAGAGAGCTCTGCCTTTTTTTATGGATGATACTCCTTCTCTGGAAAAACACCCCTTTTCCTGGAAGGAGGAGGTTCCAACCATTGAATGGCATAACATTGTTGATTCACTGATAGTGGATAGAACTGTGAAAGAAGTTGGCTGGATAGCTCCCGGCGAGAAATCAGCTTGTGAGTCTTTAGAAAGTTTTATTGAAACCAGTCTTGAATTATATGAAAATGAGAGAAATAATCCTGTTGCAAAGGGACAATCCGATCTTTCACCTTATCTGCATTTTGGTCAGCTTTCCGCGCAACGTGTTGCTCTGGAAATTGCGAAAGCCGGTATTGCAGGTACTAGGAGGGATGTTTTTCTTGAGGAGCTTATAATTCGGAGGGAACTTTCCGATAATTTTTGTTTATATAATCCCTTCTATGACAGTTTTGATGGCTTTCCTTCTTGGGCACGTCAAAGTCTTGACAGGCACAGGAAAGACAAAAGACCCTTTCTTTATTCAAGAGAAGAATTCGAAAGAGCTGAAACACACGATCTGTTATGGAATGCTTCTCAGATGGAGATGGTAAAGAAAGGTAAAATGCATGGTTATATGAGAATGTACTGGGCGAAAAAGATACTTGAATGGACAGAATCACCGGAAGAAGCTATAGACACAGCTATATACCTTAATGACAGATATGAACTGGATGGCAGGGATCCTAACGGATATGCAGGTATAGCATGGAGTATCGGCGGTGTCCATGACCGGGCATGGAATGAAAGAAGTGTTTTTGGAAAAATACGTTATATGAGCTATAATGGATGTAAATCAAAATTCAATATCAAGGCTTATATTGAGAATGTGGAAAAATTGTAATCAGCAGCGTATTACTTTATAAAATGAGCGCCTCTGCTGCTTCTGTTTGTAAAGGCTGCTTCAGCTATTATGAGGGCAGTCCTTATTCCGTTCCTCAGATTTATCACCATTGGTTCAAGGTGTGCCCTTCGATAAAAATCATCAATCCTGTTTTTCAGGTAGCCAAGATCTGCTATTGCCCTTTCAAGTCTTTTTACAGTTCTTATGATGCCGACATAATTCCACATTGTTGACCTTATACTTACCCAGTCCTGTTGTACAAGAGCGGGATCAGCTTCCTGCTCTCGTGCCGGGAACTGCCATGGCGGAATTTCAGATTCTTTGTATGGTTTTGAATTATAAAAGTTATTTGCTATGTGGCGGGCAGATTTGATACCCCAGACAAGACCTTCCAGCAAGGAGGTAGAGGCAAGCCTGTTTGCGCCGTGGATGCCTGTTGCTGTTACTTCTCCAGCAGCATATAGCTTTTTTAAAGATGTTTTACCGTCATTATCCACAAGCACACCTCCACAGCCGTAATGGGCTGCAGGCACTACAGGTATAGGTCCTTTAAGCATGTCTATGTCCAGAGACAGGCATCTTTCGTATATTGTGGGAAACCTCTTTTTTATATCTATCTTTGCATATGAGGCAATATCGAGATAAACATAGGAATCTCCTCTTTTTATCATCTCTTCATATATGGCTCTTGTCACTTCATCTCTTGGTGCAAGCTCCCCAAGAGGAGAGTGGTTTTCCATAAATGTTTCCCCTGATCTTGTTTTAAGTCTGGCACCTTCACCCCTCACTGCCTCGGAAATGAGAAACCCGTCAGCATCTTTATGAAAGAGAGTTGTAGGGTGGAACTGTATATATTCCATATTGATGATTCGGGCGCCTGCTCGATGAGCCATGGCAATTCCTTCGCCTGTTGAGCCCGGCGGGTTGGTGGTGTGCAGATATATGCCTGCAGGTCCTCCTGTTGCGAGTATGGTGTAGGGTGAAAATATCCTTTCAACCTGCTCGCTTGTGTTGTTTAGTATGTATGCGCCGATGCATTCCGGCTCAAGATAAAGGGAGACAGGATTTGTAGAATGATGGGGTATGGTAAGCAGGTCTATGGCTGTGTAATTGGCAAACATCCTGACATTTTTTAATTTATTTACATATTTTATAAGACCTTCTTCGATATATTTTCCTGTGGAATCCATACAATGGAGAATCCTGCGTTTTGAATGGCTTGCCTCTCTGGCATATTCGTATTCAGTGTTTTCAGTACGAGAAAAGCAAACTCCTATTTTATCTATGAGGAATTCCTTTACCAGCACAGGACCTTCACTGGCGATTATATTGACAGCAGAAAGGTTGGATATGCCATCTCCTGCATCTATTATATCCTTTATGAGAAGTTCCGGTGAATCATCCTGGCCCATGGAGACTATTCCTCCCTGAGCGTAATAGGTATTTGATTCTTCAATAGATCCTTTTGTTACTACAATGACATCAAGACCGTATTCAGCAGCAGTTATTGCAGCAGAAAGACCTGCTATGCCTGAACCGATAACAAGAATGTCGCAGGAGTGAATATTATCATGGTTCATTTCAGTTGATCTCCAGCATTCTCTTAAGGGCTTTATGCGCAAGTTCAATATACGATTTATCAATATAAACAGGGTTGATCCTTTTTCCTTCTATTATGCCTTCGAGAACGTAGAGGAGTTTTTCAGGTGTGACTTTTGCCATATCATTACATCCCGATATTTTCAGAGGTATAATGAATTTATCAGGATTTGATTTTATCATACTATTCACAAAGTTTATCTCTGTACCTATTGCCCACTTTGAACCTGCATCGGAGCTTTCCACTATGTTTTTGATAAAGCTTGTTGATCCTGCAAAATCAGATAGATTGACAATATCAGGCGAACATTCGGGATGTACAACTACTTTTATGTTATCATGTTTGTTTTTGAGATTTTCCATATCTT
Source organism: uncultured Syntrophorhabdaceae bacterium (assembly GCA_964429485.1). Lineage (GTDB taxonomy): Bacteria > Desulfobacterota > Syntrophorhabdia > Syntrophorhabdales > Syntrophorhabdaceae > JAPLKB01. The sequence goes on from CAYSBW010000036.1 coordinate 12,528, forward strand.
TTTTTGAAAATGTCGTATGGGTGACACAGAAGCCTTTCCATACAAAGGCCAGAGCATTTTTCATTAAAACAATATTTTTATCTCCGTTATCTGCAAGGGGATCCCAGAGAAATATTCTGTCATCACTGATGCCCGTTGAATGGGCTGTGTTTCTTCCAAGATTTTCATCAGGGAAGAAGAAGGGGGTTTTGCTTTCTGACAGAATATGCTCCATAATTTTTTTTGCATTGGCAGATGTACATGCCATACCTTCATTCCGACCGCAGAAAGCTTTTAAATCGGTGTTGGAATTGACGTAGACAACAGGAACAACTTTTTTATCCGTTTTTTGTATGGCAGCCCACGCTTTTTCCACATCATTGATGTTGGCCATCTCTGCAAGGGAACATTTTGCATCAGGTTCCGGGTGGAATACTTCCTGTTCAGGACTGCAGAGGATCCTTGCTGTTTCTGCCATAAAAGAAACAGCACAGAAAACAATATAGCGGGCATTCTTCTGTTTCGAGGCTGCCTGTGCCAGTTGAAGAGAATCTCCGACAAAGTCGGCAAATCTTACGATATCATGATGTTCGTAATAATGGGCAAGTATGATTAAATCCTTTCCAAGTTTTTTCTTTGCAAATTCAATTTTTTCAAGTACATCAGCTTTTTTCTTTATTTGTCCGTTAAAATCAGTCATTTTAAACTCCTTCGTGGAGCAAGCTTATATCAAGGGACTTGAATGAATGTGTTAATGCGCCTATTGATATAAAATCTACACCTGTTTTTGCAATACTGCCAACCCTTTCAAGAGTCATGTTTCCTGATGCTTCAAGGAGTACCCTTTTCTTTGTAAAGGAAACTGCTTCAACTGTTGCTTCTGTATCCCAGTTGTCAAGGAGTATCCTGTCAATGTTTTCTTCAAGAGCTTCTTTTAATTCAGTCATGTTTTTTACTTCCACTTCCACAGGTACATTAGAATTTGCTCTGACCCTTTTAACTGCCTCTTTGATAGATCCTGCAACAGCGATATGATTTTCCTTAATAAGAGCCATCTCACTGAGGTTGACTCTGTGATTGGTGCCTCCACCCATTTTTACAGCGTATTTTTCAGCAAGCCTGTGCCCGGGTGAAGTTTTTCTTGTATCCAGTATTTTTGCTTCTGATTCTCTAACTGCATCGACAAACATTTTTGTAAATGTGGCTATCCCGGATAATCTCTGGAGAATATTTAAAGCAACTCTTTCGCCAGTAAGGATCGCTCTTGTTTTTCCTCTGACAAGAGCGATAATATCACCTGCTTTTACAGGATTGCCATCGCTTATTACTTCTTCATACAAAAACTGATTGTCCAGCAGTACAAAAACCTCAGCTGCGAATATATTCCCTGCAACAATTCCATTTTCCTTTGCTATTATGCGTGCCTTTGAAATATGATCTTCCGGTACAATAGAATCTGTTGTTATATCCCCTGTTCCCATATCTTCTTTAAGGTAGGAATTTATACTGTCCTTTATATAATCACTATTTTTCATAAGATTCGATAGTATAAAACTGCAAAGGTCATGAGTCAACTATAGACTGTAATTTATTATGATTCAGCAGAGAAATTTTTGGTTATTTTTTTATCCTCTTTTTGAATTTTCATCCAGTTGATCCTGACTCCTCCATGATGACAAACTCTGGATAAATCTTTCAATCCTTTTTTGATGAAAAATCCTTGTTGGATATTAGGCATCTGTTGTCCTGGCAGAGGATTTCCTGTTTATCGATAACCCCGAGCTCCTTCAGCTGGGTAAGCCTTTTTGCCTTGAATATAACCCATACCTGGTAATCTGACTTGAACATACGTATAAAATCATCCTGATTCAAAAATAACTCCCTCGCGTCAGGGTATTTTGATCCCATTTCCAGTTCACCTGTATCGTTGACAAGATATGTCTTTCCCTGAATATAAAACGTAAGTGTCTGATTATAGGAGCCGTAGTTCATGACAGAATAATTTTCTGTTTCTCTCTCATTAATTATTTGTGCAAGTTTTTTTGTTGTATTAAATTGATCTATTACGTCTGCATGCAGCATAAGCGTTGTTGTCACAAAAAGAGAAAATCCGCCTAAAATATAAAATAATGATCTGAATGTGCAGGCTTTTTTAAAAAAAAGAAGGAATAGAATAATAATTGAGACACCTGAAAGCCCGAGTGAAAGACCTCTTATTTCAGGAGCTATGGAACTTATATCAGGAAACAACTTCAGTTGTTCTGCAAATAAATTTGTTCCACAGATTAATCCTGCTGCTGCGGTACAGACAAAAAAGACTCCGTAAATTATAATTTCCCGGTTTTCATGGACAGGTTTCTCCCACTCTGCATTAAAGAGATATCCCAGTATTATGGATAGGGCTGGAAATACAGGGAGGATATAGGGTGGGAGCTTTGATCCTGATATGCTGAAAAAACAGAAAACAACAGCAGACCATATAAAGAAGAGCCGTAAATCCCTTATGCGCCACAAGTGGAGAACAGCCCTCGGAATAAATATTGACCATGGAAAGAGTCCTCCGAAGAGTACAGGGAGGAAATAGTACAGAGGCCCTGATCTGCTGTGTTTTGTTGTGATAAACCTCATGAAATGCTGATCGACAAAGAAGAACTGAAAAAATTCTTTTTCCTTTATGCACATTACAATGAACCAGGGAGCTGAGATTGCAAGGAAAAGAAGAAGACCCTTCACCGAGAGTATTTTCTTCAGAAGAAATATTTTTTTCTCAATGAGAAGAAAGATGAATATTGTTGCTCCAAGGAGAATGATTGCCACCAGTCCTTTCGTTAAAACTGCAAGAGCAAGGGCAGTAAAAAAACAATATAGAAAGAATTGCTTTTTTGAACAGTAGAATTCAAAAAAAGCAAGCAGTGATGCAAAAAGAAGGAAGGTAAATAACATATCTGTTGTAACTATGTGAGACATGGCAAAGAGACCGAAAGAAGACATCAGTAACAGTGAGGATAATAATGCGGTCTTGCTGTTGAATCTTTTTGCAGTGCTGAAGTATGTTATTATTACGCACAAAAACGCGACAAGGGCATTGGGAAGTCTGAATGACCATTCATCTATACCGAATATTTTATAGGATAGGGATGTTATCCAGTACAGAAGAGGTGGTTTTTCAAAATAACGGACATAATTTAAATGGGGGACAATATAATCTCCCTTTTCGACCATTTCCCGGGGTATTTCTGCGTATCTTCCTTCATCAGGTTCCTTTAAGGAATATTCACCGAGGCTATAGAAAAAGAAAAGATATGAAGCAATTATGAATATAAGCAAAAAAACAGCTCTTTCCCCCTTTTTGTTCTTAAAATACATATTTATTTTTCTCCGAAAACCGATGTTTTTTTAACTCATCTCCAATTGTAATGGTTTTTTCAACAGGCCTGTTTACAAATAACACAAGCGCTCTGTCAGATCCAATGATCTGTTTTACGAGTATATGGAATTTGTTATATGATAGAAGTTTTTTTTCCATCGACTCTCTCTTGTCTCTTATTATAAGGTATATCTTTTCTTCTTTTGAAAGGAGTTCCTTGCTTATTCCTTGAATTTCTATAAGGAAACGTCCGGTATAGAATGGTACTGCTCCTCTTAAGGTCTCGTCAGGTTGATAGGCGTAGAGATGATTTTCAGGAGGCACAAAATTGATGATCTGATTGCAAAACGGGACAAAACTTTTATGTTTATCCACAATCGGCGCAATGACCTGCATTACAAAGACGAGCAATATAATGATTGACAGGCTTACAGAACCCCAGTATTTCCTTAAACTCATTCGCTGCAGATAAAAAATTCCTGCCAGGGAGAGAGCTGCAACAAAAAAGGAAACAGCCGGCACTGATATGAGAAAACTCTCAGGTAGACTTTGGCTGTAAATTTTTTTCAGATAAAGATAGACCGGAGTCATGCATAGACCTGTTGCAAGAAGGATCATACTGAAGAAAAGATGAAAGGCCCTGCCTGTTTTGTTTAAAAAGCCTGAAGTTATTGTAAAATCAATGTATAGGGCGGTAAGCAGGGAAACAGGTGCAAAAATCGGCATAAGATAAAGAGTCCGTTTTGTAGATGCAAGGCTAAGGAAAACAATGCCTGCTATGAACCAGCATTTTGCAAAGAGGCGACCCCTGTTGCATGACATTGAAATATTATTGAATTTACCTGATTTTGAAAATGAATGGTAAAGAACAGGTATAAGCAGAATGCTCCATGGAAGAAAGCCGGCAGGGAACTCGGTAATGTAATAATAAAACGGGTTGTGATGTCCTGAGGCAGCCCCGGAAATTTGCACGGCCATGCCGGCTGGAAGGAATCTTTGCAGATGGTTGTGAAGGAAAAAAACCTTGAAATATTCTGTACCTGCTTGTTGCCAGAGTTCGATAAACCACGGAAAAGTCATGGCGAAAAAAATAATAATTCCTGCCCAGAGATGCATTTGAAGGATTTCTTTGAAGTTTCTTTCCATAACCAGAAAGGCGAGAATACCCAGTCCCGGTATGGCTATGCCGATAAATCCCTTTGAGTAAAAAGCAAGAGTAGATGTGATGTATGCAAGCAGGTAACATAACGTCTTTTTTCGTTTGTTTTCAGAGAGATAACCTGTAATAAAAAGGGCCATTGTGCTTACCACGAAAAAGGTTAATGCATTGTCAACTATAATCCAGTGGGCTACACGAAAGTATTCGCCGGTTGTAGCAAGAATGAATCCTGAGAGAAGGGCAACTTGTGGACCGAAAATGTGATTTGCAGTAAAAAAAAGTACAATCACTGTTGCAAAAGCAAAAATAGCCGATGGAATACGGGCAACTCTGTCCGATGCTACATTGAAAGCCCTGAATGTCAGCGCTAAGACTCCATAGTAGAGAGGCGGGCTTTCGAGAAATGGTTTCTGGTTTAACTTGGGCACTGCCCAGTTGCCGGTGATTGCCATCTCACGGCCAATTTCAGCAACTCGCGGTTCGTCGGGAGTCCAGAGGCTGTGATTGAAAAGACCGGACAGGAAGAGTGGCACAGTGATTATTACAAGGATTGCAAGATGTTTTAGAGTTTCGTTTCTTGAATAGGTCATTTCCGCCTTTTATGCATGGTGATCGATCTGTAAAAAAATTGAAACTCTAATTATTCATTATCAGGTGAGTTATTTTCCTGCTTTATCTGAGTTAACTTGTCGGCAATGGTTTCAGCCATATCGGAGCTAAGACTCAGCAGAGCTTTGTCCATGGCTCTGACAGCGCTACTGTAGTCATTTCCCTGAACAGGTTCTTTGTAGTCTTTGTCTTTTATTATGATTAGTTTTTCTCCTTCTTTGCCTGTTATAATCCAGTTTGCTTTCAGTATAACGTGATTGTTCATATATATATCGAGGGAATTTATGTTGACAGCCACTTTGTATGCTGAGGGAATTGCACGCTTCCATGGCATTACGAATATTTCTTTTTCATCCAGAAGAATTGATAGATTATCAAGGAGGACACGTGAAATTTCCTCTTCCAGAGAACCTGGCCAGCGATCAAATTCTGAGAGTGTTAATTCATTCCTGCCTGTTCGAACGACAATCTGGGGTCTGTTCAGATAATCCGGAATCAATACAGGGCCAACAGCAATTACAGTATTTTCTTCCTGGGAAACTTTTTCTATGTTTCTTCCAGCACTATCCATGGAATTAAGTGCGTAAAATCTTGAAGGAGCCGATGAACCTGTACATCCGGTAAACATCAAAGTCAGAACTGGAACAAGAAATAAAAAATATTTAAAAATATATTTATTTAACATCTTCAATTCTCCTTTTTTATTTTTTACCTGAAATTAAACTCTCCGGATGTGTCTGGAGGTATTCAGTTAAAAATCTTATTGAACGGGAGGTTTTGGTTATTTCTTCCATTGTATTATTAACTTCCTGTATTAAAGTGGAATTATCCCCGAGATTCTTCTGCACAACCACAAGAGTCTTTTCAGCCTGTACAATAGCGCTTTGGGCCACTTTAAGTGTTTCCTTAATCTGTTCCGGGATCCCATCTTCTCCTGAGAGAGCTTCTTCCACCTTCAGGAAAGTGCCTCTTATGGCGTCCGAAGTTTCCCGCAAGCTCAGAATTGTAGGCTCCAACTGGGCATTTATAGTTTTGGATATTTTAACGGATTCTTTGAGCCCCTGATTCAATGCCTTCAAACTTTCTGTCATTTCAGTGGAATTTACGAGCCTGTTCAGGCCTTCTATTGTGCGGTCAATCTTATGATAGAGTTCTTTATAGGGAATGTCCTGAAGGGTTTTTGATATCTCTTCCAGACTCATGGGAATCGTTGGAATTTCAACGTATTCTTTGCTTAAATTGTTTATTTTGGTTTCTTTGTTCGGGAAAAAATCAAGATTAACGGCAAGCTGGCCTGTAACTATGCTGCGCACCTCGAGTTGAGCCTTCAAGCCCTTCGAAATCAGCAATTTCATATATTCATTTTCACTTCTGTTGTATTTTAAATCAATTTTATCAAGAGGCACTCCGCTTAGTTCAATAACCACAGGAATGAGAAAAGAAAAATCATCTGAATTGAACCGTATTCCTATATCTTTTACTGAACCTATTTTCACGCCTCTGAACTGCACAGGAGAGCCTATTGTCAGCCCTTCAACAGTTCCATCAAAATATAAAATAAAATGTTCTTTTTCAGTAAAGAATTTCCCTGATCCTATAACCAGGATTGCTGCTACAGCCAGAACAATTGCTCCTATAACAAAAGCACCTATGAGCGTTTTACTTGCCTCTTTACTCATTATCGCTCTCCTTCAACGGTTATGTCTTTAATGACACTAAAATCATGTTCTTTGTTCATAATCACCGGGTTTGCCTCTGGTCAGAAAATTGTGCACTATTGGATTGCGGGATTGCGCAAGCAGTTCTTCAGGATTGCCCTCTGCAATCATGGTCTTGGCTTCAGCATCGAGAAACACGGAATTGTTTCCTATTGCGAAAATACTTGCCAGATCATGAGTTACTACCACCACAGTTGCTCCAAGACTGTTGCTTGTTTCAATTATAAGCTCGTCAAGGAGGTAGGCGCTTATAGGGTCCAGCCCGGCAGAAGGCTCATCAAAGAAAAGTATTTCAGGATCAAGAGCAATGGCGCGCGCCAGCCCGGCACGCTTTTTCATTCCGCCGCTTATCTCTGAAGGATAATAATCTTCAAAGCCGGCGAGACCGACCAGAGAACATTTAAAAGATACAATTTCCCGAATTTCTTCCTTGTTTAAACTTGTGTATAAAAGCAGCGGTAAAGCTATATTTTCTGCGATAGTCATGGAACTCCACAAAGCACCGCTCTGAAAAAGGATGCCCACTTTTTTCAGGATGTTTTTCTGTATATCAGGTTCTGTCTCCCAGAAACTTATATCATCATAAAAGACTTTCCCTTTTGCAGGTTTCTGTAGGCCTACAAGGTGCCTGAGCAGTGTGCTTTTACCGCAGCCGCTTCCACCCATAATTATAAAAATATCACCCCTGTTTATAGTGAAGTTAAGGTTTTGCTGGAGAACAAAATCCCCGAAAGCCATGGTTAAATCCTTTACAATTATATGGGGTTCTTTTGTTTTTATTTCCAATGTTATATCCCGTATTTCATTTTTATCAAATGCCCAGTACATTGCATATTATTGTAATCACTGCAGTAGCGACTACAATGCTCACAATGCCTGTTACAACAGCAGATGTCGTTGCTTCTCCAACTGCCGAGGCGCTGCGGCCGCAGTTCATTCCGCGCATGCAACCGGCAAAAGACACAAGTATTCCAAATACAAAACCTGAGAAAATTCCTATCCAGAAATCATTGTAGCTTATTGCAGACTTTGTTTCGTTATAATATTGCATTAAAGACAGGTCAAGTCCGAAAAGACCTACAATCATGCCTCCAATAATCCCCATTAGATTTGCATATATGGTAAGAAGGGGCATCATGAGAGAAAGTGCTATTAATCTCGGTATAACAAGGAAATCAATAGGTGGTATGCCAAGGGTTTTCAGGGCATCAATCTCTTCATTTACCTGCATTGTACCGATTTGTGCTGCGTAAGAAGCCCCTGTGCGTCCTGCCATGATAATACCTGTCATTATGGCCCCCATTTCCCGTACCATGGCAATACCTACAAGATCAGCCACATAAATTTGTGCTCCGAACATCTTCAATTGTATAGCTCCTACAAAAGCCAGTATAAGACCGACGAGCAGGCTGATAAGAGAAACTATGGGAAAAGCCTGTGCCCCGCATTCCTGCAGGTGAAGGATCAGATCAGAGCTTCTGAACTGACATTTTCCAGTAAAGAGCCTGAGCATGGATTGATATATTTCACCGATAAACTCTAAAGTTTCCGTAGTGGATTGCCATAGACGAATTGTGCCTTCACCTAAATGTTGAATAAAAGATTCGTGAAGAGTTTTTTTTCGAGCCCCCTTTCTTTCAGGTACTTTTGCTGCAAGAGATAAGAGTCTCTGTACGCCTGCAGGCAGACCATTACAATCAACATTTATATTATGTTCCGTCAATGAGGCGATCATTTTTTTAAGAAATATCAGCAAACCTGTGTCCCAGGACAGAAGGGAGCCTGAACTGAAGGTAACCTGTTTTATATTGCTTTCTTTAAGGATGGATTTTATTGTTTCATCTGATGAAGGTATTGTTTCTTCAAGTATCCATTTGCCGGAGAAGTCAATTTTTAATGTATTGCCGTCTGTTTTCTGAAAGTTTAATTTTTCCTGCATAACACTTATTTTTTGAGTTAATTCCAACCTTGTCCTTCTTGTTTAATCTTTTTATCAGAATTAGTACTTGATGAATTCGTAAAAAATCAAAACACGACTGCGCTT
>CAYSBW010000037.1:0-21395 GCA_964429485.1 uncultured Syntrophorhabdaceae bacterium
AATTATACCACATAAAGTATATGTTGCAATACTAATTAATGAACGGGGTACTAGATAATCGGCAAACCCTTTTGTAGTGAATTCATCTGTAATGGGGGGATCTCCTTGAGATGGAATAATCATTCATATACGATATATATCATATAGTTACAAGTTTATTTAGGGGATATGCCATGCAAAGCTTGCTATATTGTAGGAAGTAAAAAGGCTATACCCATTTTAATTCAAGCCAGTGGTGAGCAGAACTGGTACAATAAAAGTCAACACTATATTTCGAAAAGGGGAAGACCCATGTTGCTAAAACTTCTATTCTTTACGGCCATCAAAACCGTTCAATCTCATAGGATAATGTACGGAAGATATCAGCAGATGTTAAGCAAAGGAACGCCCAAGGTAAATGCTCTTGTGTTTAATTTAATCCGTCATCTTCTTTTAGAAAAAGTTTGTGGTATTCAGGTTCTGAAAGATATTTTTTAAGCATTCTGCCCACAATTTCAAAGATTTCAGTCAAATCATCGTCAGTCGTCCTCTTTAAAATTGTCTTCATCAAATCATCGTCTGAAAACTTTTGCAGGTACATCTGCACCGTATTTTCATCAGATTCCCTGTCCAGACCGAAGCCTACAAAACCATTAAAAGTTTCTACAAAATTATGTGAATGTTTTGCCATAATAACAACCTGTTTTCTCTTTATTTTTAAATCTGGTAATAAAACCCGATTTTTTGAACCCCTTCTTTAAAATTTTCATACTTCAAACACAAGGATCAATGTTCTCCTTTTCTCAAACAGCCTGGGACAACGATAATCTTGAATAGTGGATAAAAAAGCAAGTAAAGGTCTGAATCCATCACAAAATATGGCCTGCAGGTAAAACACTATTACGTCTCAATTCTCTCCATTTTTTGAAAGACACATAAATAACACCAATGGAAAGAACTATAAGCAATACGTCAAGAACTGACAGCATGTAATTCTTTTTTGGAATATAGTTTTCAATCAATAAGTAAAAAAGAGAATAAAGGGTTGTTAACATCATGAATACAGCCGGCAAGACAGTAAACCATGCTGTTTTCTTTTTATTGAAAAGCCATACAGAAACCGCTATCAATGCAAGAGATGCAAGAAGTTGATTGGCAGAGCCGAAGATTGGCCATATCACCAAAAATGCATTGCTGACAGCCATAATGTACATTAAAATCACACAAATAAGAGCATTAAAAAGATATGATTTCATAACACGTGGCACATCCTTGAATATAACCTGCCAGAGCTCCTCAAATAAATACCGGTTCAGTCTTACAGCCGTATCCAGTGTAGTAACTACAAAACCTTCAACCATAAGAATTCCCAGGAGTGTTCCATAAAACGGTGGTATCCCGAAAGATTCATTCAACAGCATACCGGTTCCTACAGCAAATGCCAGAATCGGGTTTGATCGCGCACCTGCTGCAACGGGAAAAACTATATTGGAAAAATCAGAAAAGGTAATACCGCAGCCCACTGCAACCACAACACCAATTGCCAGTAGTCCCTCTAATAACATTCCGCCATAGCCTACTTTCCTGACATCCGTTTCTTTTAAAATCTGCTTGGAAGATGTGCCACCGGAGACCAGACAATGAAAACCGGAGATAGCGCCACAGGCAACTGTTATAAACAGAAATGGCCAAACAGGGCCAATCCTGGCAGTTCCTGCGGCCAAATTAAAAGCAGGGGTATTTAGGCTAACACCCTTAAAACCTGCTACAATACCAGCTGCAAACAATGCTGCAATACCAACGTAAAGAAAAAATGAATTGGTAAAATCTCTTGGCTGTAAAATGACCCAGACAGGAACTCCGGCTGCAAACAAGGTATAAAAACAAAGTACAATCATCCAGGTATTGGGATCTATGGCAACAGGAAAATACAGACCTGATATAACAGAAAAAAGACAAACAGCGCTTGCGATAAATGCAGCAAGATAAATATTAATTTGCCTTTTATATAACAGCCAGCCAATTAAAGGGGCAAAGAAGCTGATGCATATAACAGAGGAGGAAGCAATTCCACCGATATGCGCCTTGACAACCCCATCTTCAATGACGGTCCTGATAAGGGTCTGATCAGGAGGCAATTTTAATGCATCCAGAGAATAAACGGAGGTAAGAGCTGTAGCGGTTATGCCTAAAAATGCTGAAGTAACCAGTAAAAGCAACAAAATTGTAAAACTGATAAATAAAAAAAATCCACTGTTGCCAAGTGTTGATTTAGCAATTTCTGCAACAGATTTGCCTTTTTCGCGAACACTGATAAAAAGGGTGGTCATATCATGAACTGCACCGATAAAAATTGTGCCTACTACTGCCCACAACCAGACCGGAGCAAACCCGAAAAGTATCGCTACAGTAGGACCAAGGATGGGGCCAGCACCTGCAATACTCGAAAAATGATGGCCGAACAGGACCAGCATCTTCGTAGGTACATAGTCACAATTATCTTTCATTGTACAGGAAGGTGTGGGATTCCTGTCATTTTCTCCGAAAAGCTTAGCAATAAATCTTCCATAAAAATGATAAGCTAAAAGAAATAAAACAAATGATATAATTAACAGAGCTGCTGCATTCACAATTCTTCTCCCGAGTTGATAAACTTTAGCAGTTAACTTGTTTAGACATAATATTTACAGACCGGAATAAATATATTGTTATAAACATCTCCGGTAAAACCATTCTATCGACCTTATAAATACATTGAACAGAAAATCCGCAACAGTAATACCTGCAACATTGATACTGCTTCCAATTATATATCCAAAATTCGTTGCTTCGAATAAGAGGCTCCGGTAATAATTATTTTATAAAAGCTCTATTGTTACAATATCTTTTTTCTTTACACCTGTTTTTCTTTCAAAATTCCCCCTATAAAAGCCAAACTCAACATAGCCTGAACTGTTGATCAGACAGGTAAAATTTTTTTCACAGTAAGTTTGATTGAGAGAGCTAAAAGTTATTTTTCCTATGCTGGTTCTGAAGGGCCGCATATTGACAAAATCATTGAAAGCCTCACGATCTATATTGGTAGCAGCATTTCCAAACGTATCAAACCTGACAATCTCTCCAGTTAATACCCCATTAACAATATCAGGAAGGATATCAGTAAGAAAAACGGGGTCTGAAACTCCAGGCCCAAAGGTTGATGGGGGCACTCCCAAAGCAAGATGTGCTGCTGCCGGAGCAAAAATATCTCTTCCATGAAAAGTCGAACTTATCGAGTTCAGCATAAAATCTTTGTTTGTTATTTCATAAATTTCAGTATAACCCTTAATAATATGAGAAAATATCCCGTTATCAGGCCCTATAAAAAAATGTTTATCCTTGCATAACAATATCGGTCTTCTTACACTGCCTACATCAGGGTCAACAATCACCAGATGGATTGTTCCGCTTTGAAAATAAGGATAGGTCTCTTTTACAAGAAAAGATCCTTCTCTTACATCCTGAGGAGAAATATTATGGGTAATGTCTACGATTGTTACATCAGGGTTAATTGAGAGTATAACTCCCTTCATAATTCCAGCATAGGGGTCTTTCAGGCCAAAATCCGTTAAAAGTGTAATAACCATGACCTTTTGAGGTTTAAGAAACAAGCATTTTTATATATTTCTTAAAGGGCTTTTCTATTATGCCCTTTTCTGTTATAAAGTTTGATATGTATTTTTCAGGAGTAACATCGAAAGAATAGTATCGAGCTTTTATACTATCAAGAGTTACAGGTCTTTTTCCTGAATATTTTACTTCTGTCCCGGACCTCTCTTCTATCGGGATGGAAGCCCCGTTTTCAACGTTCTTGTCGAACGTGGATATCGGCGCTGCAACAAAAAATGGAATTTTTTGCTGATACGCAGAAATAGCTATCATATATGTGCCTATTTTATTAGCAGTATCTCCGTTTTGTGCAATCCTGTCAGCACCGACAATAACTTTATCTATCTTCTTGCTATAACAGAGGATACCGGCATGGTTATCAGGAACAATTGTCACATCTATCCCTTCTTCATACAGTTCCCAGGCTGTAAGCCTTGCTCCTTGAAAATAAGGTCTTGTTTCCGTTGCTACAACCTTGATTCTTTTGCCAGCATCGTGGGCTGCTCTTATAACGCCAAGGGCAGTGCCATAGCCTCCTGTTGCAAGAGCACCCGCATTACAATGGGTCAATATTGTATCACCCTCGTCAATAAGTTCTGCGCCATAGAGGGAAAGCATTCTGTTATTTTCTATATCTTCAACATGGATTGAAATCGCCTCATCCAGCACAATATCAGCTATATCAATGCTGTTTTTACACTGAATGCAGACATTTTTCATCCTTTCCAAAGCCCAGAAAAGGTTTACAGCAGTGGGTCTTGTGCTTCCCAGCTCTCTGCAAATCATTTCCAAATCCTTATCTATGAGCCTTCCCTTTGATGAAACTATATCATTAATTCCAAGAACAACACCATAGGCCGCCACTATTCCGATAAGAGGTGCTCCTCTTATGGTCATATTTTTTATTGAATCAACAACATCTATTAAATGTCTACAGCGAACATAGACCTTTTTAAAAGGAAGCAATCTCTGGTCAAGAAGATAGAGAACATTGTTTTTCCAATAGACGTGGTCAGTCATTGTTAATCCTTCAATCTCTTTAACAAAAGTTCATTGAGTAACCTGGGATTTGCCTTGCCCTTTGTTTCTTTCATAACCTGACCAACAAAAAATCCCAACAGTTTTTCCTTTCCTTCCCTGAATTCTGCAGCTTCTTTCGGGAAACGGGAAACAACTGCATCAACAGTGGAATTAATGGCGTTTTCATCGGATATCTGAACAAGTCCTTTTTTTTCAACAAGTTTCTTCGGTGAAACACCGGTCTTGCAAAGCTCAGGGAAAATCTCCTTTCCTATTTTAATGTTTATTGTACCGTCCTTTATAAGAAACAAGAGTTCAGCAAGCCGGGCTGGGGAAAGAAGAAAATTACCGGGGGTTGCATCAACTTCCTTCAATTCCCGCAAAAGTTCTGTCATAATCCAGTTACTTACTGTCTTTGGTTCAGGAAAAAGTTTAGCTGTGTCTTCAAAATATTTTGCCAGTTCTTTATCTGAAACCAGTATTTCCACATCATATTTAGGCAGGCCATATACATTCATGATTCTTTCCATCTTTTCCATGGGCAGTTCTGGCAAGTTGCTTCTGATGTCCTCTATCCATTCCTCATTTATAACAAGGGGTAACAAATCTGGTTCAGGAAAATATCGATAATCGTGTGCTTCTTCCTTCCCTCTCATTGAATAGGTTACACCTTCATCAACATTAAACAAACGAGTTTCCTGAACTACAGGATTTCCTTTTTTTAAGAGTTCCACCTGTCTTTTTATTTCATAATCAAGGGATCTTTCAATGGATCTGAATGAATTAAGGTTTTTAAGTTCAGTCCTTGTGCCAAGTTCCGACTCCCCCTTTCTTCTTACTGACACATTAGCATCACAGCGAAAACTCCCTTCCTCCATATTGCCATCACAAATCTCAAGGTATAAAAGAACGTCTCTTAACATCTTCAAATACTCCACTGCTTCTTCCGGAGACTCTATGTCGGGTTCACTCACTATTTCCAGAAGGGGTATACTTGATCTGTTGTAATCGACAAGACTGTAGGAACTTGTTTCCAGCGTTCCTTCATGAACAAGTTTGCCTGCATCTTCCTCCATGTGCACTCTTTTAATTCTGATTCTTTTTTTTATATTGCCACCGGAAACATCGAGATAACCATTTTCGCAAATAGGCTCTTCATACTGGGAAATCTGGTAGCCCTTCGGCAGATCCGGATAAAAATAATTCTTTCTGGCAAATATACTTTTCTTATTAATGCTGCAATGAAGTGCAAGGCCAAGTTTGATGGCAAAATCAACTACCTTTCTATTAAGAACAGGCAGCGCACCCGGCAATCCCATACAGGTAGGGCATGTATGACTGTTCGGTTCTGCACCAAATTTGGTGGAGCATTTACAGAATAATTTACTATCTGTTAAAAGATGGGCATGTACTTCAAGACCCATAATGCCTTCATAATCACTATATTCCACAATTCACCTCATGGCTATCATTAATAAATTATATTCCCTGCAGCAAGAGTCCGGGCTTCACAGGATTAAGATTCAAAAATATACAATATATTTGATGTAGTTTCAAATTTAAACAGATCTACTACCACCAATGCATAATAAAAAAACAACTGTTGAGTAATAAATATTTTATGAGAAACAATAACAAAAAAGACAGGCAATGGATGTTTTAACATAACTATCAGCCTGGTTGACAAACAGGGGTATCAAGACGTATATTATAGTGATATTTTTCACGTACAAGTAAATAAGGAGGAATGTATGTCAACAACCACTCATAGATATCAGGGAAGTGATGATTATATAGCATCAAAGCCCTTGATGGAAATAGTAAATGTTTCAGTTGCTCTTGGGAAACCTCTTGTTATCAAAGGCGAGCCCGGCACAGGCAAAACACTTCTTGCCCATAGTATATCAGGTGCTCTAAATAAAAAACTTCTCATATGGAACATTAAATCCACAACAAAGGCAAAAGACGGACTTTATGTCTATGACACTGTCCAGAGACTGAATGACGCAAGATTTAAAGACAAAGATATTTCTGATATAAGGCAGTATATAAAACTCGGTAAACTTGGACAGGCCTTCACCAGTGATGAACAGCTTGTTCTTTTGATAGATGAAATTGATAAGGCTGACGTTGAATTCCCTAACGATCTCCTTAATGAGCTTGATGAAATGTCTTTCCATATACCCGAACTCGATGAAGAAGTCAGGGCAAAACACAGGCCTGTAGTAATCATAACAAGCAATTCGGAAAAGGAACTTCCAGATGCTTTCCTGAGAAGATGCATATTCCATTATATTGAATTTCCTGATCAGGAGATGATGGAAAGAATTGTCAAAGTACATTATCCGGATATTGAAAATAAACTTATGAGAGAAGCAATAAAGAGATTCTACTGGATACGGGAGGTTGAAGGTTTGCGGAAAAAACCTTCAACAAGCGAACTCATTGACTGGATAAAAGTTCTTATACTTGGCGGCTTAAGTGTAGAAAAAATTTCCTCTGAAATACCTTTTCTCGGGACACTTCTAAAAAACGAGCAGGATACTGGAAAATTCATAAGACTCGGCAATGCACAAAGCAGTTCAGGATTCAGAAGAAGATTCTGAAAAGTAATATATATAATAGTGGAGAAATTTAATGTTTACTGATTTTTTCTATCTCCTAAGAAATAAAGGTGTACCTGTTGCTGTTACTGAATGGATATCCTTTATTGAAGCACTCTATAAAGGATATTTTCAATCAAGTCTCAATCATCTTTATTACATAGGTAGAGCATTTCTCGTAAAGAGCGAAGCTTTTTACGACATGTTTGATGAAGCTTTTCAGGAATATTTCGGGGGAATAAAAACAGAGCCTGCTGAACTCGAAAAGGTACTTGACTGGCTTAACAATCCTGTCCACAGACTTCCCAAAATGACCCCTGAAGAAATGGCTGAATTTCAGCAAAAACTTGAGGAATTAAAAAAAGATCATGACATAGAAGAAATGATGAGGCAGTTCAGAGAAAGGCTGAAAGAACAGAAAGAGCGTCATGATGGCGGAGGCAAGTGGATTGGAACGGGTGGGACATCGCCTTTTGGCGCATATGGATATCATCCTGGCGGTATAAGGGTTGGAGGAGAGTCATGGATGCAGTCTGCATCTAAAGTAGCAGAAGAACGGAGATTCAAAAATTACCGGAATGATATTATTCTCGACGTAAGACAAACAAAAATGGCTTTGAAAAAATTAAGGGAATTAAAAAGAGAAGGCACGGAAGAAGAGCTTGATATAGATAAAACAATAGATAAAACAGCCAAAGAAGGCGGGGAAATAGAACTTGTTTTTAACAAATCAAGGGAAAACTCCGTACGGCTTATACTTCTTATGGATACAGGCGGTTCAATGTGGCCCTATTCTGAGCTTTGTGAAAGGCTTTTTTCTGCTGCAACACAGATGGAGCATTTTAAAGAGTTCAAATATTATTTTTTCCATAATTGTATATACCAGGATATTTACGAGGATATTGCCAACTATAAAAGAATTCCGACTGAAAAACTTTTCTCTAATTTTCACAGCGGATACAAAGTTGTTTTTGTAGGAGATGCAAGAATGGCATATTCCGAACTTTTTCATATAAATGGCTGCATTGACTATTACTATACAAACGACAGGCCTGGTCTGGAATGGCTTATAAAGATCAGAGAGCACTTCCCCCATTCAGTATGGCTGAATCCGACTCAAAGAAAATACTGGGGTCATTATACTGTTGATGCAATATCTAATGTTTTCCCAATGTTCGAGCTCACCCTTGATGGTTTGAAGGACGCAGTAAAATCGCTTGTTTCAAGACCAAAACCGATGGGGCAAATTAATGGATGATAAAAATATCATCAAAAATCTCAAGCTAAACTTTTTTTATATTCCGTTTTGAGCAAGCCTTTTCATTTCCTGCAAAAACAATGTTAATTTATAAGAAATTGCATTATAATTTAGAATGTTTCTAAGAAAATTTTTATACTACTGGTATGAAAAACTTCTTGAAAAGGAAGTGCATGGAGGAACAATGCCTGTTCACATAGGTATTATTCTCGATGGTAATAGAAGGTTTGCAAGAGAGATGGGATTTAATGACGTTACTCTTGGGCATAAGGAAGGGGCAAAAAAACTGGATGATTTTCTCCAATGGTGCAGCGATTCAGGTATTAAAATTGTAACAATATGGGTTCTTTCAACAGAAAATACCAAAAGAGATTGTCTGGAGTTAAATGGCTTACTAAAAGTAATAGAAGAAAACATAATCGAACTCTCAAGGAGTCTTGTTATAAAGAAAAATAGTTTCAGAATCAAAATTCTCGGCAAGTTTGATGTGCTTCCGGACACCCTGAAAGAAGCAGTAAAAAATGCCGAAGAATATACAAGGAACAACCGAAATCATATTCTGAATATTGCTATCGGTTACGGCGGCAGAGAGGAAATACTTGAAGCAGTCAGGAAAACCATAAAAGAAAAAAAGGCGGCTGATCCTGATGAACTAGCAAACAGTATAACAACTGAAGATATTACAAACCATTTATATACAAACGGTATTCCTGATCCGGATCTTATTATCCGTACAAGCGGTGAAATTCGCTTGAGCGGTTTTCTTTTATGGCAAAGTGTATATAGCGAATTTTACTTTTGTGACGCATTATGGCCTGCTTTCAGGAAAATCGATTTTCTGCGGGCAATCAGAAGCTACCAGCACAGAGTGAGGAGATTTGGAAAATGAATGTGTGCTCTGATAAATTGTCATGCCTGAAAAATACAGAGCTTTTTAAATCACTGGCTGATGCAGAACTTCAGGAGCTTTCCATAAGATTGAAAGAAAGGGTTTATCCTCCTAATACTGCAATAGTCAGGGAGGGTGCTTCCGGGGATTCCATGTTTATCATCAATGAAGGTAAGGTAGATATAAAAAAAAGGGAGCCCAATCTTGGCATAGACCTTTCTATCGCATCTCTTGACAGCGGTGCATGTTTTGGTGAAATGGCTCTTTTAACAGGTAACCCACGGACAGCCACTGTAATGGCAGTTCAGGCAACATCAGTTTACGTGCTTGAAAGAGTTGATTTTGAAAATCTTCTCAAGGAACACCCCTCTATCTCTATCTCATTGAATAAGATAGTTGCCGAAAGAATAGAAACAATGAATGCTCAGCAGGGTATGGGTATTAAATCCCTATCAAAAATAAAAATAGATTCCGAGGTTCTCTCTCTTATCCCTAAACAACTTATAACACGTTACAAAATATTACCCATTGCCTATTCAAACAGCACACTCACTCTCGGCATGGTCAATCCAGCCGATCT
The DNA here is from genome assembly GCA_964429485.1 of uncultured Syntrophorhabdaceae bacterium. Lineage (GTDB taxonomy): Bacteria > Desulfobacterota > Syntrophorhabdia > Syntrophorhabdales > Syntrophorhabdaceae > JAPLKB01. The sequence goes on from CAYSBW010000037.1 coordinate 9,978, forward strand.
GCTTGCAGTAGATGAAGTAAGAAAATTTATTAAAGGACTCGCCATAGAACAGGTTCTGATTCTTGATAATGAATTGAATACTTTTATGGAAAAAGAATACCCTACCATCATGGAAAAAGAAGAGGAAAAGGCAGGAGTCAGCATAGACTCTATTCTCGAAAGCATGGATTCTATACAATCCGATATCATGAAAGATATGGAAATAGAAGAAGGCAAAGATGATGAGATTGGCATAGCAGATCTGGAAAGTGAGGCAAAGGGAGCCCCTATTATAAGACTTACAAATAATATCATAGGCATGGCTCTTAAAAAAGGTGCAAGTGACATCCACATAGAACCCATGGAAAAAGGGTGCAGGGTACGTTACAGGATAGACGGTGTTTTAAGGGAAGAGATGATGTTGCCCCGTAAAATAATACTCCCTCTTATAAGCAGGATAAAAATCATCTCAAAGCTTGACATTACAGAAAGAAGATTGCCACAGGACGGCAGGATTACAATGAAGGTAGGGGATAAAACCGTAGACTTCAGGGTATCATCAGTGCCAACAAAATTCGGTGAAAAAATCTGTACAAGAATACTCGATAAGAGTAATACCGCCATGGGTCTGGACAGGATTATATCTCATCAGCCCACATTGGAACTTGTAAGGGAAATGATAAAGAAACCCTATGGGATTATTTTTGTTACAGGTCCTACAGGCTCAGGGAAAAGCACATCTCTCTATAGCGCATTGGCAGAAAAAAATGAGATAGATGTCAACATATCCACTGTAGAAGATCCTATTGAGTATGATCTTGCAGGCATAAACCAGGTTCAGGTAAACTCCGATATAGGCCTTGATTTTGCAAGGGTTCTCAGGGCCTTTCTAAGACAGGATCCTGATATTATTCTTGTCGGAGAAACAAGGGACAAAGAAACCGCAAAAATTGCGGTTGAGGCAGCACTCACAGGACATCTTGTTTTTACAACCCTTCACGCAAACGATGCTCCGAGCACATTCATGAGGCTCAACGAAATGGGTATAGAACCCTTTCTAATCTCCACATCAATTATAGGCATAATTGCACAGAGGCTTGTCAGAAGAATATGCCCGAATTGCAAAGAAAAATATGTTCCTGAAAAAGCTATTTTAAAATACCTCGGACTTCAGGAAGATATTGAGCTTTATAAAGGCAAAGGTTGTGATGCATGCAGTATGACCGGCTACAAAGGCAGAGTAGGAGTCTATGAGGTTCTCATGATTGACGAACCAGTAAGACATCTGATTGCAGAAGGATCTGAAACTAATATAATACGACAGGAAGCCATAAGAAGAGGGATGAGAACCTTGAAAGATTATTGTATCATCTTACTGAAAGAAGGCTTAACCACCATTGATGAAGTATTGAGAACGGTGGCCATTCAAACTTGATAAAAACATCAATAGTAAAATCTAAAAACATATCGATACTACTACGCGTAATCCTCTGGTTCTGTATATCAGCGCTTATTATACTCATGTTTTATGTTTATCACCAGGGCCAGTGGCGGGATATCATACATTTTTACAGTTTCTTTTTTGAACCCAAAAAACTACGGATTTTTATAGCATCCTTCGGTCCTTTTGCCGCTGTGATGTTTGTCCTCATACAATCACTTCAAGTTGTATTTGCACCTGTTCCAGGTGAACTTACCGGCGTTGTGGGTGGATTTCTATTCGGGAATGTATTGGGGCTCATCCTTTCTACTATAGGTCTTACAGCAGGCTCACTTCTTGCTTTCGGCATAACAAGAGTTTTTGGTATGAAACTTGTTGAAAGGATTGTAAAAAAGGAATACATAGACAAATTTAATTATTTCATTACACACAAAGGTCTGAACATCACTTTCATCCTCTTTCTTCTGCCGGGATTTCCAAAGGATTCTCTCTGTTATCTTCTCGGTCTTACCCATATGAGAATGATAGATTTCCTTTTTATGAATATATTCGGAAGATTGCCGGGAACCCTGCTGCTTACATTACAGGGCAATGCTTTGAAAAATGGCAAATACGAGGCTTTTTTCTGGTTATTGCTTGTAAGCATCACCCTGATTGCAACCCTTTATTTTACAAGAAATTATATAATTCAGGCCTTCAGTCGTATTATCCACAGATTACCTGGATTAAAAAAATTCTTTCCTAAATAAGTTCAGGGAATGTTGAATAAGCTTTTGCTTATTTTTCAGGAAAGATTGCCAGGTAAAAACCTGAAACCTATTTCTATGGAATCCATGTTCATGGTTGAAGGTATGGGAGGCAAAGGATCGACAGACCTTAATACTCGGAGGATTGATTCGTCATATATTCTGTTCCCTGACCTTTTTTCAATGTTTATATCAGTGATTATTCCATCTTTTCGTATTCTTATGGTCACTATAGTCTCCAAATCCTTTTTAAAAGAAGCCATACCTGGCAATCCCCATGAATTTTTAATTTTTTCCCAAATCTGGAGTATGTAACGCTGCGATACAGGATCAAGAGCTCTTCCTCCCCCTTCGTGCCCTCCCGGTAATCCATAGCCACCAGATCCAACACTGCCTGAACCTGATGTTCCTGACGAACCCTTAATTGCTGCAACATCAAGATAATCGGTACGTTTTTTCATTTCCCTTATCCGCTCATCAAGGCGACTCAGCTCATCCTTGTTGGTTGTTCCTTTAGATGGCTCATTTCTGGCAACTGTTTTAGGAGGAATCTTCTTTTTTGAAAGGGATACGGCATCCTTTTCATTGCGGGTAAGTATTGGCTTACTCTTCGTGGCAATATTGACCGGTTTATTGGCGGCCTTTGCAGGGTGTACAACTTTTTTAGGAGCAGTTTTCTCTTTAGAAGCAGGTTTTTCCTCAAGTAATTTTCCTGCTCTGGGTCCACCGGAACCTTTGCCAATATCCCCGACAAGGTTTACAGAATATGATGATGTAATATCAAATCTCTTGGCAGTCTTTTTTATGGGAAAACCAAAGGCAGCAACCACTACAAGGTGGAAAACTGTTGATATAATAAGCATTTTAAACCAGGTTTCTTCTTTCATTATAATCCGAAAGTCATACTAATTCATTTTCCTTCATACAACTTCGTTGATTTTGGCCGGGCATTTTTGATATTATCTTTGAATTTGAATTGAAACCAATTGTTTTATCTCTGCTGCTATGCCCTTCCAATGTTCAAATACTCCGTCTGATAACATCCAGTAGAGTAAAGGCAATAACAATTCAAGTTGTTCACCATTTTATTCCTCTGCAGGTTTTGTAACTATATTTACTTTTTCCACTCCTGCTTCTTTGACAATACCCATGCATGTGACAACAAAACCATAGGGGACATTTTTATCCGCTCTGAGGTAAATCTCTCTGTTGCTTTTATTTGTAAAAAGAAACTGTACTGCTGCCCTGAGATCTTTTATATCAAGTTTTTTTTCATTCAGTACAAGTTCCTTATTGCTTGTAATGCTGAGTATCTGAGGTTCCTCCTTTGTGGGAAGAGGTTTTGTTGTTACCTTCGGGATGTCGATATTCATTCCATGCTGCATCATAGGGGCTGTTATCATGAAAATAATAAGGAGGACAAGCATTACATCAACAAGAGGTATGATGTTTATTTCAGAAAGGGGTGTTTTTGAATCCTTTGATAATTTCATTTCTCCAAGAGGTTCAGTATATACATAGATGCATTTTCCATTTTTGATAGAATGCGTCTCAGTCTGCCGTTAAAATAGTTGTATGCCAAGACCGCCGGTATAGCAGCTGCAAGACCTATGGCAGTTGCTATGAGGGCTTCGCTTATGCCAGGCGCAACTACGGACAGACTCGTTGTCCCTTTAAGCCCTATTTCACGGAACGAATCCATTATGCCCCACACTGTACCAAACAAACCAATAAAAGGTGCTGTGCTTGCTGTAGTGGCAAGAAAAGAGAGTCTTCTTTCAAGTCTCTCTGTTTCTTCAGATATTACTATTCTCAAAGAGTTTTCAACTGCAGGCATAATTATTTCAGTTTTTACGCCATTATTTTCCTTCTGTCGTGATGCAATCTCTTTATAAGATGCAAACATCATACGATAAAAAGCATTATTTGGTGTTTCTCTGTATGTTGTTACCAACTTCTTAAAAGAATCAGCATCTCTTGCATTACGCATAAATCTTTCAGAATCTTTCTCTGTTCTACTGTATTGCTTTAATTTATAAAAAATTATTGTCCACGAAGCAATTGAAAACATAAACAGAATTGCCACAACCGTTTTTGCAACAGGACCTGAAGCATATATGAGGCTTAAAACACCACCTGTATAATTATTAACACCTGATATATCCACAGCAGTAAAGATACAATATATTATCTGTGTTGTAAATAAAAAACCCCCTGGGTTGCGCCCAGGGGGAAGGGGGGTTATTATGAGAAGCTAATGAGGGTGAATGTCTAAGTTAAAAAACTACTTGTGAATTAATGAACAAAACATCTAAACAAAAACTTCTGTTAAATAATCAAGTGTAAAAAAACTTCAAAAAACTTTATTTAATGCTGAATTTAAATATTCATTATGTGAATTATTTAACATGATTTAATATAATACAAGAACCTATCATTGTCAATAAAAATATTGGAGTTGTCAAATAATATTTGACAAAATCAAAAAATGTCTTACTGAACAAATTTTATTGTTGCTAAATTATTGTGCGCGTCGCGGCTTTAATCAGAAAAAAGACCTATTGATTTTCTTACATCATTCATTGTCTCTTTCGCAATAATGCAGCATTGATAAGTACCTTCATTTATCACATCTTTTATGTAATCCTTTTTTTTGTTCAGGTAGTCTGCCCTCTCTCTTATCGGTGTCAGTTCTTCCATCATATTTTTAAAAAGCATTGTTTTGCAGTCAATACAGCCTATAGTGGCATTACGACAGCCATTGCCGACCTCCAGAAGGGTGCTGTCCGGCGAAAATGCTCTATGTATTGTATATATATTGCAAACTTCAGGATTCCCGGGATCTTTCCTTCTAATTCTACTAACATCAGTCACCGCTGTCCTCAATTTTTCCCAAATTGACTTTTCTTCTTCCAGTAACCCGATATAATTATTCATTGATTTTGACATCTTGCTTGCTCCATCTACACCAAGAATCTTCGGTGCCATGGACAAAATAGCCTGGGGTTCGGGAAAGTAACTTCCATATTTACCATTGTATTTTCGCGCAACTTCTCTAGACAATTCTATATGCTGCACCTGGTCTTCTCCAACGGGTACAAAACCGGCCCTGTACAAAAGAATATCCGCTGCCTGAAGTACAGGATAGCCCATCAATCCCATGTTGATATTTGCACGGTGCTGTTTTGACTTATCCTTAAACTGTGTCATCCGCTCAAGTTCACCGATAGGGGTAACACAGTTAAAAATCCATGCAAGTTCAGTATGTTCAGGTATTCTGGATTGTACAAATATTTTACATTTTTCAGGCCTGAGACCACAGGCGAGAAGAATTGAGACCGTGTCAATGGTTCTATCGGCAAGTTTCTCGATTTCATAATCTATAGTTATTGCATGGTAGTCAACTACACAAAAAATACAGTCGTATTTATAAACAAGAGTAACCCAATTTCTTATTGCACCAACATAATTTCCAAGATGGATCTCCCCTGTCGGTTGAATCCCACTGAATATTCTTTTCATCTAATCCTCCATAACAAAAATGGCTTTACTCAATAGATTCACTACCTATCCGTCTTATAATATTTATCTCACTTATTTCTATTTGAGCAGTACTTACAGCAGTTTTTCAATTTAACTTAAAAAGTCATTAAAATCAATCGGGAATAGCGAATCACACCTGAGGAGTTCCATTAGTGCCTGATATTTTAAACAAAACTGAAATCTGTCTGAAAATAAGAAAATAATAAAAAGATTGAACTTAAATGGATTTGAGTTCATAATGATAAAAAAATTATCATAGAATGATAGGCATAAAACTGCTCATAACGTAAAAAGGCAAGAAAAATATGTAATGAGCCACAAGTCGATCAGAAAAAATAAAGTCGATTGCTGAATGTTCTATATTTCAAGTAGGAGTAAAAATGAAATTTCCGGCATACAGACCGAGAAGGCTAAGGAAGAACGATAAACTAAGAGGTATGATACAGGAAACTGAAGTATCAATAAAACACCTCATATATCCGGTATTCGTAAAAGAAATGGATAAGGAAAAGATACCTGTGTCTTCAATGCCTGGTATATATCAGTTTTCTGTTGAGGGGCTGCTTAAGGAAATAGAAAGCATTACAACTTTGAACATACCGGCAATTTTACTCTTCGGAATCCCTGGACAAAAGGATGAAAAGGGTAGCGCTGCCTATGATAAAAATGGTATTGTGCAAAAAGCAACAAGAAAGATTAAAAACAAATTTGGCGATGATATTATGGTGATCACGGATGTTTGCCTCTGTGAATATACAAGTCATGGCCATTGCGGAATCATAAAAGACAACACAATTGACAATGACGAAACGCTGAAAGTGCTTGCAAAAAGCGCTCTTTCTCATGCCATGGCAGGAGCTGATATGGTAGCCCCTTCTGATATGATGGATGGCAGAGTAAAAGCAATAAGGGAAATGCTTGATATACACGGCGACTACAACACACCTGTCATGAGCTATGCAGGAAAATATGCATCATGCCTCTATAGCCCTTTCAGGGCCGCAGCCGAATCTACACCAGCATTCGGTGACAGAAAAACTTATCAGATGGACCCTCCAAATCAAAAAGAAGCGCTTCGCGAGATCATGCTCGACATCGAAGAAGGAGCGGATATTATTATGATAAAACCAGCCATGTTCTACCTCGATGTGCTCACAGCAGCAAAAAGGGAATTTAATATTCCTCTGGCTGCCTATTCAGTCAGTGGCGAGTATGCAATGATAAAAAATGCTGCATCAGTTGGATATATTGATTATACAAGAGCAGTCATGGAATTGACAACCAGCATAAAACGCGCAGGCGCCGACATTATTATCACTTATTTTGCAAAGGATATTGCGTCATGGTTAAAATAATAGAACCGACTCTGAGAATGATAGCCTGGGAAGTAACAAGAAATTGCAATCTGAGTTGCATCCACTGCAGAGCCTCAGCCACTTCAGGCCCTTACAGCGGAGAATTGAACCTTGATGAATGCAAAAAAATTATTGATGAAATAGCATCTTTTGCTTCTCCTACGGTTATTCTTACAGGTGGCGAGCCCCTTATGAGAGATGATATTTTTGATATTATAGAATACGGCACCTTAAAAGGTTTACGCATTGTTATTGCAATAAACGGAAGTCTTCTCAACAAAGAAAATGCTTACAGACTTAAAAAAGGAGGGATAAAAAGGGTCAGTCTAAGTATAGACGGGAAAAGCAGCATAACACATGATCAATTCAGAGGCGTTACAGGCTCTTTTGCATCTGTAATAAAGGCTGCAGATATATTAATCAATAGAGAGTTACCTTTCCAAATCAACACTACTGTTACCAAACTGAATGTTAACGATCTTGAAGATATCTATAGGCTTACACAAGCCATAGGCGCAATTGCATGGCATGTCTTTCTTCTTGTCCCTGTTGGCAGAGGCCATGATTTAAAAGGAAAAGAACTGACCACAGACATGTACGAGGAAGCGCTTGACTGGCTATATAGTGTAGAAAAAAAGGGTGAACTTGAAATAAAAGTCACCTGTGCACCTCATTATTACAGGATTGTCAAAGAAAAGGGCGGTACACCTAAAAGTACAGGTTGTCTTGCAGGAAAACACTTTATGTTTATATCCCACAGGGGGGTGGCACAACCATGCGGTTATCTCGAAATACCGTCAGGTAATGTAAAAAAGGATGGAATAATTAAGGTCTGGCAAGAATCACCTGTATTCAATCAATTAAGAGACCTCTCTTCATACAAGGGAAAATGCAGCGGGTGCAGATATTTGAAAATCTGTGGCGGGTGCAGAGCTCGCGCCTATGAATTATCTGGTGATTTCCTGGATGAAGAACCTTATTGTTCATACAGGGAATTATAAAGAAACTTAATGTTTTGAAAAGGTTGTGTTAGAAAAACAGAGACTATTTCTGAAAATATACAAGATCTGAAGCTGAGAAATTACTTCCCTTCTTAATCTTAGCCCAGCATGCATCTACGCCAAAAAGTTCGGTCACCTCAAGTTCACCTTTGTATTTTCCCTTTATTGTTCCAAGGGGCATCTTTGTTTTGGAATCTATTATTTGTTCACCAGGGGAATAAACATCGAGAACACTCCCCTTTTCCAGACCTGACTGCCTTCCCGCATTAATATAAACCTTGCTGTCTTCAACAGAAGCAACTCTTGCATGCCAGTCCAGGGCAAGGATAGCTTTCAACAGATCTTCTGCCAGTAATTCGATAGCCAGATCTATTGCTTTTATCTTTGCCTTTTCAGTGCTCATATCACCTTTCTCTCTGGTAAGAGAAATAGGATTTCTTCCGGACAATTGTTTGAGAAGCATTCCTGTGTCTGTATTGTAGGCATCAATAGATATTTTAGAAATAGCAAAGGAAGTTTCTTTTTCCTCTTTTCCCTCTATTCTTGATGAACTGGTATAAATATCTGAAAGCGTACCCTTTAAAATTGCCTGTATTCCATAAAGTTCGTTTAAAGATTTCATAGTTGCAGAGTTATTAGTGAGCATTCCTTTATTATTAACAGTATTAGGGTCTACACAAATAATTGCACCTGAATTTTCAAGTCTTGTTATAAGCCGCCTTGTAGCAAGTTCTCCTAAACCTTCACCTTTATAATTTGTCCGGTCTTCCATGGGAAGTATTATGACTCGCCTTTTCATCTTTGGCGAAGGATAATTAAAGGTAATCATGGACATGCCCGGAGCAAAACCCATGCCTGCTGGAAAGGAACCCATCTGGTATGGATATACAATCTGCGGAGCAATGCCTTTCTTTTTCAGATCCTCTTCCAGTTTGGCAATCCTCTTCTCCATCTCTTCACGTTCTTTCTTGCCAGCTGTCCCACCTGATGTTAAAGATTCTCCTAGTCTTGGGGTATACTGATCTTTCCTGACCCACACATATTCCGGTTCATAGGGGGTCAACATATACTTCCTGTTGGATGTATATATATAATCAATACCATCTATAACTTTTATATCGCCTGGTTTTGGAGATGATTCTTCAATTTTTTCCATACCATCTATTTTCTTATCTGCCTTTGCAGCTGGTTTCTGCGCAGGTGAGTCTGTTTTCTTTTTTGAAAAAACACTGCAGGAACCCATAAAAATTATTATCAAAAAGATTATCAGAGACTTATACATTTTGGTGATTATAAGTTATTTACAGCAGCAAAGTCAATCAATAAATAATTATTATTGATTGTATAATCAATTAACAAACACTGCCCTTCAATAACATCGACAAGCTGAAAAGTTCTGTATTAAACAAACTTCTGTCATTCAACATTAATCGAAATTCTTATATCAATTTCACTGGAAGAAATTTTTATGGACTGGAAAATAAAAATAAAGGAAGACCGTGAATCAAAAAAGCAACAGATTGCTTACTTAACTTGCATTAATTATAATTGGTTTCTTTGTAGACCCGCGTGTATGCATTGACATTTTTTGTGTAACCACACCAAAAAGATCCCGTAGCGGTTCTTCAGGAGCCGCTATAATTTATCCTCTCCTTTTGGCGTAAAAATATTTTTTATTCTCCATTCCGTGCCCTTTGGAGAATCCTGTAACAAAATTCCCTGTGCGGAAAGAGTTTCACGTATATCATCGGCTCTCTTGTAGTCCCTGTTTTTTCTTGCATCCACCCTTTCTTTTATAAGATTTTCAAGGGAAGACACATCAAGGCCTATACGAGTTAAATGGCGAATTTTCTCAAGGGAATCAAATGTATCAAAATCACTTTTCAGGAATCCAAGTATGTCTGCAAGAGAAAAAAAGATGTTTTTGGTATAGAGAATGAAGGGCAATGCACTTTCATCCTTCCCGTCAATTAATTTATTCAATATTTTTGACAGCTCAAATATGCATGATAATGCAAGAGCTGTATTAAAATCATCATCCATTGCCTCATAAAACTTCTGTTCTATTGCTTTAGTTTCAGCAAACTCTCTCGGCATTATTTCTGTAGAACGCTCAATTTCCAAGGCTCTCCCGATGGTATGGTAAAGCCGGTAAAGAACATTGTTGCTGTCTTCTATAGATTTTTCATTGTAATCTATAGGACTTTTGTAATGTGTAGAAAGAAAAAAAAGTCTTAGAGTCTCAGGATGGTATTCTTTTATAAAATCCTTTATCGTAAGAAAATTGCCCAGCGATTTGGACATCTTTTCTTTCTGAATATTAACAAAACCGTTATGAATCCAGTAGTTGACAAACTTGTTACCTGTAGCAGCCTCGGTTTGAGCTTTCTCATTTTCATGGTGGGGAAATACAAGGTCCTTTCCTCCTCCATGGATATCAAAGGGATTACCAAGATATTTCGTACTCATAACAGAACATTCCAAATGCCAGCCAGGCCTTCCTTTTCCAAAAGGTGTGTCCCATGAAGGCTCACCCTCTTTTGTTGCTTTCCATAGAGCAAAATCAAGGGGGTTTCTTTTTCTGTCATCAACTTCCACTCTTGCACCGGCTAACATTTCTTCGAGGGTCCTTTTTGAAAGGGCGCCATAGTTCTTAAAACTCTCAACAGAGAAATATACATCGCCATTTGTATTATAGGCATAGCCCTTTTTCAACAATGTTTCCACAAGACAAATCATATCATCGATGTGATCAGTTGCTTTCGGTTCATGGGTCGGTCTTAAAATGTTCAGCGCATCCATATCTTCGTAAAAAGACTTTATATATTTTTCACCTATTTCTTTCCAGGGAACATCTTCAATATTTGCCTTCTTAATAATTTTATCATCTATATCAGTAAAGTTTTTTACAAAGGTAACATCGTAACCCTTTGCTTTGAGATACCTGCAAATAACATCAAAGACAATTGCACTCCTGGCATGCCCTATATGGCAGTTATCGTAGACCGTAACTCCACATACATAGAGTTTTACCATTCCATTATAAATTGGTACAAATTCTTCTTTTTTTCCTTCGAAAGTATTGTAAAATCTTATTGGCATGGCCTACTTTTAACATAACAGACAACAAATTGTCAAAATTATCTTTCTTAAAATATTTATTTTTCCACCCTCTTGGCCGGTATTTTTTATTCATAATTGGTTTCCTTAATCTGTCCTTGCAAGGGGAATTGTTTCGGTTCTTTCTTAAATAAAGTGCAATATTCTCTGTAACTCATCAGAATTATATAGCGGATACCACAGCAGTCAATGGACACAAGCAGAGGACCTTCCGATCAGCGGGAGAAGGGTTT
>CAYSBW010000038.1:0-21156 GCA_964429485.1 uncultured Syntrophorhabdaceae bacterium
GTAAAGTAAAACAGAAGATTATAGCAGATTGCCGGCAGATCTTTAGCTCTATAAGAGCTTGCCTGTACCTGTTTATCAATATGTGCAGTTTGCATATCTTTAAAGCAAAGATAGATTTGGAAGGTATTCATACATTATAGTAAGGGCGATTTGGGCAACAGGCCGAAAGCATCATATATCACTTCTTGATGTGATAGGTCAGTATGTAAAGTCATGACAGACATACAGTTACCCTTTTTTCTATATTTCTGTTCTTGTGACAACACCGTGAAGTTTATTGGATGGAAGATCATGAAATTGAACAAATGGTGGGGATAACCTTTTCATTATGGAGAATATTTTCCAGAAAAAATTTCTTGTGGAAATTTCTTCAAGTCCGTAAAAGATTCCTCTTTCATTAATACCTGCATTTTTCAGTAATTGTTCGATATCAACAACTTCCATGTATCCCAATTGAATTTCGAATGATCTCAGTCCAGGTGCAAGATCTTCTTTAAAAAAACTGTTTAACTTGAAGGGTTCATCCAGAGTTGTAATGGAGACAATGATGTTCTCTTCGTATATGATATTGTTCATAAACATTGTATGCACAATGTAGGACGGTATTTTTTTGGAATTACGGGCAAAAAAGATTGCAGTACCTTTTATTTTATTTAAAGCTTGATAAACCTGATTATAACTGTGAAGAAAAATATCAAGTTTCATTGGACGGATATTCTGATATAATTTTTTCTGGCCGCCCGTATAGATCAGAATCATGGAGAGAGGAATAGCTGCAATAATCAGAGACCAGAATCCTCCATGGGGTATCTTGTATATATTGGAAGTAAGAAAAATAAAGTCAATGATGGTGACAAGCGCGGCGATTAATACCTTTGAATATTCTTTTTTAAGACAGAATATCGAGGTCATAAGCACCCCGGTGATGGTCATATCGCCTGTAACGGCAAGACCGTATGCTGCAGCGAGATGTTTGGATTCCTTGAACTGAAACATGATCAAAAGAACTGAAAGGAGCAGAAACCAGTTAACAGAACCTATATATATCTGAGATCTGAGTTCTGTTGATGTATATTCTACCTTGAACATGGGCATAAGCCTTGTGTTAATACCCTGATATACTATAGAGAACATACCGCTGATTATTGCCTGAGAAGCTATAATAGTTGCAACAATGCTTATTATAAGAAACGGTACGTAAAGAATTGCCGATTGATTGAAGACCATACTGAAAAGCACATTCTCATGTTTTCCAATTTTTTGAAGAAGAAATGCACCCTGTCCAAGATAGTTTAAAAGTAGAGCAAGGAAGACGAAATACCATGCCCTGATTATAGGTTTTCTTCCCAAATGGCCCATATCAGCATAAAGGGTTTCTCCCCCGGTAGCACAGAGTATGACCTCAGAAAGAACGAAAAAACCCGCCATTCCATTGTGATAGAGGAATGTAATAGCATAGCAGGGATTAACCGCTTTCCAGACTGATGGAGTTTTGATAATCGATATAATGCCGGAAACAGCAAGAGCAAGGAACCACAGGAGCATAAGAGGTCCGAATGTACCCGCAACCTTTTCCGTTCCTTTTCTTTGAAAAATAAAAAGTAAAATAGCAATTGTTCCTGCTATCAGGATAAGAGTTGTCTGTTTTGTAGACTGAAATCCAGGCATGAGAAGTATTCCTTCAACTGCGCTTAAAATACTGATTGCCGGTGTGATAACTCCGTCGCCTACAAGAAGAGATATACCTATAAAAGTGAGGATAGTAACAAATAAGGTTCCCCTCCCTGTTTTCAGAAGGCGGATCAATATACCCCTTAAAACGATTGTTCCTCCTTCTCCTTTTTCACCAAGACTCATGGCAAGCCAGGCATATTCTACAGAGACTATTATTATGAGTGTCCATGTTACAAGAGAAAGAACACCCATGACATTATCGGTGGTTGGTTTAAGAAGAAGGAAGATAACGGTAAGTGTATAAATTGGGCTCGTGCCGATATCTCCAAAGACAAGGCCGAGTGATTTGGTTATTGCCCGCAAATCTCTTGAAATGAGTTGCAGGCGACCCGGTTTTGGCTCTGAGATATCTTTTTCCATGTCCAGTACCTTATGTTACTCCTAATTGAGTGGAAATTCAATATTACCGGAAAATTGCCATTAAAATAAAAACTGCCTTAAATCTGGCATGTGCAGTATTTAGAAAATATGAATTCTTTATGCTATAATCAATGTAAATGTCTATAAAAACACCTGAAAATTTTGCTTTAAGACGCATCAAGCAGATCTGGAGAGGTACTATGCTTGGGATTTTAATAGGTATAGTGTCAGGTCTGGGTGGAATATTATTCAACTATATGATTGATAAGGGGACAAAATTTTTTACTCAGGATATGATCATGTATCTATCCCCGGACCACAGTACCGGTTTCAATTTTTTTGGTTTTCCTTTTGAACGCTGGATGATGTTATGGATTCCAGCTTTTGGAGGCCTTCTATCCGGGTTGCTTGTTTTTCGTTTTGCTCCTGAAGCTGAGGGGCATGGTACCGATGCAATGATAGACAGTTTTCACAGAAAGAAGGGTCTAGTGCGAAAGAGTGTCCCGGTGGTTAAGACCATTGCATCAGCAATCACAATAGGATCAGGAGGATCTGCCGGGAAAGAAGGGCCTATTGCGCAGATTGGCTCCGGTTTTGGTTCTATACTTGCCACCTTTTTAAAGCTGAGCGAAAGAGAAAGACGAATAATGCTGCTTGCCGGTGCTGCAGGGGGAATAGGAGCAATATTTAAAGCACCTTTGGGTGCTGCACTTTTTTCAGCAGAGGTTTTATACAGTAAGGAAGATTTTGAATTTGAGGCTATCATACCATGTATCCTATCTTCTATTGTGGGTTTTATGGTTTTTACACTCCATGATGGTGCTGGGACTATTTTTCATATACCGACTTTTACTCTTACCACTCCTGTTCAGCTGCCGTTTTATGCTGTTTTTGGTCTTTTGTGTGCTGTTATCGGTTACATCTATATAAAAATTTTCTATGATATAAGAGACCTCATATTTAAGCCACTTAATATCCCTAAACATTTCAAGCCTGCACTGGGAGGATTAATGCTTGGAGCAATTGCATTCTTTTTACCCGAAGTACTCGGAGGTGGTTATAAATGGATTCAGTCCGCAATAGATGGAAACCTTGCTGTCAGTCTTATGGCAATACTGATATTCGGAAAAATTGTTTCCACTTCCTTTACTATAAGCTCAGGCGGCAGCGGAGGTGTTTTTGCGCCATCTCTTTTTATAGGGTCCATGCTCGGTGGTTTTTATGGAAATATATGTGCGGAATTCTTCCCTGATATAATAAGCGAACCAGCTGCTTTTGTCCTGGTTGGAATGGGAGGCTTTTTTGCCGGAGTTGCCAAAACACCTATTGCAGCTCTTATAATGGTTGCTGAAATGACAGGAGGGTACAATCTTATTCTTCCCATGATGGTTGTTTGTGCTCTTGCCTACCTGCTTCTTGGCAAAGTTTCCCTTTACGAAAAACAGGTTGACACGCGCCTTGATTCTCCTGCCCATGTAGGTGATTATCTTGTAGATATAATGGATTACCTTTGTGTCAGAGACGCTGTGCTAAGGAAAAGAAAAGTGGAGACCATTCCTGAAGGGATGGTTTTTCAAGATATCATCCAGCTGATGATGAATTCGAATCAACAGGATTTTCCTGTTGTAGACGAAAAAGGTTATTTGACTGGAGTTATTTCCATTACAGATCTCCGTACAGCTATGGCTGATTCCTCTATACATCAGCTTCTGGTTGCCAAGGATATTGCTGTTAACGGAGTAAAGTCCGTTACCATGTATGATTCTCTCAATACAGCTTTGAAGTTAATGGCCATTATGAATGTACGGGAATTGCCTGTAATAAGCAAAGAAGATGCAGGGAAAGTTATTTTTATCATAAGTAGAAAAGACATTACACGTGCATACCATGAAGAGATCGAAAGGAGAAAAGGAGGTCTTTCCCATACGAAAGCTTTATGACAACACCCCAATGCAAGAACAAACAGTAAGAACAGTTTGAATAAACCCGGAACAGCGGAAAGGGATTATGATGCTTCGACAACAAGGGGCAGGCTTTTTTCTTCCAAAGCCCTCTTATTAAAATCGCCATAATATGAAACATCTCTGAATCCAACATTTTTCAGTATCATACCCAGTTCCTGTTTTCTTAAAGGATATAGATAAATGACATTTTCTATGGTTTTACCTGATTTCTTGATTGTTAATATGGTTTTGAAGGATATCAGTTTGTTATATTCATAATATCTTTCAAAAGAAATATTGTTATTTTCAATCAAAGGAAGTTTTGTTATGTTGTGATTGAGGATATAGTCATAGTTTAGTATCTGAATAAGAAATTTGGCATTATCTCTTAATACAAACCTTGCCTGTCTGCAGAAATCTTCTATTTCTGAAAGGGTGGTTAAATGGACGAGGGTATTACCGAAACACAAAACTGAATCAAAAGTATTTGCTTCAAAAAAGTTTTTTATGTTTTGCATATCCATACAGGAAAAATTAACATTTTTCTCATTTTTTATCTTTTTATTTGCTTTACTTATCATTTCAGTATCCGAGTCTATGGCTGTTACACTAAAGTCTGCATCGGACAGGGCAATAGCAAGATCCCCTGTACTGCATCCGATGTCCAGAATTGATTTGTTCTGATATGGTTCTTTTATACAGCCTTTTACAAAATCAATTTGTGTTCTATTTAATGGAAATATAAAATCATAATAATCTGCTATTTCTTCATAGAAAGACATTTTTCCTCCTCAAGGCACACAACCCCATATTCTCCTGGTAATAATATTGGTATTCAATTTGCTTTGTGTAAAATTTTACAGAAAACTTCATAAATGCAAATATGCAAAGTAAGGGGGTAATGATAAAAAAACACCTGCCCCCCCACTTTGCAAGCCTGTTTCACTTCTGATTTTTTGCAAGATAGTCCTGACAGAATTTCAATGCCTGATCCCCAGGCAGTCCTTTACTTTTCATGGTTTTTACATATTCATCAAGGATGGGGTATAGTTTTGCTGCCCAGCGGGCATTTTCTTCCTTTGTCAGAATAACCACTTTACCACCTTTGTGAATAAACACATCTTTTCCTTCTTTGTCCAGTTCATTCCAGAGGTTCCCCATTTTTTCAATCCATTCTTCATTAATCTGCTCTATTATTTTCTTGTTTTTTGTTGGGATGGAATTCCATTTTTCTTTGTTTATGAGTACATAATTAGCATTAACGTAAGCTGAACCATACTCTACGCTGTTATTTACGACTTCAGCAAGTTTGAAGCCTTTCATTGGTTCATAGGGACCTATTATGCCCTGTGTGACCCCCCTTGAAAGAGCATCATAGGCATCCGACATAGGCATTGCCACAGGGGCTCCGCCCAGAGCTTCAACAACCTTTGCACTTGTTCCGGTAGACCGTATTTTGAGTCCTTTCAGATCTTCAAGGTTTTTTACTGGTTTCTTTGTAAAAAGCATATGAGGTGGTGATGTCATGAGAAAAAGGACCTTTACGTCATTCAATTCCTTAGGTTTGAATTCCTGATAAAAAGCATTGGCCATTTTTGTACCTGTATAGCCACTCTTATAACCCAGAGGAAGATCAAGTACTTCCATGAGAGGAAAACGTCCCTTGGTGTAGGAGAAAAAACTTAAACCTATGTCAGCCACACCTCTTGTGACACTAATGTATGTTTGAGCAGGAGGAGTTAAAGTGCCACCCGTAAATTGTGTTATTTTTACCTGACCATTTGTCCTTTTCTCAATTTCCTTACACCACTGTTCCATTGCAACGCTGACCTTCATATCCGGGGGGAAGAAATTGGCGAACTTCAAGGATATGACTTTTTCCTGTGCCTGTAAAGGCGAACAGACCATCCAAATTGATGAGAATAAAAATGTTACCAGCATTATTGTCATTTTTTTCATCTAAGTACCTCCATTGTTTTTTTAATTTTCCACAACAACCGAAAAATCTTAACAGCTTGTCCGTTCTCCTGGTTCAACGGTTCCTCGTTATTGTTTTAAAAAGGAAGGTATGAAGAGCACAAGCTGTGGGAAAACAAATAACAAAAATATGATAAAGATGAAACTGAGCAAAAAAGGAGTTACACCTCTGTATATGGTACTGAGGGGATCATGGGTGATATTCCTTACCACGAAAACGTTCATAGCGATTGGAGGAATAATTACTCCGACCATTACTATTAGTTGTATGTATACACCAAACCATATGAGGTCATAACCCAATTTGAGAATTACAGGATAAAAAATAGGAGTGGCAAGCATAAGAAAAGCGAGGTCATCAATAAAAGAACCTCCTATAAGATAGATCAAGCCAATAATAATTACAATAAAAGCGGGGTGAAACGGGAGTTTTATTATCCAGTCTGCAGCAATCATTGGAATTTTTGTAACTGTAATGAAATGACCGAAAATAGTGGAACCTGCAATTAGAAACAAAACCATACAGGCGATTGCGAGGGATTCTTCCAGTGATTTGGTTAGTGTCCTTATGTTTATGTCTCTTGTAGCAAAGGCCAGAATGCCTACAGTAAAGGCTCCGATGCTCCCTGCTTCAGTGGGAGTGAAAAAGCCTTCCAATAAACCCCCCATAACCACAATAAATATTGTCAGTACCCCGACTATACCTTTTAAAGATGATATTCTGTCTTTCCAGGAAGATCTTTCACCCTTAGGTGCCAGGGAAGGGTCAATCTTGCACCAAGTGTAGATAATTATAAAAAAGAAAAGGGCGACCATGAGTCCTGGAACTAAAGAAGCAAGAAACAATTTTCCGATGGATTGTTCCGTAATGATGCCGTATACGATCAAAGGAACACTGGGCGGGATGAGACAGCCCAGTGTTCCTGCTGCGGCTACAATGCCGGTTGAAAGAACTCTCTTATAGCCGTAACGGTCCATTTCCGGTATGGCAACGCCGGAAAATGTTGCAGCTGTTGCAGTCAATGAGCCGGTTACACTTCCGAAGGCTGCTGAACCACCTACAGTTGCCATGGCCAATCCCCCTGGAATGTGCCCTATGAATCTGTAAGCTGAATCATAGAGCCTCTTGGCAATTCCTCCATTAAAGGCAATCTGACCCATAAGGATGAAAACAGGCACTACTGTAAATCCATAGGTGGAAAGAGTATCAAAGATATCCTGGGCTACCATGCCAAAACCAGCTTTAAAAGAAACTAAAATACTGTAACCTACAAAACCGATTATGGCCATGCAGAAGGCGAGTTCTAAACCGGTAAGAAAAAAAATGATTAATACTAATAACCCTATTATTCCTACTAAGGTTTCACTCATAGTTTCTCCTGAAGATCTTTGCAATATCACAGAGTAATACTATACATTCAAAAAAACAGGAAGCCCCGATTCCGTACAAAACCGGATAAAAGGGTATGTGACGGGTGGGTGTTACCTCTCCGGCCTGAGCCAGATCTATACCAAAAAGTATAATGTTCCATCCTATAAGAAAGAATAATCCTATGCCAAGACATTTTGCAGTTATATTGGCAATTCTTATTGCATCAGGCGGGAGGAGCATAAGAAAAAAATCAACTCTGATATGACCTCTTATGCATGAGGTAAAGGGAATTGAAAATCCTATAAGTGCTGCAGACAACAATCCGACAATCTCGTAAGTACCTACTATCGGTGTTTTTGCAATCCTTAGGATCACATCTGTGACAGTCAGTAGAATCATTGATGCAAGCATTAAAGCTGCTATTAAGTTCAACCCTCTGCTTATTTTATAGACATAACCAATTAATTTTTGCATGTTCTTTCAAAATTTACAAAATTTAAAATCAGGCAAGTCACAGAGTTTCTTGTATAGTTTGAAAAACCATAGCAAAATAACATATTTTTAGTCAACATATTTTTCAATATTTCTAACTTTTAAAAAACAAAGGATAAAATTGTTGAAAATGATCATATGCCAGTTCATAGATTAAATTTAATTTGTTTTGAATTTCAGACGAGTCCCGGTCAGTTGATCTTGTATATAGAAAAAAAGTTGTAAATTAATAAAAAAATGCTTATTCATATTCCAAATTGTTTTGCTAAACACTAAAGATACAGGCAAGTAATGCAATCTATTGGAAATTATTTACATATTATTTATGACATAGTGTGGCACAAGAGACCTGAAAAATTGGTCATGCTGATTTTTTTTATTATTTTCAAAATATTTTCTTTATGGAATTTGGCATCAGCAAATAATACTTTTGTTACCTTTTACAATGAAGATAAACAGATATTATGTAATTTCAGAGTCGAGATTGCAGTTACAACAGAGGAACATGAAAGAGGTTTGATGCACAGGGCAATACTTCCGTCTGATGCAGCCATGCTCTTTATTTTTAAAGAAGACGATGTCCGTTTCTTTTGGATGAAAAATACCTATATCCCCCTTGATATGATTTTTGTAAATTCAAAATTTAAAGTTACCGGGATTTACAGATTTGCAAAACCCCTTGATGAAACTATTGTAACTTCATGGTCCCCAGCAATGTACGTTTTGGAAATTAATGCAGGAATGGCCGATCAGTGCAAAATCACAACCGGTTCAAAGATAGAATTTGAGAAAAAGTAGAGAGTGTTTTCAATTTCTGAAAAAAATTGAAAAATTTCATTAAATTTTGATGAGTTATTGAAGTTATCAACATTTTTTGTTGAAAACATGTTTATTAAGTTGCATCAGTATGCTTGTAATTACTTAATATAATACAACATAATAGTGAAGTAGATTACTTCCCCGGCAAAATAAAAACCCAATATTTACAGTCTTAATCTATGAAAGAGGGGATAGTAGAAGCTGATTTTATGTTTTTAACTTATTTAAAAATAATCTATATAATCAAATAGTTGTAATGGTACAATTTAAACCCTTTGTAGCTTGCTTTAATTGTTGGTTATTTTATATTTTCAGTTGTTTGATTGTTATTGGGATATATTGCCCCGAATATTTCATAATCAGAGGTGTGACGATGTATTTTGATTTAAATTGAAAAGTGTGCAGGAATTTTTTTCCATGATAACTGACAGTATAATGGACATAATAGAAAATAAAAGGTATAATTGCCAACTGTGTCCATATTCGAGACACTTTTTTATTAATAAGTCTTAAAGAACAAAAATGTAACGATGCCAATCAGTATTTGGCGAAGAGGTTAAAAAATATGCAAGAAGATAATAGTGAAATGAACTGTCAAGACCAAATGGATACAGATGAAAAAGTTGAAGAAGAAGAAAATTTTGCTTTATTGTTTGAAAAAAACAGCAAAATTCCAGGACGTCTTGACCCGGGTCAAAAAGTTGTTGCCAAGGTTGTAAGCATTTCAGGAGATTTTGTTTATGTTGACATGGATGGTAAAAGTGAAGGGGCTATCGATCTTAAAGAATTTAAAAACGAGAATGGTGATTATTCAATTTGCATAGGCGATGAAATTGAAGCTTTTTTTGCATCTTTTCAAAATGGTGTGAAAAGGCTTACAACCATAAAGCATGGTCTTTCCATTCTTGGTCTAAGGGGAATCCAGGATGCCTATGAGGCTAATTTACCTGTTAACGGCAAGGTGTCCGGTGAGTTAAAAGGAGGTTTTGGAGTTTATGTAGGAAAGGTTAGATGCTTTTGCCCTTTCTCTCAGATGGATTTGAGAGGAAGCAGAGAAAAAGATGCTTATATTGGTCAGACCTTTCCCTTTAAAATAATTGAATATGGAGAGGATGGCCGTAATATAATACTTTCAAGAAGAGTTCTTCTGGAAGAAGAACGGCAGCTTGAACTTGATAAATTTAAAGAAACGCTCGAAGTTGGTATGGAAATTTCAGGTACAGTGCGTTCTATTCAAAAATTCGGTGCTTTTGTTGATCTTGGAGGTGTTGATGGGCTTATCCCGTTAAGCGAGATTGAATGGGGTAGAACAGAAAACGCAGAAGACGTGCTTTCAGTGAATCAGGAAGTAACTGTAAAAATTATATCAATTGACTGGGAAAAAAATCGACTTACCCTGAGTTTGAAGGCGACTAAATCAGATCCTTTTTTAAGTGCAGCAGATAAGTACCCTGTTGATACTGTAGTTCGCGGAACTATTGTTAGGCTTACCCCTTTTGGTGCATTTGTTAATCTCGAACCAGGAGTGGATGGATTAATCCATATTTCGAGGCTTGGAGCAGGAAGGCGGATTAAACATCCCCGGGAAGTTGTGGAAGAGGGTCAGGTTGTGGATGCTTACGTTTATGATGTTGACCCGAATAATAAAAGGATATCACTCTCCATAGAACCAAGGATGAAAAATGAACTCCCTGAGATGCCCCAGATAAGTGATATCATGGATGGTGTTGTTGAAAAGGTTCTTACATCGGGTTTAATTATAAGGTTGAATAATGGAGCCACAGGTTTCATACCGAATTCAGAAATGGGCACTCCAAGAGGCACAAATCACAACAAGATGTTTCCTGTTGGAACATCTGTCCAGGTTATTGTGAAAGAAGTTGATGTTTCACGCAACAGGATAACTCTGAGCAGAAGCGGTGTGTCTGAGAAATTGGAGCAGGAGGAGCTGAGCAAATACAGGAATAAGGTTGTAAATGATGAGAAAACAGACATCAGGCTTGGCAGTCTTGGAGAACTTCTCAAAGCAGCAATGGAAAAACAAGAAAAGAAATGAGTATCGTTTAAATTTAATTTACATAATTATGCAGGATTTCAAATATAATCAGTTTAATTAAAGCAACCTGCTAAATTTGGACATTTACGGAATCAGGCAAGCTCTCAAGAGTTTGCCTGAAGATCCTTGTATATGTCTGATAGATTTTTTGGTAAGAATGAGGATATGTTTTGTCTTGACTTTATTGTTGTTATATCCTATATTTTTAGGCATTTTTGGAGGTGTATATATGGGAATCGGACTTCTTGGAAAAAAGATTGGAATGTCACAGATATTTCTTGAAGATGGCAGCGTAGTGCCTGTTACTGTTATTAAAGCAGGTCCATGTGTAGTAATTCAAAAGAAGACAGAAGATAAGGAAGGGTATAGTGCCCTTCAGATTGGTTTTGATGAAATTACGAAGGCAAAACTTGTTAAAAAGCCTTTAAAAGGTCATTTTAATAAAGCTAATGTGTCTCCCATGGCATTTATTAAAGAATTCAGAATTAGTAAGGAAGAAAGCGAGATGAACGATCCTGGTTCGCAAGTGATGATTGATATGTTCCAGAAAGGTGAGTTCGTGGATGTTACCGGGACTTCGAAGGGAAAGGGTTTTGCAGGTGTAATGAAAAGACACGGTTTTGCAGGTGCTCCTGCCTCTCATGGAACACATGAATATTTCAGGCATGGTGGATCTATTGGGCAGAATATGACACCTGGAAGAACGATGAAAGGCAAAAAGATGCCAGGTCACATGGGCAACGAAAAGGTTACAGTACAGAACTTGAAAGTTGTGGAAGTCAGGGATGATACTAATGTCCTTATGGTTGAGGGTGCTGTACCCGGACCGACTAACGGATATTTAATAATCAAGAAATCTGTGAAGAAAACAAAATAATTTTAATAAGTTTTAATCTGCTTAAAAGCAGTAACAACTCTATTGATTTTCAGTTATTTATGCCCCGCAATTTTTTTGCGGGGTTATACATTTAATGGTTTCTCTTGACAGAAAAGATACCGGAATATAAATTATCTCCATGTTTACATTATATATAAAGGACGTTTTTTCTGCAGCTCATAATATAGAAGACTATAACGGAAAATGTGAAGCCCTTCACGGCCACAATTTTCTTGTTGAGATTCTCTGTACCGGAGAACATCCTGGCAAGGGTGGAATGCTCATAGATTTTAAGGTTCTGAAAAAATATCTGAAAAACATCCTGGATAGTCTTGATCATCGGTATATCAACGAGATACCTTTTTTCATGGAAAGATCAGCTTCTTCAGAATATTTATCAATGTATATTTACAATGAATTCAAAAAAATACTTAAAGAAAAAGAAATAACTTTAAAAGAAGTAAGGGTGTGGGAATCAGAGAGGACTTATGCAGCGTACTGCGAATAGGAATGGCATGATAGATGTTCAAAATATGTATGATTTCAGACAGATAGACATAGATAAAGTCGGTGTAAAAAATGTAAAATATCCAATTGTAGTTCTTGACAAAATAAATGGTTTCCAGCATACAATTGCTACAATAGACATGTATGTTAACCTTCCTCATCATTACAAAGGTACACACATGAGCAGATTTGTCGAAATTCTCCATGAAAACAAAAGTATGATAAATATGAAAAACTTTCCCGGTATTTTACGTGAGATGAAAGACAGATTGAATGCAGAAGCAGCACACCTTCTGGTAAAATTTCCCTATTTTATTAAAAAAGAGGCTCCTGTTACAAAAACTCAGGGTTATGTAGAATATAAATGTGGCTTTGCAGGTCATATGAACGGATCCGGAGAAATGGAAGAGTTTGTTGTTTCAGTTTCTGTTCCTGTTAATACTTTATGTCCCTGTTCCCAGGAAATAAGCGAATATGGAGCACATAACCAGAGGGGTGTTGTGAAAATAGATGTGAAATTTAAGAGGTTTTTCTGGCTGGAGGACCTCATAGGCATAATTGAGAAGTGTGCAAGCAGTGATATATATAGTATATTGAAAAGAGAGGATGAAAAATTTGTAACAGAAAGGGCTTTTGCAAACCCTAAGTTTGTGGAAGATGTTGTTAGAGGTGTGGCCCAGAAGCTGGAATGCGATGCAAATTTTACATGGTTTTCCATTGAAGCGGAAAATTTTGAGAGTATACACAACCATAGCGCCTATGCCTACCTCGAAAGAAAAAATAAAGGAGGGACTACGTGAAGAAAATTGTCTTGATGTTTTGCGCGATATCATTGTTTATTTCAGGATGTGCTAATTTTCAAAAATCGGCGAAAGATGAGGCTCTACAACCTGGGAAGAATACTCTTAACCAGACTTTTTACGGATTTCCAGATATTCCCCTGCCAACTGAGTTGAATTATGTGAGAGAAAAAAGTTTTATATATGAAACTGCCAATTTGAGGGTGGGGGTCATGTACCTTAATGGTAATGTTGATTTGCAGTCACTTGAAAACTATTTCAAAATTAATATGATTAAGAACGGATGGAAGTTTATTAACAGTTTTAAGTTCAAGGATGTAACTATGAACTTTCTCAAAGAGGATAAAACATGCAATATCAAAATGGCAAAGGATAGCTTTAATTCTGAAGTAGAGATATGGGTTGGCCCTGCATCTTCGTCTCCAGACAGAAATATTATGCCAAAAGCAAATGGACTAAAGTAGCCAGATAGATATTTGTGTGACAAAGAGTGCATTTAAGGCTGATGGCTTTCATGATTTATCCGGTTTTCTATCCTGATGTGGAAATTTAAAAGAATTGATTTCGCAGAAATTTTATCAGATCAAAAATACATTGCCTTTACAGGTTCTGGAGGCAAGACAAGCCTTACCGAGCTTTTGGCCAGGGAATTTCTTAAGATGGGTAGAACTGTTGCAATTACTACAACTACTAAAATTTTCGCAAAAGAACCGTATATTGTTTTTAATGAAGGTTTTTCAGCAAGAAAAAGAGAAAATTTTATCAGAGTAGGCAGAGATATTGAAAAAGGAAAGCTTACAGCACTTGGTTTTGAAGATGTTAAGATGCTTGGAGAAATATATGATGTTGTGCTTATTGAAGCAGACGGAGCAAAGGGGATGTCTGTTAAATTTCCTGCGAGCTATGAGCCTGTCATACCTTCCTTTTGTGAGAAAATCATAGTTATATGCGGTCTTGACGGTTTTAACAGAAGGGTTGATGAAGCTGTGTTTAGATGGCAACTTTTCTGTAAAGCTGCTGGAATAGCCCCTGATAGCCTGATTGACTGGAATATTTTTATTCGTTTATTTGCCCCTGATGCCCTTTTAAAAGATGTTGATGTTGGAAAGTGTATGGTGGTCCTCAACAAATATGATATTTCCAATATAAGAAAGGAATTGATAAAAAGAGCAAAAGAATTAATCGAAAATACAGGAATCATGGAATTGATAATATCAAGCGCCTTATTTAATATGTTCTATGGAATTGAAATACTTGACTTGTGAAGGATTGTTAGTAGTATCTCTTAAATATAGAAGTATACGATTTATCTTGATTTTTATGAGTAGATTCATTTAACTATCCCCAATGGACATTGATAGCAAAAGCAAAATATTGTCAGCAACCCTGGCGGATGTTTACCTCGAACAGGGTCATATTGAAAAAGCTTTGCAGCTATATGAAAGGCTTGCTAAGAGAGAGCCTGAAAATGATTTTTACAAAAAACGCACAGCTGCTCTAAAAAGGGAGTTAAGAGAACGAAATAGTTTGCCGGGATTCAAGAGAATTTTAAAAAAGAAGTTGTGGTAAATTTCTTATGAAACAGAACAGGATACAAAAAGTTCATAACATAATTGGGGAAAAATCTTTAGATGCATGCCTTATAAAAGGTATGGATAATATATTTTACCTTACAGGATTCAAAGGTTCTGAAGGTACCCTTGTGGTTACAAAAAACGATGTTCTGCTCATTACTGATTTCAGGTACATTTCCCAGGCAAGAGAAACAACAGATGGAATAAAAATAATAGAACTTATAAGCGGTAAAAATGTTCTTTCCGAAATATGCGGGGAATATAAAATAAGATATATGGGTTTTGACAGCCATCATACTCTTTTCAAAACATATTCAACATGGAAAACAAACGTCCGGGAAGTTGAATTTGTTCCTGTGGAAAGAGAAATAGAGGAAATAAGAAAATATAAAGATCCAGACGAGATTAAGGGTATCAGAAAAGCAATTGAAATTGCAACAAATGCGTTTTTAAAAACTTTTGAAAATCTTTGTATTGGTAGAACAGAAAAAGAGATTGCCGATGACCTTGATTATACAATGAGGCGAATGGGCGCTGATTGCCCGTCCTTTGATACTATCGTAGCATCAGGGCCAAGAGCATCACTCCCTCATGCTGTTCCAACAACGAAGAAAATAAATCAAGGAGAAGCAGTTATAGTTGATTTTGGTTCTCGTGCAGGCGGATATTGCAGTGATGAAACATGTACAATACTGGTTGGGAAAGTCGATGGGAAAATAAAAGAGATTTTTAAAATAGTAAATGATTCCCGGAAACTTGCACTGGAAAAAACTAAACCCGGTATGTTTGTAAAAGATCTTGATATAATTGTCAGAAAATATATAGATGATGCAGGGTACGGAAAATTTTTTGGACACGGAACAGGACATGGCGTCGGTGTTGCTGTTCATGAGCCTCCTTACATCAACAGCGCAGGAGATGGGGTGCTGGAAGAAAATATGGTGATTACAATTGAACCTGGAATTTATTTGCCAAAATTGGGCGGTGTAAGACTTGAAGAAATGCTGCTTATTACGGATAAAGGTTTTGAGGTGCTTACAAGAATAAATAAAGAAATGCTACAAATCAGCTTATAGCAGGGAGAGAGTGGTAAAAATGCTTTTGATGACTGCTATTCACCGGTGACTATCCGCTGTATTAATGGGAGGAAAGGATGTTAGCTTCAACAGCAGAATTCAGAAAAGGTTTAAGAGTTATTGTGGACAATGAGCCATTTGTTATAGTTGAGTTTCAACATGTAAAACCAGGCAAGGGAGGTGCTTTTGTAAGAACAAGGATAAAAAGTCTTATTACCGGCAATGTACTTGACAGAACTTTCCGGTCAGGAGATAAACTTGAGTTGCCTGAACTCGAAGAAAAGGAAATGCAATTTCTCTACAGAGAAGGTGATAAATACTATTTTATGGATACAAATACATATGATCAGTTATTTATTAATGAAGAACAACTTGGTGATACCAAGAATTATCTTAAAGATGGTCTGGTGATTGAAGTTCTCATGTATCAGGGCAAAACAATCGGGGTAGAAATACAAAATTTTGTGAGCCTCATGATAACAAGTACAGAACCTGGTGCAAAAGGAGATACTGCACAGAATGCAACAAAACCTGCCCTTCTTGAGACCGGTTTTACGATACAAGTTCCTCTTTTTGTGGAAGAAGGTGATATGGTAAAGATTGATACCAGAACAGGTGACTATATTGAAAGGGTAAAATAAACAGAATGAGTCCGGTAATGATAAAATGACAACAAATCAGCGAAGGTTTTTATGTAAGTATTGACTGCAATTGAAAGTTAAATGCCGGTGTAAATATATGAGGAAATTTTATGTTTATAACATTTGAAGGGGTTGACGGTAGCGGCAAGACAACGCAAGTGGAACTCCTCTATGAATATTTAGTAAATAAGGGATATAAAGCAATAAAAACAAGGGAACCTGGAGGCACGGCCTTTGGTGAAGCCTTAAGAAAATCTCTTCTTCAGCCTGATATGCATGTATTTCCGTTATCTGAGCTTTTTGTGATTATGGCTATGCGCGCGCAGCATGTGGAGGAAGTTATAAACCCTGCTCTTCAGGACGGAAGGATTGTTATTTGTGACAGATTTATAGATGCAACTTATGCATACCAGGGATACGGGAGAGATATGGACCAGGGAATTGTTCTGTCATTGAATACACTTGCTACAAAAGGGATAATGCCAAACCTGACTATACTTCTTGACTGTAATGTCGAGGAAGGAATTAAGAGGAAGACCCGGCAAGATTTTTCCATGGATCGATTTGAAAAAGAAGAGAGTTCTTTCCACAGTAGAGTTAGAGATGGATATGTCAAACTTTCAGAAGAAGAACCCGGTAGATTCTTTGTGATTAACGGCAATACGGGAATATATGAGGTGCAAGAAAAAATAAGGAATAAAGTAGAAAAACTTTTAAAAAGCTATGGGATTTAATGAAATTATTGGCCATGAGAAACAAAAGCAGATGTTTCTGTCTATTCTGAAAAAGGACAGACTGCCCCACGCTTTTTTATTTTCCGGTCAGGAAGGTATAGGGAAAAAGAAGACAGCAAAAGTGTTTGCAAAATATATTTTATGTGAAGAACAAAGAGGCTGTGGTGTCTGTCGTTCATGTATAAAAATTGAACGAAATATTCATCCTGATGTTATTATTATTGAAAATGAAGATACAATGGGCATCGACCAGTCACGAGCAGTAGGAAAAGAAGTATTTGAATATCCATACGAGAGCAACAAAAGGGTAATAGTGATAGACAGGGCTGACGCTATGACGCGTGAAGCTACTAATGCCCTTCTCAAAACCCTTGAAGAGCCGCCAAATTTTAATGTTTTCTTTCTGATAACATCCTCAGAAAGAGATGTTCCTTTAACTATACGTTCCCGTTGTGCAAAAATCAGTTTCAGCCATTTGCAGGAAAAACTTCTGCAGGAGTATTTTATTAATAAGGCAGGCATAGGTGAAGAACAGGCTGAGTTGCTTTCTTATATATCTCAGGGAAGTATAGGCTATGGATTGTTCTGGATGGAAAAGGACCATCTTATGCTGAGGCGTAAGATAGCGGAACTGGTTGTTGGAAAGGATAGAAGTTTTATAAATGCTACTTTAATATCGGAGAAAATAGCCGGTAGCCACAGGGATTTGACGATGTTCCTGTCATTTCTTTTATCCCTTTTCAGGGATATTTGTGTTATCCGTGAATGCAGCGAAGGAATATCAATGTCCATGATGATTAATCGGGATATGAAGGATCTTCTTAAAATTGAATATGTGGATGTAAAATGGATCGAGACATCAATACGCGTAATTAAAGAAACTTTTGCCATGTTGCGCTATAACATAAACAAACTTCTCGCCATTGAAACAATGTTGATGAATATAATGGAGCGGAAATGAAAAGCTGTTATGTTAAAATAGATGTAATAACAAATGTTACGGAAATGGAAGTGCCTGAAGATGTTAAGATTGGAGACTATCTTGTTATTGAAATTGATAAAGGTGCATGCCTGGGCATGGTTGTGTCCGAACCTCAGGAAATATCAAAGGAAGGTCTTAAAAAGGTCACTAGAAAGGCAATGGAAAACGAAGTACAGGAATATTCATCTTTAAAAGAAAAGGAGATATATGCCTTTGACTTTTGTAAAAAGAAGATAATTGAGATGAATCTGCCGATGAAGTTACTTTATGCTGAATACTTGTTTGGTGGTACAAAGCTTTTGTACTATTTTGTTTCTGAAAACAGGGTAGATTTCAGGGAATTAGTGAAAGAACTTGCCAAAGAATTCAAGGTAAGGATAGAATTGAGGCAGGTTGGTGTTAGAGATGAGGCAAAAATTGTTGGAGGTCTCGGCAACTGTGGAAATGTGTGTTGTTGCAGAAGATTTTTAAACAATTTTTCGATAGTATCAATCAAAATGGTTAAGGAACAGAGCCTTGCGCTAAACCCTGCAAAGATTTCAGGAATATGCGGGAGACTTATGTGCTGTCTTTCTTACGAGTTTGATATGTATATGAATTACAAGAAGGATTTTCCAAAGGTCGGTAAAAAAGTAGTTCTTCAACAAGGTGAGGGGAAGGTGGTGAAACATAATACATTATCTTCAACAATTACTGTTGAGCTTGTTGATGGCAAAGAAGTTACTGTTCCTTTAAGTGATATTAAGAAGTAAATATATTATATCGAATAATCTGTAAAATTATAATGAATACTGTAGAATTCGAAAATATCAATTAAATATGTTAAAAGTTCAAATATGTTAAAAATAAATTTCATGGAGCATTTACATGAATAAAAATTATTATATAACAACCCCCATTTATTATATTAATGATATTCCTCATATCGGTCATGCATATACAACAATAGCTGCCGATATTATGGCCCGTTTTAAAAGGATATGTGGATATGATGTATTCTTTTTAACAGGTACAGATGAACATGGACAGAAAATTGAAAAGGCAGCCGAATTACAGGGCATTAATCCTGGGGAACTTGCTGACAGGATGGTATCCAGATTTTCTGATTTATGGAAAGTACTTAATATTTCAAATACCGGATTTATAAGAACTACCGAGGAGAGGCACAAAAAAGTTGCTCAGTATATATTTAAGAAAGCCTATGACAGCGGGGATATATACTTGGGAGAATACGAAGACTGGTATTGTGTGCCATGCGAAAGCTACTATACAGAGTTGCAGCTAAATGATGGCAAGTGCCCTGATTGTTTGAGACAACCGGAAAAGTTAAAGGAAGAAAGTTATTTTTTCAAACTATCCAAATATAGCGAAAAATTGCTTGAATTCATGGAAGTCAACAAGAGCTTTATCATGCCTGAAGTCAGGCAAAATGAAGTAACAAGCTTTATAAAGAGCGGTTTGAGAGATTTAAGCGTCAGCAGAACGAGTTTTAGCTGGGGGATTCCAATACCCATCATGGCAAAACATATCATTTATGTTTGGTTTGATGCTCTAACCAATTATCTGACAGGTATAGGTTTTCTTGATGACATGGATACTTTTAATAAATTCTGGCCTTGTGATGCCCATCTTATGGGTAAAGATATTCTACGGTTTCATGCTGTATACTGGCCCAGTTTTTTAATGTCAGTCAATATTGAACCCCCCAAACGAATTTTTGCGCACGGATGGTGGACAATTGAAGGCCAGAAGATGTCCAAGTCGATTGGTAATGTTATTGATCCCCATGATATTGTAAAAACCTATGGAGTAGACGAATTCAGGTTTTTCATGTTCAGAGAAGTGCCTTTTGGACAGGATGGTGATTTTTCTAAAAATTCACTTATTCACAGAATAAATGGAGATCTTGCCAATGATTTTGGCAATCTTACCAGTAGAAGTGTTACCATGATAGAAAAATTTTTACAGGGCAGGGTTCAGAAACCTGAAAAGAAAGGTGGTATGGATGTCTATGTTGAAGAGAATACTATTCATCTCATAGATGAATATCGTAAAGATATGGAAAAGTTTGCCTATCACAAGGCCCTTCAGGATGTTTTTGAAATAATATCTATTTTGAATAAATACATAGATACAGAAGCTCCATGGAAACTTTCAAAAGATGGTGATGTCAGGATTAAAACAGTATTATTCAATATTTGGAACGGGTTGAGGATTGCTGCGATGCTCCTATATCCTTTTATGCCTGATAAATCTCAGGTTATCTGGAATGTCCTTGGCATTGGAAGACAAATCGAAAAAGCATCTTTTGAAAGGGAGACGGTTTTTTATTTAGATGAAGGTATCTCACATATTGCCAAAATTAAACCTGTATTTCCAAGAATAGAAGGCTGATAAAGGAAATATGCAATATGCTGCCCGAAAAAGATAATATAAATTTTTTAATCGCAAAAGATGTTTTTATGTAATTCGAATAAATTATGAGCTAATGTATGGCATTTACTTCTATAAAAACAGCACTTGAAAGTGTTTTAAGGGAATATAATATCAAGGGTGGAGTCGATGCTCATAAGATATTTTATCTCTGGGACGATATTGTGGGGGAGAAGACAGCCCGGCATACCAGACCAACAAGGATAGGTAATAACTATACTTTGTTTATTGAAGTGGATGATCCGCTATGGCTGACTCAATTGCGTTATATGAAGGTGGACATAATGGAGAAGATTGAAAAGAAAGTCAAAAAAGGTATTCTCAAAGATTTGAAGTTTTATCTGAGATATAACAGGCGATGATTTTAACCAAAATAGCATTTGATGGAATTCCTCATCAAAAAAGGTACACTATAATTATTCGGATATATTAACTATTTTAACTTAAGTAAAATTCCTTGCAGATAGCCTTGACAATGGCTGAAAAATAAGTATAATAAGCCTTGCTTCAAGGTTAAGTGATCTTTAAAAAATCAGTCAATATAAAGCGGCAAGTCAATTATTGAAGTTTATCAATTTAGGGGCTTCCAGAAAAGCTTTAATTTTATTCCTTGACAATGGCTGAAAAATAAGTATAATGAAACATACTTAAAGTTTTGATGTTCTTTGAAAACAAGATAGTAGGTCCTCGTTCAATAATTTTGAACAAAATTTAGTAATTTACAGTTTGTTTTGAGAGTTTGATCCTGGCTCAGAACGAACGCTGGCGGCGTGCCTAAC
>CAYSBW010000039.1:0-239 GCA_964429485.1 uncultured Syntrophorhabdaceae bacterium
GTTTTTTCAAAATCTCCCTAATTTTAATAAGCTCCTCGTGATCAACATATAACTGGCGGTACACATCTGTAACGTTTTCCATTAATTCATCAGGAGAATCATAGCCGAACATCCTTGCCATAGACTTATTAGCAAGAACAATTTTCCCCTCCGGAGTTGCACGGAATATACCTTCCTGGGCATTTTCAAAAATACTGCGATATTTTGATTCACTCACCCGCAACTCTTCCTGAATCTTT
>CAYSBW010000039.1:249-21002 GCA_964429485.1 uncultured Syntrophorhabdaceae bacterium
GCACAACTTTTATCCCATAAAACACCAAAACGAATTTTGCCAGAATTAAATACAGGTACTGTAAGATATTTGTAAAGTTTTACATGACCTTCGGGATATCCTTTCTTTAAAGGATGGGGTGCCTGGAAATCATTTACAATAATAGGTCCTTCCTGACGGACTGCCTCTCCCCATATTCCTGTTTTATCAAGTTGATAAACAATTTCAGGTTCTTGAACCGTACACTCACTCATTACATCCTTTGACCATGTGTTGAGCTGAAATTCTTTTTTAATATCATCATAAAAATAGATGTAACCTATTTTACTTTCTGTAAGCTTTATTGCTTCCTCAAGAGCATAGTCAAGGAGCTCCTGCGTTGATTCTGAATGGTATCTTGTAATTCTGAGAAGGCTTTCGAGCCTCGCTTCATTGAAAGACACTTCTTCTTCTGCACGTTTTCTGTCAGAAATATCACGGGATACACCCAAAAATCCTACAGCTTTTCCATTTCCATCCCTGATAAAGGAAACATTGATAGCAATCCAAATGGTACTCCTGTCTGCACGGTAACATTGAACTTCAATCATCCTTGTTCTTTTTTTATCAACTTCAGGCTTTTTTTCATTTTGCATTTCTTCTGTAATTGTTAAATAGATCAATTTAAGGGAATCAGGAGTAAACTTTTCTTCCATTGTCCGATTAATCTGTATATCTGCAGACTCGCCTATCATCCTCTCTATTGATGGACTAATATAGATAACATTTAGATTCAGGTCAGTAATCCAGACAACATCGGCGACATTTTCTGCAATCATACGGTATCTTTCTTCACTTTCGCGAAGAGCTGTTTCTGCATTTTTTCTGTCAGTCACATCCTTAAAAATAGTGGCAAATTGATTGAATCCTGGACAGAACGCCGTAACTTCAAAATATTTGTTCATAGTCTGTGCATAATTCTCAAAAAATGCAGGTTTTCCTGTTAAGGCAACAGATCCAAATATTTCAATCCAGTAATCCTCGGTACCAGGCAATACCTCAAGAACTGTCCTGCCAATAATTTCATC
Source organism: uncultured Syntrophorhabdaceae bacterium (assembly GCA_964429485.1). Classification (GTDB taxonomy): domain Bacteria; phylum Desulfobacterota; class Syntrophorhabdia; order Syntrophorhabdales; family Syntrophorhabdaceae; genus JAPLKB01. Next base: position 1,296 of record CAYSBW010000039.1, read on the forward strand.
TGCCTTGAACCTGGTCATATGCTCAAAGGCAGGGTTAACTGCCAGAAAACGGTAATCTATGGGCTTGCCTTTTTCATCACAGATAATTTCATGAAGAGCAAAGGCATCAAGCATTTCCCGGAAAAGCATCTGATAATCTCTCTCTGCCTTGCGTCTTTCAGTAACATCACGGATTATCATACTTGATTTAGGCCTGCCATCTGCATCCATAAAAATTGCTGATGCAATTTCAGCAAGAAATTTGTCTCCATTTGCCCGGATCATATTAATTTCAGCCATTGTCACTGATTTTGTTTCTCTCTCTTTCATTGCCTGTGCAAGACGGGGATCAGTCAGGTCAACTACACCATTGCGCCCGATTTTTTTAATTTCTTCATAGGTTCTTCCAAACATTTTGCACGCAGCTGGATTGGCCTCAAGAATAGATCCATCATCAGGTCTGGTCAGTAAAATCGCATCATTAGAATATTCAAATATACAACGATACTTTTCCCTGCTTTCCATAAGGGTCATTTCAGCTGCTTTTCGTTCAGTAGTATCAACACCTATGCCCATAAAAAAATCAGTTTCACCTTTTCTTTGAGGCACTTTCCGTCCATGCCATTCAACAAGATATATCTTTCCTGATTTGCTTATAATCCTGTTTTCAACAACTATGATTTCTTTTTCTCTTATAATCTTCTGAAAATTCAAGGCAAGCATTTTTCTTTCTTCTTCAGGTACAAAAGTATCTATATAATCTTTGCCAACAACTTCTTCAATGTCATATTCAAGAGCATCAAGCAAAGCCCTGTTCATCATCAAAGTCTTTCCTTCAAAGCTTATTGCAGTAATAAATGCAGGCGATGTTTCAAGAAGCAACTGGCTGAATTCTTTTTCCCTGCGAAATCTGTCTTCGCTCTCTTTTAAAGCTTGTTCTGCACGCTTACGCTCAGTAATATCTGTGATAAATCCATGCCAGATTATACTGCCATCTTCCAGTTTCTCCGGAGTGGACTGGCCAAACATCCAGAGCACAGGTCTACCGGGAATCTGTACTCTGTATTCACATTGCCATAAAGACATATTTTCAGCAGAAGATTCTATTGAATTGATTACTCTGTCAAAGTCTTCAGGTAATATTGCCTTTGCTACAGGAGAAAAATCATCCAGTACATCTTCAGGAGAACAATTGAAAATATCTTTAATAGCATCTGTAGTAAAGGGCAAGCAATAGGTTCCATCAGGTTTTCTCATGAACTGATAGATCATTCCCGGAACATTGGCACATAATTTCATGAAACGTATATTCTTTTCCATGAGGGATCCTTCAGCATCTTTATTATCTGTAATATTATCAATCATAAATTAATAATCCTTGGCACTTACCAGAAAAAATTATTAAAAATCTCCATTTGTTTGTACATGGCAGAAAATAAAACTTATATTTATTATTTATCTACTGCATTTGTCTTTATCATAGAAATCCTATCCTTTAAATGGTAAAAAAACAACAACTAAATTAAGACTTTTCCACAAAAAATGTTTCTATTTAAAAACTGCTCAAAAATGAAGTCAAAGATAAAACCTCTATAATACTTGCGTTTATTTATATATTTTCTTGACTTGATCTTTATGCTCGGGATAATATTTCGAAAATCTTAAGAGGCGTGATATGAGTAAAAATATATATATAATAACATTTTACTCTGTGTTATTTTTCATTTTTTGTTTCCTGACAAATTTTGCATCAGCACAGAAGAAGCCGACTGAACCTATAATACTTCAAATTAAAAATGCAAAGTTACCCCCTGTGCCATTTTCACATAACATCCATGCTGAAAAAGAAAAAATCAATTGTACTGTTTGTCATCACAAAGACAGAGATGTAAAAAATCCAAAGCCCTGTATATCTTGCCACCCGCTGAAAGCAACCGGGAATGGCCAACTATCTGCAAAGGTCACTTTTCACAAAAACTGTATTACATGCCACAAAACAAACAACTCAAAAGGGAAAACTGCTCCTGTTAAATGTAATGATTGCCACAAAAAATAAAATTTATGTTTTTTTATCTTCTATTCGTTTTACGATTTTCCTGCTTTCATTCATTGCCTTCGGATCTATTTTCGGGACTATAATAAAGCAGGGAGTTGAAGAAGACGAATATCTTTCAATATACTCAAATAGCACATATGCTGTCATCAGATCTCTTGGACTTGACGATGTATACCATTCTTCATGGTTCACAGGTGCCATGGTTCTTTTTGCTTTAAACCTTGCTTTATGTACATACGGCAGATTCATTCAATTTATTAAATCTGAAAAGAAAATCAATTTACCTGATGAAAAAACTCTTTCCAGCATGTCATTGGTCTTTTTTGTTAGAAATGATGATAAAGAAAATGCTCTTTCATCAATAAAAGAAAAATATCGAACTCTTCACGAAGAACAAGATGGTCTTTTATTACAGAAAGGTTTTATATCAAGATTTGGTGTATTCATAATACATGGCAGTATTCTTGTAATTCTTGCCGGAAGTCTTACAGGACTGCTTTTTGGATATAAGGGGTATATGACTCTGCAAAAAGGCGAGATAAAGGACCATTTTGTTTTGAAAGGTTCCCACAACAAAACGGAATTCCTTGGATTTTCTCTTAAATGCAATGATTTTCAGGCAAGTTTTTATGAAAGCGGCCAGCCGAAGGATTATGTAAGCATGATAGAAGTTATTGAAAATAATAACGTAATCCTTAAAAAAAATATAAAGGTAAATAATCCTCTTTCATATAAGGGAATAAACATATATCAGTCAAGTTACGGTAATTCACCGTCTTTTTTATTCACTGTGGCAGGAGAAAAGATTAAACTCAATGAGCGGGAATCCTATAAAAAGGATAATCTTCTTATAATGGTTATGGGATTTGAAAATTCTGTTCACAATTTCGGGCCCGGTGTGCTGGTTGCATATCTGGATGAAGACCAACCAAAAACAACATGGTTTTTAAAAAATGTGGAAACTTTAAAAGAACAGGAAATCCAGGGTATAAAAATAAAACTAATAGATATTAAAAGTAATTTCTATACAGGTCTTGAAATAATAAAGGATCCGGGGCTCTGGATAGTATGGACGGGTTTTGCACTAATGCTCTTCGGACTCTATGTTAATTTTTTTATCTATTACAGAAGGTTTTACATCAGGTATCTTCCTGATGGCTTAATTGTTGCTGGTTTTGCTTTAAAAAACAGGGAAGGTTTTAAAGAAGAGTTTGAAAAGCTCAAAAAAAAGGTTTCCGGCTATGGATCATAAAATTCTTGGTATTGTTACATTATTCTATCTGTTAATTTTATTTGTTCATATTCTTTATTTTGCCCTTAAGAAGAAACATATTCTATCCTTTATGTGGATTTTACTTTACATAACCCTCGGGCTCCATACTGTAGGACTTATAATTCGCTGGATAGAATCGTACAAGCTCGGTATAGGACATGCACCGCTTTCTAATTTTTACGAGTCTCTTATTTTTTATGCTTGGTGCATAGGGTTTATTCTGGTTGCGATGAAAAAAAAGCTCACCCTGCCTATCATAACAATGTGTGCATCTCTGGCAGCACTTATTCTGATGGGGTATGCTTCCATTTCTCCAAATGTGGAAAGGACAATACAACCTCTTATACCTGCCTTACAGAGCAACTGGCTTCACATTCATGTTATTACCTGTTTTATGGGTTATGCAGCTTTTGTTTTATCCTTTATTTGCGGTTTTCTATATTTCATTAAATGGGGAAAGATAACATTGCCTGGAAACATTCTCGAAGAGATAAATTACCGGAGTGTTGTGATCGGATTTCCCATGCTGAGTGCAGGTATACTGACCGGAGCTGTCTGGGCACACTATGCCTGGGGTTCCTATTGGAGCTGGGATCCAAAAGAAACATGGTCTCTAATAACCTGGATTATCTATGCACTTTTTCTTCATATGAGGCTTGTAAGAGGATGGAGGGGACGGCGGATAGCACTTATTTCAGTCATAGGGTTTTTAAGTGTAATCTTTACTTATTTTGGTGTAAATTTTATCCTGTCTGGTTTACATAGTTATGCAATATAAATTTTCAATTATGCCTGATAAAAATCAAAAATATAATTATCCCAAATATATCAAAATAAAGTTAAAAGCATTACAGCAAAGAAAGCTATGAACTTCTTTATAATACTAATATTTATTTTCTCATTTCCAATTACATCATATAGTTTTGAGGGGATGGAAGACTGTCTAAGATGCCACAACAGATATAGAGACTTTGACCACAGGGGAATCACCTGTCTTGATTGTCATGTAGATATCAAATCATTCCCCCATGAAACAAACCTGAAAAAACCTTCCTGCAATTCCTGCCACAGCGAATTATTCAGCTTTTATAAAGACGATATTCAACATAAAAAAGTCAGGATCAGATGCATTAATTGTCATAATCCTCATAATCTTGGAATACATAAAGATCTCAGCATAGAGGAAAGGATGGCTGTATGTTCGTATTACCATAAAAAAATCGGTACACCAGATTATGAATTAATTGACCTAATCGGTATATCTCTTTCCTTAATCTTTCTGGGCTTAATTATTACCCATGCATTGTTAAGAATTCTGGTGAAAAAATGAGCAGAATATATCTCCATCCATTATCTTTAAGGATATGGCATTGGATTAACGCTTTGATTGTTCTTTTACTCATCGGGACAGGAATTGAATTGAGAATACTGTCGTTAAACATTTTTCATGATTATAGATTTCTTGTTCTTGTACATAAATACTTGGGTTTTGCGATGACTGGATCCTTTCTTTTCTGGTTTTTTTATCAAATTTTGACAGGAGAACTAAAAAATCATTATCTGATAAATATTAATGATGTAAAAGGGATTCCCCGCCAAATTTATTACTATGCGTTTCTTTATTTTAAAGGGAAGAAAAACCCTTTTAAACCTTTGCCTGACAATAAGTTCAATCCACTACAAAAATTGGCCTATTTTTTGATAATGTTTATATTTGCTCCTCTTGTGACTATTACAGGAATTATGTTAAGCCAAATCCCACTTTTTTTCCCAATCATCAGCGTGATAGGAGGGAGAGCTATACTGAATATTCTTCATGTTTCAACAGCTTACATCTTTGTTATTTATCTTTTTATACATGTTTATATGTCAACTCTGGGAACAACATTTTTTTCAAAAATTAAAAGCATGATAAACGGCTATGAATAAAAACAATAGATAAGCTATCCACTGAGATAGTTTCTTAAATCAAGTACAATAACAGAAATATTATCTGTACTACCCGATTCCAAGGCGTGTTCTTTTATCTGTAGTGCTCCTGCCAAAGGGCTCTCCGCAGATCTTGCTATTTCTATTACATCTTCGGGAGAAAGGACATCCCACACACCATCGCATGCAAGTATTACAAAATCATTTTCTTTGCACAGATTGCCTTCAATTATTCTGGGCTCAGAACTTATAAAAGGCTTGAGCTTCACATCACCCAAAGCCCGACTAACAGCAAGAATACCCTGTACTCTCGGTATATCATAATTGGAAATTCTGCCACCAATTTTTTCAATTCGAGATTTTTCCTCAATTAGATGTGGTTTGTGATCAAGGGTGAGTAAATCAACACCACCTTTTCTTCCCATTATTACACGTGTATCCCCTACATTTGATACTATATATTTCTTATTGATAATATAAAATGTTGCCGCAGTTGTTCCACTTTCAATCCCACTATCAACTATATAATTGTCAACTTCTTCATACGATTGCTTCAAGATTTGAGATTCTTTTTTACAATCTAACGATACTTTTTGTAATTCAATGGACCACAAAGACAAAAAATGATTTGTAAGCATACCGGCAGCTATTTGAGCTGCCTTCTTCCCGCCATGACCATCATAAATTTCAGCACTGAAAAATGATTTCTCAGGAATAACATGTATGGTATGGGCATCTTCCATGGTCGAACGATAGCCAATATCTTCAGCAAATCCATACAGAATATTCATAATTATTTTTGTTTTCCATTTATTTAATTATTATTATTATGGAAATTATCCTTTACCTGATACATGAAAGCCTCAAGCCTTGTAGTTATATTTGTAGCGCCCTGACCATCATAGGCTATATTAATAATTGGAAGATTATACTTTTTTTGAATTATTTTCATAATAGCACTTGAAACTGTCCCGGGCATACATGTAAAAGGCATGGCATTTATAATACCTGACACACCCTTATGGATAAAATCCACTGCCTTGCCTATGCTGAGTATTGCCTCACCTTCAAAACTTACATGCACGTAGGGGCTTGCTTTTCTTATTATATCCGACATCTTTGGTTCCTTACCATATTTCAGGTTGTTGAAAAACATTTTTTCTATATGGTGTTCATCTTTGCCTTGTATGAATCCGGTAATCATGAAATTCATGATATCGGAAACACCACCGTTCCTCAAGCTCTTCTTTTTGTTGATATAGTTTACATAGGTAATCCATTCGGAAATTGAAGCGAGCCACGCAACACCCCCGAATTCCTCTATCTTTCTTATGAGGTTATCATTACTGAAACTATTGGACCTTATATATATTTCTCCAACAACACCTATTACGGGCTTCTCTGTCACAATTCTTTCAATATTCTTAAAAGAACTTACTATTTTTTCAAGAATTTTAAAAAAATCCTTGCCACCTTTTTCTATAGAATCTGTAATCTGCAAAAGAGCATTGCTATATACCCTGTCAGTTTCTCCTTTTATTTTTTCATAAGGCCTTATCTCATGTAGCATTTTTATGATCAGGTCTGTTGCTACGATAGATCTCCAACCCAGTCGTTTAAATTTACTTCCAAGTATATCAAGTTCGGTATATAGCCTGTGATCCTGATTTGGTGCATATATCGGCACATCATCAAAACCAGCTTCATCAAGTACCATTCTATGGAATCTGTGATACTGACCAAACCTGCAGGGTCCACCGCCAGTAGGCATAAAAAAAGCGCTTTTTTCAGGATCAAAGGATGGTTTATGCACTTCTTTAAGCATATCCCCGGTAGTCAGTATGCAGGGATAACACTCTTTACCTGAGGTAACCTGCCTGCCAAGACGAACAGATTCTTCGTCCTGGTCTTTCATAACATGTGTTTCAACCCCACAGGCGCGGAAAGCGCTTGCCAGTGTTACAGCATGGTCGCCCATGTAAGGTATATAAATTTTTCTTTTTTTGTTTTTTACTTCAAATTTTGGAACACTTTTATTTATTTTGTCAGGCTTGATTTTTGCATTTTTAATACTGTCAAGGAATGCTTCAAGCCTTGTAATAACTCCCGCATCAGCACTATGTTCGTCAATTTCCAGTTGAAGAAAGGGTTTTCCTTTCATAATCTTTTTAAAGAAGTGAGAGATAAATGAATCAGGTCCACAACCAAAATTAGTTATATAAATCCCGTAATAATTATCACGTTTTTTCACAAACTTTGCAGCTCGTAATATTTTTTGTCCATAACCCCAGTACATATCTTTCAGATCTTCATCATCCTGTGCTCCATCCATAACAGGTAGCATATCAAGAGGCACAGGGATTACTCCAAGATCGATCAATTTTTTATGTATATTCATATTGGCGCCTGGATCTACGCTATTGTAGGGTCTGCCTGTTACCACCATCACCTTGTCATTTTTTCCAATGCTTGAAAATAGTTTTTTGCCTTCTTCAATACACCTGTCATAAAACAAATTCTGTGTTTCCATTGCAACATCAAAGGCTTTTTCTACATCTTTTCCTGTTTTTTTAAACCCCTTTGCAAATGTTTTAAGCATTTTTAACGAATCTTCATTGCGGCTCCCAAAATATACAACTGGTGAGTCAATTTTAACTCCTGCAGAATCAAAATCAATAGATGCTTTAATAGTATAAGGGATAGATTGGGCATAGGGGCAGGAAAAGGTATTGGACTTATGACTTGAAGTATTTTTCAGATTAATAACACTGGGAATAAAAATCCTTTTCACACCTTTATGCATCAGGTTGAGTATATGGCCATGCGCCAGCTTTATGGGAAAACACGACTCAACAATAATATTTTCAACACCTTCCTTGATTATTTTACTGTTTGTAATATCGGAAATCACAACAGAAAATCCAAGTTCAGTTAAAAATGCCTTCCAAAAAGGCAGGAATTCCCAGATATTCAATATCTTGGGTATACCAATAAGTTCACCATTTACTTTCTTGTCATAGACTTTGTTAAGTATATCATCCCTTATTTTGAAAAGATCCACTGTCTCTCTCTTTTCAATATGTCTTTTCACATCATACTTTTCACATCTGCTTCCATAGTACAACGGTTCTTCTTTCTCTACTGTTACTTTCCTTATTTCACACAGATTTTCACATCCCTTGCATTCAAAGGTATCTACTGTGTATTTTCTTTTGCTCAAATCAAATCCCTTGAATGCGCTTTTTTCCCAGTTCTTTTCTTTCATTGCAAGGATGGCAACACCGATGGCGCCGGTTATATCGTGATGAGATGGAACTTTGACAGGTTTTTTTAATACACTTTCAAAGGCAGCTATGACACCCTTGTTAAAAGCTGTCCCTCCCTGAAAAAATATTCTCTCCCCTACTCTTCTGTCACCTACCACTTTATTAAGATAATTCGTCACTATTGAATATGAGAGACCACTTACAAGATCACCTGTCTTTGCTCCCCTCTGCTGATGATGGACAAGGTCGGATTCTATAAAAACAGTACATCTTTCGCCCATTCTGACAGGAGCTTTTGACTCAAGAGCAAGATTGCCAAATTGTTCCTTAATTGATATACCGAGCTTTTCAGCCTGCTCCTCCAGAAAGGAACCTGTCCCTGCAGCACAGGCTTTATTCATTTCAAAATCCACAATAACACCATTGTCAATACTGATGTATTTTGAATCCTGACCACCGATTTCAAAAATGGTATCAACAGTATTATCGATATTTATTGCAGCTTCAGCCTGTGCGGTTATTTCATTTCTTATTATGTCAGCACCAATAAAATCTCCGGTAAGATATCTCCCTGAACCTGTAGTCCCGACACCTGCTATCTCTATTTTTTTACCTGTTTCCTCACCTATTTCTGCAAGACCTCTTTTTACTGCTTCAAGGGGTCTCCCTTCAGTCATAAGATACCTTTTTGCAAGTATATTTTTGTTTTCATCAATTAATACAAGATTTGTACTAATTGATCCAACATCAACACCAAGGAAGGATCTGGTTTTTTCTTTTATTTCTTTTAATTCGTATGATATGTTGAGATTTTCATTTGAAATCCGCAACGGTTCATGGGCTTCATGAAATTTTTCCTGTAAAAGATATTTTTCCAATCCCTCCAGTCCTTTAAAAGTTGTTTTCATGGAAGGATCATCAAGAACAACATGGATGGCACCTATAGCACCCATAGATGTAAAGTATTCCGGTATTATAAACTCACTATCAGACAAAGCAAAAACATCTCTGATTGCCCTTAACATTCCTGCATTTGCGGCAACACCGCCTATAAAGGCAACCGGGTTTTTGATGTCTTTTCCTTTGGCAATGTTACTCTTAAAATTTCTTGCAAGAGCATAACAAAGGCCCGCAACTATTTCATAATCAGGAGTTGCAATTTGTTGCAGGTGTATCATATCTGATTTGGCAAAAACAGTGCATCTCCCGGCAATTCTTGGTATATTAGTTGCTTTTAAAGCTATCTTGCTGAATTCTTCTATCGTAAAACAGAGTCTCGAAGCCTGCTGATCTAAAAAGGAACCTGTCCCTGCAGCACATAGGGCATTCATTGAAAAATCTTTCACCCTTAATTTACCATTTTTACCTGATTTTTCAAAAATAACAAGTTTTGAATCTTCGCCACCTATATCAATAAGACTACCGGTATCAGGGTAAAGGTGACTGAATCCTGTTGCAAGAGCTACTATTTCATTTACAAATGTACCTCCTGTAATGGATGCAAAGTGTTTTGCCCCACTACCGGTTACAGCAACAAATTCAATTTTATATTTTTTGACAAGTTCTTCAATGGCTTCCTTCGATATTTCAGCAGGTCTGCCCATATGCCTTATGTATCTGTCTATTATTATACTTCCAGATTTGTCCATTACAGCAAGATTCACGCTGACAGAACCAATATCAATACCAACCTTAACCATTTCCGTTCCATCCCCCTGTACTGTACAAAGATTTTGATTTTGTAAGGTTCTTATGTTTTAATTATAATAATAAAGGTTTTAAATCAATACAAATATCAATTATGAAAAGAATACATATATATGTCAAAGGCTTGGTGCAGGGCGTGTTTTTCAGGCATAATACCATCGTTCATGCCAGGGAACTGGACTTAAAGGGCTGGGTAAAGAACTTGATTGATGGCAGGGTTGAAATCCTGTGTGAAGGTAATGATGAATCTGTTGACAAGCTGGTAGCTTGGTGCAAAATAGGTCCAATAGGGGCACAAGTGGAAGAAGTTGAAATTCAACAGGAAGAAGTCAATAATGAATTCCAAAATTTCGAAATCATTTACTAAACAGGTACATTACCCTCTTCTTCTGAATATTTTCGGAAGATCCTGTATAGTTATTGGGGGAGGCAAGGTAGCAGAAAGAAAAGTTTCTCAGCTTCTTCAATTTAATGCTGCGATAAAAGTTATAAGCCCTAAAATAACGGTAAAACTGTCAAAATTCTCAGAAGCAGGACGTATTGAAGTACTCAAGCGCGAATATGAAGAGGGTGATTTAAAAGAGGCTCTTCTGGTTTTTGCTGCAACAAACCGAAAAAAAATTAATGAAAGAATAAAAAAGGAGGCCGAGGCAAAAGGGATATCAATTAATGTAGTTGATGACCCCGAACTTTGTGATTTTATTGTTCCATCGATTATAAAAAAAGATCCGATTATCATAGCTATTTCAACATCCGGTACTTTACCCTCTTTTTCAAAAAAACTGAAAAAGGAGATCAATGAATATATTAACAGTGACTATGTAAAATATGCAAATCTTGTCGGTAGATTCAGAGCTTTTTTAATAGAAACTGTAAAAGACAGGAAAAAGAGGAGTGCGATAATGAAAGAAATCAACAAGACAGATATGAAAGAAATTTTACAGATGAATATGAAAAAAATGAAAGCAAAATTTCTCAATATAAGCAAATGAATAATCTATATCTTTTTTATATTGCCCTTTTTTTCTACACAATATCAACAACCTGCTATCTCTTTTATCTGGCAGTTAATAAAAAATTAATTGAAAAATCAGGACATTATTTTCTGACAGCAGGTTTTCTGATCCATTTTCTTGCAACACTTCTTAGATACTTCAAGGCAGGCTATACGCCCATAACAAATACATATGAAGCTCTCTCCTTCTTCTCCCTTTGTGTTGCCTTCTTTTTTCTTTATATTAAAAGGATTTACAGGATGGATATGCTCGGAAGCATTTTCCTCCCTGTCATCACCATCATTTTAGTTATGGCCTTTGCTTTTCCAACAGAAATAAAACCATTGCCGCCTATGTTAAATAGTTGGTGGCTTCCAATCCACGCAATTTTTTCTTTTATTGGTTGTGCTATTTTTTTAGTTGGTTTTTTTGTTGCCTTTGTTTATCTGATGGTTGAAAAAAAAATAAAAAAGAAACAATTTTCATTTGCTTCTGCAAGGTTCCCATCGCTTGAAACGCTTGATTCAATCAACTATTGTTGCATTTCCTATGGATTTATTTTTCTCACAATAGGCATTATCACCGGTTCACTCTGGGCAAGCACAACATGGGGTTCCTACTGGAGCTGGGACCCCAAGGAAACATGGTCACTTGTTACTTGGATTGTATACGCCATACTGATTCATAACAGGCTTACAATTGGCTGGAGAGGAAGAAAAACCGCTTATATGATGATTATCGGTTTTTTTTCAATACTAATAGCTTTTTTTGGTGTTAATTTCCTGTTAGGAGGACAACATTTATTTATTTAAATTCCTCCAGAAGGTTTTTTAAAATGCACATTTTTGTTTTTGGACTTAACCACAATACAGCACCCATTGAAATAAGAGAAAAACTGTACATTCCTAAAGAGAAAGTACCGGATACACTATTGACGATTAAAGCTGCAGGTATTGAGGAAACAGTTATTATTTCCACATGCAACAGAACAGAAATATATTTTTGTGCTGACAATACGGATAAAGCCGTCAATATTATACACAATATACTTTTTACTGATTTTGGCATTAAACAGGATTGGATAAAAAATTATACATATTTCTTCAAGGATGAAGATGCCTGCAGGCATCTCTTTATCGTTGCATCAGGGCTGGACTCAATGGTCATCGGAGAACCGCAGATACTTGGTCAGGTAAAAGATGCATATAGAACAGCTACGCTACATAATACCACAGGTTTTTTACTCGACAAAACTTTTCATAAAACCTTCAATGTTGCAAAAAAGATAAGAACTGAAACAAGAATAGGCTATAATCCGATATCAATCAGTTCTATGGCAATAGAACTGTCAAAGAATATATTCGGGGAATTGCACAAAAAGGAGATACTCGTAATTGGCGTTGGTGAAATGAGTGAAATTGCATTAAAATATTTCAAGAAGGAGGGTCTGAATAAGATCTTTATTACAAACAGAACCTTTCATCATGCACAGAAACTATCAGAAGAAATCACGGGAGCCCCTTATCCTTTTCAGGACATACCGGAGTTATTAACAAGAGTTGATATGGTACTTTCATCTACAGGTTCTGAAAAACCTATTATTGATAAAATACTTGTCCAGAAAACGATGAAAAAAAGGAAGAACAAACCTCTTTTCTTTATTGACATTGCAATGCCAAGAGACGTGGAACCTGAAGTAAATAACATGGAGAATGTGTATTTGTATGATATAGATGATCTGAAAGAGTTGTCACAAAAACATCTTTCAAACAGAATCAAGGAATCGGAAAAGGCAATGTCAATAATAGATGAGGAAATATCAAGTTTTATAGCCTGGATTAAACGTCTTGATGTAAATCCTCTTATTACACACATTGTCGGAACTGTTGATAAAACAAGAGAAAAAGAAATTAAAAAAATTGTGCACAAACTCAAGGATGCTGATGAAGAAACCTTGAAGCTTATAGATTTATTAACAAAAAATATTGTAAATAAATTAATCCATCCGCATATTTCAATTATAAAAGAGAACAAGGATCCAGTTGTAATAGATGTATTAAAAAAAATATTCAGCTTTGAGGTAAGGGATGAAAACAAGATGGATGGTAGGAACGAGAGGAAGTAAACTTGCATTAAAACAAACAGAATTGACAATAACAGCTTTAAAAAAAATATACCCTCATTTTGATTTTCCAGTAAAAATTATTAAAACAACAGGCGATACACTTTGGGATGTCCAATTGAATCTCATCGGTGGAAAGGGATTGTTCGTAAAAGAAATCGAAGAAGCATTACTGAAAAATGAAGTGGATATCGCAGTACACAGTATGAAGGATCTTCCTACAGAACTTGGCAGAGATCTGATTATAGGTGCGGTTCTTGAAAGAGAAGATCCCAGGGATGTATTTATTTCGCATAATCATGAAAGTCTTAAAAACATAAAGAATACTGCAAAAATAGGAACAAGCAGCATAAGAAGAAAATCTCAGATTCTTTGTTTTAATAAAGATGTAGAGATTGTTAACCTTAGAGGGAACATTGATACAAGAATTAGGAAACTGGCAGAACAGAAGCTGAGCGGGATAATACTTGCCGCTGCTGGTGTAAAAAGAATGGGTTTTGAACACTGTATCACAGAAATTCTTCCTTTTGACATAATGATTCCTCCGGCTGGTCAGGGTGCCATAGGAGTTGAAATAAAAAATGAAAGTGAATCCTTATCCATGTTGAAACCTTTAAATAATGAAAAGTGTTTCATGGAGATTGAAATTGAGAGAAAAATACTGACCGCCATGGGAGGAGGATGTCAGACTCCCCTTGGCATAAATGCAAAAATAACAGATACAAAAATAGACCTGCATGTCATATTATGCAGGGAAAATGGAGAAATTGTGATAAAAGAAAGATTTGAGACACCTGTAAATAACTCTGATCAACTTATAAAAAAAGTTTTAGAAATTATGCCTGAGATATAAATATCTCCCTTTCCGGGGAGTATTTATATCGATCAGGACTTTTATCTGATTTTATATTTCTTCTTTAAATGATTTACCTGCTGTAAATTTTGGCACTTTTCTGGCAGGAATTTGTATTTCATTACCCGTTCTCGGGTTTCTGCCCTTTCTGGCCTGTCTTACGGATACTGAAAAAGTACCAAAACCCACGAGTGTAACTTTTTCTTCCTTCTTCAATGATTCCTTAACACCGTCGATAAAAGCATCCAAAGCCTTACCAGCTGAAGCTTTTGATACTTTTGCACTCGAAGCCATTTTGCCTATTAATTCTGTCTTTGTCATGCACCCCTCCTTTTGGATTGTTGTTTTATTATGTATCAGCTTTTACAAAGTTAGCTATCTTGTAAATACTTTTATACCCATTATTACATTAAAGTTTCAATATCTTTTTTAATCCTGATAAATGTCAAAACAAGCTCACGATTCATTAACGCTTTGGGTTATCTCTTCTGCAAGATTCCATAACCTGTTGGAATGCCTGTGTTCCTGAAGAAATTTCAGAAATGTTGAAGCAATGGGGGATAAAGTTTTTCCTTTAAGGTAAATAACATCAATTTCTATTGAAAGCTTTGTATCTTCAAGCTTTAATGTAGACAACTCTCCCCTTTCAATTTCATTTCTTACACTGATGCTTGAAAGAAAGGAAAAACCTTTATTTTTTTTAACCAGTTGTTTTATAAATTCAATATTCCCTGCTTCAATAACTACAGATGGATGTAAGTCTCTTTTTTCAAACTCCTTCCATATGGAAAATTTTATTGCTGACTTGGCATCGGTACAAATTAAGGGTTCCTGTGCAAGGTCTTTAAAAGAAATAATCCCCTTTTTAACCAGTTTATTTTCCGGTGAAACAACGATAAGTATATCCTCTTTGCTGAATGATACGGCATTTATTTGTTCAGGATATGGAACCCGCGCAACTATTGCCATGTCAAGCATATGCTGCATGACATCATCAACCAGTTCCTGAGAACCTCTTTCAAAAAGATGCACTGAAATATTATCATGACTGTCATGGAAGGAGGAAATAACAACAGGCATAAGATATTGAGCAATTGCCCTTGCAGAACCAAGACGCAGGGAACCTTTTCTCAGCTCCTGGAGTTCTTTGACCTCTAATGTAAGATCATCAACAAGTGTAAAAATCTTTTCAGCATACACATAAAGGAGTTCACCTATTTCTGTAAGCTTAAGTTCTTTCCCAAATCTGTTGATAAGAGTATATCCAACATATCTTTCCAGTGAACGTACCTGAATAAAAACAGCAGGTTCAGTTACACACAACTCTTCAGCTGCTTTTAAGTAAGAGCCTTTTTTGATTACATTATAAAATACCCGGAGCTGGTTAAGATTCATATATAGGCTGTTATTATAATTTTACATGTTATTCATCGTAACTCATAATATATTTTTATAAAATTATTAAAGAAATTATAAAAATAATTATGTTGACCTGTCAATATGAAAAACAGTATACAAAACATAGCAAGGGCATAATAAGAACGCTTCTAATAAACAGGCTTATTTTCTTGGAAAAAATGGTAACAATGGTCAGTTTTCATTATTCTTCAGACCTCTTTTATAAGTATTGAGTATCGGGTAAAAGGTATTATTGAAAGCATTTTAAAAGGATGTTTCAGGACATAACATTTTTTTACAGGAGGGTTAAATGTCTAATGATCAAAGTATTTATTGGAATCCCATAGCAGAAACCTTGCCAAGGGAAAAGCTACAGGCACTGCAAATTAAAAAATTTCAAAGAATTTTCGAATGGGCCTATAATAATTCGCCATTTTACAGGAAACTCTACAAGGATGCGGGTATGGAACCGGGAGATATCAAAACCTATGATGATATTAAAAAAGTTCCTAAAACCGATAAAGCAATATTAAGAGACGTCCAGGACAGACCTCCCTTCCCTTACGGTGATATGCTGGCAGTTCCTTTGAGCCAGGTCACTGAATTCAGGCAGACAAGCGGAACAACAGGCACACCGGTATATCAGGCAGATACTTGGCAGGATTGGGACTGGTGGGCAGAATGCTGGGCCTACATCCTCTACTCCCAGGGATACAGAGATACTGACAGGTTTTTTATTCCTTTTGGCTATAATATTTTTGTTGCTTTTTGGGCTGCCCACTATGCAGCTGAAAAATTGGGATGCGAAGTTGTGCCAGGAGGTGTTCTGGATACAGAGGCAAGGATTATGAAAATGAAAGAGCTTAAATGCACTGCCTTTGGAGCTACTCCAACTTATGTTCTGGGCATGGCTGATACAGCAAGAAAAATTGGTATTGACCCAAAATCAATAGGTATCCAGAGAATTACCTGTGCAGGAGAACCCGGTGCAAGCATACCCACTACAAAAAAGAGAATTGAAGAAGCTTGGGGAGCAAAGGTTTATGACCATATCGGAGCTACTGAAATAGGTGCATGGAGCTATATGTGCACCGCCCAGAAAGGTCTTCATATAAACGAAGCAATGTTCCTTGTTGAAATAGAAGATGTGGATACCGGAGAAATTATTGATACACCCATGAAAACCGGAAAAATGATCATAACTGCCTTCGACAGATTAGCTAAACCATGCATCCGTTTTGATTCTAAGGATGTAATACGCTGGGCTGACTATGATTGTGAATGCGGTCGTACTTTCAGAATGATAGACGGTGGCGTTGTTGGAAGGGCTGACGATATAACAAAGGTGAAGGGTGTGCTTCTCGCGCCTACTGCCATTGAGGAAGTTGTAAGAAGTTTTGAAGAATTAAGCGATGAATATGAAGTCATTGTTACCAAAAAAGGTGACATTGACGAGATTATGCTAAAAATAGAACTAAGGCCAGGCCAAGAGAAGAATGAGGCCGAAATCCTTAATCGATTAAAGGATCAACTTCGAGTAAAGACAAACCTCGGCTATAAAATCGAAATACATCCTTACGAAAGTCTGCCAAGATATGCATTGAAGGCGAAAAGATTCAAAGATATGAGACCACATTAGGACAAGGAGGATCTTATGGCAAAAGAATATAAAATTAATGAAATGGATGAAAAAATCAAATTAATAAGAAAAACAGCAGAAGAATTGAACGTTCTCGGAAATGGCATCCAAGCAGTTGAAAAAAATATTGTGCGTCTTCTTTCAAGCACAAAGATGCTGGAGTTGAATATATCTGATCTTAAAGATTTTGTATAAACAAAAGCACTGATTTCTTTCACATGTTAATGTTGTTAATAATTATACCTCTGTGTTCAAAACAATTAGCATGTTGAACTGACACCAGTTTAAAACTTTTAACATTGTTTCTTCTCTCTTTCCACTACCTTGCAACACTGACCCGCCACTGAAAAACAACCAGTGGAGGGTCAGTAATTAGCGAATAGAATCGAGATATTTTAGAAGAATATGAAACATCAATTAATATCGATTTTTTTAATTATAAGTTGTATTTATATTATTCTGGTTCTTATCCAAAATCCCGGTTATTCTCAAGATAATATTCCAGCGGGTTTTACAGATATAAAAAATGTAATTCCTTCAATTGTTACTGATATCCGTTACTATGGACCGCATAATTTTGTTGGTGAAAGAATTGACGGATATAATGCTCCCAAATGTATAGTTACAGAAAAGACCGCGGTTTCTTTATTAAAAATACAGGAAGATTTAAAACAGTTTTTTCTGTCTCTTAAGGTTTATGATTGTTACCGCCCGCAAAGGGCGGTAACTCATTTTGTAAGATGGGCAAGGGATGTTGATGATACAAAAACAAAAGAAGAATTTTATCCTGATATTGATAAAAAAAATCTCTTTAAAGATGGATATATTGCTTCAAAATCAAGCCACAGTAGAGGAAGCACTGTTGATCTGACCATAGTTCCACTGCCATTACCGGACCAGGAAACCTATATCCCTGGACAACCTCTTAAAACATGTTACATGCCTGCTGACAATAGATTCAATGATAACAGCATTGATATGGGAACAGGCTTTGATTGCTTCCATGAATTATCCCATACTCAAAATTCATCTCTCGGATTGCAACAGAGAATTAATAGAATGCTTTTGAAAACATTGATGGAAAAATATGGTTTTAAAAATTATGAAAAAGAATGGTGGCATTTTACATTAAAAGATGAACCATTTCCAGATACTTATTTCGATTTTGTCATTGAATAAATAATAGCTTCTACTAAATTTAAATATGTGTTACTCTGATAAACTAATTAATACCTAATCCTAATATGGTAAGATCTGCTTGACAAACAGAATAAAAGAAAGTTCAGATTACATAAAATACGTCATAAAAAATAAAAAAATTACTGTAAGGAGTTAGATAATGAAGTACAAAATATTGGCAATTTTTACTATTCTTTGTCTTGTTTCAAATATTGCTCATGCAGCAAAGACCATAATGGCTTCAGGTCATCCTGACTATCCACCTGTGATGTGGCAGGAAGGTAATAATATTGTTGGTATAGGTCCTGAAATAGCAAGAATTGCATTTGAAGATCTTGGAATTATAGTTGATTCAGTATACAAAGGGTCTCTGACACAGGTTGAAAATGCGGTTAAAGAAGAAGATATAGATATAATTACGGGAATCTATATGACAGAACAACGCAAGGAATTCATGGAATATTCCGTACCTTTCATGAAAGACCCTGTTGTAATATTTGTGATAAAAGGCAAGGGCTTCCCTTATAATAAATGGGATGATCTTGCAGGAAAAAAAGGGTTGACCACTATAGGAGATAGTTTTGGTAATGATTTTGATTCATTCATATTAAAAAATCTGACCATCTCAAGATCTATCAGCGCGAAGGATAATTTTGACAAAATATTATCAGGAGAAGCAGATTATTTTATTTCAGCTATGTATTCAGGATTGATTGAGGCAAACAAACTCGGAATATCAGAGAAAATTGAGTATCTGCCCACATATGCAACATCGGAAACATTCTATATATCAATGTTCAAGAAATCTAAATTCATCAGATATATGCCACAGCTTAATGAAAAAATTGAAAAATTGATCAAAGATGGGACAATTGACAGGCTTATCGATGAAAAAATGAAATATTATCTTGAAGGAAAAAAAGGAGAATAAATAGCCTGACCCTTTACTTGTTGAGTATACTGACAGGTTCATATTTTGTTCCCTCAATTGCGGGATATATGCCTGCCAGAATACCTATCATAACGCTGACAGTTAGAGAAAGAAAAACATTATCAAGATAAAGTGACAGGGGTAGATTGCCAAAATAACTAACAACTACTGTAATCACAAATCCTGCAGCCACGCCTGAAGACCCTCCAACCAGTGCCACAATAACTGACTCGGTAAGAAACTGAAATACAATATCGATCTTTCTTGAGCCGACAACCCTTCGCATTCCGATCTCAAGTTTTCTCTCGGACACAGAAAGAAGCATAATGGCAAAAATACCTAAGCCTCCGATGAGAAATGATACGGTAGAGGCTATTATT
>CAYSBW010000040.1:0-20965 GCA_964429485.1 uncultured Syntrophorhabdaceae bacterium
ACGGTTATAAATACAATTGATTATATCTCTGCCGGGTTCATAAAACATTGATAATATGCCGAAAAGTGTACAACAACCCAAGGCAAAAGAAAATATTCATGATATTTACCTTGCTCTGACCAGGGAACAGGCTCTTGTTGCCTATAATAACTTCCATTCTGTTTATGGCACAAAGTTTGAGAAGTCCTGTTAATGTCTTAATGAAAGATACCCTCCTTACTTTCTATGATTTCCCTGCGGAACATTGGGTACACATCAGGTACAACCCAATGTTATTGAATCTGTCTTTGCAACAGTGAGACTGGGAACCGATAAGACAAAAGGATGCGGATTGCGAATGGCCACACTCACCATGGCATTTACAGAAGACCTGGCATAAAAGGATATAAACTTATCCCCGAGGGGCTAAGTTTGTTGATGGCGAATTAATGGAAAAGGAATCATAAAGACGGAGAAACGGGATACGGCAAAAACTTTGTTAAACTCAACATCTACCTATGTCATCATATGGTAGAGGTATAATTAAAATTGGACAGGTTGGACTTCAACTTTTTGCCCTAAAGGCTCATTGTCAACTGTCGCCTGTTCCGTTAACCCTCTCAAATCTTTTAGAAACTATTGACAACGGTTCTTTGCTTCAAACAGTTCCTGGTATTGGACAGGTAAGCGCAGCAACTATTATTGCAGAGACCAGAGGAATTAGCAGATTCCAAATCTGCAGCATACTGTGGTCTTGCCCCTAAGCTATGACAGAGTAGCCAGATGAAAACTAAAAAACATGAAACGTAAAAACTGCAACAGAATTCTCAAAGGAACTTTTTACAATATTGCTTCTTTTACAGCAGCACCTGTAAATAAACAGGCTAAAGAATATTAATGAAGGAAAACATCATTGTCAGGCATTATTATGTCTTGCAAGACAATATTACCGTATTGCCTATGGTGGGTGGTAATGATGAAAAACAACGAGATGTTTCATGCAATTAATACTTGACACAGGAAGTTGATTATATGTCAATCGTTAAACTTCTAAACCCTTCTCAAATTACCTGATAAAAGGTAATTGCTATATAATTCTGATGATTTACAGAGAATACTGCCCTTTATTTAAGAAAGAACCAAAAATTCCATCCTGGTTTTCAGGATGGAATTTTTTAGTTATTGTGCACTGTTTCTTTCTTGGAAGTTACAGAATGACAAATCTTCCTGAATGAGTGTGTGTTATTAGCGTAGTTTATATCTCTGAATTTTTCCTGTTGCGCTTTTAGGCAATTCTTCAACAAATTCTACCGATCTTGGATATTTATACTTGGCAAGGCGGTCCAAAACCCATTGTTTAATCTCTTTCCCCAATTCTTCTGATGGCTTATGCCCATCTTTTAATACAACCCAAGCTTTTGGCTTTACAAGGTTTTTTTCATCTGTCTTGGCTGTTACAGCAACCTCAAACACTGCCGGATGTTCTACAATACAATTTTCGACTTCAACAGGAGAAACCCATATACCACCTA
This sequence comes from uncultured Syntrophorhabdaceae bacterium, assembly GCA_964429485.1. Taxonomy (GTDB): domain Bacteria; phylum Desulfobacterota; class Syntrophorhabdia; order Syntrophorhabdales; family Syntrophorhabdaceae; genus JAPLKB01. The sequence continues at coordinate 1,512 of CAYSBW010000040.1, forward strand.
CTTTCAACATATCATCACCACGGCCTGCACAGAAGAAGTAACCTTCTTCATCCATATAATATTTGTCGCCTGTATTAATCCACTCGCCCTGCATTGTAGCTTTTGTCTTCTCTCTTTTCCTCCAGTATTGCTGTGCAGCACTTGCTCCTTTGACAAGAAGTGTGCCAATTTCTCCCTGAGGAACATCCTGACCATTATCATCAACAAGCTTGATTTCGTAACCAGGTACAGGCTTTCCGGTTGAGCCAGGTTTTACGTTTCCCGGAGCATTACAGATAAATATATGGAGCATTTCTGTTGTACCAATACCGTCAATGATTTCTATTCCGAAACGTTTTTTCCAGCGATGATAAATATCAGGAGGTAGTGCTTCTCCTGCTGATACGCATATACGAACAGAAGAAAGCTCATGATTTGAATTCGGATCGGCTTTGGCACCTTTTGCTTCATCTTCTTTTTCTTTATATTCAAGCATCTGTCCATATAAAGTCGGTATACCAAAGAAAATAGTGGGCCGGTATTTTTCAAGATATTTAAACATCCCTTCCGGTTTGGGGGCATGAGAACTAAGAATAACTGAAGCCCCCACGGAAAATGGCAGATACCCGGCATTACTAAGACCATATGCGAAGAAAAGCCTGGCTGCAGAGAAGAGAATGTCATTTTCAGTAAGTTTAAGTATACCCTGGCCAAAGGATTCTGAGACTGCTACCATGTCATATTGTGAATGGATGGCACCTTTTGGTGCTCCTGTTGAACCTGAGCTGTAAAGCCAAAAACCAACATCATCCTTTGTTGTGAATTCTGTTTTTATAGTTCCAGGAGCATGCCTGTATTTTTGCTTGAATGGAAGATAGGCACCGCTTTTTTCTGATATTACGACCATATCACGAAGATATCTGAGATCGCCCTTTATCTGTGCTATAACAGGTATAAGTTGTTCTGAAACTACAAGAAGCCTGGCTCTGCTGTCATTCAGGTAGTATTCATAATCATCAGGCGTAAGCATTGTATTGACTGGTATGGGCACAGCCCCTATTTTGATTGCACCATAAAATATTGCATAAAACTGAGGAACATCCAGCATAATCATTATGATGCGGTCATCTACGCGGACTCCGAGCTCACGCAATGCATTTGCTGTTTTGTTGACCATTTTCTGAAGATCATTGTAAGTATAATTGCGGAATTCAGTATATACAGCAACTTTGTGACCTCTTCCCTGTCGTACGTTCCTGTCAATAAAATAATCTGCTACATTAAAAAAATCTGTAGGTTTTCCATGAATCATGACTCTCTTATCCTCCTTAAATGTGGGCTTATTTGATGTACTTTAACTGGATTTACATATTGCTAAGAATTTTTCCAATTGATAACCGGATTGTTCGGCAATAAGCAGGAAATCAATTATTACACTATAGCATTCTGTTATTTCTTCAACACGTTCTGATTCTGTTATATCTGTATCTTTTAAAATATCAATTACAGCAATAACCATCATATAAAATAAAAAATCCTCGAATGACTCCTTTCTGAACCAGAGAATATTTTTATAACTGTTTGTCTGTATCAGTTTTCTGACATTGTTATCATTTAACATACGTATCATGGTAAAGTTTTTTATTTCTTCTCCTGATGTCTTGTACCATTGTTGATAAACAGTAAGAACTTCCATTATAGCCAAAGATTGTGATATACATTCTTCATCAAATCCAAGACCCTTTAAAGAATCTTCGAGAATAGGCCGAAGAAGAAATTCATCCAACCAGGCAAGATTTGATTTTTCATAACCTGGTTCACTGTTCATCCTGCCTGTATTGCGGGTAACAAGCCAGATGTAAAGGATATGTAACACATTACTATCATTTAACAAACGCTTATGTATCTTATCAAGCGCTTTTATATATGTATTCAGTTCAGTTGTTTCTATATTTTGCTGGAAAGAAGGTACTGTCAGGATTATTTCCAAATCATGTATGGTTTCGTTGGCAATTAATATTTCATCAGCAGAACCTTTAACATATCTTTTAACTTCTCCAATATATTGTATAATATTTTGTGCAATTTCATCAATATATTTCTTTAAGTCAGATTTTATCTCTTGTAAAGACAGTTCAATATACATATCCGATAATTTTCGGATGTTTTCATTTTTTACCAGTTCCCTGAATGAATTATGTATTGGCAGCATCAGTATTTTTTTTAATTCTTCACCTATACTGACAACCCCCCGCCCTTTGAGACTTCTGTTCAAGTTTGCATAATGGAAGTGTTCATTATCGTGAACTTCATGGAAATCAATAAAAACATGATAATCGTAAGGACCAAGATCAATATAAAAGCCTTTTATGTAAATCTCTTTATTTTCAACAATATATTCAAGATTGGAAATATGGTCCCTGAAAATTGTAAAAAGGTTTTCACCCTTTCCAAAATTAAGACCTTCACCCAGGTTTTTTTGTGCAACTCTGGTAGAGGAAGTATCGAAGGAATCTTTCAAGGAATATGTTGCAGAAGTTTTTATCCACCCGTTTGTTGTATTGTTCTTGTTGTGATAAACAAAAAGAATTGCTTCATTTTCAAACCTGTTTGAATATGCAAATACATCTTCATTTACATAACCATTATTTGTAAAGAAATCATATAGAAGAAAGGATCCAACTTCTGCAAAAAGGTATCTCCGGTGAAGAAGTGGAAAAATTTCTCGCCAATGTCTTTCGAGGAGATATAAATCAGGATTTTCATCTTTGTATGCACGGCTATATTCCATGCCATATTTTTCTGAGTATCCTTCAATCTGGCCATGGCCAAACATAGGTAAACCCGGCATGGTAACCATCATAGTACAAACGCCAAAATATTTATTATCTTTTCCAAACTGGTCAACGGCTGTTTTTTCATCTGGATTGTTCATGAAGTTAACAAGTCTTCGCAGGATCTCAGGATCAAATTCGAGGATGTTTTTTATAACAGTACGATAACCTGCATTATCTTCATCTCTTAGCATATTCATGAAAGCACTGTTATACACACGATGCATGCCTAGTGTTCGTACAAAATATCCTTCCAGCAACCAGAAAGCTTCTGCGAGTAATAAGGTATCAGGTGCTTCTTTTGCAACCCGGTCTACAACTTCACGCCAGAATTCCCCTGGCATAAGTACATTGAACTCATCCTTTGCGAGTCCATATTCTGATCTTGTAGGTATGGCTCCTCCAGAACCAGGCTCAGGGAACCATAAACGCTGGTAGTGTTTTTTTGTTAATGTCATTGCAGCATCAAAACGGATTACGGGGAATTTTTTTGCAACATACAGGATGGTTTGGATCATTGCTTCACGGACTTCAGGGTTCAGATAATTCAGTTGTGCCGTATCATTCCAAGGCATACTCGTCCCGTCATTTCCGTGATATATATATTTTTCACTTCCAGTCCAGCGATCAGTGCGTTTAAACACAACCGCCGCATCAGTACGATTATAATAATGATCTTCAATTGTTATACCCACTCTCTCTTCAGGTGACAAGTCCTGACTGTTGAAGGAGTACCAGGGAAAAGGATTGTAATCCAGTGAGATAAACCATTCAGGATGTTCTATTAACCATTTGGAATATATTCCGACGTGGTTGGGGACCATATCACTTGCGAGGCGTATCCCCGTCTCCCAAGCCCGGTTCTTGAATTTTTCATAAGCTTCTTCTCCACCAATGTCTGAAGCAATTACGTAGTCAAACAATGAGTATGCCGAAGAAACTGCATCTGGATTTCCACATATCTGTTTAATTTTCTGTGAAACAGAACTTCTTTCCCATATACCTATTAGCCATAAGCCTGTAAATCCCTCGTTTTTCAGACATGTTAATTCTTCATCAGGAATATGATCAAGACGGGTAATTGGAAAACCATATTTTTTTGAAAGCTGGTGAAGCCATACATAAATATTTTTTGCTATAAGAATTAGCCTTGGCATCCACTCTCTGTCAGGGCTGAAATGTTCTTTTTCTGATATATCCCCTAATCCGGCCTGTTCTGATCGGGTCAAAATAAAAGGTCTGGCTGGTCCAGGGCCTGCAAAGCTTATTTTTTCTTCTTCTTTTATAACATCCAGAACACCGAACATTCTTCGCACAAAAACATGTATGAATTTACCCCAGTGATCCTTTATGTATTCAAGCTGTCCTTGAAGTGAGTGGGGAACATGAATAGCCGGACTTCGTAGCATTTCGATCAGATTCTGATTTTCAGGACCAAAGGGAGGCTGACTGTCCATGAAAATTTTTAAATCAGAAATAATCTCAAGATAGATCGTTTTTTTCTTTAGTACAATGTCATTAAAAAATTCAGAAAAAGGCAAAAAAGCCGGGTTCATGTTGGCAAGCCAGAGCATCAGCATTTCTTCCAGGGCTAAATGCCTGTTCGAAACGCCTTCTGTTGCCCCATCGAGATAGGTATCAACAGACAGCTCTTCTTTATATACTGCAACTGTAGGAAAATCTTCGACAAAATGATGAAGAGCTTTGTCAATTTTTTCATGTCCGTGTCTTACATATAGCCAGTCAAGAGACTTTCTTATAACTTCAGGGTTTGTCTTTCTGGAATAAAGGGCTACAACATGATGAAGTAACTCATCAATTAACCCCATTGCGTTGATTTGTCCTGAACTGACGGTTTTTTCCGGGAATTTGACAAGATCTTTTTTCTGATTTATTTTTTGGGCAAATATACGGGCTGCATGAAAATTTGCAAATATTACATTGCCGCTGATTGAAAAAAGAGCATCATCAAACTGATAGTAATCCCTTACATTACGAGATATGTGAAATTCCATTTTTGACGGTCTTTCCATAATAATAGCAAATGCTAACACAGGTATGTATGACAGTCAACATGCCATTACCAATCATTAAAAAAATAAAGAAATCATACATTTTTTTAAAATATATATATTTTTTGGTTGTTTACAGGACTATAATTAATCGTTATTACTTGATTTAGTAGGAAAAGGCTGTATACTAATAGTTAGTATGTGGATAGTACGGTCAAGAAATCGAACTGTATTTGATATAATCCTCGTTACAATCCTTTCCATTTTTTTCGCCATCATGAGTCTTTCAATTCATTTTATAGAGAAAGTTTACACCTATTTTGTTACACATTCTATTCTCGTATATGCAGAATTTTTTACAAATTTCGTATTCCTTTATATGACAGGTCTCATATGGTTTACTTTGAAAGTATGGAGACGTACAGAAAATGAACGAAAGGAACTGGAAGATGTCCTTTCAAGTATTAATAACGATGTACTTATAGTTTTAGACCGTGGTGGGAATATTGTAATGTGTAACAACTCCATCGAAAGAATGTTTGGCTATCAAGCAAAAGAAGTCCTCAAAAACAAGTCCGATTTTATTTTTTTTGACATCCAGTCATATCCGGAAAGCTGGAGTCAGTTATACGAAAAATTGGAAAAAGAAGGTTTTAATGTCGGGATTGCCACAGGAAAGAAAAAGGACGGTACCCCCATCCCTCTTGAAATTATTACATGGAATCTGAGAAAAAGTAATGGTGCAGTACAATTAATAAGAGATATTACAGAACGCAAGAATATGGAGGAAAAGCTCCGCCTTTTGTCTTATAGAGATGAATTAACAGGCCTTTACAACAGAAGAGGTTTTTTCAATCTTGCTGAGAGACATTCGAAACTTTCGAAAAGGACAAAAACAGGGTTACTTCTTTTTTACGTAGATATTGACCATATGAAGTGGATTAACGATACTTTCGGTCATGAAGAAGGTGACAGAGCTTTGTTGGATACAAAGAACATTTTTAGCAAGACCTTTAGAACATCTGATATTGTTGCCCGTATAGGTGGGGATGAGTTTGCAATTATAGCAGTTGATGCCACCAGGGAAAGTACTGATATTCTTCTGGATAGGCTGCAAAAAAATATTAAAGCACTAAATTCTATGGAAGGAAGAACTTATGAAATTTCTTTGAGCATAGGCTCGGTCTATGTTGATTGTGAAAGTTCACTGAGCATAAACGAAATGCTCGCAAAAGCAGATGCACTGATGTATGATCAAAAGAAACAAAAATCAGGCACATGTAATTTATAATAATATAATGCTTAAGATACTAGTACATTCAAAAAAAAATACTGATATTATTCACTTGTTAAGAGAACACCATGTTGAAGTGCTTAACGATGTTAGATCTCTGATCCCTTCCATAATGGAAAAACCATATGATCTTATTATTATTGATCAGGATATTAACCTTCTGAAATCAATAAAAAAAACAGATCCGAGAGTGGAAGTGATCCTTTTTGGAAGCAAAAAAGTGGATGCCGTTGAAGCAATAAAAGAAGGTGCATCTGCTTATTTCCAATTTCCCTTTAACAGGGAAAATCTCAAAAACGCAGTCTGTAAAATAGATAAATTATTTGAGATGCGCCGTGAAACAGCAGAGTTGGAGACACTTCTTAATTCGAAATATACGTTCGAGGACATTGTTGCAAGAAACCCGGCCATGCTTGAAATATTGAATTTCATCCGCAGGATAGCACCTTACTACAGAATTGTTACAATAATGGGGGCAACCGGTACGGGTAAGGAGGTGATTGCAAGAGCAATCCACTCTTTGAGCACCGTATCCAAAGGTTCTATGGTCGTATGCAGTTGCGGCGGGATGATTGAGGGATTAATTGAGTCGGAGTTGTTTGGACATGTTAAAGGTGCATTTACAGGTGCAATTGCTGATAAAGATGGTCTATTTCAGGCAGCAGAAGGAGGAACCCTTTTTCTGGATGAGATAGGTGAGTTGCCATTATCATTTCAGCCACATTTTCTAAGAGTGCTGCAGAGTGGCGAATACAGAAAGGTTGGCAGCCACAAGTCAGTAAAGGCAAAATGCAATATTATAGCCGCTACCAATAAAAATCTTTTGACTGAGGTAAAAAATGGAAGGTTTAGAGAAGATCTTTATTACAGATTAACTCCACTTACAATACATTTGCCGCCGCTCAAGGAAAGAAAAGATGATATTCCTCTTTTATGCCGCTTCCTGCTGGATAAGATTAACCGTAGAACAGGAAAAAAAGTCTTCGGGGTTTCAAGGCCTGCCCAGATTGCTTTAATGTCCTATAGTTGGCCGGGAAATGTACGGGAACTGGAAAATGTGATCGAGCAGGCGGTTATCCTTACCACTGAATCTTTTATACGTTTTGATGACCTTCCCTGCTATATAACAGAAAATAAAAAGAATGAAAAAGAACAGGATAAAGACGTTTCAGAAGTAGCCTGTCTTGATGAAATTATTAAAATTCATATAGAATCTGTCATTAAAAAATGCGACGGAAACCGTACCAGGGCGGCAAATATCCTTGGAATAAGCAGAAGAGCTCTTTTCAGAAAGATGGAAAAATATGGAATCCTGTTCAAAGATTGAAAGAAAACAATCTTAATTCAGTACTTTTTTATGCATAGTTATATAGGCTTTAACAAAATCGCCCGGTCATGAAACACAAAAAGTACCAAAACCGCCCATATTATTTTATTTAGTCAATGAGATGGACTTTATTTATGCTAATTATCAATAAGTTACAGCAATTAATACATTTGGCATAATTTATGCAGTTCTCATAATCATGAGATCGTTACATCAAAATTTTTATTTTATAAACTGTACCAATATTAAGTGTTACAAGGATTTCTATGTAGAAAATAAAGGGTTTACTATAATAGAAATCCTTGTAACACTTTTAATATTTACCATTAGCCTTATGGGCATTCTTAGTATGAGAATGATGAGTTTAAACGGCAGTTTTTTTACGAAGGATTCAACAGTTGCTGTATCACTTGGTCAGAAGAAAATAGAGGAGCTTAAAAACACGGCATACAATTCTGTCACATCTGGAAGTGTTCAGGAAAAAGGTATGAATATATCATGGGTGGTAACCCCTGTTTCAACAACTGTAACGGAGGGGGGAGGGGCTAATACAGTTTACAACTTTAAGGATATAACGGTATTAATAACATGGAAACAGAAAAAAATAGAACTATATACAATTATTTCAGAGGGATAAAGGGTTTTAGTATTATTGAACTCATTATCGGAATTTTCTTGAGCAGCATTATTATGATAATAATGGTGGATGTTTTGATTTCTCAGGATAAAGTTTTTTACACTCAGACAGATATTTCCAATGGCCAGCATAATATGCGAATTGTCATGAAAAAAATAACTAAAGACTTGATGATGGCAGGGGCGGGTAAGCCACACTGGACTATTATTAACGGGCACAACGGACTGGATTTTTCTGCAAAATATACAGACGGCAATCTGGATATTGTAGGATGCCTTGACACCCCTCAGGGCCGTCTTTCAGCTGCAGCAACCCCCGGGTCTACCACCATAACTTTGAACATCGGCGAAGGTAACAAATTTAATACAACGACGAAAAGTGATATCAGGATAGGTGATGGAGAAAACGCTAAAGTTGTTTATATATCTGGCGATACGCTGACTATAGATACTGAGCCCTATGTGTCCGGAGAACAGGGTCTGTCTCATGGTTATAGCCCCAATGCCGAGGTTTGTCAAGTAAAGTGGGTTACATATTCACAGGATTCGAGCAATCCCGACAAGCCTGTCCTGAGAGTAGATGACCACCTTGGAGCAGGATCTCAGATTATTGGAGAATATATTACATCAATGGTTGTTAATATCCTGGAAAATGTGGCTAATATTTCAATTACTGGAAGGACAAAAAATCCGAGCAAAACAAGCGGACATTACATTGTAACAGAAACAACAAACAAAATAATTATGAGAAATTTCAAATGAAATTAAATAGTTTATCTAATGAAAAAGGTACTATCCTGTTGTCGGTAATGGGTTTTGTAATTGCCCTTTTTATAGCTGGTGTTGCTGCAAATAATAATGTAAATCTGGACATAGCAAACTCTGTTAACAATCTTTCTTCAACACAATCGTTATATATTGCAGAGGCAGGTCTTGAAAGGGCCAAAGGAGAATTGGTTTCACGTTATATAGCGGGAAACTGGAATGGTTTTAACACAGTTCTTAGTAGTGGGATTTTGTCCTTTGGTGACAATGTGACTTTTCATGGAGGAACATATTCTGTAAGAATCGTGAATGATACAAAAGACCCGAACCCGTACAATGATACTAATAATTCTGTAACAATCGAATCCACTGGAATTTTTAAAAAATCTATTACCAGATTGAGAATGACGATAGTAATGAATAAAGTGCCTAAAATGCAGGGTTCAGTGACTCTTCTTGGCGAAGCCGATACTCTTTTCAATGGAACATCATTCAGTATTGACGGCAGAGATTATAGATTTTCAGACAGTAGTACACCTACAGGCACAGATAATCAGTATGCAATAATAACACAGGATGGAAACAGCAAACTTGATGTGATAAATAGCATGTCCGATGATCAGAAGACAAATATCAACGGGTTGGGCTATGATACATCTGCTTCCCCTGTTACACCAAGTGTTGGAGTATCTACGTCAATGACAATTGATGATGTCAAACTTTTTATAAATTTAATGAAAAATGTTGCGGACAGCAAGCTGATTAATCCTGACAGTCTTGACGGGGTGGATCTGGGAAGTGTATTAGCCCCAAAAATAACATACATTACATCCACTGACAGTACCCCGATAAAAGTTAATGGCAATACAACTGGTGCAGGTATTCTGGTTGTAGAGGGAGGAAACCTTGAAATTACAATTAATGGCAACATGTCCTGGACAGGAATCATTATTGTATCCGGATACAGTGTAGGTTTTAAAGAAACTGGCAGTGGTCAGGTAAAGGGTGGGATTGTTGTACTTGAAAATAACAATCCAGATGTTAATAAAGAGCTTGAAGTTGGAGGCAATTTTTTAATAAAATTCAGCAGTGAAGCCATAGCAATGGCCAATAATATGGTCCTTAACAGACAGAAATACTCCATAGTTTCCTGGCAGAGGGTCAGCTAAAAACATCTTTTAGATTTATTTTAAATCAAAAGCAAAATACAGGCATTCCGAACTATATTTTTATGAAGTTATCCTTGATGCCCTTGTAAAAAGCCTGTATCCTTTAGCATGTACCTGTTCCAATGTCGATCTGTAAATTTTATGGTTTGACAGGGAGTGTTTTTGAAAATCATATATCTTTTATCAACCTGGAGTAGATTTTTTTGAACCTCCGGTTCGTTGAAAAGTAAACGATTTTATTATAAATATATTGTATTATGAATGTGGGTCAGAGAATACGTATCCTCAGAGAAAAACACGGTCTCAAGCAGATTAACCTTGCAAATGCCCTTCAGGTAAGTCCTCAGGCTGTTTCCAAGTGGGAGAAGGATGCCAATTATCCTGATCTGTTTATTCTGATGAAGATAGCCAGGTTTTTTGATGTGAGCACGGACTATCTTCTTGGATTAACTGAAAGGGAAAACGGTACTTTTGATGCAACAGTTTTTTGTTCCAGTATTAACAGTTTTGAGAGATTTTCAATGTTTGTAAACTCGAAGGAAATTGCAGACCATGCCAATGTTGTCTTTTATCATCTGACTGAATCGGTATTGAAGTATGATGGAATACCTGTCAAATATGTTGGAGATGGTTTTTTATGTTTTTTTTCCGGGGCAGAACATGCAGACAGGGCTTTGGAGGCTGCAATTCATTCCAAAAGAGTGATCTCCCGGAATGATCTGGTGATCTCCCTTAATTCAGGTGATATATATCTTGGTCTTATAGGTCACCCCCGCTATGCCATGCGCGATATTGTGGGGGAAACAGTTAACAGAGCTTTTATAATCATGGAATGGATATCCAAAAATTGTGATTCCTGTGTAGGTGCTACCTCTACGGTTCTTGAGAGAACGAAAAAGACTTATCAAACTGCACACCACCATGATGTGGTGATAGATCTTCTCGAAAAAAAGGTGGATATATATGAAATTATTTCGAAAAAAAAATGATTTTGATATGCCAAAAATAAACTGGCAGCGTTACGGACTTTATCTTATTCGCTGGCAACTTTCCACGCCCATTCTTGCAGGAGTTCTTGTTCTGCTTTCAAATGTGGATAAAATCACCGGAACGGTTATTGCTAACTTTGTAGGTGGTCTAATTTTTTTCTGGATTGATAAGATTATTTTTACATCAGACCGCCTTTCTGTCCAGTGGGAGGTAAAAGATGTTGTTTTATGCGCCGATTGCGGTAGAGAATCAAGGGGATACCGTATAATTAGAACAAAAAATTATGACAAATCCTGTGATGCAAAACCTGAATTTCGCTGTGAAGAATGTTCTCAGAAAAAAACTATGGAATTACGACAGAGGGGCATTGATGTCTGACATAAAAGGAGATTCATGATGAATAATGTTGTGACAACTTATAAGAATATTGATAAAAATCTACTTAGATCCTTGCCTAATCCCACAGGAGAGGCATACGAAATTAAGATAAAAATTCCAGAATTTACCTTCCTCGGTGTTAGTGAGCAGCCTGACTTTGCAGTTTTATATCTTACATTCTATCCAAATAAAATGATCATCGAATTAAAATCTTTAAAATACTATGTTTATCAATTGAGAAGCATAGTATTTTCTTACGAAAGGCTGATAAATATTGTTTATGATCATCTCATGGAGATTTATGAACCTGATCGCCTGCGCATAGTGATGATATGTAATCCCCGTGGCGGAATCAGTTCCAGATTGACCATTGATTCTGACTGGAGCGTCAGGGGAGGAAATGAAAAATATCGTGACTGGATGGGTGCGGAAGGTGTCGACAAGGGGATTGGAATATCCTACAATAGTTAAGGCATCGAAAAAACAATTAACATGAAAAAAAATGATAATCGGCAATATAATCTTCTGAAAACAAGACATAATTTGTTAAAGGCAATCAGGAGCTATTTTTACAGACATAAGTATATAGAGGTTGAGACTCCAAATCTTATGAAGACAGCACCGCCTGATCCTTATGTTGATCCTCTGGAAGTATCTATTGAAGGCAAATCTTCCTGCCATCTTCACACATCTCCTGAAATTAATATGAAGAAGCTTTTGCAGTTCGGACATGAACGTATTTTTCAGATATGTAAAGTATATAGAGTTGAAGAGTTTGAGGAAATACACAGTACAGAATTTACAATGCTTGAATGGTACAGAAAAGGAACTTATACGCAGGCAATGGATGAAGTTGAGGATTTGGTGTGTTATATTGCAGACAGGGTCTGCAATAACATGAATAATTACTTTAAAAAACCTTTTAAAGTACTCGAACTTAAAGAACTTTTTTTTAAATACTTCGGTATGGATCCTTTTAAATTAAACAGGGATGAGTTTTTTCATATGCTGTATTCGAAAGGTTTTACAAATATAGATGATAAAGATGACTGGAACAGCATGTTTTTTAAACTTTTTATTCAGGATATTGAACCAAAAATCATTGAGAAAAATCCTTATTTTATTAAAGATTGGCCATGTTCCATTACAACCATGGCAAAAAGGAAAGATGATAACATGGTTGAAAGGTTTGAGCTTTACATAAATGGAATGGAGATATCAAATGGCTATACAGAACTTCTTGATACTGAAGAACAGCGAAGAAGATTTATCAATGATAACAGAGAACGGGAAAAACTAAGTAAAAAAACTTTTGAACTGGATGAAGAATTTCTACAGGTTTTGTCGAACATCAAGGGGCAATATGCCGGTGTTTCAATAGGTGTGGACAGGCTTTTGATGGCACTCCTTGATAAGGAAAGAATAGGCGACGTGTTGATTCAAAGATTTAAATAACAGTCCTGTAGAAAAGTATTCCCATATATTCTTTTAACGCAATTGCTGTCGATTCCATGCTGGATGCATTTGGTAAAAAACTCAGCAGATCATAATCAGCCTTTGATATATTATAGCCGGTGGGGCAGGGTATGGTTTCTTTAAAGAATTTATCAAAAATCAACATTGATCTTTTTATATGAAAGGCACTTGTAACAAGAATTATTTTTTTAATACCATGTTTTTCTGTTAATTCTTTTACGTATTTTGCATTTTCAAAAGTATCTCTGCTTTTTTCTTCAATCAGAATGTCATCTTTATCAACACCAAGTGACAGAAGCAATTTTTTTGCTATTTCTGCTTCAGATGATCTTTTAAAAATTTTGCCGCCGGATATGATGATTGGTTTTCTATCAATTCTGTATAATCTGTAAGCGTAAACATACCTGGGAAGTGCATCATTGCCTACCATCCCCTTTTTTTCTATGTCTGGTACATTGTCTTTAACTCCACCACCAAGTACAACATATGCATTACCATCTTTAATACTGGTGAATGCGAGAGGGCTGTATGCATTTTCAAGCGGAATAAGCAAAAGATTACTGAACGGTTCTATACTGCTGCAATATAACAGAACAGCCAGTGATAAAGCGAATATTCTGGATTTCTTTTTCAAAAAATACGCTGATATGAGTATCATAACTATGAAGCAACCTGGTGGTACGATTGCAGACGTAATAAGTTTTTTAAGGATGAATATCATAAGTTAAAATGTGATGTAAAAAATAAATATAACTCATTGTTGATTTTTGGAAATCAGATCTTTAATTTTTGGAAGAGCCAGTCTTGTCGCTCTTATGCCTTCTTCCATCAGTCTCTTTTTTTGAGTGAAATCAAAAATCGAAACTCCTCCTGTATCAGGCTCAATCAGAATATCGGCTTGTTTCAGCTTTGTCCTGCTATTTTCATAGGTCATTATAATTATGGTTTGGGCTATAATATCAATAACTGAATCTATGTTATAATTTTTGATATCCTTCATTAGGTTTACGGCAATTACAATATCTGCCCCTTTGCTTCTTGCTATATCGCAAGCTATGTTGTTTGTTACTCCTCCATCTACAAGCGTTCTTTTTCCGAAAGTCACGGGAGCAAATATGCCAGGTATTGCAGAAGAAGCTCTTATTGCTTTTGAAAGTGATCCTTTTTCAAGAATAACCGTTTCACCTGTATTAAGATCTGTTGCTATGGGATAAAAGGGTATTTTAGTATCTTCGACTTTTTTTATTTTTACTGTCTGTTCTATGAAGGTTTCGAGTTTTGTGCCTTGAACCGGCCCGAGCTTTGAATGTATGATTGAAAAATCAAGTATGTCGTTTTTTTCAATTTTAAAGGCTATCCATTCAAGCTGGAAGCTGTCGGGATTAGAGGCATAAATACCCCCGATTAAACTTCCCACGCTTGTTCCCACTATCATATGGACAGGTATTTTTTCCTGTTCAAGAGTTCTGATTACGCCAATGTGGGCAAAGCCCTTTGCTGAACCACCTCCAAGAACAAGAGCTATCTTAGGCTCTTTTTTCAAGGGTGTATGAGGTGCACTTGCACATGAATATATCACAGACAATAAAATGAAAAGAAAAATAATCTTTATTGAGAAGTTGTTTTTAATATCCGGACCTTTGACCCACATATGTATTATATATTTTTTCGCGGCCGATGGTACTTTTTGCTGAATCACCGTAGTTGTGGCCGGGAGCTACTATTGTTTCATCAGGAAGTATAAAAAGTTTGTTGTGTATGGAAGAAACCAGTTCCTGCCATGAGCTGCCATCAAGATCTGTCCTGCCGACCCCTCCGACAAATAAAGTGTCTCCTGTAAATACTATTCCATTGTGATATAGAGAAATACTTCCAGGGGAGTGTCCTGGCGTATGAATAACTTTCAGAGAAGTTTCTCCTATTTTTATATCATCTCCATCCTTTACAGTTATGTCTGCAGGTGGCGAAGGTTCTGCTTTAAACATGCTTATCATTTGCGGAGACTGATTTATCAGATTGAAAGACTCTTTTTCATGTATTATGATTTTTGCATTTGTAAGATTTTTCATGAATTTGTTTCCCATAATATGATCAATATGAGAATGTGTGTTAACAATGTATTTTATATTATATCCCTTGTTTGTTGCTTCCATGAATAGCCTTTCGCCTTCTGCGGCAGGGTCGATTATAAGAGCTTCTTTCGTAATTTTACATCCAACAATATAAGCAAATACGGCAAGCTGACCAACCTGTACCTGTTTCACGAACATATAAAACCCTCCTTTATCTACTTTATAATAATACTTTTAGCCAATATTTTTCAATTCATTTGATTGGTTTACAATCTATAAAGAATTGTTTTTTTGCAACGATATATTTTTCTGTAAATATACTTTGATTTCTGTACCATAAAAATTCTTACTTTTTTAGTAAGGATTTTCATTATTATTTTACTTAAATATATATTTGATTAAATTGGATATTTTTTGACTTTGTAATTTTTTTCTGTAGTTTTATCAGAATCCTTTAAATATAATTAGAATTCACCTTCCAATCCATAAGCCTCGAGGAGAAGGGTTTTAGATTGCATCCAAAGAGAACCCTCCTCAATTGAAAAAGGAGTTACTTCCAGTACTTCTGATAGATATTTCCTGGCTTTTTCAAGATCACCCTTTTTTGTGTAGAGATATCCCATGTTATAGGCAGATGTAACTTTTATGTTGGAATATTCTGAAGATAGTTTTTTTATTCTGTTTAAATTTATAAATAAATCTTCTTTTATTTTTTGTTCTGTTGCTGCATTATTCACTAATGCCTCGTAGTGGTTCTGGACAATCCTGACTGTTGTTAATACTTGTTTTGTATAATCATAAATTTTTGTGTACATCCGCAGAGAGCCCTCATTGTCACCTTTTTTCAGATACTCCTCTGCTCTGCCAAGAGATGCCCGAATATTTGAGCCAGTGACACCAGTGACAATTGATTCTTTTTGCACAATCTGTTTTTTGATTTTCTTTTCAGCTGCACAGGAAATATCCGGAAGAACAATTGTGATTGTAAAAAATAATATAATTAATATCGATGCTATTGCTTTATTAACCCCTGTGTAATTTATTTTTATCCCGCTTTTTTTTACAGCTTTCATACACTTTTGAAGCGCAATAATACGCATGATTGAATTTTCTCCTTGAAATAAAACTGAAAAAATCATTTAAAGTGGCGGTGCAGGGAATTGAACCCCGGACACTGCGGATATGAGCCGCATGCTCTAACCATCTGAGCTACACCGCCTCGTTTTTTCTATATGATAATTGTACTGATCTTGTCAACAATTTATTATAAAACAATTGCCGGAATAATGCCATTATTTTTCCAGCCTGTCCGTAAAAAAAGACATTTTTTAAGTTTGTTTTTCTGTTCCCAATGTTGGATACAGCACCTTTTGTCATTGACACGATAAAAACCTATTTGATAGCATACTACAATAAATCATAAGGGAGGTCAATATTGTCTGAATTCCATGAAGCTATTATTATAGGTGGTGGACCAGCCGGTCTTACGGCAGGGATTTATCTTATGCGAGCAGGTATTGATACAATGTTGCTTGAAAAAATGATACCTGGTGGTGCGCCTGTGAATACCGGGAATATAGAAAATTACCCCGGTTTTCCTGACAATATATCAGGCAGAGATCTTATGAACAGGTTTACAGAACATGCAAGGAATTGCGGGCTTTTGATAAATGAGTTTTCTCAAGTCGAGGATGTCTCCTCTGAAAAGGATGGATTTATAGTTAAAACTTCGGAAAAAATATACAGTTCTACGGGGATTATTCTTGCAACCGGAACAGAACCGGCAAAAATGGGAATACCAGGTGAAAATGAGTACCTTGGCAGAGGTATTTCATACTGTGCAACCTGCGATGGTGCGTTCTTTAAAAACCTTGATGTAGCGGTTATAGGTGGTGGTGATGCAGCCATAGAAGAAGGATTGTCACTCGCAAATATTGTAAATAAAGTTTATGTAATACACAGACGGGACAAGCTGAGAGCACAGAAGGTTCTACAGGACAGGGCATTCAGGAATAGTAAAATGGAATTTTTATGGAATAAAAAACCACTGGAAATAAAGGGTGGGGATCAGGTTGAAATGATTGTTGTTCAGGATGTTAAGACAGGAGAATCTTCAGAGCTTAAAGTTGACGGGGTTTTTGTTTATGTGGGGGCAAAACCGGATACATGCTTTCTGAAAGACCTGATTGACAGAGATGATTCAGGTTTTGTATTAACTGACGAATCTCTTTCCGGAAAAACAAAGGGTTTGTTTATTGCGGGTGATGCAAGAAAAAAGACTTTACGTCAAATATCAACTGCTGTAGGCGATGGAGCTCTGGCTGCCGTGAATCTGGAAAAGTATATTCTTCAGATGAAATGAATTTTTTGAATTCCTTAAATTGCTAAAGTAGTTACCTGAGATGATTGAATAAAATTCTATGTAAAAATCAGACAGTAATACCATAAAGAATCTTAAATGAAAACACTTATTGTTTTTATATGTATACTTTTTCCTTTATTTTCATCATTTGCAGGTGAAAATATTGTTCTATACCGCTCTGGAGAGAAAGACCAGACTTCTTGGAATTTAATGAAAAATTACTTTGATCGCAAAGGCTATGATACAGGAATTTATGAAAAACCGGAAAGTTTTGAAGAACATCTGAAAAACGTAAACAGCATTAACAGGACAAAGGCTTCTTTTATGCTGGTTATTGATTTTAGAATGGGGGCTGAAAATAATCTTTTTATTGCAGTGACTGATTCAAAAAAAGTAAAGGGTAATTTCCTTGCAATTGAGGAAATTCCTGGAAAACATGCTGTGAGATCCATGGAATATGCAAAATGTGTTGCATCTTCATATGGGAAAAAAGTTAAGGAACTTCCGTTATTTCCTCTTCTCGGTGTTGATGTGCCAGGTGTTTTTTTGAGAATGGAATGTACAAAGGACGGGGCAATGGGGACATTAAATATATTAACTGAATGTCTTCAGAAATATTTTACGAGAGGTGCAAAGAATGAGAAGTAATGGAAGGGCAAATGATAAGATTAGAGAGTTGAGGATAACTAAAAATTTTCTGAAATATCCCGAAGGTTCTGTTCTTGTTGAAATGGGAGAAACAAAAGTAATATGCGGGGTAAGTGTGGAGGAAAAGGTCCCGTCTTTTTTAAGAAATTCCGGGAAGGGCTGGTTAACAGCCGAGTATTCCATGCTGCCGAGGGCTACCAAAACAAGGTCTATGCGAGAATCTGTTTCGGGGAAGGTAGGCGGGCGCACTCATGAGATACAAAGGCTTATCGGTAGAGCCCTTCGTGCAGTGTTAAATCTTGAAGTTATCGGTGAAAGGACGCTGTGGATAGACTGTGATGTAATACAAGCTGATGGAGGAACACGAACTGCGAGTATAACAGGTGCATACGTGGCACTTGTTGAGGCATTGTGGGCTTTGAAAAAGAGGGGTTGTATTGGAAAGATACCCCTTCAAGATTCAGTTGCCGCAATAAGTATAGGACTGGTTAATGGAGAAATTGCCCTTGATATGTCCTATGACGAGGATTCCAGGGCAGAAGTTGATATGAATTTTGTGATGACAGGAAAAGGATTACTGATAGAAGTCCAGGGTACTGCAGAAAAAAGATCATTTACAAAAGAACAATTTGATATGATGTATCAAAATGCGCTAAAAGGCATTAATGAGATTACAAGACAGCAGAAAATAGCCCTTGGTCCGCTTTTTCCATCAATATAAATCAACACAGGTGCCCAGAGCTAAAATACAAGGGAGCCTTTATTATTTGGAAGGATATTGATCAACAGGTTCCAGAAATGATTGAAAATGCCTGTTAAAATCAAAAATATGAAGAATATAATTATTGCAACATCAAATCCAGGTAAATTTTCAGAGATAAAGGTTATTCTTAACGATGAATTTGATACTTTTTACTCTTTAAGAGATATGCATGAAGAGATTGAAGTAAAGGAAGATAGTAATAATTATCTTGAGAATGTTTTAAAAAAAGCACGAAAAATCGGGGACAGGTTTGATATGAACACTATTGCCGATGACTCGGGCATAGAAGTGCTTGCCCTTCAAAGAAGGCCTGGTGTTTTTTCCTCAAGGTATGGTAGGGACGATGAAGAACGGATCAATAAATTACTTGTTGAGCTTGCCGGAGTTCCCTGGGAAAAAAGGGGTGCAAATTTCAAAGCATATGTTGCCTTATACATACCTGAAAAAGATAGGATTTACATTTTTTATGGTTTTTTGAAAGGATATGTAGGATTTGAGAGAATAGGAACAGGTGGATTTGGCTATGATCCTGTTTTTTATGTGCCTGAGGTTGGTAAATATATGGCTGAATTAACTCTGGAGGAAAAGAACAGGCTTAGCCATCGAGGCAGGGCATTTAATGCATTGAAAGATTTTTTGAATACGGCTTTCCTAAGAAACTTCAGCAGACAGCATTTTTGGGAGCAGGGTTGACATCCCAACCGTTTGGCTCTCTTTTTGAGATTTGATAATACCCGATTGTGGTATTG
>CAYSBW010000041.1:0-517 GCA_964429485.1 uncultured Syntrophorhabdaceae bacterium
ATAAAACCATGACAAAACTGTAGTAGATTTTCACTGAAAATACCAATCTTTTTATGAAATTCAATAAAGTTGCTCAAAGGAGATATAAAGGCATTCAAAAAAGCATAGGAAACACGATGTCAGGTAGTGTAAAAACTTTATGGATAGAGAAAGCAGGCTCAGGATACTCTGACACCTTTTAGATACCAGATTTATGAGAGAATTGCCAAACTCTTAGATGAAATAAAAGACACTATGACCAATAATTGAGAAATAAAATCTCATTATAGAAAATTAACAGGCAGGAACAAGGATAAATTTGCGATGATTTTTGTTCTTGTATAAAGGCAAAGGCAGGAAACCGGGAAGCCTAAAATAACTCTCCCTGATTTAGGGCAAAAAAATAGGGGGCACGTATGTGCCCCCTATTACATTAATCCTTTAAATTCTACTGTTTGGGAAGAAGAGTGTTTATATCGTTGTTATTTCCTGAAAAAGTCCAGGATGCTCCATTGGCAATATTTTCTGTTGCCAATGT
>CAYSBW010000041.1:527-20932 GCA_964429485.1 uncultured Syntrophorhabdaceae bacterium
TTTTCCGTTTACGTCGGTGGCTAGATTAGCAATTTCTACACTTATGTTAACCTGATCGCCAGTACTACTAACATTCGTTTTCGCAGTATTTGCTATATACTGAGACGGCAACATAATACCAAAGGTGTTATTAATATTATCAAGATGTGTAATTGTTGCGGCAGGCATGGAACCCTTTTCTGTGTAATATGCCGCTATTGCATTCTTCAAAGCCCCCATCGCGCTTGTTATGCCTGACATCTTTGATTTTTTCGTGTATCCAGTGTATGCGGGGATTGCAATTGCAGCGAGGATACCGATGATCGCGATAACGATCAAAAGCTCAATCAGTGTAAAACCTTTACTATTTCTGTCTACCTTAATCATAAAAAACCTCCTGTAAAATAAATTTATTTAATAATACAGTTACCATTTTAACATAAATTTTCTATTTGTAAATGATTTTTCTCACAGTTCGATAGTTTTTGTCTTTCCCGTTAATTATAATTAATTCCTTTCCCTTTAGCCCCTTACAATCCCTCTATACCCTGCAGCCTGTTTTTTTCTGCATAGCCCGTTTTTTTCTCTTGATTTTGTTAAAACAATTTCCCCGCAGCTGAAACTGCGGGGAAATTGCAGTAACTTTATTTTAATTTTATTTGCCGACCTTTACTATAAGTGAAGCAGCAGTATCGCCTGCGGCACATCCTGTAAAAAGACCGTATCCGCCTCCAAGGATTGTCAGTTCCTCAATCATTTCAATAATTGCCCTTCCTGCTGTCGGGCCCTGTGGATGACCATAAATCAAGGATGAACCATAATTATTTATTTTCATCACATCAATGCCCATCTTTTTTGCAAGATTAAGGTCATTCACAGCAAAGGGATTGTGTGTCTTGATGGCTTTGATATCGCCAATCTTCAGACCTGCATTGGCAAGAGCCATCTCTGAGGCAGGCACCGGAGCTGCAGGCATGTGTGCAGGTTTTACACGGGCAAAGCCGTAGGAGATTATCTGTATTTCTATTGAAGGATCTGTACTCAATTCTCTGGCCCTATCCCTTGTGGTAACAATAATTCCACAGTTGCCGTCAGCAGGGAAAGTCTGGGCTCCGAAGCTGTGAACTCCACCAGGACGGACAGGTTTCAGTTTTGCAAGCCCTTCAGCAGTAGTTGGCGTCCATCCTTCGTCAGTTTCAACGAGTTTTTTATTCTTTCTGTCAACAACACAAAGGGGCGGAAACATGTAACGCTTCTGGAATTCCCTGTCATTGGCAAGGGCATCCTGATACTGGTTGTAGCGTCTCAAGACCACTTCATCACACTCTTCCTTGGTTATGCCTATTTCCTTTGCAACATTTTCTCCGGTCTCAACCATGGCAACAGGTGTTCGGGGATTACCGTTAAAATTATCCATATTCCAGTCTTCGCGGTAAGGTTCTCCTCCTGGTCCGAGAGGGTTGGCCCATACAGTATGGGGCCCGTTTGAGCAGCGGTCAGTCATCAGGCCGAAAGCCACGCCATAGGCTCCGAGTTCCATGTCCTTTGCTGCAAGAGAAAGGATGGTTGTGGAAGTTGAACAGGCCTGGTGAATAAAGAGTCCTGGAACATATTTCTTGTCATCTGTAAGTATTGCTCCTGACCACTGATGCGCAAAAAACCAGTGGTGCTGGGCAACGGTTGTGCCAAAGAAAAGATAATCAATAACAGTCGGGTCCATCTGTCTTTTTTCAAAAAACCATCTCCTTGCAGTCTCAGCGCCAAGGGTTATGGCATTGTCATGCTGCAAGCTCATCTGCCAGCGACTGAAAGGTGTGGAATAATATCCTCCGTATGGAATGTAAGCTTTTGTAAAACTATTCATCTTGCTGCCTCCTGAATTTTATATTTACATATGATCTTTTCACAACCATGGGCATGTCCGCTATTGTTATCTGAAGGGGTGGTAACTCACAGACATGAACCCAGGGTTGCAAAAACTGAACCTTATTTTTTTATGCTGGAAAAATTTATCGCTTCAAGGCGCCAGCATTGAAGAAGGTCATTTGATTTCACTACTTCTCCAAAAGAATTATCTATATTTATCAGTGACCATTTTTTGGTCTCCAGATTTGTCCCCTCTGTAAGCTCTTCCGGAACAATAATGTGAAAATCCCTCGCAAAACCATCACGGGCAGTTGATTCCACACAGACATTTGTAGCCAGACCTGTCAGTATCAAGGTTTTTATATCATTGATTCTCAAAAACTGTTCAAAATAAGTTGAAATAAAACCGGAATGCCTGTATTTGGGTATTACTACATCACCCTCAATAGGCACTGGTTCATAAAAATCAGAAAATGAAGGATCGTAATGCCTTTCAAGGCCATGACGCTGATAATGTTCAAGGGCTGCCGGGGAAGTGAGACATGCCAATTTAGTCATTTTAAAATGCACAATATGTTTAAGAACTTTCCTTGCCTGAACAAGAAAAAGGCTGATCCTTGCAGCAAGGGCTTTTGAAATTTCCACATCAAAACCGGTTCTGTGAAATACTCCTCCTTCGCAGCAGTAATCCTTCTGCATATCAATTATAATGAGAGCTGTCTTTTTTGGTTCTACTTTTTTTGTCAGATTGTCAATATCCATATGATTTCTCCTTCTGTCCCTGTATTGTTCAGAAGCTGATCCAGCTCTATGACGGTGTTTCAGGGTTCCGCCCTTAAACACTGGACGGAACCCTTTTTTCACCATTAACTTCTTTCCGCTCTGTACCTGGCTATTCTTATTTCTCCACAGGCTTCGGTTCTGTCAGAGGCCAGAAATTGAAGAAAGATGAATAGATCGTAATAAGCGGGAATGTCACGCTCAACAGAGAGGTCGCAACCCAGAGTTCAAAGACATATGAGGGAGCCCCGCTCGGCATTTTACCGTGCACAAAACCGCTCAGCCATGCATAGAGATAATACATGACCACTGCAAGGATAATGGTAAAGATAATCAGAATAAAACCTTTGAGAGGCTGCTTCACTGTCTGGACAGGAGCTGTCTGGAACATGAGAAGCATGATAAATTCACCGAAAATCAGGCACATGGGAACACGCACAGCATAGACTACAGTGTCCATACCAAAACCATCCACAAAAATTTTCCTTAAGAGATAGGCAAGGATGAGAACAGTAATGGTTACCATGATGCCCCATACAGGCTGTTTGCCCAATGCAGGGGACTTTGCAGCCATTGAGCTGAAGGGCCAGAAATCCAACTCTGCAAAAGCCAGAATTATTGCAGCAGTGCTCAGAATGAAACTGATAGTCACCCATGCGTTAAATGCACCCTGCGGATCAAGCCAATCCCTGTAAAAAGGAGCTCCTTTGAGAAAACTGAAATCCATGAAGGTAAAGTAAATAATTATAACAATAATGTAGGCAAGGATAAGAGTCCCAAGCCCTACAACAGCAGGATGTTTCGAAATTGCCGACATTGGCCAGCATTGCCAGGGAATGGTTAACCAGACTGTTGTAATAACAGAAATAATTGTAAAATGCACAACAAAGGGAGTTGGAGGTTCAACGTATCCTCCGATTGTTTTTTGTGTCCACGGCGCAACAAAAGCCCCTATCACTATCATAAACAGAACAAGATAGATGCCTTTCAAAGGTTGCTCCAATTTCGCAGCAGGAGCAGGATAATTGCCTCCCCAGACCAGAGCCATTACAATGCTTACAGGAATACAGGTCATTACAAGATACCCGACCCAGCCAAGAAACGTATCAAGTGTAAACCACATGATAAATCCAAAGGATAAGAACATTACAATAATCGTTGATACTAACCCCAACATGGGTTGTTTAAGTCCACCTTGCTGCTCCATCTTAATCCTCCTTTTTGTTATTGGGCACTTTGTGCCAAATGTAATATCCCTGATATGCAGGATACCCAGACCCCTTCACGAGCATATAGCGCCCGTAATATCTGCTTTTTAATCACCTCCTTTTTACATATTTTTAAATCCTTCCACTCCACCAGCAAAAGCATCAATAAATAAAAACAATCCCTACAGCCAGAGCTCTCGGCACTGCCGCAGGGTCAACACTCCTGTAAACAGGATAAATTTCCCACCCTGCCTTCCTCACCAGACGGTAAGCATCTATACCGACTCCTTCCATTGAAGGTCGCGCCTTAAGAGGGTGAGCGCATTTATTACCCTGGAGCACCTGACAATCTCCAGAATTGCAAAGCGCTGCATTGCAACTGAACTGACAGAATCCCATTGCAAGATGATATCCATTACCAAAGGCAAGGGTCTCCAGCCTGCCCGTTATTTCCATATCCTTTTTTGTCCATTCCACCCCTGCCTTGCGCTGCTCTGTCCTGTCCGTAAAATTAGTGGCAGGCAAAACATCCAGTGCAAAGAGGATCGCCCAGGTGTATTTGCTGAGAGCACGGCGCATAAATTCAATATCAGGGGCATTAGGCGGACAATAGGCGCTTTTGCCGTAATGCGGACACATTGGCACACTGCATTTAAGCCTTACCCTCTCGTCCACTTCAGCCCAGGAAGCAGGTATAATCTCTGCCATTGATGCTCCAAGCTCAAAGGCTTTTTTTTTGAAATTTTCAAGATCCTGTTTCAGAACTTCATAAGGCACCTGCAAAGAAATGAGCCTGGAAGGCCCTTTAGCCTCTTCCTGCATTCCCCCCTCCATTACCCTTTTTCATTCCCGACTACCACACAGCATCCTATACCTGCTCCGGCATTGCCCCCAAGATTATGGGTCATTCCGAGACGCGGATTTTTTACCTGACGTGGCCCTGCCTTTTCCTGCAATTGAAGATATACTTCATACATCATTCTCAGGCCACTGGCTCCAAGGGGATGACCAAAACATTTTAATCCACCGTCGGTATTGACAGGAATTTCTCCCTTAAGCGTAAAGGTTCCTGCTTTTATATCTTCCCCTGCCTTCCCTCTCGCACTGAAACCAAGGTCTTCGTAAACAACAAGTTCATGGGCAGTAAAACAATCATGAACTTCAGCACAACTTATTTCGTTACGGGGGTTTTTTATCCCTGCATCAGCATATACCTGCTGAGAGGCGCGAACATTTTCATCAACATGGACATAATCGTAGTCCTGTCTCATGGAGCCCTGGCGAGCTCCAGCGCTGATTGCAAGACCCTTAATGTATATTGGATCTTTCCGGAAATTCTTCGCCATGTCCGCACGGGTAACTATGGCTGCAGCAGCTCCATCACTTACACCGCAACAGTCAAAGAGACCGAGAGGCCATGCCACTATCGGGGCCTTCATTACCTGCTCGACTGTAAGTATATTATGAAAATGCGCTTTCGGGTTGAGACTTCCATTGTAGTGGTTTTTAACGGCAATTTCAGCAAGAAGTCTTTTGCCTTCTTCGCGGTCAAGATTGTAATGACTGAAGTATCGTGTTCCAAGATAGGCAAAGGATGCAGGCGCACTGTAGCCTGAACCTGTAGACGGGCTTCCATCAGGATTGTCCCCGACTATTGCCGGACCCTTCACTCCTGTCTGTCCGGAATCCTTTAGCTTCTCCACACCTATGGCCAGAGCTATATCGCAAACTCCTGCAGCTACAGCATAGCTTGCAGCTCTCAGGGCTTCTGAACCGGTGGCACACATATTTTCCACCCTTGTAATGGGTATATACTGCAAACCGAGAGGCGCCAGGGTCATAGCGCTTATGCCGGAAAATACAGTCCCGATCCAGGCTGCCTGAATTGCTCCGGGCTCTATGCCGGCATCCTCAAAGGCTTCATAGGCAGCTTCAACAAGCAGGTCTTCCACTCCCATGTCCCATCGCTCGCCAAATCGGGTACATCCCATCCCTACTATTGCTACTTTATCTTTAATACTTTCCATAATCAATGGCTCCTTGCTTTGTTTAATCCCGAATCATGCATTAAAAACATCTCTCAAACAGGCTTTGCCTTCCAGAAATAATTCACTATACCTTTTCCCTGAAAAAGCTTTCTGAAGGTCATTTCCAGTTCCATTCCTGTTTCAACACTATCAAGATTATAGTCGGTAAGCTCGCATATCAGTCTTCCGCCTCCGTCAAAGTCAATTACACCATTGAGTCCGGGTGGATTCAATGTGGGCTGCAACTGATCTATCGCATAGGTGAAGAGCTTGCCTTTCTTATCTGAAAATTTGTAATCCTCAAAATCATCCTTTGCCTGACAGCTGACACAAATCCGCGATGTCTGACCGATAGGATGAATCTGCGGTGTTCCACACTTCCTGCATTTTGCCCCATAGAGGGCTCTTATGTTCTTGCGCTCTCTCCAGCGTGCAGAAAGAGAAGGTTCTGCTCTTTCCGGCAAACCTGAAGGCTCAAGGGGAATCATATTTCGCCAGATAAGGTATTTCCCGTAATCTACAGGCACTTTCGCAGCCAATCTATCCTTCATCGATAACCCGGACTTTATGTTGGATACTTTGTCAGTTACTTTTAAAATAAAAGCATCAGCACCATCGCCGTAAAATGCCAGGAGGATTCTGTCGCCTGGTTTTGCCTCTTCAAGGGCTGCCTTCAGCATGATTATTGCTGCTGCTGATCCTGTATTGCCTATCTGTTCGTAGAGATGGTCCTGCACCTGGTCCTTATTAAAGCCTAAGGCTTTTGCAATGTTTCCATGGGATCTGCTGTCAGGCGCATAAAAAACAATTCTGGAAAAATCTGCTGCTTTAAGATTGTTCTTCTTCATCAGGCCTTCAATTGCCTCAACTATAATCGGACTGAAACCTGCTTCATCTATAAAACGTCCTTCTCCACTCTGTATAAAATCATCCTTCTGAGTTCTCCAGAGATCTGTAAAATCACTGAAAACAGAATGTTTATCTTCAATATCCGCTATTACATTCTTTGATCCCACCATAATTGCCGCGGCTCCGTCCCCGAGTATCTGTTCGAAACGCCCCTTCGGAGCGCCAATACGACAATCCGAGGCAGCTACAAGCACAGATCCGGCGGAACCTGCCTTCACAGCATCAATTGCCGATTTCATGGCAATTGCCCCTGATCTCAGGGAATTCGTAAAATCAACGGTGTAACAATTGTTTTGTAAATCAACAGCACCTGCAATAATGGCAGCGCTCTGTTTTTCCCTGTATGGCGCAGTAGTAGTGGCAAAATAAAGTCCCTCAGGCTCTTCCTCAGTGCCCTTGAGACATTCCAAGGCAGCAGCAACAGCCATTGTTACAGAATCCTCATCATAACCTGCAACAGCCTTTTCATTACTGCCACCCTTCGAGCTCCATATCTTTCCTATTTCATTCATGCTGAGTCTATATCTGGGGATATAGACTCCAATCGATGTAATCCCTATCATTTATAAAACCTCCGGTGCCCCCCTTTTTACAGACAGGGCAATTGCATTAAGACCTTTTGACTTCTATGCCTGCTTTTTCCCTGTCCCAGGTATTCGGAGTTATTCCAGCCTCTTTCAGGAGATATTTTTGAACCCTTTCAGTCGGTGTCTTGGGCAAACTGTCCATAAATTCAACAAAACGGGGCACTGCAAAGTAGGGCATTCTTTCAACAGCAAATTCAATCAATTCTTCAGGAGTCATTTTTTCGCCCGGTTTAAGGACTACACATATTTTTACTTCATCTTCAGGCATTTCAGCCCTGACCGCAACTGCTGCTGATTCAAGAATTTTGGGGTTTGTATTTATAGCTGTCTCCACTTCAAAAGATGAGATATTTTCTCCTCTTCTTCTTAGTGAATCCTTTTTTCTGTCTATGTAGTAATAATAGCTGTCCTCATCTCTTTTGGCAAGATCTCCTGTATGGAACCAGAGATTTCTATATGTTTCAAGGGTCTTATCCGGCATATTATAATATTCAAGCATCATTGTAAAAGGCTCTTTCGGACGAAAAACAATCTCTCCCGGTTCGCCTACAGGCACTTCGTTGTCGTAGTCATCAACAAGCTTTATCTCATAAATAGGAAGGGCCTGTCCGCATGAACCAGGTCTTCTATCGTAGAGTGTAGTGTGGATTGGTATGCCTATTTCCGTCATCCCGAACCCTTCCATACATTTTAATCCAAATCTTTTTTCAAAAACATCCATTACATTCTGTGGACAACCGGCGCCAAAGGCAATCTTGACTGGATTATCAATATCTTCAGGTTTTTCAGGCTGTTTTGCCAGTATGGGTATAACTGCTCCAAGATAATTGAATTGTGTGGCACCACAACGCCGTATGTCATCCCAGAAACGGCTGGCACTGAATTTATCTGAAAGAACAACCTGGGCTTCTGCAAGGAGGGCTGTAATAACGGTAAGGCACTGGCCGTTCATATGATAAAGAGGCATGAATGTATAGAAGATATCATCCCTTCCTCCTTCACGAAGCGGAAGCAACTGCTCTGCCACTGTAATCCAGCATTTGTGGGGGCCAAGGGCGCCCTTTGAAAGGCCTGTTGTTCCTGATGTATAAATGATGTTCTGTGGATCTGACGGATATATTTTAACATCAACAGGTGTATCAGGGGCATTGAAAAATTCTTCAAAGCTTATTGTAGGAATTTTGTATCCAGCAGCTTCCTCTTTCTTGAATCCACCAAGGACTACAACTTTTTTTATTTTTGGCAGGGCATCTTCTATGATTTTTACCCGGTCAAGATATTCGCGGTCTATAAAAAATACTTTGGAATCCGACTGATCAACGATGTGCCTCAGGAATTCACCTTTGTAAGATGTGTTTATAGGAACTTCCACAGCTCCCATTTTGGCTGAACCAAACCATATGTGTATATACTCCGGACAGTTTGCAAGCATAATGCTGATCTTATCCCCTTTTACAACTCCGTGATTGATAAGAGCATTCGCACAACGATTTGCGTAACGATTCATCTCGTCATAGGTAAATGACTGATCTTTAAATCGGAGAAAGATTCTCTCAGCATTTCTTTGCGCTCTGTCTTCGATTAATTCGGACAGCACCTGTGGTGTAGATGTTTTTGACATTATATTTATCTCCTTTTAAAAAAATTGTGGTTCTGTCCTCCTCTTCTCAAAGGAGGACAGAACTGTTTTATTCTCTTGTCTTAATTAAAATTATTTATCCTTATCAAGGATAAATACTACGCCTCTGTTTCCATCAACCCATATCTTGTCACCGGTTTTAATTTTCTGGGTAGCCTCAACAGTTCCTGAAACACAGGGTATTCCAAATTCTCTTGCCATAATAACAGGATGAGACAGGGCACCACCTCCGTCAGTAACAAGTCCTTTGATAATTCCGAATACTACCATCCATGCAGTAGAAGTTCCCGGAGCGACAAGAATATCACCTGGTTTCAATTCAGATATTTGATCCACGCTCATAATAACCTTTGCTATTCCCTGGAATGAACCTGGAGCACAGGCCGCACCGTATAAATCTGCCTTAAGTTCTTTCCGCACAACCGGCACCTGGGCTGAAACCTGAAGAGTTGGATCGCTTCTGACAACATCCTGGGCAAAAGCTATATCACCAAAAAATGGCGCAGGCTCAATAGTCATGTTTTCTTCCCAGGCTTTTTTCCTGCGTTCTACATAGGGACGAAGGTTGACTCTTCCCATCGGTATGGCAGCTTTACGTATTTCATTGGGATGAAGGAAGAAAACATCCTGTGGAATATCAATAGATCCACTTTTTGCAAATCTTTTTCCGAATTCCTGTAAAATCCAGCGCCCTATTGCACCGATATAACAGTCGCAGAAGTATCCATGATCCTCGCTCCAGTAGCCAGCCTTCTGTGAAGCCTTGACAAGGAGAGCAAAAGCCGGTCTTTGAGCTTCAGGAACTTTTGCAAGAACTTCCTTTTCTGCTTCCTCACGATCCTTGATTACACGTTCACGCTCTACATCAAATTTAAAAACAGTCTGTGTCATGAGAAGTTTAATTCTTCCAATAGCCTGTGAAGGTTTTTCAAGCCAGGTAGGGCTGTCATAGCCATGGGCACGGTCAGAACGCCAACCGTGTTCAAGCAGAAACTCATAATAAAGATCAAACCATTTTTTGCCTGCATCTGTTGTTTTCAGTTTTCCAATAAGCTCCTCATCATCCGTTGTGTTTGTAAATGTTTCTTCCAGACCCATTTCAACAGCCTTTCTGCCAAGCCCCCACATCATACGTCCAAGTTTCATATCCTGATTTTCAAAACCGGACATGAGTTTATGAAAATTCACATCAACTGACGGTTCATTTCCGAAAATAGTTCTCCACATTTCCTGAAGAAGACCCACTATATACATGGCTGCCATGAGCATATAAAAGTGGGTTTCCCCTTCCTTCCTGTTAATAATAAAGGCAAAATCAAGGAAAAAACTTAAAAGGTCGGCATTGCTAAGCTTTTGTATATCCTGCCAGTCTTTTAGTCCCCGTGATTCTTTTGCATGTCTGTACATTCCAAGCAATTCTTCCTTAAGGGGGTCCCAGACAGCATCAAAATCCTGGAGAAAGGGTTTAATTTTTTCTCTGAAAATAGGCTCCCTTTCCTTTGCCTCTTCAGGAGTGGTGCGAATGGCTGTAATATAAGGATAGCCCTTGACAAACCGGGAATCCCAGCCGAAAGTTGTTGGCAGACAGAGTGTTTCAGCCCCGTAACGGACACCATGGTAATACCAGTACCAGCCGATACCCATGTATGCAGGCTTCATCGGAGGCCTTCCGTGGACTACATCACACAGAAGAACACCATATTCCTTCGTATCCTTCTCATCATCAAACTCGTAAAAAGATAAATCATAAGCATCATGTAACATTTGTTGCCCCCTCATTAGTTTTTTTTCCGTGACACATTCAGCCACGGTTTTTGTTAAACACTTCTAATTCTTCTCATTTTACTTGACAGCAAACATACCAAGCATAAGATCAAGAACCTGATCCACTGCATTCTGCTTTGCTATGACAACAGGACGAGTCTGCAACAGAACAATATTGGGAAAAGGCTTGTCTTCATCCACTGCCCACTCGATATCCTGAGGCATTCCAAAGTGAGCCTCCAGCTTATTGGCAAGTGTTGTGATCTCATGCAATTCCTCATCGCTCACACAATATGAACAGGCTTTGTCAGGTGAAAGTTCTACATCTTCGATTCCACAATCCAGACAAACTGTGCTTTTGTCTTTTTTTCCAAGGGTTCTCTCACGTATTTCCAACGTCTCCTTGTCAAGAACCCAGCGGTCAGGCATAAGTTCACCACTGACAACGCTTTCTCCCAGGCCCCAGTTTGCTTCAACTATAACCTTTGTTGTATCTCCTGTATTAGGATCAGCCCCGAAAACAATGCCGGCAGAACGGGCCTTTACCATGGACAGTACAGCCACACCAATAGGCTCATTACTGAGAGGAAGATCTTTAGTAATACGAAAAGCAACAGAGCGCTCATTACAGGTGCTTGCCCAGACTTTACGTATCTTATCAAGGAGATCTTCCCTGCCCTTTACGTTCAGGTAGGTTTCATATTGTCCGGGATGGCTGACTGCTCCGGCAGAACGCGTTGACACAGCCAGATCCTGAATCCCGGCATCATCACAGAGTTTGCTGTAATAGGACAGGATATCCCTGGACATTTCCTCAGGAATTGTTTTGGACATTATCGTTTCCCGCATTTTTAAACTAAGCTGACGGATGCCATCAATATCATCGGCTGTTGGTTTGTGATCCTTGACATAATCTTCGATTTCTTCGGCTGCTCCGGTAAGGTTCATAAACATACTGTAGGCGCTGATAGATAGAGCAAATCCCCTGGGCACAGGGAATCCTGCCCTTGCCATTTCTCCAAGATTTGCACATTTTTTCCCTACAATGTGATAATCTCCTTTACCAAGTTCATCCAGCCAGTAAATCCATTTTTCCAACATTGCTTCCCTCCTTTTAAGCTTTCTCTTGATACACTTTTATAATTCAATAATGAATAACACAACACTCTTTCTGCTTTTTCTTCTTACGGACATTTTTTCATTTGCCCTTTGATTCTTTTAACATTTTATCAAAGGCTGTAACCATGGCTTCTGCAAAATCCATATCTTCCAGGTTGCATGGAACATCAACAAGTTCCACATCAGGATCAAGCCCATTTTTTAATGCATCAACAAAAACCCGGTCGCCCTTGGGATCATAGAGGACAGAACCCTCCCTGTCTATTGCAGACCAGCCCTTTAAAGGAAAGAAAAATTTAACAGGCCCTTTGGCTTTATTGAGTTTTTCCCTGTAAAAACGGGCGGCATATTCGAGTTCATAGGCATTGTATCGGGTCATAGACCTCATCTCATCCATTTTCATTATACATGGTCTTGACATATACTGTTCCCTGTTTTTTCGAGTGACACCGCATCCTGTCAGATTTATTGTGCATGGAGCAAGAATCATAGGAATTCCCCTCTCACAGATTGCATCGAGCCTCTCCATACCTGCAGGTCTGTTTCCCTGAAATATCTCCTCAATCAAACCAGCAGGTACAATATCTATAACACCGTCAAAAAAACCCTGGGAAATCAGTTTGTCCATAGCTCTTTCGCTTATCCCCTGAGCATGGAAGGTACAGACATTATAGCCTTTCTTTTCCAGCAATTCTTCAACCTGTCGGGCACATTTCGGACAGAAACCTATTTCTGTTATTGCAACTGACGGATATGGCAAAGACAGGGAGGAAGGTGGAAGACTTTCCTCAACCAACCCGGAAATCACTCCTGCAACCTGTCCGATAGCATGGGAGAGAAGCTTGTTCATGCCTGTAAACTCCATTATTATCTGCATAACAAGTATATCCATAGCATCGAACCATTCTGCCGAGTACACGGGCATTGCAGCAGAAGTGGCTATTACTTTGGGCACACCAAAGGGAAGTCTGGACATTATCCGCGATCCCATCAGCGCCATTGATGCTCCGCCAAGGGATATTGCTCCATCCACTTCATTTCTGGACAGCAGCTCCAGAATCTTCAACTGCGCCCCTTTTACCATAACTTCAGCCTTCATAAACCTGTCACGGGAAGCTTTAAAATCTTCTGTATTTCTGCCAACAAGGCCGGCCATCTCTTCCGGCGTAATATCAACTCCCTCTGTCGGCTTTCCACCAAGACTTACATCCATCAGAATTACTCTGTGGCCTCTGGAGATAATCTTATCTTTTAAAAAACGCAAATGCTCGCCCTTTGTGTCGCAAGTTCCCATAACAACAATTGTTTTACCCATATACAGCCTCCATTATCATGGTGTTATTTATCATGTCCTTCCATATGTCTGAGCCAGGGCAGTCACAGCAGCAATTGCCGCAACTCTCCTGCGTTCATCAGAAAGTCGGGGTAATTTCTTCTCCAGAGACATTTCCTGCTCCACTATTCTCTTCATTTCATCAGGAAGTGCAGTTTCTCTTTCAAGAAAGTATGTGCTGAGATCTCCTCCTATAAAACGAGGGTTCTCCATAACTGCCTTGTGAAAAGGTATATTATTCTTCGGTCCTCCTATAACATATTCCCAGAGTGCCCTGCTCATTCTGCTGATAGTTTCATTACGGTCTCTGCCCCATACAATAAGCTTTGCTATCATTGGATCATAAAAAGGAGGTATTGTATAACCTGTATAAACTCCGCTATCAACACGGATACCTCCTCCTCCGGGGGCACTGTAGCTTGTAATCCTGCCCGGGGTGGGAACAAAATCATCCAGCGGGTCTTCAGCATTGATACGGCATTCTATTGCACTACCGTTTATACGGATATCTTTCTGGGTAAAGCTCAAGGGAAATCCCGAGGCAATGCGAATTCCTTCCTTTACAATATCAACACCGGTTACCATTTCAGTTACAGGATGCTCTACCTGAACCCTCGCATTGACTTCCATGAAATAAAATTTTCCATTGGTAAAGAGAAACTCCATTGTTCCCGCGCCTTCATATCCCACAAGTCTTGCCCCGTTAGCAGCCAAGGCGCCCATTCTTGAACGCATCCTCGGAGTAACTGCCGGAGAGGGTGATTCTTCAATCAGTTTCTGATGCCTCCTTTGGATAGAACATTCACGTTCTCCCAGATGAATAGCATTTCCATGGGAATCTCCAATAAGCTGGAATTCAATATGACGCGGGTTGACAAGGTATTTTTCTATATAAACATCGGAAATTCCGAAGGTTGTTCCTGCAATGGCCTGTGTTGACTCCAGGGCTTTGGCAAGATCGACTTCCCTTTCAACAATTGTCATTCCAATACCACCGCCACCTCCAGAGGGCTTTATGATTACAGGATATCCAACCTCGTTGGCAATGCTTTTTGCCTGTGAAAATTCCGTAACACATTCATCTGTTCCAGGCACTACAGGAACACCTGCTTTTATCATTTCCCTTCGAGCAGCCACCTTGTCACCAAGAAGTGTAAGCACTCTACTTGAAGGACCGACAAACTTAATCCCTTCAACTTCACAGGCAGAGGCAAACTTGGGATTCTCAGCAAGGAATCCATAACCAGGATGTATTCCATCGGCTCCGCATTCCTTTGCCACGTCGATTAATTTGCCAATATTAAGGTAACTCTGAGTTGCCGGTGCAGGGCCTATAAGATACGCTTCGTCAGCATATTTAGCAAAGAGGGCATCCCTGTCTGCCTCTGAATAAACAGCTACCGAAGAAATCCCCATCTCCCGGCAGGCACGCATAATACGTATTGCTATTTCACCACGATTGGCTATAAGAATCTTTTTCAGCATATTACACCACCACCATTAAAAGATTATCAGGCTCTACAATCTCACCCTCATGAGCACAAATTTCCTTTACTACTCCGTCATGGGGGCAATTGATGTGTCTCCTCATTTTCATGGCCTCGACTATTGCCACAAGGTCCCCTGCCTTGACTGTGTCGCCGACATTCACTTCAAATGAAAGCACCAGGCCGGCCATTCCACAAAGCACAGCACCATCAGGCATTTTTTCAGGCTTCTTCGAAGGTTTTGCGCCATCCTGCAGTGCCTGTGCGGAATCTTCATTCCCATCCCACAGAGGTGTAATCTTTACATTAAAAACCTCACCATCAACATCCACGCTGAATTCCCTCGGGAAATCCCCGGATACAACACCACCTGTTGCAGCAGGTTTAGAAGATAGTGCAGTTGTTGCTGTTTTCTTCGCTTCACCACGTTTCATCGGCTGTCCTGGAATGAGTATTTTAAGTAAAAGATCATCATCAGACAAATCCTGGCCCACTTCCTGCCGTATCTCCTCAATGGGTTTAAGATACCCGACAGGAGTCCAGTTAAGGAATTCCCTTGTTCTGGGAAGGCTCATTATCCTGTCCTTTATATTCTGATCAACAGGCACAACCGGTTCTCCATAGTACCCAAGAACATATTTGATGGCTTCATCGGTAATCTCTTTATAGCGTTCTCCCAGTACAACATTCTCAACAGCCTGGGCGCCTACAATCTGTGAGTAGGGTGTTGCCATTACAGGATATCCAAAATCCTTTCTTACCAGAACAACTTCTTCAAGGATTTCCTGAAGACGGTTTTCCATTCCCACTTCCCTGAGCTGGCGGGTGAGATTAGACATCATACCGCCAGGGACCTGATGCTCGTAATGGAAAAGGTCGTATTCCATTGGCACTCCTATGGGCAACCCCTCTTTTTCAGCAAGTTTTCTAAAATGGTCTGATACTTTGGCAAGGGCATCCTCATCGAGATCCGAAGTAAAACCAAGACGACGGGCATTTTTAAGAATTGTTTCTGTAGCAGGCAGGGATGTTCCATTGGCAAGAGGTGAAACTGCCGTGTGAAGCGTTGTCACACCGGCCTTGATAGCTTCAAGATAACAAAGAGGAGCAAGCCCTGAATTGCAGTGAGAATGAAATTCAATAGGCAGACCATCACAATTTTTCATGACAACCGAAACCAGTTTTTTTGTATCCTCAGGTGTTATTACGCCTGAGGCATCTTCAATCATGATTCTATCAACACAGTCCTTTACACCTGTAATCAATCTGGTTTTTTCAGCCCAGTGTTCTTCAGTATGGGCAGGGCTTGAAGTATACATGAGAGCAGGCACGATCTCTGCGCCTTCAGCTTTTGCACGTTCAGCAAAATAACGGAATCTTTCCATATTGTCCTGATAGTCACATATCCAGAAACTTTTAATTCCATTTGCTATGGAACGTTTGATCCAAAGAGAAATAATTTCTCTTGGTGTACTCAAATCAAAGGAGGAAAGGCTTCCTGTCTGATATGAACCTCTGATTGTCGTTTTAGTAATCAAACTTGACAGCAACCTGACCCTTTCCCAGGGATTTTCATTCAGATTTCGCACCTGTATGGTAAAGGCCTGACTGCCTACTGTTGCGATGGACCTGTATCCGATCTTATCCATCATCTCAGCAACAGGTGTTATATGTTCGGTCTTCATTGTGAAACCCCAGAGACTCTGTTGCGCATCCCTTATTGTCTGATCCACAAAATCTATTTTATTCATTTTTTCTTAACCCTCCCATGGTGGAATTGCTACTTTTGAATTTTTAAAAAAAATATTTTCAGGAAGTTCCGGATTATTAAAACCGGAGCATGTTTATATTTCCTATATTAATTGTATCCAATCAATTCAATTTTTCTAATGAATTCATAAGCTGGCAAATAATAATCAAGGCAGGAAATGGGTCATAATCAGGAAAGCATAAATTAGATTGACTCTTTGTTTACAATAATTTAGAATCTCCCGAAGAATGAAGCCACCTCAAGTAAATCTTCAACAGATAATTTCCTTTTACTATGTTGCAAAAGGGAAAAGTTTCAGTGAAGCTGCGGAAAACATGTTCATTACACAGCCTGCAGTGACCCAGCAGATACGTGCACTGGAGGCTCAATTCGGTGTAAAACTGATAAACATAAAAAAGAAAAGGGTATATCTCACCAAGGCCGGGGAAAGGTTATACGCCTATGCTGAAGAACTTCTTGACCATTCCCTTATGATAGAAAATTTTTTGAAGAGTTACAGACTGAATAACCTCTATATAGGAATTGCAGGCACTTTAATGACCTATCTTATGGGAATCATAGACAGTTTCAAGGAGATTTATCCTTCAGTCCAGGTAACTGTGCGCGAGGGTCCTTCACGAATACTTGCCCATGAATTGCTTGAATTCAGACATGATATATGCCTCGTAGGTCAGTTGACCAGTGTTAATGAAAAAATCAAAACCTTTCGCATCCCTAAAGTTGAAAAAATGGTTTTTGTAGCAAGTCCCGAGTATGGAAAAGAAATTGAAATACCCATAAAATGGGATGATTTAGCATGCCTGCCGCTTATAATCCAGTCTGAGGGATCTGTTGCACATGAAATAATCGCTAATAATTTCAACAGGAGGGGTCTGGATTTCAGGATTGGCGCCCAGGTGGATAACATCGAGTGCGCAAAGGCTCTGGCCAAACAAAAAAAAGGGGTAGCCCTGATGTTTCTGCCCAACGTACGGGAAGAACTCGCCCAGGGAACCCTTATGGTAGTTCCTGTTGAAAATACGGAGATACGCCTCGGAATTGACATTCTTACAAACAAGGAAGCAGCTTCATCGGCAGTAATGAATTCTTTTTTCAATATTATCAAGGAGCATTTCAATCATGAGCTGTCTGAAAACTGACAGTTCCACAGAACTAACTTCATCAAGATTATCTTGAAAAAGACACTCCTGAACTGGTATTCTTTTCTATAATTTATGCAACTATTCAATGACTCTGATTTTCAATTGAAAAATGTGAGGAAACCTCTTGCAGATAGAATGAGGCCAAAAGTCCTTGATGACTTTGTCGGACAGGAACACATCCTTGGAGAAGGAAAGCTTTTAAGGGTTCTCCTTAAAAAAAAGGATTTACCCTCCCTCGTTCTCTGGGGTCCAAGCGGGGTTGGAAAAACAACGATAGGCTGGATCATAGGTAAAGAATTAAGCATACCCTTTGTATCTCTAAGCGCGGTAAGCATCGGTATCAGGGAAGTCAAAGAAGCCATACAGAAATCAAAACTTAATAAAATAATTCTCTTCATTGATGAATTTCACAGATTCAATAAACTTCAGCAGGACACCTTTCTCCCTCATGTTGAGAATGGTGATATCATTCTAATAGGCGCCACAACTGAAAATCCATCTTTTGAAATAATTTCACCTCTTTTGTCCCGGATGAAAGTCCTGACATTAAATCCTCTTACTGTCCCAGAAATGGTAGTTATCTTAAAAAGAGCCCTGAAGGAAGATGTTGAGTTAAAGAAAGCATCGTGGCAAATAGATGAAAAGATTATGGAAGAGCTTGCCCTTCTTGCCGACGGTGATGCGAGAAAAGCCCTCAATCTCCTGGAAGTATGCTGCAAAATGGTCGATAAAAACAGAAAAGGCGAATTAATTATCGATCATGATATTCTGAAGGAAGCCTATCAGAAAAATATTGTTGTATATGACAAAAAAGGTGAAATGCACTATGATCTTATAAGCGCATTTCATAAAAGCATGAGAGGTTCAGACCCTGATGCCGCACTCTACTGGCTCGCACGAATGATAGAAGGCGGCGAAGACCCTATCTACATTCTAAGAAGAATGGTGCGTTTTGCCTCCGAAGACATAGGCAATGCCGATCCTTATGCATTAACACTTACCATATCAGCAACTGAGGCATTTAAACTCATAGGAGCACCCGAAGGTTACCTTGCGATTGCACAGGCCTGCATATACCTTTCTCTTTCAGAAAAAAGCAATTCCGTTTACATAGCTTACAAAAGTGCAAGCAAGGATGCGGCCAACCTGCCCGGATATACGGTTCCTATGCATCTAAGGAATGCACCGACGAGACTCATGGGGGAACTGGGCTATGGCAACAACTATCTCTATCCCCATGATTTTGATAATGGCATTGTCAAACAAACCTATTTTCCTGAAGAAATAAAAAACAAAACATATTATCATCCCACAGGAAGGGGTTATGAAAAAAAACTCGAGGATTTTTTGGCCAGAGTAAGGAAAATTTGTAATAAAAACGGGTAATATCCCTATTCCCACAAACCTCTTTTATGTGCTTTGGCCTCTGCAGTTGCCTTTAACAGCCTGTCATTATATTTTGTATTATGTGAATTTGCAACAAAATGGGCATGTCCTGTTCTTAGAATTTCTTCATTCAACATTTTTCCATTCGCCAGAAAAACATAAGCAAGAAGTTCTCCTTGTGAATTTCTTTTCACATTATCCAGTTCAATGCTTATTATATCACCCTTGTTGAGAATATTTTTTATAAATTGTTCAGCTTCTATACCTTTTGAAACAATGGTAACAAGATTCTCCATGCTGGCCAGCGCTTCAACTCTGGCTTTTCTGCTAAGTCTGTTCTCAGGGGCATCTACTCCTATGATTCTTATATGTTCAGGGTTGCTGTTATAAGACGCCACAATAGTGTCACCATTAACCACACGAATAAAAGTCGCACTATGTTTCTCGATCCGGACAGGCTCTTCCGACGGAAAAATATCCTCAACAAAAACAGGGTTGCGTTCGAGCGGATTAGTAAAATCCTCGGACTGACTTGTATTTTCCTTCACCTGAGCCTGATCGTCCTTCATCTCCTGAACAGGCTCCAGCGCCACAACAAACTTATTCATTGAAAAAACCGTAAAAAAAAGAACGCAACAAACAATTGATAATACCAGCTTCATTTGAGCTCACCTTGGCAAACTTATTTTCTATAACTCTGGAATATCAGAGTTTTCCTTCACTTCAAGTTAACACCACTATTATTGCCAGCCAATTTTACAGGAATGAGGATCAGGACAATTGCACCACCTTCACCTGCAAGGATCAGGGAAATCAGGTTTTCACCAATAGAACTGCGAGGTATAGTCTGATTAATAAATATTGATTCAGTTATTTCTCTATCATGATCTTTTCCATGATATCTTTATAATGGAGTTTATTTTTCTTGAGCAGCTTGATTTCTATCTCTTCATCATTTGTAAGATAAGGTTTATTCTGGAGCATCTGCAGCTTTTCATCAAGGGCTTTATGCATGATACGAGCTTCATTGTAGCGCTCTTCCCTGGTTTTGACTTCTTCCATTATACAGCTCCTTTATAATTTTTAGTTTTATGCTCTAAAAGTTTTATAACCTCTCAGCATAAACAGTTTCACCTGAACCTGTGTTGTAATATAACACATGACAATGGTTTTTTCAAAAACCAAAAATCTCCCCTTTATCAACTGACAAGAGGCAGCGCCTTACTTAAAATTATTAGTTAAATTATTCACAAAGTAGTCCTGAGTTATTGACATAAAATTGTTGTTATGTTAATAAAATTACAAGCTGGAGATAGAATGAGTAATTTTTTTGATAAACTGACTGTAAGACAACTAAAAGCTGAAGACCTGGATTATATAGTTGATATAGATACAAAGGTTCTCGGTG
>CAYSBW010000042.1:0-15329 GCA_964429485.1 uncultured Syntrophorhabdaceae bacterium
TTTCATCCCCTATTGCATTAAGCATCTGTCTGCTAAAAGAAAGATCAAAAGCAAGCTGTGAACCTTGCTCTGTTTGCTGTATACTTCCAATTATTTTTTCTTCAAGATTTTTTTCAAACACCAGAACTCCTAAAATACCATCCCTGATATAAGGTTTAATAATATTACGTGACATCTTCTGCCTCACATATTCTGTTATTAACTCGTGATCTCTTGTGTATGTAACAGCATCTGCAACAGATTCAAGTATTGTAACCATATCTCGCACCGAAACCTGTTCACGTAGAAGATTCTGCATTATTTTCTGGAGCGTCCCCAAGGTTACCTGATTCTGGTTTATTTCTTCCATGACTTTTGGATTATCTGAAACTATGGAATCTATTAATTTTTGAACCTCCTGTCTTGTAATAAATTCATGTGCGTTCCCTTTGACTATCTCTGTGAGATGTGTCGCAATTATAGTTGCAGGGTCAACTACGGTAAACCCAAGACCCATACATGTTTCTTTTTTCTCAGGAGATATCCAAAATGCATCAAGACCAAAAACAGGTTCTTTTGCAGGAATACCCTCGATTTCACCCTGTTTTTCTTCAGGTCCCATGGCAAGCAAAGATCCAACAACCATTTCCCCTCTACCCATTTCAACTCCTTTTAGAAGAATTGAATATTCGTTTGATTTGAGGTTCAGATTATCCCGAAGTTTCATGGCTGGAACCATAAACCCTAATTCCATGGCAACCTGTTTGCGCATAGCTCTTATTTTTTCCAATAATTCTCCACCCTGCTCATCATCAACAATCGAAATAAGATTATAACCTATTTCAAGCTCGAACATTTCTACAGGTGAAATAGAAGACTCTTTTTCCTCTGATGCTTCTCTCTGTGTACTCGCAGCAATAACAGCAGCCTCTCGAATATCGCTTTCTTTTTTTCTTTTGCTGATTAAATATCCTGCAGTACAGGTGCATCCGGACAGAACAAAAAAAGGGGCTATTGGAACCCCTGGCACCATCCCAATGCACATAATAATTACAGAAGCAAGCATCATTGCCCGGGGTTGGGTAAAAACCTGATCCAATACATCTGTGCCAAGGTTCTTCTGACTTGAGGCTCTCGTTACAATAATGCCAGCTGCTGTTGAAGTGATAAGCGAAGGCACCTGGCTTACAAGTCCTTCACCTATTGTCAGAATAGTATATGCAGAAAGGGCTTCCATTGCAGGCATACCTTTCTGAACAATTCCAATGATAAGGCCACCAACAATATTGACAAATATAATAATAATTCCTGCTATCGCATCGCCACGAACAAACTTGCTGGCACCATCCATGGATCCATAAAAATCAGCTTCCATTTCAACGTTTTCTCTTCTTTTTTTTGCAGTTTTATCATCTATTAACCCTGCATTTAAATCTGCATCGATACTCATCTGTTTTCCGGGCATAGCATCAAGTGTAAATCGTGCCGCAACTTCAGCTACCCTGCCCGCGCCTTTTGTAATAACAACAAAATTGATAATCACAAGTATGAAAAATACAACTGCACCTACAACATAATTGCCGCCGATAATAAACATACCGAAAGCTTTGATAATTTTCCCTGCGGCCGCTGTTCCTTCATCTCCATGAACAAGAATAAGTCTTGTAGATGCAATATTCAGTGAAAGTCTGAAAAGGGTTGTAATCAATAATATTGAGGGGAATACCGAAAAATCAAGGGGTTTTTGAATATACATCCCAATGAAAAGAATAATAAGGGATATTGAAATGCTAAACGTAATAAGAATATCCATTATGAAAGCATTCATGGGGACAAGCATTATCAGGATTACTGATACTATTCCCAATGCAACAATAAGATCGCTTTTACCTTGTAATTTTTCTACTAAACTATCTGTCATTAAAAAAACCTTTCTTTTTTTTGTAAACTTCTGCAAGAAGCTCTGCTACAATCACATAAAAGTGTTCAGGGATGAAAGCTCCTATTTTTACTGAATGAAACAGAGACCGTGCCAATACTTTGTTCTCTACTATAAAAATATTGTGTTCCCTGGCTGTTTCTTTTATTTTCTGGGCAATAAAACCAGCCCCTCTTGCCACTACTTTAGGAGCTGGCATTTTTGTAATATCATATTGAATGGCTACAGCATAATGTGTTGGATTCGTGACAACAATATCTGAATTTTTGACATCTTCCATCATCCTGCGCTGTGCCATACTTCGTTGTAAGCTTCTTATCCTTGATTTTATCAAGGGGTTGCCTTCCCTTTCTTTACTCTCTTCTTTAACTTCCTGCTTCGTCATCATTAGATCCTTTTTGTGCTGCCACTTCTGAAACAACATGTCAAGTCCTGCTATTACGGCAAATGCTATGCATACTTTTATAACAAGCCAGAATATAACTGTTCCTGTATAATAAATAGAATCGATAACACTTGTATGCGTAAGGCGAATAAGATGGGGTATTTCTTTCATGATTATTGAATAGGAAAGGTTAACAAGAATCAGGAGTTTAAGGACTGATTTTAGAACCTCTATACCTGATTTTTTACTTAACAGGTTACTGATTCCTTTTACAGGATTAAGTTTTTCAAATTTAAAACCAACTGCCTTTAAACTGAACATGAATCTCGTCTGGAGCAATCCTGACGCCACAGAAGCAACAAAAAGAAGAGCGAAAACAGGAGCTGTAAAACTCATCCAATCCATCATGATGATCCATAAAAGTTCTTTTATGTTACCTATGTTTATATCGTAATTTGCCCTTTCTATATAAGACACATACATGGAAAACATCCCTCGAAATCCTTTCGACATAAAACAATAAAAAAATATAATTAGTGTAAAAATGGAAAAGCATGAGACCAGCTCTTTGGAAAAAGCAACCTGTCCTTTTTCTCGGGCTTCAGTCAGCTTTTTTTCACTGGGTTGTTCTGTTTTTTCCTGAAAAGAATCTTCTGACATGGTGCCTATCTATGATGCAAATTACATGCCATGCACATCCCAACAAAAAAAGTCAGGATCCATAGTTTATAATTGTAATGAACCTTGAAATTTCGCTACCCAACCCCCTGAAAATATCGGCAACATTAGCAACAAGAAAACCTAACGACATAGCCATAACTGAAAGTGCAATAAAAACTTTTATTGGCATACCTTCAATAAATATATTCACCTGCGGTATCATCCTTACTATAAGGCCAAAGGCAATTTCCACGATAAACAGTGTTGCGACTACAGGGGCTCCGAGTTTTAGACCGATCAAAAAAATCTTTCCAGTCATTTTTACAAAAAACATGGCAATATCTTTCCCGAATACAAATGACCCCGGAGGGAAATTCTGGACACTTTCAATTATGGCTTTGAAAAGAATATGGTGACCGTCAATTGCAAAAAATACAAGAACAGTCAGGAGGTTCTTGAATTGTTCAATAATTGATGTGTTCATTGTCATACTCGGATCCATAAAACGGGCAAAGGAAAAACCTGTCTGGATAGAAATAATTTCACCGGCCGCATAAGTAAATGTAAAGAATATTCTCGTTAAAAATCCTATTGATAACCCTATAGCCATTTCTCTTACAAGATAAAGAAGCATGACGTGGGACTCAACAGGAAGGATGTTAACTTTTGTTGTTTCATACAGAAAATATGACATGGAAAGTGAAAAAGCCGCTTTATACGGGACTGAAATAAAACGATATGTAAAAATAGGGAGAAACCACAGAAGTGAAATAACCCTGAAAAAAACCAGGGTAAAATGTTGTGCATCGGCAGATAATGTCATCTTACATACAATGGAATATTTGTAAAAAGAGTTGTTGTATATGTAACC
This sequence comes from uncultured Syntrophorhabdaceae bacterium, assembly GCA_964429485.1. Taxonomy (GTDB): domain Bacteria; phylum Desulfobacterota; class Syntrophorhabdia; order Syntrophorhabdales; family Syntrophorhabdaceae; genus JAPLKB01. The sequence continues at coordinate 3,835 of CAYSBW010000042.1, forward strand.
AAAATATTAATCATCCATGGAGAAAGGATTGCCAATACAATAGCAATAGCAATAATCTTTGGCACAAAAACAAGCGTCATTTCATGAATTTGTGTGGCTGCCTGGAAAATACTCACAAGCAAACCTACTATGAGGGATACAAGTAATATGGGAGACATGATCATTAGAGAATATTTTAGAAGATCTCTGAATATCTGAATAATCGCATCCTGATTCACAATAAATCCTCCATTAAATATTATTAATTGGTTCTAAAACCCCCGTATCAAAGACCCCACAAGAAGGTTCCACCCGTCTACAAGCACAAAAAGCATGAGCTTAAAAGGAAGAGATATAAAAACAGGCGGAAGCATCATCATGCCAGCGGAAAGCAACACGCTTGCAATAACCATGTCTATGATAAGGAAAGGTATATACAAAAGAAAGCCTATCTGAAAAGCTCTCTTTAACTCACCTATGGCAAAGGCAGGAACGAGAATATAAGTCGGTACATCCTCTGGCTTTTTAGGCCTTTGCATACCCGAAGCATTTATAAAAAGGGCAAGGTCTTTATCTTTTGTGTATTTGAGCATAAAAGCATTTAATTCTCTTGTCGATGATTCAAAAAATTGCTCTGTACTGATCTTGTTTTCAAGATAGGGGCCCAGTGAACTGGTATATATCCGGTCATATGTAGGAGCCATGACAAAAAAAGTAAGGAACAGAGACAATCCGATAATCACCTGGTTTGGGGGAAGTTGCTGTATACCTATTGCCTGGCGGATAAATGAAAGAACAATAACAATCCTTGTAAAGGCACTCATGAGCAGGAGAATTGCCGGAATAAATGACAAAATAGTCAATATTATGACAATATTGATCATGCCTTTAGGTCCTTGCGACATAAAGCCATCAAAAAGCCCTCCGGCAGTTTGGTGTTTTTGGACAACAGAAGCGCTCGCTGCTTCAGAAATACAAGGTATTGCCGCAAAAAACAGACATCCAAGAATTATTATGAAACACTTTATTATGTTTTTCATAAATCTCCCGTGGTCCGATAAATTCCGCATATATACAGAAAATAGGACTTATTTATCCCCTTTTTTAATTATATTTACAAACAGATCGGCCTGAATATTTACTGGGGAACAGATTTGTTGAAAAAAATATTTTTATCAACATTTGCTAAAAGAGTTAATTCTTTTTCCCCTGCCCCTATAATTAGAACCTGACTTCCAGTTTCTATTGCCACTATATGCTTTTTATACCCAATAACCATTGTATCAAGTCTCTTGAAAACAGGAGACTTCTGCTCTTTTCTATTCGTAATAAGTTTTGACAGGAAAGATACGGTTTTGTCAGAACGTTTTGTATATTTAAAAACACCCAATATCAGACAGACTACACTAATCAGGCTAAAGATAATACACAAGATATACAGGAAACCGTCTGTGCTTGTCATCCGAGTTTTTTAACCCTTTCCGAAGGCACTACAATTTCTGTTACCCTGACACCAAGCCGTTCATTTGCCACCACAACCTCTCCTTTTCCCAGAAGCTTTTCGTTTATATAGATATCCACGGGTTCCTCAGCCAGCTTGTCCAATTCAATAATTGCCCCTTTGAAAAGAGCCAGAAGATTGCTGATAGTCATTCTGGCGCGCCCTATAACCACCGACACATTAACAGATACATCAAGGAGATGGTTTATATCGACCTCGAATTCTTTTTTTTCTGCTGTGTTTTCCATATGATCTCCTTTCATGTTTTAGTCGCCACACCTTCAAATTGAACGGCTTTGTTTCCATGGGATGCACCAATTTTACCAAGAAACTTTGGATTCCCTTCCACTTCAATATCAACAGGATCACCGGCATGCCTGTTAAGAAGTATTACATCTCCAGGCATCAATTTTTGGCATTCTCTTAAAGATATTTTGGTACTTCCCAGAATTGCTGCAACATCAAGAGAGACTTCTTTCGTCCGGCTACCAAGTAAATTAAACCATTTTTCCCTCATGTCTGCGTCTTCCCTTGATGGGCTTGTAGTGAGGTGTCCTTTTATATTGTCCAGAATACTATATGGGATACATATTTTAATCCACCCGGAAATTTCTCCAACATCTATTTTCAAATCACAAACATTAACTGTCTCATCCTTGGCTACCATAGTTATATAGTTCGGATTCATTTCCGAACGGGAGTAACGACATTGAATTTCATAAACCGGAGCCCAAGCTTTTTCCATTTCTACAGACACTACATCAACAAGCTTCTTAATTACACTAATTTCTATTCTGGTAAATTCTCTCCCTTCTATACGCGTAAAAGAGGGGGAAATGCTACCAAACATTGTTTCGAGCACAGAAAATATAATTTTCGTATCAAATATAATAATGAAGAATCCTTTAAGGTTTTCAGTTACAACAACATTCATATTTGTTGGCAAGGGAAGCATTGCTATGAAATCGGCATACTTGATATTTTTACTTGATGCAAGATCTATCTCTATCTCTTTTTCTACAAGAATAGTTAAAGCTGACCGGAATGATTTTGCAAATCTGTCGTATATAAAATTAAGAGCCGGGAATACTTCTTTTTTTGTAACACCTCTTCGTAAAAAATCATATTTTTCTAATTCCGAAGATTTAAATTCCAAAGAGGATGTTTGTTCTTCAGCTATTGCTTCTTCCATTGATACATCAAGATCACCATCTGATAACCCGCTCATCAGCGCATCTATTTCTTCCTGAGATAATAGCTGTCCAGTCATTCTCTTCCCCTTATTGAACGATAATATCCATTATAAATACTTTTTTAACCCATTTATGCCCGTATAACTCGTTAATCCCTGCCAGAAGAGCATTTTTGATCATGTCTCGCTTTCCTGCATCAATAAAAGTGTCCATATCGTATGTGGACATTATTGAAAGCGATTTGTCACGTACTGCCGGAATGGCCTGTTTAGCTTTTTCAACAATTTTTGGATCTGTTAGTTCAAAACCTATTGTTATTTTTACATATCCCCCGGAATTTGTACCATTAACATTAAAGATAAAAGGGTCAAGTGAAACAATAGGGCCTATTTCTTCGTGCTTGATTACAGACTGGCGTGAATAGATATCCGGCCTGAATATTGTTGCCGGACCTAAAAGCAAATAATATGCTATTGCTGCCACAACCAATATAGTAAGTGCTGTCAACCCGATAAACATGGCCTTTTTTTTTGGTTTTTTTGCTTCTGTTTGTATTGTCTCCTTAGTATCAGACATAATTGTATCCTCTGTGCCGTTGTTTGCATCCATGATTGCATTTATATTGCAATATGCATGCCAAAGAAAAAAATAACATTATTCTTATTTAAATGTGGATTTATAATAATATGAGAAAGTTATATGTCAACTTTTTGTATTAGAGTATCCGTTTTTTTGACACTTATATACACGAATGACCTTCCCTGTTCAGAAAAGGTCATTCGTTTCTAAAACTTATTATATAATTAATGTAAAATATTATTATCTCTTAAGATTCATCAACTCTTGCAATATTTCATCAGAGGTTGTAATAACTCTTGAATTTGCCTGAAATCCACGCTGTGATATAATCATCTTGACGAACTCTGTTGCAAGATCTACATTGGATTGTTCAAGAGAATTCGAGTAAATTGTTCCTGTCCCTTGTGTACCGGGAATATTCGGGGTAGGAAAAGAATTTGTAGGGTCTGAAAAAAGATTCATACCTTCTTTTTTCAATGTTGAAGGATTGTTTGACATCGCAAGGTTGATTTGATATAGCTGCAAATGCTGACCATTCGTATAGTGGCCGGTGATTATACCTGCTGAATCTACTGTTATATTCTGTAAATTACCTGCTGGATAGCCATCCTGAAAGAGATAATTGGTAGTGGAATTCAGATGAAACTGTGTTGTACCGGGACCTCCTGTTTCGCCATCAAAATTAGTCTGGATAGACTGAGCGGTTGCCCCGTTAAAAGTAATATTAATCAAAGGTATGTTGGCAGCACTTAGCTTACCTGATGTATCAAAAGATAATGTTCCCTTCCCTCCAGATGTAACCGGAGAATTTCCATTATCAAAAACAGTATGGACATCCCACTGTCCAACTCCGGTTCTGCAATAGTAAGTGGTCATGAGGTGGCTGTTGCCCTTTGAATCATATACTGTAAGAGGTGAAGAATAATTGTAGGTTGTGTTATCTGCAAAATTAAAAACTTTTACAGGCATCTCGGCATCATCCTGCAGGTTTATTGATATTCCAACCAGTTTAGTTGCTTCAGGCTGTGCCTGTCCCTGCTGAATCTGGATGTCTGTCAGGTCACCTACAGGAGAGGGGTTTCCATCTGTATATTGAATCTTTTTTCCCTGAAGCACATACCCATTAGGAGTAGCCAGCTTATCATCATTGTCCAGAGTAAACTGACCGGCCCTTGTATAAAAATATGCACCAGAGTCATTCTTTACGATAAAAAATCCATTACCGCCGATTGCAAGATCGGTTGGCTCCGAGGTACTTTCAAAAGACCCCTGCGAAAAAATTGTATCAACAGAATTTAATGCACTTCCTCTACCCACCTGACTTGTACCACTCATTGTGCTTATTTGCTGATACATAACATCAGCAAATGTTGCTCTACTTCCTTTATATCCGATTGTATTTACATTTGCGATATTGCTTCCCTCAATATTAAGGGCCTGGGTATTGGTTACCAACCCGCTTATTCCTGAAAAAAGTGAACTTATCATAGCATATCTCCTTTTTTTATAATATTTTTCTAACCTTTTCAGTTGTATATGTATCTCCGTTTTGTGTAGAAAGAGATACTGTTCCGTTATTCATTGAAACACTGCTTATAGTTCTTAATGCACTGGTTGTGGAGGCCATTGTCCCGTTTGCGGTTTGTACTACAATAGCAACAACTTCAACAGGATCGCTGCTTTCGTTTGTATATGAAAGCTCCTGGCCTGGCAGGAAAACTGTCTCAGAAACGTTTCCCGTATTCTGGTTTTTCATTTGCAATAATACACTTGTGTAACCAGCGCCTTCAGGGGTTATCTGCAGTTTATCTCCCTCTGAAAGAACATTACTATCAACTTCCATCTTCTTTCCTATCGTTCCTGCCCAGTTTGATAAAGAATTAAAAGATAATCTGGCGTTCATATTATCAAGAGATGAAACTACACTCTGAAGCTGTTCAACCTGGGTCATCTGGGCAAGTTGAGCAAGAAACTGATCAGGTTCTGCGGGATTCAGAGGATCCTGATTCTGCATCTGTGCCACAAGGATCTTCATAAAATCATTCTTTGAAATACTGTTAGGATCTGAATAGACCGGGCTTGAACCCGTTGAACTTGTTGTATTCTGTACTGCTGATACCGACATGATTTTCCCCCTGATTATTTATTTTCAAAATGTTTGAAAAATTCATCTTGTCTCCATTAAGGCTCTTCTCGTCCTGTTCAGGATCATTGTAACCCCATTTATGGCGCTCTTTTTGTTGTTGCTGATTATCGGGATTGATATACACGCTTACTTTTATATCTCTTGCTTCAAGATTTTTTATGATCTGTTCCTTTACTGTGTTGATAACCGAAGTAAGTTCGGGATCACTTACCTTTATTTCAACCGCTATATCATTCCTGTTATCTGTAAGGCCTAAAACAAAAGATTCCTTTCCTTCTATATTGATTCTGATTGTCGTTACCGGAGCAGGTCTTGCTTCAATAAACCTGTCTATAGTTTCCTGTATCTTCTCACTCACTGCTGTCTGCCAGACACCCCTTTGCTGAATAACAGAATTTTCTACATTTATGGTTTCTTCGTTACGAACCTGCCCCAGGTGTTGTATAATTTCGCCGTCTTCTTGGTTTGTTATAAATATGTCTTTAAGCGGATTAGCAAACAGTTCTCTTTCTATATCGTCTGATCTTTCTATTTCTAAAAAACTCTCTGTTAATAATGCACTTGAATCAAGAACTGTTTTATTCTTTTCCAAGGGATTTTTTGCAGAATTATCATTATCAACAGGAGATAAATCAGCATTTTGAGCTGTGATATAAAATGCTTTCACTGTTTTAATTTCTGTTCCTACAGCCTCTTTTGAAGGGATAACAAGAGGGACTGCTGTAATATTTTTTTCAGCACCGGCGTCTTGCAACCCCTCTACATCTTGCAACCCCTCTATAATACCCGTGGCTGTTTCTTTATGTTCCGGATACATTGCCGAGCTGTTTTTTACTTGTCCCTGCAAAGTAAACAATTGCTGAGGGTTTATTTCATCTGTATTCTGAAATACAGCAATTTTGTTGTCTTCGAAAAATACCATGTTGTTCAGAACAGGAACAAAATTATTTCCATCAAAAGTAACGCTTTTATTCCATGCTTTAAAATTATCATTCTTCTGAAGAGAAAGATCGGCATTATGTGATTTATCTACCTCGGTGGGCTGCCGGGTATATCCTTTTTTTGCAGAATTATCATTATCAACAGGAGATAAATCAGCATTTTGAGCTGTGATATAAAATGCTTTCACTGTTTTAATTTCTGTTCCTACAGCCTCTTTTGAAGGGATAACAAGAGGGACTGCTGTAATATTTTTTTCAGCACCGGCGTCTTGCAACCCCTCTACATCTTGCAACCCCTCTATAATACCCGTGGCTGTTTCTTTATGTTCCGGATACATTGCCGAGCTGTTTTTTACTTGTCCCTGCAAAGTAAACAATTGCTGAGGGTTTATTTCATCTGTATTCTGAAATACAGCAATTTTGTTGTCTTCGAAAAATACCATGTTGTTCAGAACAGGAACAAAATTATTTCCATCAAAAGTAACGCTTTTATTCCATGCTTTAAAATTATCATTCTTCTGAAGAGAAAGATCGGCATTATGTGATTTATCTACCTCGGTGGGCTGCCGGGTATTTGTATTTATGTCCATAAATATCATATTCTTTTCAACAGAAACATCCGGGATATTGATTTCAGGTAAAACAGACGCCAAATTGATTTTTTTTGTATTAATCTTTTCCAAACCATAAAGATTTCTTTTAACTTCCTCGTTTATTCCGGGATACTCTGTTATGGAAATTTCGGAAAGAACTTTTTTTACTACATTTAAAATAAAAGTGGCGGAATTAAAAACACCATTCACATTTTGCTCAACAGGTAAAAAAAAGAATTTATCTATATCACCATTTTCTCCTTCACTTGAATGGTCTTCCTTTAATGAAAAAACATTTATAGATGGACCTGTTTTGTCATTTCCAGCAAACTCAACCTCAACAGGTGTAATCCTTATCATAATTCCCTTAATTATTTCCCTGGAGGTATCTGTTTCGCCTTCCGAGGCAATTAAAGTCTCGGTTTCTGTTTTGGTAACTATTTTTTGTGTATTATTCGATGTATCGGGTGATATTGCTTTCAGGAATGACAGTACTTCTTTACTCATAGTTGCAACAGGAAAAATCATTCCATAATTATTGTTTAAAACAAATTCCTGTTTATTTTTTTCAATGGACTGAGGTTTTTCGGCTGTCATGTTCTTTATAATTGCTGCTATCTCATCATCTGTAAGTTTGATCGCCATAGAATCAGCTACGTTGAGGATAACATCGGTAAGCGATCTCCCTCTGTTATCCTCAACAGAAACGGCAATGTCCTGCTTACCTGTTTTGACGAAAGGCGTATTGACTTTAACCATTTGATTTTCGGAAAGCTTAATTGCCATAGAGTCAGTTGCATTTATAAGGGTTGCAAAGAAAGAATTATCGGAAATACCACAAACAGACTTCTTTGAAAAAAGACCGGATAGAAGATCGTATTGCTTTTCTATGTCGTTTAAGTTCCTGCCAATTGATGCTGTCATACTTATTAGTATATCAATTTGTGTGCCAAACTAAATATACTGTAATTACAATATGTTAATAATTAGACAGAGGCAAAAAGGCAGGAAATAATTTCCCTGAAAGGAAATTATTTCCTATCTGCTTCTTAAAGATCAGGATGTTTTGAGGCGGGCATTTCTGATTGCTATATCATCAAGTTTTTTTTGAAGCTTCCTGTTTTCAATAATTTTTATTTCTTTAATCTTTTTTTCTCGAAGCTTTTTATATATATTAACTTCTATTGCCAATTCTACCAGTTCTGCCCGTACAGCATCGATCTGCTTGTTTACATTTTCTCTTTCATGTATTTTTTTTTGTTTTCTTGCAGAAAGACATTTTATATAACTTGTAATAACCTCAAAATCTGAACCGTCAAGGACAAATTTCTGAAGCATTTCCTGATTTTCTCCGTATTCAAATTCTATTTTTTCTATTATTGTATTAATTTCAGAAAACTGTATAGCAAGGTTGTTGAGTACCCCTTCTTTTTCTTCCATGAATTTTTCTTTGAGTTCAATAATACGGGTAAGTTTTTTATCCATCAGACTGAAAACAGGATTTTCATGCTGTTGAAAGAATCTTCCAGAGTTACTCTTTCCTCGATCTGTTGCCTCAGAAATATATTTACCTTGTCAAGCATTGATATTGCATAATCTATTCTCTGGTTACTACCTTTTACATATGCTCCAATATTTATAAGATCCTCGGCTTTTTCATAATCAGCCAGAATGCTTATAATATTTGATGCATATTCAACCTGTTCTTTCGGAGCAATATCTTTCATTACTCTGCTGATGCTTTTTAACACATCAATAGCAGGATAGTGATTTCTATCTGCAAACTTTCTTGAAAGCACAATGTGGCCATCAAGGATTGACCGTGCTGCATCAACTATCGGATCTTCAAGATCATCACCTTCAACAAGGACAGTATATAAAGCTGTCATTGTTCCAGCTCCTACCCCATTGCCGGCCCTTTCAAGGAGCTTTGCAAGAAAAGAAAACACGCTGGGAGTATACCCCTTTGATGTAGGAGGTTCCCCAATGGCAAGTCCTACCTCCCTCTGGGCCATGCCAAAACGGGTTAAAGAATCCATAAGAAGGAGTACATCTTTTCCTTGATCACGAAAATATTCCGCAATTGCAACGGTAAGAAAAGCGGCTCTTACTCTTACAAGCGAAGGTTGGTCCGATGTAGCCACTATAATAACTGAGTTTTTTATACCTTCACCCAGATCTCTTTCTATAAATTCTCTTACTTCTCTTCCTCTCTCCCCTATTAAACCTATTACATTGACGTGAGCATCAGTATGTCTGGCAATCATCCCCATAAGAACGCTTTTCCCCACTCCGGAACCTGCAAAAATACCTACACGCTGCCCCTTGCCACAAGTGAGAAGGCCATTAATGCATCTTATGCCAAGATCAATAGGGTCTTTTATACGTATTTTCTCTATCGGGTTTACTGTATCCCTATAGATCGGTATAATCGTATCACAGTGGATCTGTCCTTTTCCATCCATTGGGACTCCAAGGCCATCAATAACTCTTCCCAGTAGACTGTTTCCAGCTTTCGTCGTAGCTATGTGATGTTTTGACATTATTTTTGAGCCCATCCCTATACCACGAAGATCACCCAATGGCATGAGGAGCGTTTTTCCGTCTTTGAACCCTACGACCTCGGCTTCTATAGGAGATCCATGATGCGTAGGCATAATCTGCGCTGCATCTCCGACTGAAGCAACAGGCCCCTTCCCTTCTATGACAAGCCCCACCACTTGATTTACCCTGCCATATATTTGATAAGGATAAAAAGAAGAAAGTGTGTCATAAATCTTTTTTATTCTTTCGTTTTTTGCTGGTTCCACTTATACCTCATCCCCGGCTAAAGCTTCAGCAATTTCGCTGTTTGTCCGGCATGCAGACCAGGGCAAATATTCCCGCCTCAATTCTTCCATTTGCATAGATATGGTTCCATCGATCTCTCCATATTGTGTTTCTATAATAAAACCTGCATCCTCGATTGTATCATCAGGAACAATCTTTATTGCTTCAGTTTTGATTTCCGACAAATAGTCAAAATCATCCTTTCTAACCCTTATAATTATTTTGTTTTTATCTTTACAAAGACTGAGCGCCTTTCTTATCATTGCTTCAACCTGACCTTTATGCTCACTACATTCTTTTAAAATAACCCCCTCAGCAAAAAAGAGGGACAAGTCAATTATAGTCTCCTCTGTCTTTCTTTCAAGAAAGAGCTGAAATTGTTCGAGTTCATAAACAGCTTGTTCAAATCTTTTTATTACGGGCTCCATTTTTTTTCTGCCAAACTCTATCCCTGCTTTTTCCCCCTGCGCATAAGCGTTTTCAAATACCATGCGCGCTTCTTTTTCTATATCAACAGGAGGAGGAGGTGGGTCTTCCTCTATTCCTTCCTCGTCGCACTCATCAACAAGTTCTTCTTCCTTTAGTACACTGTCAAAAAATCCTGTAAATTCTTTCTCAACTTCAATCTTTTTTTCATTGCACAGGAGATCATCAAAAGAGAAGGGTTGTATATTGTTATACATATTGATCATTATCCCTGGAGAGAGAAATTTTCCCTTCTTCTTCAAGTTTTTTGGCACTCATGGCAATTCTTACCTGTGCCTGTTCCACATCAGAAATTCTTACTGGACCCCTCGTCTCCATGTCTTCCTTGAGCATTGTAGAAGCTCTTTCAGACATATTGCTGAATATTTTTTCCTTAAGGCTGTCGGAGGCGCCTTTCATGGCAATCAGCAAATCATCGGAAGATATTTCTTTTAGAATTACCTGAATGTTTTTATCCTCAAGGTGAAGAAAATCTTCAAAAGTAAACATAAGTTGACGTATTCGGTCAGCAAGCGCAGGCTTTTCTTTCTCTATTGTTTCGAGAATAACCGTTTCCGTGGTCCTGTCAAACTGATTAATTATATTAGCCACAGCTTCCACTCCACCAAGCTGTTTACCTTCCACATAATTTATTGCCTCAAGCTGTTCCTTAAGAACATTTTCTACATCTTCAATGACATTTCTGTCTACCTTTCCAAGATCTACCATCCTCATAAGAACATCACTTTTTAATTTCTCAGGAAGCAGGTTAATTGTATCGCATGCTTTTTTTGTAGAAAGAGTAGAAACAACAAGGGCGATTGTCTGCGGATGTTCCCCTCGTAACAAATTGGCAAGAACTTTGGGATCACAGGTTTTCAAAAATTCTCCGGGCATTCCCGTTTTTGTACTGATGCTGTCAAGCAAAGCTTCCGCCCTTTCCTTCCCGAACGCCTTTTCCATAAGTTCTCTAAATTTCACATGACCATCATTAATCGTTTCATTATTTTTGACCATTTTCCTTTCAAATTCTTCCTGCACCTTTAATATTGTTCCTTTATCAACAAATTTTAATTTATTAGTTTCCTTACCTATTGCCTCTATCTCTTCCGGTTCAAATTCTTTCAGGATTTCCCTGGCAATATCATCGGGAAACGTTAACAACATAATAGCCACTTTCGTAAGTCCTGAAATATGCTCATCCCTTAATTGCTGCGGCATAAACCCTCCCCGTCAGAAAAATAAATTGTATTACGATTCTCTTCTTGC
>CAYSBW010000042.1:15339-19977 GCA_964429485.1 uncultured Syntrophorhabdaceae bacterium
GTATCGATGTGGCAAGAGCCTTGTTTTGCAGCAAATCAGAAAAGGGGTTCAATGCCTTTATTACAGGTTGGATAGAGTCACCGGATAGATTTTTTGCATAATTTGCTGCAGCACCTTTTATTTCAAGCGTATCATTGATTTGATTAAGCTTTATTGTTTCACGAGAATCACGCCTGCTTATTTTTAGAATATTCAATGCCGGTTTAATCACAAAGAAAATTACAGCAAAAACAATGAGGGCTGTGAAAAAATATTTCATTGACTGAGTGATGGTGTCCCTCCAACCCTGGTTATCTGCCGCAACTATATCTTCACGAAATGTATCTGTTTCAAAAGCAATATTAACAACCTCTATCTTGTCGCCCCTTTCCTGGTCAAACCCGATGGCACCGGATATAAGGTTTTTTATTTCCGTTAACTCTTTTTGTGATCTCGGGATATATCTTATTTCCTGTTTTTTCCCCTCTCCCTTTGTCTCGTATTTTCCATCCAGGAGAACGGCAAGGGATATTTTTTTTATGTCACCAAATGGTTCAACTATTTTGCTGACTGTTTTGCTTGTATCGAAGGTTGACTGAGATTCCTCCCTGCTTGATTCTGAATTTTTCCCCTGATTTCCAGCAACCTGCTGCTGTGCGTTACGTTCTGATACAGCAGAAGCCACCCCTGGTACACCACCAGGTTTCCCTGAACTGTTAACAGATTTTTCTAAAATTCTTTTCTCACTGTTTTGCACCCTTTTATCAGGATGGTATTCTTCTTCTACTTTCTCAACTTTTCTGAGATTAAGATCCACAGATACTTTTACAATCGATTTATTAGACGGGATAAAACGATCAAGCATTGCCTGAACAGAATCTTCGATCTTCTTTTCTACATTTTTTTGGATTTCGTAATGTTGGCTTGACAAAACCACAGAAGCATCTCCCTGTTCACCTTTATACAAAACCTTGCCGCGTGAATCTACAATTGTTATATTGTCTGGTTTTAAGCCTTCAACACTTCCTGCAACAAGATGGGTAAGCCCTAATACTTCTTCTTTTGATAATGCTTTTGATGAGGAAAGTTTCAGAAAAATTGAAGCAGTTACTTCCTTTTCTTTATCAGAAAAAAGGGTTCTGTCAGGAATAGCAATGTGTACCCGTGAAGATTTTACTCCCGGCATCTGGTTAATTGTTTTTGAAAGTTCTCCCTGTAAAGCTCTTTTATAGTTTATATTCTGCATAAATTCGGTCATACCGTAACTTGTCTTGTCAAAAAGCTCAAACCCTGTCCCTCCACCACCTGGCAGAGAATTATGCGATGCAAGGGCAAGTCTAACATCATATACTTTTTCTTTCGGAACATATATAATGGTTCCATTGCCACCGAGCTGATAGGGAATTTTTTGTTCCTTGAGTTTGGCTACCACCATAGAAGCATCTTCTGTACTAAGTCCAGCAAAAAGAGGCTGGTAATTTTCATTATTGACAAAAGAAAGGCCAACAACCGATCCTCCAACTATGGTAACAAACGCAAACAGATAGGCATATAGTTTCTTCTTTGGCAGTTTGTTTATATATTGTCTTAAATTATTAACCAGGGCACCCATTTTCTTTACACCTGCATCCTCATAACCTCTTCGTATGCGCTAATAATTTTATTTCTAACCTGCATCACAACCTGAAATGACATATCGGCTTTTTCAATGGCAATCATAGTATTATGTATATCCTGGTTCTCCATTGTCGCAAGCTTCTCTACTTCCTTGTCGGCTTGTTTTTCCAATTCTCCAACCTTGTTAATTGATTCCTTAAGAACATCGACAAATGAGGTACCGGAAGTTGATTCTTTTTTTGCTATGTTTACTCCCTGCGTAAAGTTTTGCAGTGTTACGTTTTCTATTTTCACAATACCTCCTACTTTCCTATTTCCAGAGCTTTAATCATCATTTCTTTTGTTGTGTTTATTATGTTTATATTTGCTTCATACGCTCTTGAGGCTGCAGTCATATCAGCCATTTCTTCCATGATATTTACATTTGGAAAAAGCACATAACCTTTTTCATCTGCATCAGGGTGCCCCGGGTTAAATATCTTTTCAGGTTCTTTTGTATTATTTCTGATTTCCTCGACTTTTACTGAATCTATATCGATCTGTTTATCCATGATGCGAGAAAATGCACTTCCTTTATCTATTGATTCAGATCTGAACACAACATCTTTTTTTCTGTAGGGACCGCCATCTTCCGTTCTTGTTGTTTGTGAATTTGCAAGATTGGAAGAAATCACCTCCATCCTTGTTCTTTGTGAATTTAATGCCATCCCGCCAATTTTAAAAACATCAGAAAGTCCCATATTGTTTTCTCCTTTTATCTTTTACCTTCACTTATCATATATTTCATCATGGCAATCTTTTTTGAAACAATGCTGACAAGAGTTTTATACATTATATCGTTCTCTGTCATTTTAACCATCTGAGATTCTACTATTACAGTATTTCCATTATTTGAACTTATATCTTCACTATAACTTTTTTCTTTTATATCAATAAGTTCTTTAGCAGGTGTCAAAGAATTGACTCTCTTATTTAATTCACTCTGAAAATCAATATCCTTTTCCTTGTAATGCGGCGTATCAGCATTAGCAATATTGCCAGCTATGATCCTGTGATATGATGAACGGATATTTAATGCCCCCTCAAGGATATTGAACAATTTATTCATTGAAACCTCCAATCAGGAATATCTATACCAATTTCTCTGTATCCATGGATTTTATTTCTAATTGTTCTTGTTGTAATCCCGAGGAGTTTCGCAGCTTTTGTCCTGTTGCCTCCAGAGCTTTTCAAGGCATCTATTATTGTTTTTGCTTCCACATCTCTTATCGAGTTGTTTGGAATCTGAAGACTCTGGCACATTTTTTCAATATGGTGTCTTTTTATTATCCCGTAATTTGAAAGTACACATGCTCGTGCAATAACATTTTCCAATTCCCTGACATTGCCGTGCCACGGATTTTTATACAGACACTCCATTACTTCCTCTTCGATCTGCGCATCCATTCCTTTAGAATACTTCCGCAAGAAGCATGCCGCAAGCATTGGAATATCTTCTTTCCGTTCTCTTAAAGGAGGTATGTATATTGGAAGTACATTGAGCCTGTAATAAAGATCCTGCCTGAACTTTCCTTCCCTGACATATTCCTGTAGATTCCTGTTTGTTGTTGCTATAACTCTTACGTCCACCTTTCTTGCCGTCTTAGCACCCAAAACCTCAATCTCCTTTTCCTGTAGCACTCTTAAAAGCTTTGACTGTAATCTCATATCCATTTCAGTGATTTCATCAAGAAGAATGGTTCCCTTATCTGCTACCTCAAATTTTCCAGGTTTGCGGTAATTTGCACCTGTAAAAGCTCCTTTCTCATAGCCAAACAGTTCACTTTCCATAAGATTTTCAGGAAGAGAAGCACAATTAATTCCTACAAACTGTTTTCCTGCTCTCGGACTGTTTTTATGAATATATTTTGCAACAACTTCCTTGCCAACACCACTTTCACCCATAAGAAACACGGATTCATCCGATTCTGCAATGAGCAATGCCTGCGCAAACACATCTTTCATTGCTTTTGATTCACATACTATATCCCCATTACCTTCTCCTAATGCGCGAAATACTGTCCGGCAAAGAGTATCCCTGTCAAATGGTTTTTGAATATAGTCAAATGCTCCTTCCTTTATAACGCTTACCGCATCCTGTACCGTTGCATAGCCTGTCACCAAAATGACAGGCAAATAGGGTGTCTGTTTTTTAATGTACCTTAGAAGCTCCATCCCATTTAAATTAGGCATCTGGACATCTGTTATAACAACATCAACAGATTTCTTTTCCATTTCCTTTATTGCTTTTCTGCCATCCTCTGCAGTAGAAACCGCATAACCCGCTTTCAAAAGAGACTCCCTTATAGCTATCTGCATATTAGCATCATCATCAACAACAAGTACATTTGCCTTTGATTTCATTTATCATTACCCCTTAAATCAATACCAATGCCTTTCGGCACATACATATTAAATATAGTGCCCTTCGGCAATGAAGGTTCTACCTCGATATATCCGCCATGTGCTTTTATTATGTTGTGGACTATAAAAAGGCCAAGGCCAGTGCCTTTGTCTTTTGTGGTAAAAAAAGGATTAAATATATTTTTTCTCACTTTTTCAGGCAAACCACATCCATTGTCTTTAACACCGATTATGACATGGCTGTCTGTTTTTTTGACAGTAACATCTACAACTCCGTTTTTTTCTGTAGCCTCTATTGCATTGCTGATTAAATTCATTCCTGCAAGCCTTATGAAATCTGCATCAAAAATACTTTGTCCTTCATAGGACGAATTGAAAAATATATTTACTCCTCTATTCTGTGCAGATATGCGCATAAAATCGACTACACCCCGAATAATTCTTGCAATACTGTCTTTTTTTGCAACAAGCGCCTTGGGCCTTGTAAAAGACAGGACATTATTTACAATCCGGTCAATTGTTTTGATTCCATACTGTACATATTCAAGATACTCCCTGTTCTTCTTCGTTGTTTTTCTGTCCATCAAAAGAGAAATAAAAAGCTCCATGCTGCAGAGAGGGTTCTTTATTTCATGTGCT
>CAYSBW010000043.1:0-19570 GCA_964429485.1 uncultured Syntrophorhabdaceae bacterium
AATATTACCTTATGCTGGGGGATAAATTCACGCAGGCTCACCGGAAGGACACGATCTTTTTCGGAATTGGTGTTCGAGGTTGACCAGAATTTAAAAATCAAAGATTGATATCATTCTGCTTTCTGAAGAAATACTGCCCGATTTTATGGAAAATTGAAGCAAACTGCGGAAGATGGGTTAGTTGGAGTTAAACTCATGCAATTTTGCAAATAGCCACGGTTTACCGAACCAGCAGGATATGTATATAAATATTTTCAGACCACTCAAGAAATCTTAGCCATCTGCAAAGTAAGGTTTTCATGTAAATCCCTGAACTTTTCTTTTATAGCCAGCAGCTCTCCCTCAGAGGCGAAAAATGCATCCACCACATCGGGGTCAAAATGTTTTCCCCGGCCTTCTTTAATAATTTCATAGGACTCTTCGAGAGCAAAGGCCTCCTTGTAAGGTCGTCTGGACGTAAGGGCATCAAAGACGTCGGCAATAGCAACGATGCGTCCTGCAAGTGGGGTGGCTTTACCCTTTAATCCTTTTGGATAGCCGGTTCCATCCCATTTCTCGTGGTGGGTAAGGGCAATTATCTCCCCTAACCTTATAAATCCGGTATCAGACCCTTCAAGAATCTTTCCCCCAATAATTGTATGTTGTTTCATGATTACCCAATCATCATGGGCAAGCTTTGCCGGTTTCAAGAGGATTCTGTCAGGGATTCCTATCTTTCCTATGTCGTGCATGGGGGCAGCGTAGAGGATAAATTCCACGGTCTCTTTGGTAAGGCCCATTGTTCGGGCAATGATAGCTGAATAATTACTCATCCGCTGGATGTGAGCGCCGGTATCTTCGTCCTTATACTCGGCAGCCCTGGTAAGTCTGTAAATAGTCTCAAGTGATGCTAATTTAATCTTTTCAAATGCCTTTCTCAGCTCTTTGGTTCTTTTTGCCACTTCTGATTCGAGTTCATTCTGATGGTTCCGCATATGGTCGTTGTAAGCTTTAACTTTGAGGAGAGACGCAACCCGTGCACGCACTTCTGTTTTATCAACAGGTTTGGTCAGAAAATCGTCAGCCCCAGCTTCAAGGGCTTTTATCCGGTCTTCCACCTCTTGTAGCGCAGTAACCATGACAATGGGGATAATTTTTGTTTCATAGTTTGATTTTAATCTGCGAGCTACTTCAAAACCATCCATTCTCGGCATCATGATGTCAAGAAGTATCACATCCACAGGAATCTCCTGTGTTGTCATGAGCGCTTCCTCTCCATCATGGGCAAGTACTATGTCATACCCTGACGGCAGTAGTATTGCCTCCATAAGGCGCAGGTTACGATCTTCGTCATCAACTATAAGTATTTTTGGTTTTTTGTTCATCTAAATATCCGGCTACTTTCTTTATAAACTCCTGAATATTAACAGGCTTGGGAATATAATCATCAAACCCTTCCGCAAGCATTCTGTCCTTGTCACCGGACATCGCATATGCGGTAAGGGCAATAATGGTAGTGCCTTTTGTGGTTTCATCGTGTTTTATTATTTTTGTTGCCTCGATACCATCCATGACAGGGAGTTGTATGTCCATAAGAATTAGGTCGGGTTTATGCTCTTTCGCCAACACAACACCTTGTTGACCGTCTGTGGCTTCAATAGTTGTGTATCCCTTGAATTGTAGAACATCACGGAATAGTTTCAGATTTTTAGGATCATCTTCAACAATGAGTATTAACTTATTTTCTCTCTTTACCATAATTTCTCTCTTTTCAACGTATCAATATTAGAGGATTGTTTTCTATAAATTATCAACCCGCTCGATAGGGATTCTGAACGAAAACTTACTCCCTTTTCCTTTTCCTTTACTTTCTAACCAAATTGTTCCTCCGTGAAGCTCGACCAGATCTTTGCTTAACGGTAACCCCAAACCGGTACCAGGGGTTTTGTCCTGTTTTGAGTTCTTCACCTGGTAAAAAGGTTCGAAAATACTTTCCTGATGCTCGAGGATAATTCCTATACCGTTATCTTCTACGGAGATTTCAAGAAAATCAGCATTGAGCTTAGAGCTATGATCTAACTTCGCCGCGAGGTGAATAGAACCTCCATCAGGGGTAAATTTTGCAGCATTTGAAAGGAGGTTGAATACCACCTGCTTAAGCTTCCTCTCATCCGCCATGATCTCAAGGGTTTCCACTTCTTGCCTGACATCTTTATTAAGGGTAATATTATGTTTCATGGACTTTTCTCTGATCATTATAAGGCAATTGTTGATAAGATCAGATACGTTCACCTGTGAAAGCTCAAGCTCCATCTTCCCTGCTTCCACCTTTGAAAGGTCAAGGATATCATTAATGAGAGAGAGGAGATGTTTGCCGCTTTCCAGAATATCTCCGGCATATTCTTCCTGTTTTTCAGTTAAGGGACCAAAGTACTTTTCCTTGAGCACTTCGGAAAAACCAATAATTGCATTGAGAGGAGTCCTCAGTTCGTGGGACATACTGGCAAGAAAATCGGACTTTGCCCTGTTGGCATTCTCCGCAGCTTGTTTTGCCTGTTTAAGCTCTTCTTCATACTGTAAAAGCTTTGTAATATCCTCCTTGACTGCTACAAAATTTGATATCTTGCCACATTCGTTACGGACAGGTGAAATTGAGGCTTTCTCCCAATAGATTTCTCCATCTTTTTTCCGGTTACAGAATGTTCCATACCATTCCCGCCCGGAGAGAATAGTTTTCCACAACTCTTTATAGTAACTCTTTGGCTGGATACCAGAGTTCAGGATGCGAGGATTTTTACCTATTGCTTCTGCTGAAGAATAGCCGGTAAGATCTGAAAACTTTGGATTTACGTACTGAATATTCCCTTTTATGTCGGTGATAACTACTGTGGAGGGGCTCTGTTCAACTGCCCGGGATAGTTTTTTAAGTTCTTCCTCAGCTTTTTTGCGTTCAATGACAATACCAAGATGTATACCGATTTCGTCCATTAAGTCCATTAAGGATAGATTGGGTTTTTCTTTCTTGGGGGAGAAGAATTCGAGCACTGCGGTTACTTCCCCGGCCACAATAACGGGAAACACAAAAGCACCGCGGACATTAATGTCACCAGACAACCCTCTACGGATGAAGTCGGGATAAACGGTGACATCCTCAACCCAGAGGGTCTTTTTACCTACAAGTACACGCCCTATCATGCCAACACCAGGTGTAAAAATCATCTTTGCGGTTATTTCCCGGAACAGACGAAAACGATTCTCGTCCTCAAGGTACCAGATATCAGTCGGGATCAGCGTCTCATTTTTTTTGTCATCTGTTATATATACGTGACCGACTGGCCAGCCGATGAAGTCTGCTATACCTTCGACGGCAACTTTGAGTACATCATCAATTGTTGCTGCCTTATTGGCCGCAGCTGCCACATTTTTCAGGAGGCGAGTCCTCGTTGCGTTCTCTTTAAGAACTTCTTCGGCGTGTTTGCGCATGGTAATATCATGAGCAACGCCTTGCGTATAAAGAAAGTGTTTATCAGAACGGGTGATTTCTCCATCAGGAACATCCCAGTGTGCTCTAGCAGAAAGCTCAATATAGGTGTGGGCTAACGAATAATCCTGGGGGTCTTGTTTCTTATTGAGAAGACGTACTTCAAGGTTTTTTGTTCTCCGGTCCCCTATGCGCCGCTCTAATAAAATGTCACGGACTTGCTGCCTGTCATCGGGGTGCACTATCTCCTCAAATGGTGTTCCGATAAGTTCTTCAGGGTTGTATCCAAGCTGCCGGATTGCGGAAGAGATAAAATCAATGGTTTTGTCTTCTTTGATGCGGTAAATGATATCCGGGGTTAGGTCAACAAGTATACGATAGCGCTCTTCACTCTCTCGAATTGCTTTTTCTGCACGATTTCTCTCGGTAATTTCCTTGACGAGCTCCACATTCTTTTCTTCCAGCTCAAGAGTGCGTTCCTTTATTAATTCTTCAAGGTGTTCCCTGTAAAGCCTCAGTTCTTCCTCGGCCAGTTTACGTTCTGTTATGTTTTCATGTGCCACGACAATCCGCAAGGGTCCGGAACCGCTGAAACGGGTAGCTCTTACCACAAACCATCTTTTTTCAGAAGGGGAATGACAGGGATACTCCAGGAAAAACTCCTTTTTCTCACCCGCCATAACAGCCCTGATGCCTTGAGTAAACGCTAAAGCCTGCTGTTTACCTTCTCCCTTGGCAACATCGCACACAGTAAGATAGTTTGCCATCTCACAAACATTCTGATGGATAGGAGGGTTAGATGCGGCAAAATCACGCCATGCTTTATTCACAGCTATGATTGTACCATTCTCGTCAAGAACGGCAATATGTGCCGTCAATGCATCAATGGTGGATAAGGCAAAGCGTTCTGATTCCTGTAATTTCTCTTCTATTCGTTTGCGGTCGGTATTGTCATGAGCATAAAGATTTACATATCCTGCCTGCCTTAAAGGCACATTCATAATTGAAAAGATTTTACCTTCAACCACTTCTTCTTCTGTCCATGTTTTCCCGGAATCAAACTTGTCCTTGATCGAACGGTACCATTGTTCAGGCACCTTTTCTCCAATTCCGACACCCCATTTGGCAAGCAGCCCCAATCCTCCTTTGTTGCTGTACAAAATTGTACCATCTTCAGCTATACGTAAAACTGGATTTGGATTTTCTGCTGGAAACTTTGAAAAACTTGCTATTTTTTGTGCCGCCTGTTTGCGCTCAGTGATGTCATTTATAAATCCAAGCACAGCTGGTTTGCCATCCCACCGTATCATTACAGAGTCAATTTCGACGTTCTTCGTAGCTCCTTCACTGGTGACCACCCTAAATTCATATTTTGATGGAAATTTCTCTCCCCTCATACGCCTTATATGATTTTCTGATACCATATCACGGTCTTCGGGATGGATGAACTCTGTGAAGGTTTTTGTTACAAGATCATGTTTTGAATGGCCAATGATTCTTACAAAGGCAGGGTTCACAAATCTAATCATGCTGGCCTGAGCAACAAAGATGCCCTCGTTCGCACTTTTTATCAATGACTCATATCTTTGTCTGCTTTCCTGCAAGGCCTCCTCTGTGTGCCTGCGTTCGGATATGTCGCGGCATATTGTTAAAGTTTGTATTTTTCCCTCTATTTTTATTGATGTTGCATTGATCTCAACGGGGGTAATGTTACCTTTCAAATCCACGTGATCAATTTCCAAATTTCTTATGAATCCTTTCTTGAGGACAGCTTTGATTGCCGCTGCGTTTTTTTCTTTTTCCCAATCGGCAGTCCATTCTATGACACTTCTACCGACTATTTCGCTCAAATCTTTGTGCCCGGTAAGGCGCACATATTCAGGATTTGCATCAAGCACTAAACCATCCCTATCAACAATTACAAAGCCTGTATTGGCTGTTTCAATTAGTGTGTGGTATCTATCCTCGGTTTGCCTGCACTCCAATTCCGCTTGCTCCAGCTCTTTTAATCTCTTTTTTAAAAAGGATATCTCTTTGATTAATTCAGAACGTGTGCTGGATGGGTCTTTCATCTGGTCTCCATTTGGTGAATAGTGCAGGGATTAAGCAACATATCAAGTATATTAAAGTAGACATGTGTCTGCGTCAACACATATACATCCGAAACATAGTTGCTTCAACCAATGAAATATAGATTTGGTAACATCATGTACTCTTGATTGTCATTATTGCACAATATTATATGGTATGGAAGAAAATATTAGTTCAGCCATTGGGGCAATAAGATGGATTGTTTTTCTCGTATATGGGTAGCATAGGGGAAGTACATGGGATTTTTTTTGCTTGTGTAATATTCTGTAATTTATTGATATTTAATGGCTGGGAGACAGTGATTTGAACACTGATTCACGGAGTCAGAGTCCGTTGTCCTGCCGTTGAACGATCTCCCAGTATATTATACAAGAATTCTATTATTTATTACTTTCCTTATCTTTTGCTGCTTTCTTTTCTTTCTTTTCCTTTTCGTCTTTTTCCTTTTTCTGTGTCAGCTCAATAAGAGCCATTGGAGCTGCATCACCCCTTCTTCTCCCTATCTTGAGAACTCTTGTATAACCACCATTTATAGATGTATACCTGTCTCCGATATCAGTAAAAAGTTTCCTGACAATCTCCTTGTCTCTCAAAAATGAAAAGGCAAGTCTCATTGAATGAAGATCCTTTCTTTTTGCAAGTGTGATAAGCCTATCTGCGACTCTTTTCAATTCCATGGCCTTGGTATCTGTAGTCTTTATACTCTCATGCTGAAATAGTGAATTCGCCATATTCATTAATAATGCCTTTCTGTGACTTTTCGTTCTACTTAGTTTACTAACAGTTCTCAAATGCCTCATGATTATAACCCTCTATATATGATCTTTTCTTTTAAGTGCCATCTTATCCAAATCATCACGGACTGGAAAACTTTCGAGCTTAATTCCAAGTCTTAACCCCATGTATGATAGAATTTCTTTTATTTCATTTAATGATTTCCTGCCAAAATTTTTCGTTGTAAGAATTTCCTGCTCTGTTTTCTGAACAAGCTCTCCAATGTATTTTATATCTGCATTCTTCAGGCAATTCGCACTTCTAACAGAAAGCTCCAGCTCCTCAACACTTCTATAAAGATTCTCATTAAAATCCTGTTGTTCAGCCTGCTTTCCATCTACCTTGGTTGCATCTTCTACATCATCAAAGTTTATGAAAATACGCATTTGTTCTTTTAAAATCTTTGCAGCAAAGGAAAGGGCATCAAGGGGGTCTACACTCCCATTAGTCCATATTTCCATTGTAAGTTTATCATAATCAGTTCTTTCTCCCACTCTCGCAGGGGTAACATTATAACTAACCTTTTTTATTGGAGAAAATATTGCGTCTATTGGTACGGTTCCGATAGGCTCGTTCTCACTGTAATTTGACTCGGCTCTTACGTACCCTCTTCCAATTTTTGCTTTCATGGTCATGTACAGTCTTGCTTCATCATTCATGGCTGCTATATAATGATCGGGATTTACAATCTCAACGCTGCTATCATGTATAATATCACTTGCTCTTACATCTTTTTTACCTGAAATATCAATTCTCAATTCTTTAGGTTTATCATCACTTATTTTTAAAATTACCTTCTTCAGGTTTAATATAATTTCTGTAACATCTTCCTTAACCCCTCTGATTGTAGAAAATTCATGATCTACACCATCAATCCAGACCGATACAATAGCTCCACCCATAATAGAAGATAGAAGTATTCTTCTCAATGAATTACCTATCGTTACACCATATCCTCTTTCAAAGGGTTCAGAATAAAACTTTACATAGTCATCTTCTTTTTTTTCTATTTCAATCTTCGTTGGCTTAATCAATTCCTGCCAATTTTTTTCAAACATATGCAACACCCTCCTTTGGGGGTATAAAACTATCTTGAATAGTATTCTACAACAAGCTGTTCTTTTATAGGCATTGTTATATCTTCTCTTGTTGGCAATAATCTAACTATACCTTTAGCATTTTCCTTATCCAATTCCAGCCATGAAGGAACTCCTCTCCTCACAACTGATTCAAGGGCATTTTTTACACTCAGAAGATCTTTATTTTTAATAGCTATTTCATCACCTTCTTTTACAAAATAAGATGGTATATTAACTCTTTTTCCATTAACAGTCACATGATTATGGCATACAATCTGCCTTGCTTCCTTTCTTGATGTAGCAAATCCAAGCCGATACACCATGTTATCAAGTCTTCTTTCGAGAAGAACAAGAAAATTAGTACCTGTTATACCGGGCTTTCTCTCTGCAATTGTAAAGAATCTTTTAAACTGCTTTTCACCAAGACCGTATATTTTTCTAACTTTTTGTTTTTCTCTTAAGCGAATACCATATTCAAGTGTTTTACTTCTTGTATCAACATGAGCACCTGGTGGATAATTTCTTTTTTCAATCGCACACTTTTCTGTATAGCATCTTTCTCCCTTGAGAAATAATTTAGTCGCTTCTCTTCTACATAACCTGCATGATGGTCCTACGTATCTTGACAAAACCTTCCTCCTTTAAACTCTTCTTCGTTTTGGCGGTCTACACCCGTTATGAGGTATGGGTGTAACATCTTTAATAAGGTGTATTTTCAATCCTGCGCCCTGAAGAGCTCTTAAAGCAGCTTCCCTTCCCGCTCCCGGGCCTTTTATGAAAACATCCACTGTCTTCAAGCCGTTCTCCATTGCCTTTTTTGCCGCATTTTCTGCAGCAAGCTGAGCTGCAAAGGGAGTACTTTTTCTTGAACCCTTAAAACCTACAACACCACCGCTTGACCATGAAACAACATTTCCCTGCGGGTCTGTAATTGTTATTATTGTATTGTTAAAACTCGATTGAATATATGCTTCTCCAATCGGTATATTTTTCTTTATCTTTTTTTTAGTACTTCTTTTGATTTTGGCCATGGGCTCACCTCATTTCTTTTTTTTCATTGATGTCTTTCTGGGTCCTTTCCTCGTTCTTGAGTTAGTTCTTGTTCTTTGACCCCTCACCGGCAAGCTCTTCCTGTGTCTCAAACCTCTGTAGCAACCTATATCCATAAGTCTCTTTATATTTACACTTATTTCCTTCCGTAAATCACCTTCAACTTTGTAATCTCTTTCAATTATATCCCTTATTTTTGCAATTTCTTCTTCACTTAAAACATTAGTTCTTTTATTAGGATCAATTGTTGCCTCTGAGAGTATTTTTTCGGACAAATGCCTCCCAATACCAAATATGTAAGTCAAGGCTACTTCTATCCTTTTATCTCTCGGGATATCAACACCAGCGATTCTTGCCAAGTTTTACCTCCTTAACCTTGTCTCTGTTTATGCTTAGGGTTATCGCATATTACTCTGACCACGCCTTTTCTCTTTATGATTTTACATTTATCGCATCTCTTTTTAACTGAAGGCCTCACCTTCATAACAACCTCCTATTTTGCTCTATATATAATTCTGCCTCTCGTCAGATCATAGGGCGACAACTCTACTATCACCTTGTCTCCCCTTAATATCTTGATATAATGCATCCTCATTTTTCCTGATACGTGTGCAAGCACTTTGTGTCCATTTGGCAATTCTACTCGAAACATTGCATTTGGCAATGGTTCAATCACCGTACCTTCAATTTCTATTCCTTCTCCCTTTGGCATTTTTCCTATATCCTGCTCAAAATATCGGGCCCATTCGCAGTAATTGCTACTGTATGCTCAAAATGAGCTGATAATGAGCCATCTTTTGTTTTTGCTGTCCAGCCGTTTTCTGCTATAATAACATCTTTTTTACCCAAATTAACCATAGGCTCAATAGCAAAGACCATTCCTTTTTTCAATCTTATTCCAGTACCTTCCACACCAAAATTAGGTACCTGCGGATCTTCGTGCAGGTTTTTTCCAATTCCATGTCCTACAAAATCTCTTACTACAGAAAAACCTGAACATTCAACAAATGTCTGAACAGCATTAGATATATCATGCAGTCTATTACCTTCAGCAGCCTTATCAATTGCCTTATACAAGGATTTCTCTGTTGTTCTAACCAGCTTTTCAGTTGTTTCCGGCAATTCTCCTACGCCTTGTGTTATTGCAACATCTCCGTAAAATCCGTCGCAATAAATTCCAAAATCAAGACTTACAATATCACCTTTTTTTAATACACGCTCACCAGGCATGCCATGGACTACTTCATCGTTTACTGAAACACAAAGACAATATGGAAACCCGTTATACCCCTTAAATGCCGGCTTAACTTTTTTAATTTTTCTTATTCTGTTTTCACATAGTGTTTCAAGCTCTATTGTCTTCATCCCTTCCTTAATAAAATCTTTTAAATAATAAAGCATTTCTATTGCGTACTTACTGGACACCCTGATTTTTTCTATTTCATTCTCGTTTTTTAATAAAATCATATCAGATATATTGGCAATTTACCTTCGTCCCTTGATTCGCGAAGTCTTTTTAACAAGTCCATCATAATGTCTTAAAATTAGATGCGACTCAATCTGCTGAATTGTATCAAGAGCAACCCCAACAACTATAAGAAGAGCAGTACCCCCAAAATAAAAAGGTACATTAAACTTTTTAACCAGTAATGTAGGTAATACACACACAAAAGAAATATATAATGCACCTACAAAGGTAATCCGTGAAAGCACCTTTTCTATATATTCTGATGTTTTTTTGCCAGGCCTTATACCAGGTAAATAACCGCCATATTTTTTCATATTATCAGCCACATTGTCTGGATTAAAAACAATGGCAGTATAAAAAAAGCAGAAAAATATTATGAAACCAACATACATAAATTCATGCAACAAGGTTCCTGGAGTTAATAATTCTGCAAATTTCTTCATATAAGGATGATCTATAAAGCTTGCAATAGTTGCCGGAAACATCAATATTGAAGATGCAAAAATAGGTGGTATAACCCCTGCAGTATTAACTTTTAATGGCAAATGTGTTGCCTGACCACCATACACTCTCCTTCCAACTACTCTTTTTGCATATTGAACCGGTATTCTTCTCTGTGATGATTCCATGAATATAATAAAAGCTACTACAGCCAGCATCATTGCTACAATTAAAATAATAACAAACCAGTTCATTTCACCTGAACTTACAAGGCTCATCGTTCCTGCTATCGCATTTGGCATTCTTGCTACTATGCCTGCAAATATAATCAATGAAATTCCATTACCAATTCCCTTCTCCGTTATTTGTTCTCCAAGCCACATTATGAAAGACGTACCACCTGTCAAAGTTAGCATAGTCATAATTCTAAAACCCCAGCCTGGATTGTATACTACAAATTCACCTGCCGGTCCCCGCATCTGTTCCAACCCGACACTTATTCCGAATCCTTGTATAAGTGCAATGATAACAGTACCATATCTCGTATATTGGGTTATTTTCTTTTTTCCTGCATCTCCTTCTTTTGACAGCTTTTCAAGTGTTGGAACAACAACCGTTAAAAGTTGTAAAATAATAGACGCGCTGATATATGGCATAATACCAAGGGCAAAAACAGATAGACGCTCAAGTCCTCCTCCTGCGAACATGTCAAAAAATCCAAGAAGAGTTCCTTTTGCTCGTTCAAATATACCAGCTAAAACTTGTCCGTCTATTCCAGGTGTTGGTATATGAACTCCTATTCTGTAAACAGCAAGCAATGCAAGTGTAATGATTATCCTTCGCTTAAGCTCAGGGATCCTTCCAATGTTCTGGAAACCTCCCATTAAATCAATACCTCCACTTCTCCGCCCTGCGCACGTATTTTTTCGATTGCCTTTTTTGATGCTTTATGCACCGAAACTTTTACTGAAAAGTCAATATTTCCGTCTGATAATAGTTTTATTCCTGATTTCAAATCCTTCACTAATCCCGTTGAAATCAAATCATCTATTTCTATTTTTTCTTTACCCTTAAACACTTCTAAGTCAAGTAGGTTTATGATTGCATATTCCTTTCTAAAGGGATTCTTAAAGCCTCTTTTCGGAATTCTCCTTGTGAGTGGCATCTGGCCGCCCTCGAAGGACTTACTTTTTGTACCACCACTTCTTGCCCGCTGCCCTTTATTACCATAAGTTGCTGTAGTTCCGTGACCAGATCCTGTACCTCTTCCAACTCTTTTCCTTTTTTTTCTTGATCCATCGCATGGTTTTAAGTCTGAAAGTTTCATCTATTGAACATCCTCCAACACCTTAACAAGATGTATAACCTTTTTTACCATCCCTCTTATTTCTGGTGTATTTTTAACTTCCCTCACTTCATAAAGCCTTTTAAAGCCAAGGCTCTGCACGGTAGCTTTCATATCTTCTGTACAACTGTTGGTGCTATGTATCCATTTTATTTTGAGATAAGACACGTCAAGCCTCCTCTCCCTTGATTTTTCCTCTCTGCTTCAGTGACATTTCATTTGATTTCATAGCTGCAAGACCTTTAATTGTGGCCTTCACAACATTATGGTAGTTCCTTGAACCATAACACTTTGTTAATATGTTAGTAATTCCGGCAACTTCAACAACAGCCCTCACAGCCCTTCCTGCAATAACTCCTGTACCTGCACTTGCAGGTTTCATAAAAACTTCACTCGTTCCATATTTAGCCTTGGCTTCATGCGGTATTGTACCGTCCAAAACCGGCACTTCAACAAGGTCTTTTTTTGCACGCTCAACTGCCTTGCGAATTGCATCAGGAACTTCGTTGGCTTTTCCCAAACCATATCCAACATGTCCGTTGCCATCGCCTACTACAACTATCGCACTGAAGCTGAAACGCCTTCCACCTTTTACAACCTTAGCTACACGATTTATATATACAAGTCTGTCCTGTAATTCAATCCCGTCCACCTCTATGCGCCTTTTCTCAAACAATAGAAAGCCTCCTCTTAGAATATTAGACCGGCTTCTCTTGCTGCATCTGCAAGTGCCTTGATTCTACCGTGGTATTTAAATCCGTTTCTGTCAAAAACTACTTCAGTAATTCCCATTTCGATTGCTTTCTTGCCTATAAATTCACCGATTTTTTTTGCTGCATCAATATTCCCACCATATTTTATCTGTGTTTTTATGTCTTTATTTAATGTGGAAACCCCGGTCATAACTTTAGCATGTGTATCATCTACTAACTGCACATAAATTTGACTTAAGCTTTTATAAACACAGAGCCTCGGTCTTTCATGGCTTCCAGCAACTTTCTTTCTGATTCTTTTTTTTCTTTTTAGTCTCGCTTCAGCTAAATTTCTTCTCTGCATTTTAGCTCCTTACTTCTTTCCTGTTTTTCCCGCTTTCTTTCTTAAAACTTCATCAGCATATTTTATGCCTTTATTTTTATACACATCAGGTTTCCTGAGTGCTCTTATTTTTGCTGAAATTTCTCCTACAAGTTCCTTGTCTATTCCTTTTACTGTAACCAGCGTTTGTTTCTCAACCTGAGCATCAATCCCTTCAGGCAAAACAAAAGTTATAGGATGCGAATAGCCAAGATTAAAAATAATGTTTTTTCCCTGTAACTCAGCTCTATACCCAATCCCTGCAATTTCCAACTTTCTTTCAAAGCCTTTGCTAACACCATCAACCATATTGGAAACCAAGGTTCTCATAAGACCGTGATAACTTCTGGTTTTCTTTTCATCATTTTTCCGAATTACCGTGACTACATTCCCATCAAAAGACAGTTCCAGCCCTTCAAGTAGTTCTCTACTCAAAGATCCCTTTGGTCCGGATACTTTAATATTATTGCCTTCGCATTCCATTTTTGAGCCATCAGGCAATACAATAGGTTTTTTCCCTATTCTTGACATACCGCACCTCACCATACCAACAGGAGGGGTTCACCACCTGTGTTATTCTTCTTAGCATTTCTATCTGTCATCAACCCCTTTGAGGTTGAGAATATTACTGTGCCATGACGCTTCGCTATTCTTTGTGTTTCGTCTGCTTTGGTATAGACTCTTCTACCAGGTTTACTGATTCTTTTCAAACCTGTTATTACACTTTGATTATGTAAATCATAATGCATATAAATCTTTAAATATTTCTTCCTCATGTCATCAACAAATATTTTGTAATTTTTGATATAACCTTCTTCTTTCATTATCTTTGATATAGCCAACTTCATATTGGAATAAGGTATATCAACCGACTCATGTCGAGCCAAAATCGCATTTCTTATTCTTGTCAGCATATCGGCTATTGTGTCTGTCATCGCCATTAATGCCCCCTCACCAACTTGATTTAGTCACTCCAGGAACTTCTCCTCTTAAAGAGTAATTCCTGAAACATACTCTACACATCTGGAATTTTCCAAGATAACCCCTGGGTCTGCCGCAAACAGCACATCTGTTTCGGAATCTCGTACTATACTTAGGAGTCTTTTTCCATTTTTCTATCATTGCCTTTCTTGCCATCTACTCCTCCATCAAGTCCTGAAGGGCATTCCCATAAGCTTTAAAAGCTCAAAACCCTCTTCATCTGTTTTTGCTGTAGTTCCAATTGTTATATTCATACCTCTTGCTTTATCGATTTTATCATAATCTATTTCAGGGAATATAGTCTGTTCCCTTAAACCAAGTGTATAATTTCCTCTACCATCAAATGATTTTGAAGATACTCCTTTAAAATCTCTGACCCTGGGAAGAACAATGTAGACTAACTTATGTAAAAATTCATACATTCTTTCCCGTCTTAGCGTTACCATACAGCCAATTGACATCCCCTCTCTCAATTTGAAAGATGCAATAGATTTCTTAGCTTTAGTTATAACCGGTTTCTGACCGGAAATTATGGCTATATCACCCGACGCAGCATCAAGAGCTTTTACATTCTGTATTGCTTCTCCAACACCGATATTTATAACGATCTTCTCGATTTTCGGCAACTGCATAACATTTTTATATTTGAATCTCTGCATTAATGCCGGTGCTACTTCCTTTTCATAAAAATCCATATACGCCGTTTTCAAGTAATGCCTCCTGCCTACTTATCTATAACCTCATTACATTTTTTACAGAATCTGACTTTTTTCCCATTCTCGAGTAACTTTTTTCCGACCCTTACAGGCTTAGAACATTTATCACAAAAGATCATTACATTGGAAATATGGATTAAACTTTCTTTTTCCATAATTCCGCCTTTTGTTTTCTGGCTTGGCTTAACATGTCTTTTTACCATATTTACTTTTTCAACTATCACTCTATCCCGCTTTTTTGCAATGCGCAGTACTTTTCCTGTCTTTCCCTTATCCTTGCCCACCTGCACCATAACAAGATCATTTTTCTTAACATGATAATTTTTTTCCATAATTACCTCACACTACTTCAGGTGCCAACGACACGATCTTCATAAACCTTTTCGCCCTCAACTCACGTGCTACAGGGCCGAATATCCTGGTTCCTATCGGTTCATTGTATTGATTTATTATAACAGCAGAGTTATCATCAAACTTCACGTACGAACCATCCACTCTTCTGATCTCTTTTTTCGTTCTTACAATTACAGCTTTTACCACATCGCCCTTTTTAACTTTCGAATTCGGGATTACTTCTTTTACTGAGGCTACAATTATATCTCCAACCGTACCATATCTTTTTTTCGAGCCACCGAGAACCCTTATGCATCCCAGTTTTTTAGCCCCTGAATTGTCCGCAACCTCGAGTTTAGTTCTCTCCTGTATCATCCTTCACCACCTCTTCCTGAGCAAGAATAGGTTCCACCTTTTTGATAATTTCTTTTACAAGCCATCTCTTCTCTTTACTTAACGGTCTTGACTCAACTATCAAAACACGGTCACCAGTTACGCAGCGATTTTCTTCATCATGTGCTTTATATCTCTTCTTGGTGCTTATGTATTTTTGATACATAGAATGCTTATAAGATCTTGACACCTCTATTATTACCGTCTTATCCATCTTATTCTTAATTACAACACCTGTTAGTTTCTTTTTTCTTGCGTCAGCTTTCAATTCCATGCTTAACCTCAAATTATAGTAAGCTAAATTATTATTAAATCCTTGCTTGAATTTTATTACTTATTAAACATTTGCCAAACACTATATATTTTATATACTTAGCTGTTTTAGTCTTATTAATGTCTCTATTCTTGCAATATCCTTTTTAATGCTCGGTATTCTTGCACTATTTTCAAGCTGACCTGTTGAGTGCTGAAATCTTAAATTAAAAAGTTCTTCTTTTATATCCTTTCTTTTTTTCAGCAGCTCTTCCGGTGTCAATTCTCTCAGTTCTTTAGCTTTCATTGTTCCTCGCTTCTTGTTATAAATCTTGTTCCTATAGGAAGTTTGAACGAAGCTATTCTCAATGCTTCCTTTGCCTTATCCTCAGGTACTCCTTTAATTTCATAGAGCACTTTACCTGGCCTTACAACTGCCACCCATCCCTCAGTGCCTCCTTTGCCCTTTCCCATCCTTGTTTCTGCAGGCTTCTTTGTTATGGGTTTATCAGGAAAAACTCTTATCCATACCTTTCCCGTTCTTTTTACATACCTTGTAAGTGCTATTCTTGCTGCCTCTATTTGTCTTGCAGTGATTCTACCACAATCAACTGCCTGCAAACCAAAATCTCCGAAACTTACCTCATTTCCTCTGCTTGCAGTTCCCCTCATCCTTCCTTTTTGCTGTTTCCGGTATCTTACTCTTTTAGGTGAAAGCATTACACTGCCTCCTGATATACTTCGCCTTTGAAAATCCAGACCTTAATACCTATCACGCCATATTTTGTCTGTGATATTGCAAAACCATAATCTATATCGGCCCTGATTGTCTGAAGTGGTACCCTTCCTTCACGATACCATTCGGTACGAGCCATTTCTGCACCTGCCAATCTACCAGCGCACATCGCTTTAATTCCCTTTGCACCAAATTTCATAGCCTGTGATACATTCCTCTTCATGGCTCTTCTAAAAGATACTCTTCTCTCAAGTTGTAGGGCAACATTTTCAGCAACCAGTTGGGCATCAACCTCTGGCCTTTTTATCTCAGTTATATTTAAAATAACTTCCTTTTCAGTTATCCTCTGCAATTCCTTTTTAAGGTTTTCCACTTCTGCACCTTTTCTTCCAATAACAAGTCCAGGTCTTGCAGTATATATGTTTACCTTAACTCTTTTATCTTTATTGGCCGCTCTTTCAATTTCAATTTTGGATACGCCAGCCTGGTGCAATTTTTCTTTAAGGAATCTCTTTATCCTGATATCTTCATGCAGGAACATAGCATAATTCTTTGCTGCAAACCATTTAGAATCCCATGTTTTAATTACGCCAAGTCTATAACCATAAGGATGTGTCTTTTGACCCATTTAACCTCCAATATTAAGATTCATCCAGCACAATTGTGATGTGACTTAATCTCTTCCTGATCTTCGTTGCTCTTCCCATAGCTCTCGGCAAAAACCTCTTTAACATCGGACCGCCATCCACTATGACATTTTTAACAAAAAGACTATCTATATCCACATACTTTTTTTGCTTTGCGTTGGCAATTGCACTGTCAAGAAGTTTTTTAAGTATAAAAGACGCTTTTTGAGGCATATACATAAGAATACCCGTTGCATCATTAACGTTTTTTTTCTTTATAACTTCTCCCACAATTCTTACCTTTCTTGGAGAAATCCTTATCATATTTGCTTTTGCCACTATTTCCATAGGTCTATTCCTTCCTTTTCACAACTTTTGCTTTTCTATCTCCTGAATGACTATGAAAAGTTCTCGTTGGAGAGAATTCGCCAAATTTATGTCCAACCATCTCTTCTGTAACAAATACAGGTATAAATTTTCGCCCATTATGTACTGCGAAAGTCAATCCTATAAAATCAGGTGTTATTGTTGAGCTTCTATTCCAAGTTTTTATTACCTTGGAACTCTTTGACCCCTTTGCTGCTAAGGCCTTTTCCATTAACTTTTCGACAACAAATGGCCCTTTCTTTAAAGACCTTGCCACGTGAACCTCCCTAACCTCTTAACTTTATAATATACTTATCTGTTCTTTTATTTTTTCTTGTTTTCAATCCCTTAGATAACTGCCCCCAAGGTGAACAAGGGTGTCTCCCGCCTTTGGACCTCCCTTCGCCGCCCCCTAATGGATGATCAACAGGGTTCATCGCTGTCCCTCTAACTGTCGGTCTTGTTCCCTTCCATCTTGATTTACCGGCCTTACCCATTGTAACATTTTCATGATCAATATTCCCCACCTGTCCAATGGTGGCCATGCATGTTAAGAGAATGAGTCTAACTCCACCAGATGGCAATCTCACATGTCCATACGAACCTTCTTTTGCTACAAGCTGAGCATAATTTCCTGCACTTCTTGCAATCTGTCCACCCTTTCCTGGCTTCATTTCCACATTATGAATAAATGTTCCAGCAGGTATATATTTAAGGCACAGTGCATTTCCTTCATTGATTTCATTATCCGGTTTCCTGCTTGCAACAATCTCATCGCCTACTTTCAGTTTAAGTGGTGCAAGAATGTATCTTTTTTCGCCATCTTTATAATTAATAAGTGCAATGTTGGCCGATCTATTCGGATCATACTCAATACTTGAAACTTTACCAGGAATCTCATATTTATTTCGTTTAAAATCTATTACTCTATATTTTCTCTTGTGTCCACCACCAATATGTCTTGTGGTTATTCTTCCTACATTATTTCTGCCCCCCGATTTTTTAACTGGGGCTAATAATGATTTTTCCGGCTTATTCCTTGTAATTTCCTCAAAGGTATTTATACTCATAAATCTTCTACCGGCAGATGTTGGACTATATTCCTTTATACCCATTATGCACCTTCAAAAATAGTTATTTTATCTTTTGGGCTTAATTTTACAATTGCCTTTTTCCAGTCAGGCCTCTTTCCGGAAAATTTTCCCACCCTTCTGACTTTACCTTCCATTTTTGCTACCTGAACCGAAATAACCTTAACCTTAAAAAGTTTTTCAACGGCCTTTTTTATTTCTATCTTATTGGTATCCCTGTGCACTTCAAATACATATTGATTTCCAATTTCCTTTAGCAGGGAGCTTTTTTCGGTTATTATCGGTTTTATAATTATATCATATTCAATCATTATGACAGCACCCCTTCAACCTTTCGTAATGCATCCAGTGTAAATATAAGATTTTCATGTCTTATAATATCGTAAACATTCAGACCATCCATCCTCAATACTTTAACAAAAGGTATATTCCTTGCTGATCTTTCAATAATTTCGTCTTTTTTGTCTATTATAAAAAGAGGCTTAGTTAATTTTAATGTTCCAATTATCTCGTTGAAATTTTTAGTACTGAATTTTTCAAGAATTAACTTATCAAGTACTTTCATTTTTGAACCTGTATATCTTACAGTTAATGCTGATTTAAGTGCGTTTCTTCTTACTTTTTTTGGCACTGTATAGCTATAATCTCTTTTATGAGGGCCAAAAACTACACCTCCACCTACCTGAATTGGAGATCTGATGTTTCCCTGTCTAGCTCTTCCTGTACCTTTTTGCTTAAAAAGCTTCCTTCCACTACCCTTGACATCCTTTCTTGTTTTTGTCGCTGCGGTTCCACTTCTCCTTGCTGCAAGCTGCATTCTTACCACATCGTGCATCAGATAGGGCTTAACCTCGACATTAAAGATGTCATCATTTATTTCAATTTCTCCTACTTTTTCACCTTTTATATCAATTAAATCTGCCGTTGCCATTGTAAACTCCTCAGGACTTTATTTCCACATCGACACCTGCTGCAAGCTCCAACTTCATGAGGGCATCCACTGTCTGTTGTGTAGGATCAACTATATCTATCAATCTCTTATGCGTTCTAACTTCAAACTGCTCTCGCGATTTCTTATCAATGTGGGGAGAACGCAATACACAAAACTTTTGTATTCTTGTTGGCAACGGAACAGGTCCAACAATCTGTGCTCCGGTCTTTCTTGCAGCATCAACTATTTCTTTTACCGATTGATCAAGTAGCCCATGATCAAAGGCCTTCAGGCATATCCTGATTCTCTGCCTCATCTTTTTCCCCTCTTACTCTATAATCTCAGTGACAACACCGGCTCCAA
>CAYSBW010000044.1:0-19008 GCA_964429485.1 uncultured Syntrophorhabdaceae bacterium
TTACTTCCTACACATCATTTGTTGCTGTTGATACTGAAATACGAAACAAAGATGGCAAAGTTACCACAATCAAACAGCCCCTTCCTTTGCCTCAGGGGGTT
Organism: uncultured Syntrophorhabdaceae bacterium; assembly: GCA_964429485.1. GTDB lineage: Bacteria > Desulfobacterota > Syntrophorhabdia > Syntrophorhabdales > Syntrophorhabdaceae > JAPLKB01. The sequence continues at coordinate 102 of CAYSBW010000044.1, forward strand.
TCTAATTACGCTGTCGGTAGAGCTATGCCAGGAATTGCATTGAGCGCACCACGATTTATGGAAAGTGGAAAAAAATATGAAAAAAAGATTTACCAGCAGGATACTACAAATGTTAAAAAGCAGATCCCGGAAAAACAGAGAGTAAGCATAAAAGATCTTACATTAACAGGAGGACTTTCAAAGGAAGCAATAATTACGGTTGCTGAAAAAAATCTTGATGATTTTAAAAAATGCTTTGATAAACAGGATTTAAAAGGACAGATTGTAATAACACTGTTCATTAAAAGCGATGGTACTGTAAAAAAAATCATGGTACTTTCCAGTACAATTAAAAACAAAAAGAAAGATCTATGTATTGCAGAAACAATTAAAAAATGGAAGTTTCCATCAACAACAATTGCCAATGATACTGAAGCTACAATGACTATAGTATTTAACTAATAGATATTAATCATTTTTGTTGTCCCCTTCAATTTGATGATATTGGAATTAATTTGAAGGGGACAAATTCTTAGAATTTTTTTTAATACAGAAACTACAGAAATTCTATTTTAAGCATGGAAAAATCATCATCCAGATCATTTCCGCCATGCATCTCCTGAAGTGAAGCATACAAAGCATCTATTTCGGAAATATTGCCTTCAGGCATGATTTTAACAAATTCTTTTAACTCGTTAAAACTCCACATGGAACCATCTGTTTTATTGATTTCAAAAGCTCCATCAGAAAAAATATACAGCCTTGATGGAACTTCAACATTGATTGATCCACCTTTATATATAATATCCGGCATCCCTCCGATAAACAAATTTTGAGATCCTAATTCTTTTATTTCTCTTGACGACAATACCATAAGTGCTGCGGGGTGACCTGCACTGCAATAAGCCATAGTTTTCGAATTTTTGTTATAGACACCGTACCATATTGTAAAATAGAGGTTGTTTTGTTTTTCCATCTGAAAAGTCTCATTCAACGCAGTTAGTACCTCTTCAGGTATTCTGAAATTAGTGTTTCGCAATGTCTGAGACCGTAGGACATTAAGAGCAGAAACGGATAAAAGAGCCGGACCAACACCGTGATCACATACATCAAGAAGGTACATGGCAAAATGTTCTTTGTCAATCCAGTGATATCCAAAAGAATCTCCACCAAGCTCTGCCGAAGGGACATAACGCCAGTCAGTAAGGACATCACCTTTCCTTACAGGCTGAGGCAAGAGAGAAACAACGTATTCAGCTGCACTGGCAAGCTGAACAGCCAATACCTGCTGACTTCGGTAAAGAGCTTCATACGCCTCATTTCTCTGAAGAAGAGCAATATAACCCATGGAGTGATAGCGAATTCTTGCTATCAGTTCAATTCTGTCAGGCAGCTTGACAAGATAGTCATTCGCTCCGACTGCAAATGCATCCGCTTTTGTTATTGCTTCCTCCTTACTGGAAAGCACTATAAGCGGTACATGTTTTAACATCCTATGTGCTCTAAAAAACTTAACGAGAGTCAAGCCGTCAATCTCCGGCATAACAAGATCCTGAAGTATGACCGTAGGTGCAACTTGCACTGCCATTTTAATCGCATTTGTAGGATCCTGACAGTAATGGAAGATAATGTCCTTCTCAGGTTCCAGCATACGCCTTATTGTTTCACCAACTATTGGCTGATCATCAACCAGAAGTACTGATATATCGTGTCTGATTAAGGGCGCAGCAAATTTTCCATCTTCAAGTGTTGTCATATGACCTTCCTGTTCTTAATATGCTTTATAACAGACTCAGCAATTTTTTCAATGGGCAGAATCTCCTTTGCAGCATCCATCTGAGCAGCTGCCCTCGGCATACCATAAACAACAGAGGTTTTTTCATCCTGGGCTATTGTGTGCCATCCAGCTTCCCTTAATGATAAAAGACCCTGTGCTCCATCTCTGCCCATACCGGTCAGAAGTACAGCCACACCTTTGACTGGCCAGTTTTGGGCAACGCTCAGAAAAAAAGCATCTATTGATGGTCTGTAAGGGTTGTCACGTGGCTCAACAACATAGTGAAAAGTACAGTCTTCACCCATTACCAGATGATCATTTGTCCCGGCAACATATATTGTGTTCCCTTCAGGAAACACACCCTCGCTTGCAAGGGTAACATTCATCTCTGTATATCCTGCAAGCCATTCAATAAGACCATTAACAAACTGAACATCAACATGCTGAATTATAATTATAGAAACATTCACCCCAACTGGCATATTTGATACGATTTCAACAAGAGCTTTTGGGCCTCCCGTTGAAGAACCTATTACAATTACAGGTTGAAAAAGTTTTAAAGAATTATGTTGTACAATAATTTCTTTTTTTATGTTCATCCCATGATTACCGATCAGTCTATTAATTACAGATATTTTTTCGAGCAGTTCTTCTCCTCCTCTTATATTTCCCTCAGGATCAATAAAAGGGGTGTTCTGAACGTCAAGAGCCCCCCTGCCCATGGCTTCAAAAACCCTTGAAGCCTCTTTTGATACTTCATCAGCTACCAATAGAATAGCACAGGGATTATCCTGCATAATTATCTGAATTGCCTGAATACCCTCATCAGCAACAGGAAGATCAGGAGCCATCAATATAAGATCGGGTTTATCATGAAGGTTATTTTTGACTGCATCAGTCCCGTTTGAAGCAGTCCATAATATTTCATAGCCAGGCCTGGAAGCAACAACGGTCCGGAGAATATCTGTTGTTGCAGCATTGCTGTTCGCTATTGCAATGCGCATCTTGCTAAGCTGCTCCTTTATTTAACATATTTTTACCTTTATGTTTTATTGTTAATAACCTTTATGGGTGTATCTGTTTTTTTTATAAAAGAATTATCTATGGTTCTCCAATCAGATCCCTGACAGCATTACTCAAACTCTCATCATGAAAACTGCTCTTTGTAAGATAGTAATCCGCCCCTGCTTCAAGGCCCTTGATTCTATCCTCTTCCCTGTCTTTATAAGATACTATAATAACAGGCAACTTTTTGAGCCTTAAATCGCTCTTAATCTTCTTTATCAGATCTATTCCATTCATACGGGGCATATCTATGTCAGAAATCACCAGATCAAAACTGTTGAGAGCCAGAATATTCCAACCATCCATTCCATCAACAGCTACGGTAACTTCATAACCACTGTTCTCTAAAAGTCTTCGCTCCACTTCACGTACTGTTAAAGAGTCATCCACTACAAGTATTTGTTTTTTTGTCCCATCTGCAAGTATTTTTCTGCCCCCAACTTTATGAAGACTGCTGTGAGTTAAAAGATTATCAATTGAGCGTACAACATCATCCACATCCAGTATGAGCACTGGCGAACCATCCTCAAGAATCGCCCCTGCACTTATATCGGGTATGGTACCAAGCCGTGCATCAAGGGGGATTACTACCAGTTCACGCTCACCAAGAAATCTGTCAACAACAAGACCATATCTGTTCAAACGGTCGCTGACAAATACAATATGCAATCCTGGATATCGATTGTCAGAGGGTGGCATGTGAAGAACCTGATGAGCATACAATATACCTATATTTTCATTTTCAAAGGTGTAGAATTGTTTATTTTCCACTGTTTTCAACTTATCATGAGACAACTGTAAAACACGGTCAATACGGCTTAATGGCACAGCATACGGCTCACCGCAAATTTCAACAAGGAGCACTCTGAGAACAGATAATGTTAACGGCAGATGCAAATGGAAAGATGTGCCGTTTCCAGGTTTCGTCTCAACTTTTACTGAACCGCCAACTCTCTGAACCATTGTCAGCACAACGTCAAGGCCTACTCCCCGGCCTGAAAACTCAGTAACTTTTTTTGCTGTTGAAAAACCTGGCAGAAAAAGGAAATCCAGCAGCTCCCCTTCATTAAGATTTGCAGCCATTTCCTGTGATGTATAACCTTTTTCAACAATTTTACGCCGTATTTTCTCCAAATCTATGCCCCTGCCGTCTTCAGCAAGTCTGATATTCAAAGCACCGGAACTGTGACGTGCTTCAAGAATAAGGGTTCCCTCATCAGGTTTATTCACTGCAACACGCTCTTCCGGTGTTTCCAGTCCATGATCTATGGCATTCCGGAGTAAATGGGTCAATGGTGCTTCGAGTTTTTCAAGAATATCCCTGTCCACCTTTGTTGATTCTCCAAGAATCCTGAACTTGATTTTTTTGCCCATATTCTTTGCAAGATCACGAACCATCCTTGGAAATCCGGCAAGACCATCAGAAAAAGGTCTCATCCTGATTGCAACAACTTCACCATACAATCTGTCGGCAAGATGTTCGAGGTTGCGTGAAAAAAGTTCAAAATCAACTATCTGAGTTACAACAAGGTCTCTTATCAGGTCAAGTTGTTTTAATGATTCATGAAATCTTTCCAAAACTTCCTTTGGAACAGAGTTGTTTTTTGAAAATTCAAATATTTCTTCCAAGACACTTATCAACTCAATCTGCCGGTCCTTCATTTTAAGAAGAGAGTTTGAAAAAGGTTTTGTCGATCTTGCCTGCACAAGGCATTCACCGGCAAACCCCATAAGACGATTCAGACTTTCCGAGGCAACACGAACAAAACTTTCTTCCTTTTCCTCCGGACTCTCTTTTAATGTAACACCCTGATTCACAGGATAATCAGGGACATCAAGGGCAGGCATATTATTTACAGATGTTCCCGGCAATATTTCTTTTTGCACATTTATTTCAATATCTTCTTCTGCCCCGGATTTTTTTGTTTCAGATGTTGAACTCTCTTGTTCTGTTATACTTTCCCTGATTCTTTTGCCTAAAGCTTTTATTGTTTCAGAATGTTCCTGCAGCCATTCAGGAATAGCACCAATGTCGATTTTTGTTAGATTAATGAAAACATCGTTACCCTTCAGGAGCATGTCAATATTGCGGGATACGAGTTTCAAGCTGTTCTGCTGTGCTGCGCAAAGAACATCCTCCATGGCATGGGCAATCTCAACTACAGTATCAAGTCCTACAATACGGGCTGCCCCTTTAATAGAGTGAGCCGCACGCATTAGAGGTTCTATTTTTTGTGGAATTTGATTCTGTTCAATTTCCACAAGTCCTGATTCCAGTATTTTTGTATAATTTTCTGCTTCAATACGAAAAAGATCAAGCATGGAAAGATCAGCTATATCGTTCTGTTTTTCCATAATCAGGTTTTAATTCTCCTTTCAAGAGCATGAATAAATTTCTCTTCATCAAGGAGTCCTACTTTTTTATCATCAAGATCGAATATACCTGCAATCATCGTCAAAGGCGCTTTTGATACTGTAACAGGAGGTTCCTTTAATCCCGACATCGGTATGCGATAAATACCAAGAACTTCATCAACAGGAAAGACGTATCTCTCACCATCCTTATTCAGGACAATCATCCTCATGTAGATCGCGCTATTCCCCTTATCTGTATTATCTTCATTGTCATATTCCAGGAGATCAGCAAGCGAAACACAGAGAAGTAACTCTCCATTTACATTCACGATACCCTTAAAAACATTATCAGTTCTGAAGGGTACACGGTGAAACGCTTTAACACTGGTTGTTTCCTGCAAACAGACTGTTCTAAGAGCCATCCACTCACTTTTTATTCTCATTACAATTACTGATATCGTATCAAGGGCTTCCGCTTCTTTAATACTCCTGAAATTGCTTGTCCATTCTTCAAGAAATTCATCAGAAACCTTTCTGTTAAAAAGCGTTCTTCCTGCCCTGTTGTATTCAATACAGTTACGGCAATGAACAATATTTGCAAGTTTAGGGCATGAACAGTTCCCAAAAACACCCTGTTCCTTCCAGCATCTGATTTGTTCAATATTCTTTTCCTGACTCATAGTAACCTTATTTTTAATCCAATCTTCTTAATTGTATTTTTACTGGCTTTTTCCTGTTCTGTTTTCGTATCTTTTAATTCTTCCCTCCACAAGCGAAGCTTTGACTGTATCTCCTTTTTTTTCATACAAAAGCTTCATGTGTAACAACGCCTCATGATGATCAGGGTCGAGATACAGGGTTTTTTGAAAATAATTTTCAGCTCTGTCAAAAACATTTAATGCAAGGTTGATCAGCCCCATAAGGTAGTAAGCGTCTTTATTGTGAGTGTCTTTTTTTAAGAATTGTTCACATTTGGATAAAGCTTCATCAAGCAACCCCCTGTCTGCGAGGGTTCTGATTGCCATAATTGTTACTGACTCGCTTTTTATGTCTGTTTTTAATGTTTTTTTTGTTTTTCCACTACCTTCCAGGGAGTTTCCAGCAAAAGTACGTGATGATTCATCGGGTCTTACCTTTAAAAAATCATTTTCTTCATCCCGGGAGGAGGAAAATGATAACCCTGATATTGCTGGCATTTCAATTTTATTGGTGTTGTTGCTGAATTTACAAACCTTTTTTATTGGTTTATCAACAATAAAGTTGTTTTCAGTTTTTAATCCGGTATTTCTGCATGCAAAGGATCTTGCATGCTCTACAGGAGCATATCCATTTTGCAAAAAAGACACTATTTCAGCATACCCTGTAAATACAACTCCTCCTGGAAGCAGAAGGCGTTGTATATTATCAAACACTCTCTTTCTTGCATCATTAGTAAGGTATATAATAAGATTTTTACAAAAAATAATATCATAGGGTTTTCTGTCATCCAGGATATCGGCTTTCAAAAAATTGTCCCTGTAAAACACCACCAATTTCGTAATTGCTGAATCAAGTATATAATCCTCTCCGGAAGCAGTGAAATATTTATTTTTATAATCATTCCTTTCAAAACGAAAAGCGCTTTTTCCGTAAACAGCATGCTTCGCTGACTCAATTGCCTTCTGACTTATGTCTATTGCATCAATTTGAAAATTCTCAGCCAACAAACCTGCTTCCAGCAAGGTAATTGCTATGGAATAAGGCTCTTCACCTGAAGAGCACGGAACAGAAAGAATTTTAAGCATCTTTTTTTTAATATCACAGGACCGGAAATCACAAACATGTTTTGCTAAATAGTTAAAGGATTCATTATTCCTGAAAAACCACGTTTCAGGGACAGTAATTTCATTAATCAGCTTATCCAATTCCATGGAATCGGATTCGAGTGTTTGAATGTATTCATTCAAATTATCGATTGCAGAACATTTCATAAGTTTATTAACAATATTGGCAATACGCTTCTTTCCTATGGATTCAGATTCAAGCCCCATCTTTTCTGAAAGCAATGATTCCACATTGGCAATTCCGCTATCAAATTTGCTGATTCCAGTTGGAGAAGTGCATGCTCCAGCACCATCGCCACGACTGTTACCATTCGCATTACCACAGAAATTAAAAGACTTTTCTCTATTATAAGGTGACAACATCATCGTTTTCCTTTAATACATCAAAATCAAAGCCCTGAATAGTTTCAGGAGGCAGTTTTTCTATTCTTATTCTTTGAATCATTCCTCTATCATCAAAGATGACATCTCCCAAATACTTTGCATGATCAACTTCAATGCCGGGGGATTGGAATTTTTCCACATTGCAGAAAATAGTTTCTGTGGCTCTTTCAACCAGCAACCCGAGGATGTGATAATTTTGATCAATACCCGAATAATTAACCAGTACAATGCGTGTGCTGAAAAGTGTTTTTGAAGGCTTTCTGCAAATCAACATTGAAAGATCAATGACAGGTACAATAGTCCCACGGTAATTAAATAATCCTGCAAAGTATTCCGGAACATGAGGGATTTTTTTAAAGATAACCATGGGTATTACTTCAATTATGCTGGATACTTCCAGACAATAACGTTCATTATCAGCCTCAAAAACGAGAAAAAGCATGTATATCTTTACGCCTCTGAATTTATGGTGAACCGGGCTACTTCTCTTTCCAGGTCTTTGGCTGCAGAGTTCAGCTGTTCTGTAACACTTCTAAACTCAACCAGTGAATCCCTTGTCTGACCTGCAGCCTGATTGAGATATCCCATAGACTCACTGATCTGGGAAGCGCTCTGCGATTGCATCTGCATCCCCTGATTAACCGACTCGAACTGGGGCACCAGTTCCTGAGTATATTCAATAGCTCTTAAAAGATCTATGCTGATCTCTGCAATCTTTTCAGTGCTTATACGTGTCTGATTTGTATAAGTCTCAACAGCCACAGATCCATCTTTCACTGCCTCTCTGGTTTCCATTATTATTGTTTCAATATCAAGAGCAGAAACTGCGGTCTGATCTGCAAGACGCCTGATTTCCCTGGCAACAACTGAAAAACCAATACCGTATGCACCGGCTTTTTCTGCTTCAATAGCAGCGTTAAGTGAAAGCAGGTTTATCTGGTTTGCCACCCTTGTAATTGTTGTTATGACCTGAGTAATATTATCCATTTTTTCGTTCACAACTTTTAACTTCTCTGAACTTTCCGTTGTATCATCAAGGAGTTTCTTCATTGTTGAATTTATATTAGAAAGACTGGACATGCTGACACTTGCCATTTCTGCAGCTTCCGAGGCCATCCTCGATACTTTATTCATTGTTTTTGCAAATTCCTGCGAAGTTGCAGAGATTTCATTGCTTGTTGCACTTACTTCACTGATAGAGGAAGCCTGTTCTGCAACAGTAGCTTCAAGTTCTCTTGCCGATACAGCTATCTTGGCAGATGATGTGCTCATCTGAATACCTGATTTTCCAACCTGTATAATCAAGGAATAGAGACTCGATGTCATTACGGTAATTGCATGGAAAAGTCGGTAAATTTCATTCTTTTGATTTTCCAGCTTTTCATCTGCTTTATTGTTCATGTAAATATCGGATCTTCCTGTTTTTTCAAGGTCTTCCATCGCCTTCCGTAAATCTCCCCTTGCAATCTTCCCTGCTATGTCAACCACTTTTCCAAGAGATTTGCTTATACCTCGAGAAATTACAATGAAGACAACTGTGGCAAGAAACAACATTCCAAGACTCAAAAAAAGTGCGGTGAATCTTTTGTTTACATAAGTTTTGTACCTTTTATCAAGCAGGTTATGCAGCTCCATCATTGCCACTTCCCTTAGTTTTGTTCCTGCATCAAGTATTTTTTTTGCAGATGTGTATGCATCCACAGCCGATATCCTGAAATCGGGATCATTTACAAATCTTTGAGTTATAAAAAGAAAGGGAATGATTGATGATTTGTACTCATCCAGTAAGTGGGGAAGGCTTACATTAAGTGTTGACCTGACCACTTCATTATTGTTATTTTCCTTTATCGCCGTTTCAACACTGCGACTTATACGTTCCATATCCTCTTCAAGTATTGCAGCGAAAACAGAAAATTTAACTTTATCTTCTTTGGAAAGAAATCCCTTGAAAATTACCGACTCAACAAAAAGGACAAAGGAACTGACTCTTTCCTGAGTTTTAGGTACTGCAACCAGACCAACTTCCATAAGATAAGTTGTATCAAGATTAGGATCAAGTACCATATTCGATGTATTCCCTATCCGTTTGATTAATGTTCGAATCGGCATCAGAATCACATCATTATGAATATCATCGTTTGATGTGGTTATATTATTTTTCCAGTCTGATCGTAATTTCTGCCATCTTTTATATATATCTGAAATATGGCCTTCATTAATTCCTGCATCTTTAAGATTTTTCGGGGCAATTCTCAGAGCTTTTTCAAGGGTTTTGTCATTATTGAAATCCTTTAAAAGAAGGATAAATTGATTTTCTATTTCATTGCCTGTAATATTTATTTTGTCTTCAAGATCTGTATTGCCTTCAATATACATACGTGTCATTAATTGATGTTCAGGAATAAGTTCTGCAATACTTTCCAGGCGCATAAGCAGTTTGTTTCCCCCAAGTTCAAGACGGGCAAAACTGATATCACGATTAAATCCTGCAACCATGTAAAAAAGCAGGATAATAACTGGCAGAGCAAAAATGATACTGCCGATAAATATTTTTTGCAAAATTGTAAATTTCTTCAAGGATATTCCCATAATCATCCTCGATTCAATTTAAATCTGGAAACCTCGTTCTGCAAAACCTGAACTGCAGAGTTGAGCTGTTCTGTTACTCCTTTAAACTCAACTAAAGATTCCCTTGTATGGTCAGCTGTTGTTGATAGCTGCTTCATGGCCTCGCTTATCTGCTGTGCTCCATCAACCTGCGTGTGCATACCCTCATTCACCATCTGGAATTGTGGACCAAGTTTTCTTACCTGATCTATTATATCAGCAAGTTGATCTCCTATAGCTTCAACTGCTTCAACATTTTTTCGAACCCCCTCTGCAAATTTATCCATTTCCATCACTCCTGACGTAACAGAGGACTGCATTTCCTTTACCATATATTCTATGTCTTTTGTTGCTATGGCTGTTTGATCGGAAAGTCGGGTAATCTCACGGGCAACTACAGAAAAACCCTTGCCGTATTCACCTGCCTTTTCCGCTTCAATGGCAGCATTTAAAGATAAAAGATTCGTCTGATCTGAAATCTTGTTGATAGTTGTAACAACCCCTGAAATTTTATTTGCCTTTTCGTTTATAATACCAAGTTTTGATGATATATAACCTGTGGCTTCTATAAAGGAACGCATTGAGGATTGCATACGATTAAGAGAAGCACGCCCTTCTTCAGCCATACCGGCAGTATTGGAAGCTGTATCACTTACTCCTCCCATGGTTTTCATCAGATCTTCAGAAGTACCTGATATTTTTTTTGTGACAAATGTAACTTCCCTTATTGATGCTGCCTGCTCTGCAACAGTTGACTCAAGTTGTCTTGCAGATGCTGCTATCTGAGTTGTCGAAGATGTAACCTGTATACCTGAAAGCTGGACCTGTCCTATAAGAGAATCAAGATTACTTCTCATATTATTCAAGGCAATTAAAATCTGACCAACCTCATCGGAACCATATGAAAATATATTATCTTCAATATTATCAATCCTGAGATCACCTTCAGCAACTTGCTGCAAACTTTTTTTTACAAAGGAGAGCGGTTGTGTAATGCTTCTCGCAACAAACCAGGATGCTGTTACTACAATAAATGTCAATACAACCATAATAATGGCCATTCTCATAGCTTTATTAAAAAATATGACATCAATATCATCGGTGTAAACTCCTGTCCCTATAATCCACCCCCATGGCTCAAATCCCTTTACATAAGCAATCTTGGGAGTATGTTTTTCAGCATTCGGCTTTTTCCAGAAATATTCCACAAAACCTGAATTATGCGTTCTGACTTTTTCTATGAAAGAAACTATAATTTTTTTTCCTTTTACATCTTTCAATTCTGATTGGTCTTTACCTTCAAGCTCAAAATAAGGATGAGCAACCATAAATGCCTGCATATTGTTAATCCAGAAATATTCATTACCCTCATACCTAAGAGATCTTATCAAATCCTTTGACTTCTGCTGTGCTTCATCCTCTGTCATTGTACCTGATTTGGCAGCATTATAATGGAACTGTATAATTTCATAGGCAGTTTCCACAACATTCCGCGTTCTTATCTTTTTCTCTTCAAAAAGATCCTGTTTTAAATGAATAAGGAATATTATCTCGGTTAATATTAAACAGAATAATGCTATGCCTACTACGATCCAGAACTTGTATTTGATCTTCAGTCCGGCCATAAATTTAGTCATATAGAACCCCCCGATCTATGAACCTGCAAAATAGATAATAACATAATTGAATACAAACTTTTATACTTGATTTTGCTGGCCTATAATTATTTGTTAGATTTATCATTCAACTTTTACAGAGGGTATTCGAATCTGGAAAGCAGCAATAAAATTAGCCACGGCAATGAATGCACCCAACAGAAAAACATATTGGAAACCCCAAATATCCCAGATTATGCCGCCAAGCAAACCAACAGCAATGGAAAAAATATGATCCATTGTAACAGAACTTGTTAAGGCAGGTTGAACATGAGAATCATGAATAGCTATTTTCTTCATATATGTTGAACGCGCCATATTCACTGACATCAACATTTGATCGAGAAGAAAGCAAATACATGCAATAATAAAGGCAGGCTGTTCCCTGAAAAGAAATTTGGAAAACCCATAACCAAGACAGACGAATATTAGCGATGCAGCTTCGATTAGAAGAACAAATCTCTCTCCAAATTTATCTATCGCCCATCCAAGCAGTGGCTGAAAAAGTATACCTATTCCACCACCTACCATAACAAGTATGGCAATTGTCTGGGTAGGTTGATTAAATACTGTAACAAGAACCCATGGTCCAAAAGTCAGAAATATTTGTTTTCGTGACCCAAAAAGCACTGCTAAAAGATAAAACAACCGATATTCCTTGTACAGTTTCAAATACACTTTGGGCTCATGTTTATTTTCCGGTTTCATTAAAAACATCAGTATTGAACCTATCAGGAAGGCAACGCAAGATACGGCAAAGGTATGATTAAAAGTAAATCCAAGATATTTAAATCCCAAGAATACCAGAAGACTCCCCATTACAGCTGCAAGATTTCTGATTGCATTGAGCTGTCCAAGACGCTGCCCCATCCTGCCTTCTCTGGCAAGTTCCATTCCTATCGTAGAGGACAATGGTATAAAAAGATGCTGACCGGCACTGTAAATAAAAAGCCAAAGCACCATTATCATATAGACAGGTGAAGCAAAACCTATAAGGAAAACACCGACAGCGCTAAGCAACATTGAAACTGCACTTTGTCGACGGCTACAGAGAAACCACAGGGATGCAGACAGGAAAATGACAAGAAGTCCCGGTAATTCACGCGGAACTTCAAGAAATGATCTCTGGAAGCCTGTAAGATTAAATCGTTCATTAAGAAAATTATTAAAAGTGGAATCTACTATGCTGTAGGCTATACCCATGCACAGTGAGGCCATAACAAACAGCTTTAGTTCTCTGGACATATGGTTTAAACGGGAAAAATATTTCATAATTTACCTTCTTCTCTACGGGTAAAAATAAAAAGATCTTCCTAAAAAGGAAGATCTTTTTATTTTTCAATCATTTTAAAGACATTAACTTAACCAACAGGTAAAAGTTTATCAGGAACCCCCTTGATCCATATTGGCTCAATTTACTTGCATCCTGAGTTGCATCTTCTAAAACCTGTCGGCATATATACTTTTCATTATATTGCCCTTTACAGCATTACTTAAACAATATTTTTACTTTTATGCTCAGTCATCAGGACAATATTAAATATAAAACATAATTTCTAATACTTAAATGGTGTTGGTATCTTTTTGGCTTTTTCCTGAGCCTTCCAGTATGCAATGCGTTCCTGTATAAAAGCCAGCCAGCTGTCAACCTCTGCAGCTTTATAGCCTTTGCTTGTCATATCTTTTTTAAAGTTAGCGATAACCGGCTGCACAGCCTTTATCCATCTGTCACTTTCTGCATCACTCAGTGGTATTGTTTTTCCACCAAGTTTTGTGAAATACTCAAGGCCTTCAATATCGATTTTGTTGAAACCAACTGCAAACTTCTCTATGAATTCCTTTGATACTTCTGTAAAAACTTTCTGTACATCTGGAGGAAGGCTATTCCATTTCTTCTTATTCATGGCAATATAAAAAGAATAGACGCTACCCACTTTCCAGGATTCTGTGTTATACTTGAAAAGTTCGCCTGTTTTAAAACCTTTGTATGTTTCCATCGTCAGATAAGCGCCATCAACAACTCCTCTCTTAATAGCTTCATAAAGATCAGGAGTTTCAATAGGCATAGGTGTTGCTCCGAGAGCCTTTACTATGTCTCCGCTCCTTCCAGTGCCCCTTATCTTCATTCCCTTAAGATCTTCAATGGTGTTTACAGGTTTCTTTACAGTCTGAATAACGTTTACCGGGCTTGTGGTGAAAAAGAGCACATGGTAATTATTCCATTCTTTCGGTTTGAACTTGTTGTAGAAATCGTTAGATACATGACTTGCTATCCAACTGCTCGGAAAACCGAGGGGTAATTCCATGATTTCCATAACAGGGAAACGACCACGAGAATATGCACAATGGGAAAATCCGATATCTGCAATACCGCTATATACTCCGGCAGCCATCTTGGTTGCTGAAAGCAGCGTGCCGCCTGTATAGGGAGTTGCAGCTACTTTGCCATTGGTTCTCTTGTTGACTTCATCACAAAATTCGGAAATCAAATTTGATACCATGTGTACCGGTGGATGGTACCCTGCAAACTGAATCTTGATCGGATCTGCTGCAAACGAAGATACTGCAAAAACCAGTGAAAGAACAAACGCTGCCAATACTACTTTTTTAAACATAATACCTCTACCTCCTTTTTTTTTAAAACCAAGGCTTTCAACTACCGCCTTTGGTGATGCAACCCTTTGGAAACATTAAATAAATAACTTCTCCACGCCTCAAAGTATTAATCAAACAGCAGTGAAGGAAGCCATAGTGCCATTTGTGGAAATGCAAGCATCATGCCCCATACAATTACCAGTGAGATAAGAAAAGGCAACACGCCTGCATAAATACGACCTATGGGTTCTTTTGTTATGTTCTTTACTACAAAAACACAAATGGCTACCGGTGGAATAACCACGCCTATCATAACAACCACACCAATGGTAATACCAAACCAGACAGGGTCAAATCCAAGACCGATAACAGCCGGATAGAAAATAGGTGTAGCCAGAATCAAAAATGCCATGTCATCAATAAATGAGCCGCCTATCAGGAATATCACACATATAAGCAAAATAATAATGTAACGGTTCAAAGGTAACTGAACAAGCCAATCTGCAACAAACTGTGGAATATTGGTAATTGCTATAAAATGACCAAGAATGACAGAGCCTGCAATTAGCATAAGGAGCATTCCTGCTGTACTAAGAGCCTCGGTAATCGACTTGAAATATCCCTTAAAATTAATATCTCTTTTAACAACTGCCAGAACAAGAACAGCAAAGGTTCCAATGGCTCCAGCTTCGGAAGGAGTAAAAAAACCTCTCATTATGCCACCAACAACAACAATAAATATAAGAAGTATCCAGGCAACCTCCGGAAGAGACTGCATTCTTGCCTTCCATGTGGAACGTTCGGACATAGGGGCTATTTTAGGATTGATTTTGGCCCAACCATATATAATTAACATAAAAAAGAGCGCTATGACAAAACCGGGTATCATGCCGGCAAGAAAAAGTCTTCCTATGGACTGTTCCGTTAATATACCATATATAATAAGTACAACACTGGGAGGTATGATAACCCCGAGTGTACCCACTGTGGCAACAATTCCAGTGGATAATCTTCGATCATAACCATACCTGTCCATCTCCGGAACAGCAACGCTTGCAAAGGTCGCCGAAGTTGCTGCTGAAGATCCGCATATAGCCTTGAAACCTGTTGCTCCAAGTACTGTTGCCATGGCAAGACCGCCTGGTATATGGCCAATAAATTTATGAGCTGAATCATAAAGCCTGACGGCAATACCTGCATTAAAACCTATCTGGCCCATAAGTATAAATAGCGGAAAAACTGTATATCCATAATTTGTAATAACGTCAAATACATCTCTTCCCAGAAGATTCATTGCAGTTGGAATACCCTTTAAATATGCAAAACCAACAAATCCCACAATTGCCATGGCAAAGGCCAATTCAATTCCTGTTGCAAAAAGAAGCAAAAGGCAGATAAGTGCAATTATGCCTACGGTAATTTCATTCATATTGACCCCTCCAGATTTTTATAATATCAAGGACAAATACAAGACATTGAATGTAGCAACAGACTCCCACACCGTATGCAACAGGGAAAAAGGGTATGCTAATCGTTGAAGTAACCTCACCTGATCTGCTGAATTCATTTCCAATAGTAAAAAGGTTGTAAGCTATAAGAAGAAAAAGAGCGATACAGAGAAGCCTTGTGAAAGTATTCATTATTGCCTTTCCCCTTCGCGAAAGCCTCTGCACAACAAACTCCATATAAACATGCCCCCTCTCCAGCGATACCTTGGGGATACCAAAACCTATTACCAATGCAAGACATAGGGCAACAATCTCATAAGTGCCGATAATAGGGTGTCCGCCGGCTCTCATAATTACATCGGCCACAGTCAATAGCATCATGAATGAAAGGGCTGCGCTACCAATAACATTCAGGACTTTTGTTGCAATCCTGAGAAATCCACTGAGTATATTCTCCATAATACCTCCTTGTGAAAAATAGTATTAATTTGTACCACACGAAGTAACTCAGAGCAAGAAAATATTCTGAAAAAATACATTTTATTTGCTATTGCTTGGACCATCAGAAGTGCTTAGTAAATTAAATATTTCTTTGTTGGTACAAGAAATGCCGTTAATCTGCTACAATACCATCACCTTGCTGTCAAGTGCTGTTTCGCACTAATTCATATACATAATCAGCACTGTAACAGATAAGTATATGAATTCCAGGCTTTATCAGGCATGAACCTGAATCTTGGAATGCGTTGTTGAAAAAGGTTTAGAGTTTTTTACGGCAGCCTGCTTGCAGTTACTGGCAGATAGAAACCCTTCGTAAAGAG
This sequence comes from uncultured Syntrophorhabdaceae bacterium, assembly GCA_964429485.1. Taxonomy (GTDB): domain Bacteria; phylum Desulfobacterota; class Syntrophorhabdia; order Syntrophorhabdales; family Syntrophorhabdaceae; genus JAPLKB01. The sequence continues at coordinate 16,611 of CAYSBW010000044.1, forward strand.
ATTTCAGAATTTCCCTGCAGACATCAAGTTTTGCTATATCAGAATCGACATGAACTATTTTTAACTGTCTCTCAACATAATCATAAAGATTTACGAGGTTTTTTGATATGTCCCCATATGACATGTCAACAAAACGTTCCAGCATTTCAATAACAGTTATTATCTTTGTAAGTTCCTGATATTTTGCATGATAATTCATTTTGTTTATTGCCTCTTTTGTAATATCTATTTTTGCAATCAGACCTTCGAATATTTTCACAATGAGGTCAGACTTATTTTCTTCATCCATGCTTTCATATATATTTTTATATGCTCCATATTGTGTCATAATTTACCACCCCGATCAGTCTGCATTTATTTTTGTCATATAGTCAATTTGTTGTGTAAGCCAGTTCTGCGTGGTTGTCGATTGAGATATAAGAGATTCCAGGACATTGAATTTTTGCTGCAGCATTATTGTTTTTCTCTCATATCTTGCATTTAATTCGGCAACTCTTTGATTAATATCTGTAATTCTTGCATTTATTCCTGTCTCTATTGAAGAAAGTATTCCTGTGAGAGGGTCAACATAGACATCTGTTTTATCAGAAAGTATTCCTGAAAAATTTCTGATAACATTTTCCACCTCTCCCCTGTTTTTTTCCGTGGCAGCAGCAAAGGCTGCGGTGTCAACATTAAGGGTTCCTTCCCTGGTAAAGGTAATTCCGATGGAAGATAATGTTTTGTATGTAGTATTACTGTCCACCTCAGAGAATACCGCATCACGTATTGCGTTCTGTACCATGACCAGGTTTATATCACCGAAAAGCGGCCCTCCGGTTGTCCCCTGTGAGACGCCACTTGTTGTATTTGTTGTGGAAGTAGTATAGGAATTCTGGGTCTTAATATTTGAAAGAACGCTGTTTGTATTGGATATCAAGGCAGATATCTTGGATGTCAGTGCAGCATTATCATAAGCTATTGTTGCCTTTACAGGTTTGCCTATATTCGTTTCATTAAGTGTTAATGTAACTCCGTTTATTGCTGAAGAGACTGTATTTGTTTGTGAAGTAATTGGATATCCATCAATTTGCAATAATGCATCGCTGCCCCCCTCAGTGGACAGAGTATTAAAACGTTTCCCTTCTACCATTCCAAGTGTTTCCATAATATTGGCAGCATCAGTAATGTCCTCATAAGATATGGATGAATCCAATTTCAGCCTGTATCCCGTAATAATCCCTTCATCATTTAAAACCGATTCTATTGAAGCAGCTCCTGTAATTTTTTCATTTATCCTGTCTGCAATATCAGTAAGAGAATCTACTGAAAGATCAATATTTATGTCTTGTCCCTGAATAACAATATTACCTGATTCACCGGTAGTTAGATCAAACAATGTTTTAATGCTTGATATATTATCTGCCATAGTAGTCCCATAATGAGACCCGTCTGCAGCAGTATGGGCAAATTGCTCGTATATATTTCCGTTTCCGGCATTAAGTTTAAGCTTGTCGGCAAGAATATCGAGTGAAGACCCATTTTGTAAATCCAATACATTTTTTCCCTGATCATTAGATTCAATAACCAGATGATGTTCAATATCGGAGACAGATATGATAGATGCTGTCACACCTGCATTGGCTCCATTTATATTGCCGACAATATCAACAAGGCTGTCGGTATCAGAAATGGATACTTTTGTTCCGTTTACAAGGATATCTCCTGTCCATGTTCCTCCTCCAAGCGCCTCTGTTTTAGAAACAAAAATATCTGATGAAAATTTTTCAGCTTCGGCAAGTTGAAGAACTTCCACCATGAATGTCCCCGGTCCATCTGCAGAAGATGCAGAAACAGAAAGAATATTTGCTGGTATAATATCTGTATATGCAGAAGAAAGAGAAGTGGAAAAAACATCGTATCCATTATTTTCATTAAGTTTGCTTGTTTCTATATAGGTCTGGAGATTTCTTAGAGTTGAATTAAAACTCTGCCATGCTGTCAATTTTGATTGAAAAGCGGTTCTCTTGTTCTCAAGAGGAGTAACGGTGGCTAATTTTTCAGCAGAAATCAATCCATCAATTAATGCACCCCAGTCATTTCCGCTTACCAACCCCTGAATTGTTGTGCCCATTATTATCTCCTTCTCTACTATATGCTTTTATTTACAATAAGCCCGGATAAAATGTTCTGGAAGTTTTCTGCGAAAGAAACAAGTTGTTCCGGTGGAAACTGCCAGATTTTCTCACCTGTACTATCGTCATGGACGCTCATTATTATTCTGTTGATTTCTTTGTTAAACTCAATGCTTATATGATTTTCTGAATTGTTTTCACGTAATATTTTTTCAATCAGCGCCTTAATATTCACTTTGTTTTTTGTTTGTTCATAGTTTGTTGATGCCAAAGTAGACTTGGAT
>CAYSBW010000045.1:0-18894 GCA_964429485.1 uncultured Syntrophorhabdaceae bacterium
TGGAGGTCAAGGTAATTCTTGCTTCGTACTTTCAGGTTTTTTGTCCTGTCGATATGAAGAGAATTTTTATAAAATAAAGATTAAAGGATCCATGATGTTATCTTATTTGAATTTTTGGGGTTACAAAGCTTGAAAATTATATGATATAATTGAAAATGCAGTGCAGTCATTATGATTGAGTGAATATGGAGTGACAAGAAATATTGACAATAAGGAGAAATAGAGGATTTGTGCAATATGAATAAAAGTATCAGGATATTTCAGAAACTCTATATTAGAAATCCAGATGGGTAAATTTGTTCCTCAAGACAGGTTTTACAAAAAAGCAAAGCAGGAAGGGTACAGAGCAAGAAGCGCCTACAAGCTTCAGGAAACTCTTGATAAATTCCATATTATAAAAAAGGGTGATAAAGTTCTTGATATTGGTTGTGCACCAGGCAGTTTTATACAGGTGATTTCAGGCATTATCGGTCATGAAGGTATGGTAATCGGAATGGATATTCTGCCAATGAAACCATTGAATATTAATAATGCAGCAACTATTAAATGTGATATCAGAAACATTAATATAAAGGACATTCTTGAAAACTACTCCCTTAAACATTTTGATGTTGTTACCTGTGATATAGCGCCGAATCTGACAGGCATAAGAGACGTGGACAACAAAAATGTGGAGGATCTTTATATTGCTGTCAATGCCATAATATTATCCGGATTAAGAAAGGGCGGGAATGCTTTTCTCAAATTATTTTTTTCAAATACCTTCAACAATATTAGCGACAACATGAAAAAGATTTTTAAAAAAGTAACTGTTTTTAAACCTGCAGCATCAAGAAGTGCAAGTTCAGAAATCTACCTCGTGTGCACTGATAAAAAAATACAATTGCAGGAAGATCATAGTATTTCTCTGAGTTTAACATAATCCACCTTGCCGGTAGCGAGTTTCGGGATGTTTTTTACAAACTTTACTTCTTTCGGGTATGAAAGTTCGGGAAAACCACCTGTCTTTAATTTTTCTCTTATGGTTTTTAACTCAATCTTACTGTCATTGGTTATTATAATTAGTTTTTCACCTTTTTTTTCATCTGCGACTGCAATCACAGCAATATCTTTGCCATCAGACAGGTCCACTGTAAGAGCTTCTTCTATGGCAGCTAATGATATCATTTCACCGCTTATCTTGGAAAATCTCTTTAACCTGCCGACTATTTTCAAAAAACCCTTTTCAGTTATTTCCACCACATCTCCGGTATCATACCATTCCTGATCTTCAACAATATATTTGACATTTGCCGGCTCATTTTTCAGATAACCCTTCATTACGTTTTTGCCTTTCACATAAAGTCTGCCCGTTTGAACATTTCTGTTCCCTAAGCCTTCAACAGGAACAATTTTGTATTCTATTCCGGGAAGTATTTTTCCGACTGTTCCATGTCCATATTCTATTGGATTATTTATGCTTATAACAGGAGAGCATTCGGTTGTTCCGTAACCTGACATTATTCTGATGCCGAACATGGTTGCATATTTATTAAAAACTTCGCTGTTCAGTGCTTCAGCTCCACAGAATATGTAACGGATTGATTGAAAATCATAGGGATGAGCTTCTCTACTGAATCCGTTAAGAAAGGTATTTGTTCCCATCAGAATAGTGCATCCCTGGTCATAGGCAATTTCCGGTATCATTTTGTAATGAAGAGGATTTATATAGAAAAAAACTTTTGATCCCGCAAAAATCGGGAGGATTGTACCAATGGTCAGCCCAAAACTGTGGAACATGGGTAGAGCATTAAGGAGATAATCTTTTTCTCCGATATCCATTTTTGATAATGTCTGATGAATATTGGAAATTATATTTTCATGTGACAGACAAACACCTTTTGGAAGACCTTCAGAGCCTGATGTAAAAAGGATCACAGTAGTGTCTTTATGATCTTCACAAATCATTCTGGAAAATGAACCGGGAAAGATACTTCTCCAGAGTCCGAGTATTTTGTCTCTTGAGCTGATTTTATCTTTTATATCTTCAATATAAACAAGTTTTTTCCCTTCGAAGATAGAATGGTCAAACTTTATGTTTTCAATGAATTTACGTGATGTTACAATAACACGCAATTTTCCGAGTTCCATGGCATGTTTTAAGGCAGAAGCACCACTGGAATAATTCAAAAGAACCGGCACTTTTCTGTAAAGCTGTAAACCCATGAAAACTAATGCAGTTACTGTGAGATTTGGAAGGAACATGCCTATGTGCTTATCGTTAATGTCCGACAGAGAGTTTCCAAGGATAAAAGCTCCTGTCAGGGCTTTTCCGTAGCTTGTTTCAATATTTGTAATATCCTTGAAAAGACTCCTGCTGCGGTGTTTTTTACAGGCATTTATAAATTCCCGTCCTATTGTAGAGGGTTTGTTATGTGCGATGAAGGAGGTGTTGCACAGGAGATTATAAATGATTGATGCTGCCTCTTTTTTTCGACTGTGAGGTGGCAGATTCCCAACATCAATGGGTCCATATATTTTTCCAATGTATACTGTGATGGGGGCAAAAATCTTTTTCTTTCCTTCTTTTTTTGAGAAGATTGTTGAAAAGGTGTTGCTTAGATGCAGGGGGAGTATCTCCGCGTCTGTTTTGCAGGCTACAAAGCCAGTGCCATCATAAATTTTCATAATGCCGCCGGTTCTTGTAATACGCCCTTCAGGAAATATAAGCAATGGAGTGCCTTGATTAACTTCTTCTATTACACCTTTTAGTGAATAGGGGCTCATCGAATCAATCCGGACAGTGTATGAATTTTTCATGAATGGTTTAAGCAGCCATTCCTGTGCCCTTGTCCTGTCAACAATGATTTTTAACTTTAGATCCAGATATGTCCAGATAATCAGTCCGTCAAGCAGACTCTCGTGATTTGAGATAATTATCAGCTTATCAGGGTTCTTTGGTATATTTTCCCTGCCTTCAATTTTGATGCGGTGAAAAACCTGAAAGTAAAACCTGAATAAAATCCTGAGGCTTTTTTCTAAAAAAATATTCATCCGATCATTTTATATCCTGAATGTCTTTTTCTATTATCCTGTCTTCACAAAGGGATGTTTTGATGTACAGTCTGGTAAAATAATATGTTGAAATTAAAAGCGTGTAGTATGTAAGAAGGGATGAAAGAACAAAGCCGACAAGATATGGGATGTGAATTATTGTTTTGCAGATATACAGTACTATAAGGGCCCCTATGTATCCTCCTGTATAGGGAAGGAAGACCTCTTTGACTGCATTTAGGATCCTGTCGAACTGAAGAGCTTTTCGGAAATCGTTCTTTTCAGAAAATGCAATAAAGGCAAAGGGTATAAAAAACGAACAGAGCAGGATAGCAAGATAGGATAACTTTATTAGTATGTTTCCAAAAAATGCTGTTATGCTTGTCAGGGTAGTCAGGAAGAAACCAAAGGAAAAAAGGAAAAACGGTATTGCTTCATATAGTATGAAAACAAACAATAACTTTACTCCTTCCGTCCATGCCTCATTTTTTTGCTCCCATGTGGGAAGGCCTGTACTCCCTATCATAAGGATCCTCGATGCTCTTGCCAGATAACCAAGTGAAAAAAAATTAAGCACAGGGATATACAGGATAATTCCGGCAGAAATCCACCGCATGATATATTGTGTGTTCAATGTAAATTGTATGAAAGGAAATATTTCCATATTATCGTCCTTTCATTATAAAATCTAATAGAGATTCTTCAGTATAACCTGTCATGCCACCGTCCATGGTTATAATCTCTCCGTTGATGTATCGTGCTGTATCTGAAGCAAGAAAAAGAACCAGGGAAACAAGTTCCTCAATATTGCCCATTCTGCCTGCAGGGGTTCTTTTTGACAGGTAATTCACGAAAGCCTCTCTTTTTATCAGATTTTCGTTCATGCCTCCTTTCATAAAACCCGGCGCAATTGCGCATGTGGTAATCCCGTATTTTGACCATTCATAAGCAAGAGATCTGGTCATTGACATAAGCGCGGATTTGCTGATAGCATAGGGCAGAAAACCTTTTTCCCCAAAGAGCGCCGCCTGTGATGAAATGTTTATTATTCTGCCATACCCCTGTTTTATCATTTTTCTGCCAAAAATTTGAGTTACATAAAAAGTACCTTTAAGATTTACATCTATCAATGTATCGAAATCAGTTTTTTTAACTTTTTCAGATACTGTAAGGGGATTCATGATTCCTGCATTATTTATTAATACATCAATTCTGCCCCATGTTCCAAAAATCTTCTCAACCATATCTTCCATTGCATCGTAATTGGTAATATCATTATTAAAAGCAATTACTTTTTTATCTTTAAAGTCTTTTTGGAATTTTACAACATATTCTTCATTCCTTCCGTTCACTCCGACACAGGCACCTTCTTCAAGAAAAGCCTGCGCCATTGCCCTGCCAAGTCCTTTTGTTCCTCCTGTTACAAATACAACTTTGTCCTTGAATCTCATATGTTTCTCCCGAACAGGTTTTTTATTCTATTATCAAAGAGTTTTACAAGATCCTCGCTGTTTTTCACTGTCAACCCTGTTGATTTTTCCCATATCTCTTCCCTTTCCATGCACATATATATAAACAGATCTTTTTCCTTTTCCTTCAGGAGATCATAAAGCATACGGTATATCCTGATCCTTTCCTTTTTTATGTATCTGTATTTGCCATCCTCTCCTCTTATAAACTCACCATGGAGGAGATTTGTTCTTCTTTCATCGATAAAACGGTCAAGAAGTTTAGGGGGGAACCGCAGCAGCCCCATGCTTATCCATATAACTTTTTTCAGATCAAGTATTCTGGCAATATCATCTATGAGATATTTATAATCTTTTTCAAACCCTTCATAAATTATTACAGGATCAAAATGGAGTCCTACAAAACATCCCAACTCCTGAGCCTTTCTCGCTGTGCGCAGTCTTTTATAGAGAGGACTTGTTCTTTTCTCCTCTTTATCAATTATATTTTGGGGAGATAGGGAAAAGGAGATTACAGTATAGGGATTCAGGTATGGTGCAAGGTGTGTAATGTATGCCCATTTTGATTTTAATTCAAGAATAGCTCGACCTTTTTTTCCAAAAAACTCAACAAGGGGGCGATTCAGGCCTAATTGTCGGTCAAGGGCGAGGCTGTCAGAAAGCTCCCCTGTACCGAATCTCAATATATGATTTTTCTCATTGTCAATCATGTTCTCTATCTGGGATATTATATAAGGGATATCCCTGTTTATCTTTATGCAGGGTGTATCCGTGTTTATATAGGCTTTTAAAATGCAGTATGAACAGGACATTACACAGCCCTCTATGAGGTCAATGGTTTTGTAGCCACAGCATATGTGATATTTTGTACCCGGACAATTCCGCACGATATTGCCCTGTGCTTCAGCAATATTAACCTTCTGTAAGTTCAAATATGCTCCTTAGATGACCGTCGGTCATAATGCTGTTAAGTTTTTCAATGGCCTCTTTTGCGTGGTTTTCTGTTTTTACCTTTATCACAATATCAATATACCTTTTTTCAAAAAAAGGGTCTACTTTAATGTCAATGTCAGGGGGGAGTGAACACTGAAGCTTGATCTGTTTTAATTTTTTTTCAAGCGACGAAAGAATCGGGTTTGTAATTTGTTTTAATTTCTTTTTTAATTCCTGCGCATCAGATGCTTTTTTCAAAGAATCAAAGTCAATGTTGTTATTTTTTATTTTTACGAGATTAAGAGATTCCAAAATTTCTCTTATAAAACTTTCTGTTGTACGGATGGATGAAAGTATGTCAATAATGCGCACCCGGTCTTCATTGTTGAAATACATGAGCATTTCAACCTGTTTCATGGCAATATTTTTTGTAAATATGAATTTCTTACAGATATCATCGAGTTTTGCCATAGCAGCCAGCTTATTGACAATCTTTTCATGGGGATCAAGTGACAGCATTGTCATTGTTTCAAAAATTTCAGGGAGTGAAAAATCTGTGTTAAGCATTTTTTCAATGCTCTGTGCTTTTTCAACAAGATTCAGACCTCTCTTCATGTTGTCGTGAACAGCGTAGAGAAGAGCTTCTTTTTCGCTGATGCTGATGGTTACAAAGGGAATCTTTTTAATCTCTGCCTGCAGCGCTGACATGATTCTTTTAAAACCTGTTATAACGATGTAAGGTTCAGTATCAAGAAGTATAACAGGTTGTATAATCCCTACTTTTTTAATTGATGCAAGAAGAATTTCATCCTGCATCGGGTATGAAATGGAGAATCTTCTGTCGTTGATGTTTATTTGTTCTATATCTATGGTTTTCATAATAATTATAGTCCACCCTATGTTTCGCTGACAGGCAGCTCGATTATGAATTTAGCGCCTTCAGGTTTATTGTCCTCTACGTGTATCCTGCCATGGTGTTCAAGAATGATCGAATGAACAATGGCAAGTCCCAGACCCATTCCCTGTTTGTCTGTGGTAAAATAAGGGTCAAAGATTTTTTCTTTGTTCTCGTCAGTAATCCCTTTGCCATTATCGCTGATTTCTAAAATTGCAACTCTTTTATTTTGATCGTAATTTGTTGTAATTAAGATCGTGCCCTGCTTATCTCCCATTGCTTTTGTTGAATTACTTATAAGGTTTATGATTGCCCTTCTGAGACCATCGCGGTCCATTCTGAATTTGGGAATAATTGCCTGATTGAATTTGAATCCGATATTATGATAGAGATTTCCGTAAAGAGAAATAGCCTCTTCAAGTATGGAATTTATATCTTCAAGAGTTCTTGTCTGGGAGGTGTGTGTTAATTTTGTCAACTCATTTACAATGCCTTTTATGTCATCAACAGATTTTATTATAACAGATGTTGTTTCATCAAGAATCTCCCTGTTATCACCTGAAAAATCTGGTAATAATTTTCTTCTTATACGTTCAGCAGAAAGCACAATGGGGGTTAGCGGATTTTTTATTTCATGAGTTAGTTTTTTTGTAACTTCCCTCCATGTTGCGAGTTTTTCAACCCTCACAATATATGTAATATCATCAAAGGTTATGATAAACCCCTCTGTTTTACTTGTTTGATCTTTGAGTGTTGTAAGAGATGCCCTTATGTACTTAATATCGTTTTGAAGTATCAGCCTCATGTCTTTTGTAATGCTTTTTCCGCTTGCATTTTTCGATTCTTTTAAAAAGGGCTTCATTTGCTTTTTGATATCATTTGGGAAAATCTTTACGAGAGGAGTGCCAGTCATTATTTCTCCTCTGATCCCCAGAATGTTCTGTGCTGCACTGTTTATGAGCTGTATGCCGCCTGTTTTATCTGTTGATATTATACCTGTAGCAACATTTTTCAGAATTACTTCCATATATTTTCTTTTTGCTTCAATTTCATCCTTTGCAATTTTTAGTTCCTTTGCCATACTGTTAAATGCGCTTACAAGCGTGCCTATCTCATCTTTACCCCTGTCTTCCAGATTGATATCAAACTTTCCTTTTGCAATTATTTCCGCACCTTCTTTCATTTTTTCTATGGGAGTGGTAATTTCTGTTGCCATTTTTATGCCGACCCATACAGAAAAGAAAATTGTCAATATTGTTATAAGTGAGAGAGGTATGTAAAAGCTGTATTTCAATATTTTTTTGAATGCCCTTGATTCTTTGAATTCTTTATGGGTAGATGTGATTTCTTTAACTCTCTGAGTACCGGGTATTTTTATTTTACTGCCGATAAACAGTATGGCTGAGACATCACCGAATTCATCAATAATCTTTGTTCCTGTTATTATAAGCTCTCCTTCTTTTAAGGGAATTATCCCTCTCGTGAGATCGTCTTTTATGTAGGAATCTATTTTAGTTGAAAGTTGTTCATCTATTTCAGGGATAAAATTGCTTTTAATTATATTCCCGTCAATATCGTTTATTGAATAGTATTCTATATTTTTTGTCCTGGTCTCCCTTTTCAGCCTTTTATCAAGTTCTGATTCGTCTTCTAAAAGATTGTACCTGCCTATGGTTTGTGCAAGCCTTAAACCGGCATCTTTCTGTTTCTGAAACATATTATCATAATAATATTGGGAAAGCTCAAGGGCGCTGTTGAGCGTATCTTCAATTTTCTGGCTGAACCATTTGTCCATACTTATATGGAAAAAACCTGTAGCAAGGATGGAAAGAGTGAATGAGGGTATAATGGAAACTATAAGGAGCGTCAATGTAAGTTTGGTTTTCAGGCCTGAACCCCAGATACCTCTCTTTTTATCAAAGTATGTTTTAACAAGTGTTCGAGTTACGAGAAAAAGCAGGAGTAAAACGAGGAGCAGGTTAATATTGAGTATAATGACAATAAGTTTATTTTCTTCAACAGGCAGAAATTTCTTGAAAAAGGGAAGTTGTGTTTCAAGATAAAAGAAAAGCCCGTAGATCAGAAAAATGATTATTGTGATTAATATTTCTTTTTTGTATTTCAATTAAATATTATTCCCGGTTTAATTAAATCTGTATTTAATTATACTTTATTCCATAAGGTAAGCAAAATTTATCTGCCTTTTTTCCAGTTCATTTGCCCGATATGAATAAAAAAGATCTTTGTTACAAAAGGTGCAGAGACCAGTGTCGAATATATTTTTAATACCGGTATTTTCAATTATTTCCCTGTTTGCCATAGCTATATCAAGAAAAAGCGATCCTTCTGCTTTCTGAAAAATATTTTCTGAAAAACCTTTATTTTGAAATTCTGTATAAAGATCCTGACCTACTTTATAACAGCAGGCCCTGATAGATGGTCCGAGAATTGCTGTCATATATTTTTTCTTTGCTCCCATCGCCACCATTTTTTCAATAGTTTTATGCACAATTTTTGCTGCTGTCCCTCTCCATCCGGCATGTATTATAGAAACCATGGGATAATCAGGTTCTGCAATGATCACAGGAAGGCAATCAGCTGTTTTTATTATGCCTGCAACACCTTTTTCAATGAGTGTTATACCATCCCCTGATCCGGGCCTTTCACCTTCGCTTATTATATTAATCCTGTCACCATGCTCCTGACTCATAATTACAATATCTCTCAAGTTGAAGGTTTTCAGGAATTTATCCTTTTCTTCTCCTGATATTTTATGGGAAGGTGATCTTTTAGTGAAAAAACCGTGGCAGATATTTTTTCCTTCAAGTTCGGGAAAATAATAATATATCCAGTCGCCTTTCTGTTTTGTTTCCAATCCCATTGTTTGCAGTTTCCTGTTAATTTGTTGTTTTGTCCGGCACAACAGACTTTGTCAGCAGATATTTACCAATAAGTCTGATTATCTTAAAATCGTATGCCCGTTTCCTGTGTAAAATATTCCTGCTACAGCACCGGTTATGAAACAGGCAATATTAGATGCAAAAAGCGCCCATAATCCGAGGATCGAGATTTCCTTGGTTCTCTCAGGTATAATACTTGATGTTCCTCCTACAAAAATTGCAAGGGAGGGTATATGTGCAAAACCACATAATGCATAAGTTGCGATGACAATACTTCTTTCATGAATGATCTTCCCCTCTTTGATCAGTATAGCAAGATCCTGATATGATTTCACTTCTGTCGCTATAATCCTTTCACCTATTATACGCGCTATTGCCGGTGCATCTTCAAAAGGTACCCCCATGGCAAGGGTAAAGGGGTAAAAAATAAATTTCAGCATGTTGGTAAGAGATAAATCAAGACTTGTTTTAAGGGATAAGTTTATAATTTTTCCTATGTGCAAGAGACCTGTGTCAACAAGGGTTATGAGGCCAATAAAAGCTATTAGTAATGCGCTGATTGATGCGACCATTTTTAGACCTGCCATGGAGCCGTTTATAATTGCTTCCACGGCATTTCCTGCTTTCTTGTATTCTACTTTTACTGTCTTTCCAAGTGTAAGGGGCTTTTCAGTTTCAGGAAATATAAGTTTGCTTGCAAGAATTGCAGCAGGCGCCAGTAGTAGTGATGCTGAAATAAGATGTCCTGCCACTGCGGGAAAAGTGTCTGACAATAGAATTACATAGAGGCCAAGCACACTTGATGCTATTGTAGCCATACCGGTTGTCATCACAACCATTAATTCAGATTGTGTCATTTCACGGAGATAGGGACGTACTGTGAGATTGGATTCAATGCCGAGAAATATCTGTGCTGATGCACACAGTGATTCTGCACCACTGATGCCCATAAACTTTGAGAATAATTTGGCAAAGATCCCTATTACTTTTTCCATAATTCCCACATAGTAAAGTAGTTCCATCAATCCTGCAAAAAAGATGATTGAAGGAAGAGCCTGGAATGCAAGAATAAAGCCGAGTGAACCTTCTGTTCCCGGAGCCTGAGCAAGCCTTCCGAAAAGAAATTTTACACCCCCCAGTGAGCTGTCTACTACCTCCATTGTTAAATCATTCAGAAAAAAGAATATTTTTTTTCCAGGTGGAACAAGAAAAATAAAAAGCGCAAATAGAATCTGAAGCATGACACCCCAGATCAGGATTTTTGGACTGACACGTTTTTTATTTTTTGAGAAGAGGAATAAAAAACCTATAAGAGCAAAAATCCCGAGAAACGATATAAAATTGTGAATATCCATGATTTTATCAAATACCCTTTCAAGAAATGTTCTGGTTAGGATAGCAATAAATCATGAAAGAGACAAGAATTTTCAGAAATAACAAGAACAGGACCAAAGTGGATGTTCAGAAAAATTCCCGTTTTGTTCGATACGACATGCAACAACCACTTTATTTTTACTGGCATAAAATGTATATTTCAATTTGGCAGTTTCTTTTTATCGTTATTTTAACATTTAAAGAAGCGGGTAGGAGGGGACATAAATAATGGGATTATTCAATAAAACCAGTGTGATAAAAAAACAGCTATTATGACTGTAAAGTTAAAATGATAACAGGAGGAATTATAAAATGGATGATGAAATAAGAAAAAAAACACAGGAAACTGCAAAAAAACTCTTCAGCAAGGGCATAAAAATGGATCCTCCATATCTGATGTGGAAAGAGTTTGATAGAGATCTTGCCAATGATCTTTCCATGTTTATAACAGGTAATATGTATTCAAGAACTGTCTTTACACTGCCTGAAAGGCAACTTGTTGCCTGTGCCATTCTTGCTGCACTGGGAGCAACAAAGGAACTCAAGCTCCATTTGAACGGCGCTTTGAATGTAGGCTGTGATCCGAGAAAACTTGCAGAAGCAATATTTCAGCTTGCCACCTACGGAGGAATGCCCAAAGTCAATGAAGCCCTCGAAGTGTTCCGTGAGGTCTTGAAGGAAAGGGGAGAGTGGGAGGCTTTCAAGACCTCACGATGAGCTGTAATTGTGATACCTAATGGTTTTTTCCTTTCAATTTCAAAAATTATTTTTTGTTTATTATGTTTCTTCGGGAATGTTTTGATTTGTACTGCCAAGGATAATAATATCGGGACTTCTTTTTTGCCATGGATGAAGAATCTGCTTGAAAAAAACTCAGGGGAATCAAGGCAGATAATATTGGTTGCAGGCGATGACCCTCCATCCACTTCAGCTAAAGTGCATTTTTTTGAAAAAAATGAAAATTATTGGTATCCGGTCTTTGAACCTGTTGATGCATCAACAGGCAGGAACGGATTTGCATTGCCCGGCAAGAAAAGAGAGGGTGACGGGAAAACCCCTTCAGGTATTTATCCCCTTGGGTTTGCTTTTGGTTATCTGTCCGATATAGATACAAAAATGAATTATTTTACAACAACAGAAAGTGATGTCTGGGTTGATGATATTGATTCACCTGACTACAATTGTTGGGTAAAAAAAGAACAGACAAGAGCTAAATCCTTTGAGAACATGAAACGTAATGATAACGTGTATAAATATGCCATAGTAATCGGATATAACACAAATCCTGTTGTCAGAGGTTTTGGAAGCGCTATTTTTCTTCATGTATGGAAGGGTAGTCATAAACCAACTGCAGGTTGTGTTGCCATATCGGAAAATAATATGGTTTCTTTTTTATCTAAGCTCGATGCATCCAAAAAACCCCTTATAATAATGGGGGTTGCAACAACGATGATGGATGATTTCTGACCGGGAGTTTTCTATTCATGAAATTTATAATTTATGGTTCACAAAAAAATTTGGTAAACCTGAATTTGTCATCAGGAAGGTGTCAGGTATAACCTGACACCTGAAACTGTATTAGATGACGAACAGTAAATTTACTTTTATTTTATGTCCTTTATTTTTCTCCTGATGATTTTGCCTTTGTCTTTAGGAAAATCGGCTTTTAAATATACGGCTTTTGAAAATATTTTTTGCACTTCTCCTTCCATTTCTTTCTTAGCAAAAGAAAACTTTACTTTATCACCTATGTTCATCGTACTCCTCCATCAATTTTATGCGCTTGCGCTTGCACTTTCAGTTTTTGTCTCAGTTTTTGTCTCTGACTTTGCCTCAGTTACGGCAGGTGTCGAAGTTGTTTCCGGTTTATCCTTATGGCCATCTCCATTTCCGGAACTTGCCTTTTTTCCAACAGAATCAATCGGTTTCTTGTAATCAGTAGCATACCAGCCTGTACCCTTAAGATGAAAAGAACAGCTTGAAATTAATTTATTTAGTTTCCCTTTGCAAAATTTGCATTCAGACAATGGCTTATCGCTAACTTTCTGGAATATTTCAAATCTTTTACCGCAATCTGAACATTCATACTCATATATCGGCATGATTCCTCCCAAACTTCTTAAAATGCTTTAAACTTTAAAATTGTATATTAATATAACTCTTGACCCGGGGATCGTCAAGGCAATGTTTCCGGTGTTTCAAAGCTTGTTTTATGCATCAGAGCCTTTCGACAGTATTGCATATTCAAAACCGTCTATTAGTGCTATAAAAGACGCCATATTGATATTATCGGAAACTGCTGTAACGCTCCAGACAACATTGCCATCAGTAAAGATGATTGAAACCTCAACTTTTGCCGATGTCCCAGCTTTTGAATCGTATATTCTTGAAGAGAAATCTACAAGTTTTATACACTCTATCGTTGGAAAAACCGATGAAAGAGATATCTTTAATACATTCGCAAGCGCATCAACAGGCCCCACTCCTGTGGAAGCTTCATGTGTCTGCTGGTTCTCTGTTTTTATGATGACAGTTGCTTCAGGCCTGATCCCATCATCAATAAGCCTGAATGTTCCTACTATTTCAAAGGGACATTTATAACTATCAATAGCGCGGAGTATATTAAGTTCCTTTGTTGCATCACGGATATCGAGAAGCTTCTTCATCTGTTTTTCTCCTGATCCTCGGAATCTATCAGCAGTTTATAATCAATGCTATCTACAAGTGCCCGCCAGCTTGCTTCAATAATATTTTCAGATACGCCCACAGTCCCCCAGGTGCGTTTTCCGTCACTGCTTTCGATGAGTACTCTCGTTGCAGCTCCTGTCCCATGTTTGGTTGTTAATACCCTTACTTTGTAGTCTATCAATTCCATTTTTTTAAGACCCGGATAAAACTTGTATAGAGCCTTTCTCAAGGCAGCATCAATTGCATTTACAGGCCCATTGCCGAGGGCAGCTGTATGTTCTGTTCTGTCGCCCACCCTTACCATGATAGTCGCTTCAGAAACAGGCTCCCCCTTTTCTTTCTTGTCGACTATAACTTTAAAACCTATTAAATCAAAAAATTTCTTGTGAGCGCCAATGGTATTTTTCATAAGAAGCTCAAGTGAACCGTCGGCTCCCTCAAATTTATATCCGTACATTTCAAGATCTTTTACTTTTTTTACTACATCCTTGACGAATTTTCTGTCCTTTTCAATATCAATGTTGAATTCCTTTGCCTTGTAGAGGATACTGCTTTCTCCTGAGAGATCTGATATGAGCACTCTTTGTGTGTTGCCTACCAGCTCGGGTTTAATGTGTTCATAGGTTTCTGCATTTTTACGGATTGCGCTTACATGAATTCCGCCTTTGTGTGCAAAGGCACTGTCTCCAACATAGGGCTTGTGTTTGTCAGGATTAAGATTTGCCATTTCATCAACGTAGAGGCTCAAGCTCCTCAAATGAACAAGTTTTTCCTTTTCAATGCCGCAATGATTCATTTTTAATATAACATTGGGGATTATTGAACAGAGGTTTGCATTTCCGCAACGTTCCCCGTAACCGTTAATTGTGCCCTGAACATGTGTGCAGCCTGCCTGAACTGCCATCAATGTATTGGCAACAGCCATCTCAGTATCGTTATGGGTGTGTATACCGAGTTTTATGTCTGTTATTTTTTTTACCTGAAGAACAATATTATCTATTTCATAGGGCATGCTTCCGCCGTTCGTATCACAGAGGACGACAGCATCAGCTCCGGCACTTTCAGCAGCTTTTATAACTTTTATTGCATAGTCTTCATTTTTTTTGTAACCGTCAAAGAAGTGTTCAGCATCAAAGAACACTGTTTTGTTGAATCCTTTCAGATAGGAAATTGTTTTATCGATCATCTTGAGGTTTGTATCAAGTGTAACCTTAAGGGCATCTTTTACGTGAAGATCCCAGCTTTTGCCGACAATGGTTACATATTCTGTTTCAGCATCAAGAATCGCTCTTGCAATTTCATCTTCTTCAGGGTCGGCATGAAGTTTTATTGTGCTGCTGAAAGCAACTATTTTTGAATTTTTGAGAGAGAGCTTTCTTACCTCCTTAAAATACTGGAGGTCCTTTGGGTTTGAGCCAGGCCACCCGCCCTCAATGTAGTGTATCCCGAATTCATCAAGCTTTTCGGAAATCCTTAGTTTGTCATTGAGGGAAAATGATATATCTTCTGATTGTGCACCATCACGTAATGTGGTGTCGTAAAATTCAATTTTCAAACTTCTTCTCCTGTCTGCTCAGAATCAAGGCCGAATGCAGTATGCAGAGCCCTTACTGCAAGTTCTCCATATTTCCCTTTAACTACACAGGATATCTTAATTTCAGATGTTGTTATTGCTTCAATATTTATACCTTCCTGTGCAAGGATAGAGAACATTTTCGATGCAACTCCGGAGTGTGATCTCATGCCAAGACCTACAATAGATACTTTGGCAATGTCTTCGTCAAGAGATACTTCCACGTCACCTATTTCCCCTGCTATTTTTTCCATTAGCTTTAAGGCTTTTTTCCCGTCTGTTTTAGAAACCGTAAATGTAATATCAGTAAAATTATCACGACTAACATTTTGCACTATTACATCAACAACAATATTTGCTTCAGATAGGCCGGAAAAAATCTTTGATGCTATTCCAGGTTTATCCGGAACCTTACTGACTGTTATTTTTACTTCATTCTTGTTATGGGTAACACCTGTAATTTCCATTCTTTCCATATCCGACACCTCCTTACATACTAATGTTCCTTCGCAGTCTGCGAAGGAAGACTTTACAAGAATTGGCACATTATATCTCATGGCAAACTCGACAGATCTTATCTGCAGTACCTTGGCTCCAAGACTTGCCATTTCAAGCATTTCCTCGTAGGCTATTCTGGAGAGTTTTCTTGCACGTTCGCAGATATTAGGGTCTGTTGTGTATACTCCATCAACATCTGTATATATCTCGCAGACATCAGCGTTCAGTGCTGCTGCAAGTGCTACCGCCGAAGTATCAGACCCGCCTCTGCCGAGTGTTGTGATATTTCCTTTTTCATCTACACCTTGAAAACCCGGTACAACAACAACTCTGCCTTTATTTATTTCAGACATAATCTGATGCTTTTCAATGTGTGCTATTCTTGCGTTGGTATAGCTTGAATCTGTTATTATTTTTGCCTGATGACCCAGTATTGAAACAGCCTCGCAAAACATGTTCTTCAATGTCATGGCAAGCAGGGCGGATGTAACCTGTTCGCCTGTGGAAATCAACACATCAATTTCTCTTTCATCGGGAGTTTTGCTGATACTGTTAGCAAGGTTGAGCAACCTGTCAGTTTCTCCTGCCATTGCAGAAACAACCACAACAATATCATTGTCTTCTTCCCGGTATTTTATAATTCTTTTTGCCACATTTTTGATTCTTTCGACATCTGCAACCGATGTCCCTCCATACTTTTGTACGACAAGCATCTTAACCTCCATCCTTTGCAATCACTGATTATCCTTCAAAACAAAACCTCTATGGTCTGCTTACCGTGATTTTCCTTTCTTCCCCATCTGTTGCCTCTATTTGTACCTTTATTGCTGTACTATCCCATTTTCCTCTTTGTGCCCATTCCACAACAACAATCCCGTTTTCGAGAAATTCCTCCAGGGCAAAATCCTCAATTTCATCACCATTAATCCTGTACAGGTCTACATGGCAGAGAATAAATTTCCCTTCATAAACATTCATAATGGTAAAGGATGGACTTACTACGTATTGCCAGTCTTTTACACCTATACCTCTGGCTATCCCCTTTACAAGCTGGGTTTTTCCTGTGCCGAGTTCACCGTAAAGGGCATAGAAATCACCCTTTTTTGCAATTTCTCCAAGTTCTTCTCCGATTTTCCAGGTCTCAGAGGGACTTTTCGATATAAATTCTCTCTCTTCCATTCCTTATATCCCGGATAGCCTTTCCAATACCGGAAAGCAGATCAACGGCAAGGAGGTCAACATCCGTGTTAAGTTCGATCCAGTCATCTGCCAGATAACCGTGCAGGTATACTCCTGCCAGAGAAGCTTCCAAAAGGGAATAACCCTGCGAAACGCATCCGCCGATAAAACCTGTCAGTATGTCCCCGCTTCCCCCCTTTGCCAGCGCAGGATTGCCGGTGGGATTTATAAAAATATCTCCATCAGCGCTGAAAACAACAGTACCGGCACCTTTTAAAACAAGATTGACACCTGTTTCCTCAACAAATTTTCTGCCGGTTTTGATTCTATTATTATTTATTTCCTTTGGTGAAAGATTGATTAAGCGAGAAAACTCACCTGGATGAGGAGTGAAAACAGCTTTCTTCCTTGCATTTTTTATAATGTCCATATGATCCTGAAAAGCGTTTATCCCATCGGCATCAACAACAAAGGGTATATCGGTTTCTACATATAATTTTCTTACGAATTCCATTGTTTCTTTGTTTTGTGAAAGTCCGGGACCGATTATAACCACATCCTTGTCATTTACAAATTCTTTTACAGAATTATAAGAGGAAAGTGTAAAATATCCGGCGCCTCCGTCAGGCACAGGATATGTCATTACTTCAGTCAATTTTACTTCCATGATGCTGTTAAGGCTTTCAGGGATTATAAGAGTTACAAGACCGGAGCCTATTTTTAAAGCAGCCAGTGAAGACATAAAGGCTGCCCCTGTTTTACCCGGGGAACCGGCAATTACAACTGCATGACCGTATGTTCCTTTATGTGACCAGGGAAGCCTTTCTCGGAAAACATCCCTTACCGTGTTTCCGTCAATACAATATCCGTCGCAACCTATTTTTTCTTCTGCCAGGGGTGGTATCGAAATATCTATGACAGTCAGCTTGCCGGTATGATACGCGCCAGGATAAAGAATATGTCCTGGTTTGGGATAGGCAAAAGTAAATGTATGTGTTGCCATTACAGCACACCCAAGGGGAATGCCGTTATTACCGTCAATGCCCGATGGTATGTCAACAGCCATAACAGGTTTGCCTGATTGATTAATTTCCTCTATAACCTTTTTTTCCCTGCCAGCTATAGATTTGGAAAGACCTGTCCCGAAAATGGCATCCACTATAATATCTGAATGTTTTATACTGCTTCGAAGATTATCAGGGATTTCTTCAACCTCAATAATCTCACCACCAATTGATGAGTACAGATTCATGTTGAGAAATGCATCGCCTTTTAAATCCTCTTTTTTGCAGAGAAGAAAAACTTTGACATTATGGTCTGCCATCAAGGCATAACGGGCAACTACAAAGCCGTCACCGCCGTTATTTCCTCTTCCGCAGAAAATTACAAGACGGCTCCTGCCTTGAATATAATGATCCTGCACAAGCCTGTACATGTTGCGACCTGCATTTTCCATGAGCACAGCCGAAGGGATGCCCCATGTATGTATTGCATATTCATCATATTTTGCCATTCGTTCAGGCGTCAGTACTTTCATTTTTTTGCTCCATAATAAAAATACAACTCAAATTACAACAATTGAAACTGCATATGCCCGTTCATGGGAGATGCTCACATCATCATAGCGTTTACCAAGATATTCAATGTAGGGGTTACCCTGATTCTGCAATACATTAATCAGCTTCCAGGGAACTTTTGTGCCAATGGCTTTTATAAAAGCTTCCTTTGCCGCGAACCTTCCTGCAAGTGACTCAGCAATCCTCCGGTTCTTTCCTGCGTACAGGATCTCTTCATTAGTGAACACTCTGTTGAGAAATTTATCACCGTACCTGTCAATCATATTTTTCACTCTTATAACTTCAATAATATCAATACCGACCACAATAAATTCCTCAAGCAAACAAAATACCATAAAAAACACTGATTTTAAAGGAGATATTATTCCATCAGGCAGTTATCTTTAAAAATAATACAGTTAACAGATGGCAATACCGGTTTCTGCGGTTTTTTTGTCTTTATGATGTAATAAAAATTACAGGGCCTGGCGTCACCCTCTCTCCACGAACAAAGTCTGTGGAGACCTTCTTTCTCGCCGACCCTGTGGACCGGTGTTCGCTCGCTGTTCAAGCTTCGAAGCTTTCCTTTAAAAAAACAGCGAAAGACCAGGCCTACTCGCTTCCTGGTAGTCTAATCAGCTACCCCCTTTTGTTAAAGGCTTTCAATTTGATTGTTTATCCTTTCTTTTAACTGTCTTAAGGTTTTATTCGTTTTTTTGTGTAAATTGAAGATCGGTTGTTTTATTAGTAAGTACCTCCAGTCATTCCCTGTCTGCTCTGTAACGGCGCTGCACCA
>CAYSBW010000046.1:0-18461 GCA_964429485.1 uncultured Syntrophorhabdaceae bacterium
TTATGGGAATTGATTATATTATTAACGACAGCAAGAATTTGATTTAAACATTTAGTAAGCAGAAAATATATTCGAGGAGTTTGAAGTATATGAAAATACATGAATTGTCTTGTCCAAAATGTGGTAATGTACAGGAGGTGCCAATCTGGGACTGTCTTAGTGTGACAAAAGATCCTGACATACGTAAAAAATTGTTTGATGCTGAAATCAATATATTCAGATGTGAATCCTGTAACCATAAAGCAATTATCAATGTGCCCTTATTATATCATGATATGTATAGAAAATATTGTGTCCAGTATTATCCTCCGGAATCAATAGAAGACGATAAATTCCTATCACAGTTTACTTCAGATGGAAGATGGAACTTTGGTGATATTCCGGAAATAGTAAATAATGAGCTGAATTATATGGGAAACCCCCATATTGTTTTCAGTTTATTTGATATGATTCAGTACATAAAGTTCCGTGACAGGCTGTTTGAGAAAATTGAAAATAAAAATCAGAAGATTAACGGTTAAAATTTGTTTAAATTGTCATTGACAATGACAAGGTGTATATGTATTTTTATAGTCAAGGATTATTATAAATGATCAAGAAAAGTCGATTAAACCTCAATCTGAGCATTTTATCTATTTTACCTCCCGTAGCTGTACTCGTATGCAGTAATTGCAGGTTTACGCCGCCTTAAAGGCTTTTAATGCTGAAACGCAAAGCCCCTGCTGGTGTAAACCAACAGGGGCTTTTTTTTATTTATTCTAATTGATAAGGAGGCTTATAAATGAGGTATAACGGGGCAGAGATAATTGTTAAATCATTGGAAAGACATGGGATTGAATTTGTTTCTGGAATTCCTGGGGGCGCCAATCTGCCACTTTACAATGCCCTTCACAAAAGTTCCATTCAACACGTTTTAACGCGTCATGAACAGGGGGCCGGTTTTATAGCACAGGGAATGGCACGTTCTACAGGCCAGACTGCTGTATGTTTTGCCACATCAGGTCCTGGAGCAACAAATTTGCTTACTGCTATTGCCGATGCCAAAATGGATTCAGTCCCTATAATTGCCATAACAGGACAGGTGCCAACGTCAATGATGGGAACAGATGCTTTCCAGGAAATTGACATTTATAGTATGACCCTTCCTATTACTAAACATAACTTTCTCGTGAAAAATGCCGGAGAATTATTGAAAGTTATGTCCGAAGCATTCAGAATATGTTCTTCTGGAAGAAGGGGGCCAGTTCTGATTGATGTCCCAAGGGATGTTCAGACCCAGGAGATCGAACTTGATATCTGGCCTGAAATATATAGAAATCACAATCACAGATATCATGAAAGTCCGGTTATCTTGGAAGCTGCCCGTATGATTAATAAATCAAAAAAGCCTGTAATTTATGCGGGAGGAGGTGCAGTAAGTTCCAGGGCTCACAAGGAAATTTATGATCTTGCAAGGAAAAACACAATACCGTCAGCTTTGACATTGATGGGTCTGGGTTGTTTTCCCCCGGATGATCATTTGTATCTGGGTATGCTTGGTATGCATGGTTCATATTCAACAAATATTATCCTTGACAAGGCGGATTTGATTATTGCATTGGGAGTACGATTTGATGATAGGGCAGTAGGAAAAGTTAAAGAATTTTGCTCAAATGCTTCAATCATACATATTGATATCGATGAAGCTGAAATTAATAAAATAAAAAGATCAGATATTTCAATAACAGGGGATTTGAAGGACATAATTAAATCATTGATTCCTCGTATTGAACAGAACGACCGTCTGGAATGGATATCGGATGTTAACAAATTAAGGAATTTACATTCCTCCAGGGAAGTTGCAGGTAATGATCCGATGCATCCGGCAAATATAATAAGAACAATACATAGGACTGTCCCTCCAGATACTATTATCACTACTGATGTGGGACAACATCAAATGTGGGTTGCACAGAATTATCCCTTCATTTTTCCAGGAACTTTTTTAACATCAGGAGGACTGGGAACAATGGGTTTTGGACTCCCGGCAGCTATAGGTGCTTCTCTTGCCAACCCTGGAAGACGTGTTGTATGTATCAGCGGTGATGGCTCCATTCAGATGAACATACAGGAAATGGCAACGCTTGCGGAACTGAATATACCCGTTACTGTGATAATAATGAATAATGGCCATCTTGGACTCGTCAGACAGCAGCAGGAACTTTTCTATGAAAAGAATTACATTGCTTCAAGGTTTACCTGTAAACCTGATTTTTCTGCAATAGGCCGTGAGTTTGGAATTAGAGGTTATCCTATTCGCGAGGCTTCAGAGCTTCATAAAGGCATTGCAGGCGCACTTTCATATCCAGGTCCTACTATAATTGATATACGCATAAAGGGGGAGATTAATGTTATGCCCATGGTGCAGCCAGGACAGAGTAATTGTTGTATGATAAGGAAAAGTTATGAGGAAATGGATTTGCTGGAGCACTGCATATGATAAAAGTATGTAAATTATCACGACTTATCATATCAGAACTTTTTCAGGTTTTTTCTGATATGATAATTTAAATATACTTTGGCATGATTATTTGTCTGTTTCCGGAATTAAGCTTAGAGAAATCAACCATGGTTCTGCCTCGCTATCGCTTGGTGCCCGGTAGTCACCTCGAGGAGAAAGCGACCCTCCTGATCCAACTTTTGGTGCATTGGCTATACAGCTTCTCTTATACTGGCTTGACTTAAAAAACCTTTTAATGAATATGGTGAGCCATTTTTTGATGTCGATGATAGTATATTCATTACGCTTATCCAGAGAAATGTCAGGCCAGCTACCAGTAGTTTTATCATGCCAGGCAGACCATGCAAGAAAGGCAACCTTTTCAGGAAGATATCCAAAACGGAGGATATAGTAAAGATGGAAATCCTGTAATTCATAGGGACCTATCACATGTTCAGAGTTTTGTTCAGGCTCATCTTCGCTGTCACCGGGTATAAGCTCCGGGCTGATTGTAGTTCCAAGTACATCAAAAAGCACTTGACTTACTTCCTTACCGAGAATTTCTTTTTGCGCAACCCATCCTATGAGATATTGCACGAGGGTTTTAGGAACGCTTGCGTTAAGATGATAATGGGCCATATGATCTCCCACGCCGTAGGTAGACCATCCCAGTGCAAGTTCGCTGAGGTCGCTTGTGCCCATAACCATCCCTTGATAGAGATTGGCAAAACGGAAGAGATGGTTGGTGCGCTCACCTGCCTGTATGTTCTCAAAGGCTATATCATAAACAGGCTGACCATGGGCGAAGGGATGTCCTATATCTGTGAACATCTGCATACAACTTGGTTTGATGTCAATTTCACGAGTTTCGCATCCCACAGCTGAGGTAAGACGGCGTGCCTGGTCAAGTGTCCTGGAGCTTGTTGCAAATCCCGGCATAATTAATGCGTTTATGTTTGATCTTGGAAGACCTGTCACATCCATAGCCTGAGCACAAACAATGAGAGACTGTGTAGAATCAAGCCCCCCTGAAACGCCGATAACCACTTTTTTTGTTTTTGTTGCCTTCAATCTTTTTACAAGCCCCTGCACCTGGATTTCATAAACATCCTTACAGCGGTTGTCCTGTTTTGCCTTATCTCCTGGTACAAAGGGAAACCTCTCATATTTACGTTGAAGCAGAACCCTTTTCTGCCGAGGAAGGTCTGATTTTATATCAACTGTGCGGAACATCTCAAGATCTTTATGGTGACGTTCAATAGCTTGACTGAAACTGTTTTGTCGCATGCGTTCCTGACTTAGGCGGTCAAGATCAATATCACCGAAAATGATCTGGGCGTTATAGGAAAAACGTTTTGATTCGACTATGGAGGTTCCATTTTCACAGATAATTGCCTGACCATCCCAGGCTAAATCTGTGGTGGATTCCCCGAATCCGGCCGATGTGTAGAGATAGGCTGCAAGGCAGCGTGCAGATTGATTACAGGTTAATTGTCTCCTGTAGTCGTCTTTTGTTACAGTCACATTTGATGCTGAAGGGTTGAGCAGGACTGTTGCTCCGGCCAGAGCTGCATAAGAGGATAACGGAATCGGAGCCCAGAGGTCTTCACATATTTCTATGTAAAACGTGAGAAGAGGTTGGCTGACATCTTTGAAGAGCAGTCTGTTGCCGAAGGGAATATCAGATTGATCCATGAGGGATATACTTTCAAAAAATGCCCGATCTCCTGATGTGAATTGTCTTGATTCGTAAAATTCCCTGTAATTTGGCAGGTATGTTTTCGGGATAACACCATGGATGTGTCCTCTGGAGATAACAACAGCACAATTGAAGAGCATGTTATTTATTTTGAGTGGCAGTCCTACAATGGATGTGATTGGAAGATTGACTGTTTCAGCAAGAATATTTGACAATGCCTGAAGGCATGCATCAAGCAGTGCCTGTTGATGAAACAAATCATCGCAGGTATAGGCAGAAACTCCCAGTTCAGGAAAGACGACTATTATGGCCTTTTCTTCAACAGCTTTTTTTATCAGCAGGGTTGTCTTTTCAGCATTGAAACATGGATCAGCCACTTTCAATTCCGGTATGGCCGCAGCCAGACGAATGAAGTTGTGATTGTATATGTTGAAAAACTCTTTTGTTCCTTTCATCTTTTATGAGCCTCTGTTTTTCCTTTGAAACTATTTTAGTTTGTGAGGAAACATACTATTTCATTACTACTTATGTTTTTGCAATTCAAGAAAAATATGGAAAAAGACGAATCCTGATGGAAAAAGAAAATATTGGTATTAATAGAAGTTATAAATTTCTCTTCTTTTGAAGAATAAGATTGAAGGACTTTTGTTAATAATGTGAATTTTTTTGATAAAAATCAAAAGTTGATTATTAAGGAAAAATAGTATAAATAATGATTCATTATGGAAAAGATTGATGTTGTAATTGTCGGTGGAGGCCTTGCCGGCCTTTCCTGTGCATATGTGCTTGCTGAAAAGAATATGCAGGTAATTGTTGTGGAAAGGGGAGGTTTTCCCGGAAGTAAAAATATAACAGGCGGAAGACTGTATATAGGACCAATAAGGGAAATTGCAGGAAAAATGCTTGAAGGTGCTCCATTTGAAAGGAAAGTTGTCAGAGAAAGATGGAGCCTGATGGGCGAAGAAAATTCCATAGGAATAGATTTTACCGGACGGAAATACAGAGAGGAAGATCATAGTTATACCATACTAAGGGCTCGTTTTGACAGATGGCTTGCAGAAAGGCTTATGGAAAAAGGTGTTTTTGTAGTACCAGGACACAGAGTGGACTCTCTGTTGTGGAAAGGTAACCATATAGAAGGTGTAAGGTCAGGTAAGGAAGAAATATATGCCAATGTGACTGTTGCAGCAGATGGAGCGCTTTCTTTCATGGCTGAAGAAGCAGCTCTTAAACCGAGAATGAGGCCCCGGGATTATGCAGTGGGCATTAAAGAAATTATTCAGCTTTCTGAAGAAAAAATAAATGACAGATTCAACTTAGAACAAAATGAGGGTTCTGCCCATCTTTTTACAGGCGATGTAACAAAGGGGATGTTCGGTGGTGGATTTTTATATACAAATAAGGAAACGATCTCCCTTGGCGTAGTTGTTGGAATAAGGGACCTTATGGAAAATTCTCCTGTAATAGAAACTCACGCGCTGATGGAAATGTTTAAAAAAAGATATGAAATTAAAAGGTTTATTGAGGGTGGGACCGTTGAGGAGTATTCTGCCCACATTATCCCTGAATCAGGTTATGATGGTATATCAAAACTTTATGGAAACGGTATCCTTGTGGCAGGTGATGCAGCAGGCTTTGCATTGAATATGGGTGTTACTGTACGAGGTATGGAATTTGCTGTAGCCTCAGGCGTGTTTGCAGCAGAGTCAATTATAAGGGCAAAGGAATGTGGTGATTATTCGGCGCAGACACTTTCTTATTATGAGAAGAGGCTTAAGGAAAGTTTTGTGCTGCAAGACTTTTATAATTTCAGACAGATGCCGGAAATACTTGAAAACAAGGATTTTTTTAACTATTATCCCAATCTTTTCCCTTCTCTTGTTGAAAAAATAATGTGGTTTGACGGGGAATCAAAAGAAAAATTAAGCAAAACCATCTGGAAAGGATTGAAAAATTCCGGAGCCTTTAACATGAAGAGATTGAAAACGCTTTACAACATCAAAAATCTTTGAGCTGTTAATAAATTAAGGTAAATTGAATGAAAGTTGATGAAAAGCTTGTCCTTGATGCATTTAAAACTGATAAAGAGAGTCATATAATAATTCATCAAGATATATGCAGAACCAAATGTAAATCCAAGTATTGCCTGTATATTTGTCCGGGACATCTTTATACCTACAATGAGGAATTGGATGAGATAGTGGTGGAGTATGCAGGTTGTCTTGAATGTGGAACGTGCAGAGTGGCATGTATTGAAGATGCTATTGAGTGGACATATCCAAAGGGGGATTTCGGGATTCAATACAGGTTTGGTTAGCATGCCAAAGATACCGGAGTTTCCAGTTTTCAAAGATATAGAAATCCAGGACAACAATTTTTTTAATGAATTATTAAAACAATATCAGCCACGCATTTCTGAGTGGACTTTTACAAATCTTTTTATATGGCGTACTTTTTATAAATTTCAGTGGTCTTTTTATAAACACTGGCTGATGGTGATATGCCAGGATAAAAACGGCATAATTTATGCGATGGAACCGATCGGACCCTCACCGAAGCAGGATGCTGCAATTCTTCTACTTGAATGGCTATTGCTGGAAAAGAATATTTCACACCCCCGTATTGAAAGGGTTGATAAAACCTTTGCCGTAGAAATGCAAAGGTTGAAAAACTTTGTTATTGAGCCTGTCAGAGAGCATTTCGATTATGTTTACATGAGAGAGGATCTTGCCGCTCTTTCAGGAAGCAAATATCGTTCAAAAAGGAATCATATAAATCGGCTCTTTCGTTCATACAATTTTGTATATGAATCACTGGAAGAAAGACATATAGAAGATTGTCTTCTGGTTCAGGAAAAGTGGTGCTTATTGAGACGATGTGAAGATGATATGAGCCTCTTAAGCGAATGGGAAGCTGTTCGTGAATTGCTCAATCATTACAGTAATTTTGAAGTTAAAGGAGGTGTTATAATAATTGAAAATAAAGTCATGGCCTTTACAATTGGTGAAATGCTGAATGATAATACAGCAGTGGTTCATATAGAAAAAGCTGATCCGGATATACCGGGATTATATCAAATTATAAATCAGCAGTTTTCTGAAAAGGCCTGGCAGAATATGCGCTATATAAATCGCGAACAGGATCTTGGGATACCTGGTCTGCGTGAAGCTAAACTTTCCTATTACCCACATCATTTTGTCGAGAAATATAGGATCAGACTTGAAGGTATGGATAAAAATGTTAGGAAATAATTTAATTATTTTATAATATAATGCAAAATGCAGGCAAAAATGAGCAATATTGATAAAATGTTGAATCCTGAAACAATTGCTCTTATCGGTGCCACTGATAGAGAGCATTCCATAGGACGCAGTCTGCTTGAAAATCTTTTGAAATATGAAAAAGGAAAGGTATTTCCTGTTAATCCGAAAAAGGAAAGTGTCTTTGGATTAAAATGCTTTTCTTCCATAAGAGATATTGAAGAACGAGTAAATCTTGCTGTGATTGCTACACCCATGCAAGATGCAACACGAATTATAGAAGAAAGCGGGCAGTCCGGAGTGCAGGGAGCTGTTATTATTTCTGCAAATCTTAAAGGGACCTATAATGAATGGAAAATTCAGGAAAAGGAAATTCTTCATATAGGGAAAAGATATGGAATGAGAATAATGGGGCCAAACTGTATGGGCATTGTTCGTCCTCATATAGGATTATGTGCTACCTTTCTGAAAACCAACCTTTTACCGGGAAATGTGGCTTTTATATCTCAAAGCGGTATTTTAGGCGATGCAATTCTTGATTGGGGTACTGACTCGGGAATAGGTTTTAGTATGTTTGCTTCGCTTGGCTCTATGATAGATGTGGGTTTTGGTGATATTATTGATTTTCTTTATGATGATTTTAATACAAAGAGCATAATGATTTATATGGAAAATGTGGGAGATGCAAGAAGATTTGTCAGCGCTGCCCGTGCTTTCTGCCATACCAGACCTATTATTGTTTTTAAGCCAGGTTATTTTCCTGACAGCTCAGATATACTGGTTTCTCATAGAGGTGTAAAGACTGGTGAAGACGGGGTTTATGATGCTATTTTCAAGAGAGTAGGTGCGGTAAGGGTCAGGAAGGTGGCAGATATTTTTAATGCAGCAGAAGTACTCGGTTCAGCACACCTTCCTCTTGGTCCCGGATTGGCAATTATTACAAATGCCGGTGGCGCAGGAATAATTGCAGTTGATAATCTCTTTGAGCTTGGCGGAAAACTTGCCAGACTGTCCGATAAAAGCATATCAGAATTAAACTCGTTGTTGCCGCAGGACTGGAGTAAAAAAAATCCTGTTCACATGCTGAGAGATGCTGATAATGAACGTTATAGCCGAACCATAGACATATGTGTAAAAGATCCCGGTGTGGATGGGGTTCTTGTCATATATACTCATAGGGCTTTTGCAGATCCAATAGGACTTGCAAAGATAGTTGCTGAAAAATCGCATAATACAAAAAAACCTGTAATTGCTGCATGGATTGGAGGAGAATTGGCTAAACAGGGAAGACAACTTCTACTGAAAAATAATGTACCAGCCTATGAGACGCCTGAAGCAGCAGTGGAAACATATTTTTATATGTATAAATATCACAGAAATATACAACTTCTCTATGAGACACCGACAGAAATAACGACCATAGAACCCGATCTTAAAAATCAACTTAAGGATATTGTCTTCAAGGCAATTGAAGGAAAGAAATCCATTTTACCCTTTAATCAATCGATGCTGCTTCTTAAAAGCTACGGAATATCTGTGGCAGATCGTTTCTTTAAAAATGTGACATCAGAGGACAGAATAATCAGCCCGGATTACAATATCAGGTTGCAGCTTAAAAGAGATAAAGATTTTTGTAGCTATATATTACTTGGATCGGAAAATAAAGATTGCAGAAGTGCAACCCCAGGCGTTGTTGGTCTGCCTCCTTTAAATGAAACTCTTGTAAAAAGACTCATAGAAGAGATGGATATTTATAGCGATCTGAAAAACAGTTCAATAGAATACCCGTCATTAATAGAGCGATTCATCAGAATGGTGCTCAATTTTTCCAATCTTATTGTTGATTTTCCTGAGATAATTGATATTGATCTTGCTCCTGTTATCATCTCCAGGGGGAATATAAAGGTCCTTGGTGCAGTCATATCAGTTGATCTTAAATGTTCTGGAACTTCCCATGGTTCACATCTTGTCATTGCACCATACCCGGAAAGATATGCATCAATTTGGACTTTACCTGATGGAACGAAAGTTAATCTCCGTCCTATTCGACCCGAGGACGAGCCTTTGTGGCAGGAGATGCTGAATAGCCTTTCTGAAGAAACGTTAAGGACAAGGTTTTTCAGACCTCTAAAAATAACACATCAGTTTCTTGTGAAATTTTGTAATATTGACTACGAACGTGAAATAGCAATACTGGCTGAAATAAAATATGATGGAAGAAAAAAAATAATAGGAGGAGGTCGGATTGCAATATATCCGGACTTGAATATTGCTGAATTTGGCATAACTGTTCATGACAATTATCAAAGGAGAGGACTTGGCAGAAAAATAATGGAGATGATGATAGATATTGCCAGGGAAAAAGGTCTGAAGGAAATCCATGGCACAGTTCTTACGGATAATAAGAAAATCGTGAACCTTTGTAAAAAACTTGGATTCAATCAAAAATGGTTGCCTGATGGTTTATCGGAACTCATATTAACAATCCAGTGAGCCAACCTTTTTTTATTTTTTATAGTATAACGAATTTCTTTATATATTCTGTAATTTCATCAGGATCGTCCATTACCTTATAAATATTAAGGTCTTCTTTTGAAATTCTGCCTTGAGGCAGAAAGGTTTCGTTTATCCAGTCAATGAGTCCCTTCCAGTAAGATGAGTCTACAAGTACCACGGGAAAGGGTTTAACTTTTTTTGTCTGGATGAGTGTAATTGCTTCAAAACATTCATCGAGAGTGCCGAATCCACCGGGCATAATAATAAAAGCCATAGCATATTTTAGAAACATAACTTTTCTTACAAAAAAATACCGGTAGCTCAATCTTATAGTAGAATAGGGGTTGGGTTTCTGTTCAAAGGGAAGTTCGATATTGACTCCCACTGATTTTACTCCTGCTTCTTTAGCTCCTTTGTTTGCAGCTTCCATAACACCTCCCCCGCCGCCTGTAATGATGTTGAAGCCGTTTTTCCCGAGATTTTTTGCCAATTTAAAGGATTTATCATAGAGTGGATCATTTTTCTGACAGCGTGCACTGCCGAAAATACTTATAGCAGGTTTTATATCGGAAAGGTTTTCGAACCCTTCTACAAATTCGGCCATGATGTGAAAAAGCCTCCATGAATCTTTTAGATTAAAATCATCAATTACATATTGTTTTTCCATGGCTGCTCCTTTTTGCCTTGAGATTTAAAATATTCATATATATTATTTATACATTGACAAAATATATCAAATTTAATTGTAAAATACCAACAGTGATCTCAAAGAATAGAATGAAAAATAAGAAGACTCTGAGATATGGGTTATAAACTGAAATAGAAGGAGAAAGGCCTATGCGTATTGGCATTGACATAGGTGGCACAAAAATTGTTGCAGGTCTTGTAGATGAATCGGGCAGGGTAATTTTCAAAAAGAAAATTTCCACAGAAAAAGAAAAAGGTTATAGCGCTATTAAAGACAGTGTTGCCGGTTTAATCAAAACTGTTGTCAGGGAAGGCAATATTGAGAAAAAAATAATAGAAAGAGTGGGTATAGCCTGTGCAGGTCAGATAGATAAAAAAACAGAAAAGATACTTTTTTCACCTAATCTTGACTGGCATAATGCACCCTTAAAAGACGATATTGAAAAATTGTGTGATATCAGTACTTTCATTGAAAATGATGTAAATGCAGCAGTGTATGGTGAATGGAAATTTTGTTTAAAAGAAATTCCCGATAGCATAATAGGGGTGTTTATGGGGACAGGTATCGGGGGTGGAATCATAATAGACAGGAAACTTTACAGGGGTTTTTCTAATGTTGGAGGAGAGGTGGGGCACATTACCCTGAATCCGTTCGGTTATAAATGCCGTTGCGGTAATGCAGGTTGTTTTGAGGCATATTGCGGAGGATTGTATGTAACTGAAAGGTTGAAAGTTCATATTGATGAAGGGTATCGGGGAAAGATATGGGATATAATAGAGGGCAATATTGATTTACTCCATACAGGCCATATTGAAGAAGCTTCTTTGCTGGGAGATGAGCTGTGCAGAAAAATGTGGGAAGAAGTAATTGAATATATGGGTGCAGCACTGGCAGGTTTGGTAAATTTATTGAATCCTGAATTTGTAATACTTGGCGGCGGAGTTGTGTATGGGTCTAAATATTTTGTGGAAGATGTAAAAGAAGTTGTGAGGAAGAGAGCAATGAGTGCATCCCTTTCCGGTTTGAAAATTGAAAAGGCACAGCTTGGTGAAGATGCCGGTATCGCAGGCGCAGCCTTTGCAGAATAGGATTTAAGTAAGGCCTGCAAGAAAGAAAATAACAGGCTTGATCAGAGTCATTTCCAATTATATATGTGGTTTTTCCTGTAATCAATTCCTTTGCTGTGTTATTATGCTTCAAGTTTGGGAGTGGTTTTTCTAAAGAGGGAGACTGCTGAATTAATAATGTGTGGAATGGTTTGAAACCTTAAACTATATTAAATGACAAATCCGGGTTTAATACTTTTTTGAAACGGATCTGTTTTATTGATTAATTAGAGCAGCAAAAGGGAGGTAAGGATGAATAATGAGATTTTTAGAGAATATGACATAAGGGGTACTGTGGAGTATGATCTTACCGATGATGTTGTAAAAAACATAGGCAAAGCCCTTGCTACATACATGCATGGTCAGGGTAAAAAAAATGCATCTGTAGGAAGAGACGGTCGTTTAAGCTCAGAGCATTTTAAAAACCTCATTGTTGAAGGCATGACTGAAGGTGGGTTGGATGTGGTTGACCTTGGACAGGTGCCTACTCCCTTATTTTATTTTTCTCTTTTTAATCTTGGAATGGATGGTGGAATTATGGTAACTGGAAGCCATAACCCGCCTGAATTTAATGGTTTTAAAGTAGCTTGCGGCAAAACCACCCTCTATGGTGATGAAATACAGAATTTGAGAAAAATAATAGAGGAAGGCAGGTTTGTCCAAGGAAAGGGTTCTTTTAGAGAATATAAAAATATTGTTGATGATTATTATAATTTTCTGAGGGGAAATATAAAACTCAACAAAAGTTTCAAGGTTGTAATAGATGCGGGAAACGGTGTTGCCGGTGTGGTGGCTCTTCCTATCATGAAGGAGATGGGGCAGAATGTGACCGATCTTTTCTGTGATGTGGATGGTAATTTTCCGAACCATTTTGCAGATCCTACAGTTGAAAAAAATATTGTTGAACTGAGAAAAAAAGTTATTGAAACAAAAGCTGATGTGGGTATTGGATATGATGGTGATGGTGATAGAATAGGTGTGGTTGACAATGAAGGAAATATAATCTGGGGAGATTATCTTATGATAATTTTTGCCAGAGATATTTTTAAAAACCGGAAAGGCGCCTATTTTGTATCGGAAGTAAAATGCTCAAAAAACCTCTATGAAGACATAGAAAAAAATGGCGGTATTCCTGTTATGTGGAAGGCTGGCCATTCCTTGATAAAACAGAAGATGAAGGAAGTTAATGCTGTTCTTGGTGGTGAGATGAGTGGACATATGTTTTTTGCAGACAGGTTTTTCGGATATGATGATGCTATATATGCATCTCTGCGACTCCTTGAAATAATGGAAAGAGAGGGTAAGCCTGTTTCAGAGTTTCTCAAGGATCTTCCCAAGCTTTACTCAACGCCCGAGATAAGGGTAAGCTGCCCTGATAAAATAAAATTTGATGTGGTGAAAAAACTTACTGAATATTACAGAGCCAAGTATAAAATTATCGATATAGACGGAGTTAGAATAATCCTCGAAGAAGGATGGGGCCTTGTCAGGGCTTCCAATACACAGCCTGTACTTGTTCTCAGGTTTGAAGCACAAACCAGGGATGCCCTGGATAGAATACAGGCGATGGTCATGGAAGACCTTGACCGGACTATAAAGGAGAGATGATATTCAATAAAGAATTAAAGGTTAGGAATTAAATTATTTTTTCTATTTTCTTAATGTTCCGTTCTTCATTGATTTAAAATTGTATTATGAAATACATACCTGACTATATTGTTAAACCTGCCCGTTATACAGGTATTGAACCTAACAGGGTAGTAAAGGACCTGAAAGAGGTTTCTTTACGTTTTGCACTCTGCTATCCCGATGTCTATGAGGTGGGGATGTCTTATTATGGATATTTTCTCCTTTATGAACTTGCAAATACCGTGAAAGGTGTATGGTGCGAAAGGTGCTTTGCCCCCTGGCATGATATGAATGATTATATGCGCTCAAATAACATGCCTCTGTGTACCCTTGAATCAGGGACCCCGTTGGCCTCAATGGATATGGTGGGTTTTTCACTTTCCTATGAATTGAATGTAACAAATGTTCTTAACATGCTTAAACTTGCTGCAATACCATTAAGATCAGAAGATAGAGAGGCCGGCCCGATAATTATCGGCGGAGGGCCTCTTATGCTTAACCCGAAACCCTTTGAAAAGTTTTTTGATTTGATAGTTATTGGTGAAGCAGAAGATATACTTCTGGAAATTTTGCAGATTGTCAAGTTCTTAAAAGGAGAGAACAGGGCAGCCATCATCAGGGAAATTTCAAAAATCAATGGAGTTTACTCTCCTTTATACCCGGAAAAAAATGTAACAAGGTCATACATAAAAGACCTTGATTCTTCTTATCATCCTATTAGACCGCCCATACCGGTGTCAGGCAGTATACATAACAGGCTGAACGTGGAGATATCGAGAGGGTGCGGGAATGGTTGCAGATTTTGCATGGCTGGATTCGGATACAGACCTTACAGGGAAAGATCGTTTGAAAGGATTAAAGAAATAATAGACATTTCTCTGAGGAACACCGGATATGGGGAAGTGTCTTTGCTTTCTCTGAGCTCTGGAGATTACAGCTCGCTCTTTCAAACTATTTCCTATATTAAAGAACATCATAAGGGAATATCTATTTCATTGCCTTCTCTTAAGATCGGAAGTATAGGCGAAGAGGAAATTGGAGCAATAAGCGGTATTGCACGTACAGGTTTTACATTTGCCCTCGAATCCGCATCACCTTGGATTAGAAACTCCATAAATAAAAATATCGATGTCGATGTACTTTTCAGTCAATTGCCGCTCCTGAAAAAATGCGGATGGAAAAAATTGAAACTATACTTTATGTTAGGTTTCCCTTGGGAAAAAGAAGAAGACCTATCTGAAATAAAAGAAATTGTTCGAAAATTTGAACAGGCTGGTATGGGCATAAATTTGGCTGTTTCTCCTTTTATTCCAAAGCCTCATACACCTTTTCAGTGGCTGCCCATGGAAGACATGGACACCTTAAGAGAAAAGGTGTCCATGATCAGGATGTTGCTGCGGAAACAGGGTAAATCTGTAAAATACAGGGATGTGGAGACAAGCATGATTGAGGCAATTATTTCAAGGGGTGATGAATCTCTGTCCCAGCTGTTTGAAGACCTTGCTGGAAGAAATGTAAGACTTGAAGCATGGAGAGAATCTTTCAGAGCCGATGTATATCATGAATGGTTTAGGGAAAAAGGAATAGGAATGGAAAAATACCTCGGGAAGAAGGGTTATAATGAAACCCTTCCATGGGATTTTGTTGAAACCGGAGTGGATAAATCTTTCTTGATTACAGAGATGAAAAATGCTGAACTTGGTCTAATTACTGAAGACTGTTATTCCGGATGTGCACACTGTGGTATAGCCTGTGAATCAAAAGTCAGCAGCCAGAATGCAGGAGCCGTGAGGTATCCTGAAGATTTTCCATGTTCAGACCTTGAATCTTCAATAACGATCCTAAAATCTCCAACCACGAAAAAGTTTACCCTAAGATACGGGAAATACGGTAATGCAAGGTATATAGGTCACATTGATTCCATGGATATGCTGCTCAGAGCTCTTCGAGTTGCCAATGTTTCAGTGAAGATGCACGGAAAATATCATCCCATGCCGAATATTGCCCTTTCCGATGCATTGCCTGTCGGTATCGAGAGCGTTTGTGAGCTAATGCAGATGGAAATAGAACCAAATACATCCATTGATGACGACCTGGTGGAGAAGATGAACTGCAACTTGCCGGAAGGCATGAAAATTTTTGAAATTGTAGAAGCCACACTGAAAGATATGGTAAAAAATTGTATTTATATTTTAATTTCCGGGCAAGACAAGATTCCGGAAGAATTGGAAAAATGGAAAAGTACAGGCAAATATAATTTTTACCTCTGGAAAGGAAAAGGCATTAAAAAGTTCTGGCAGGAAGGAATATTTACAAGAATAGTTAAAGTAGAGGAAAAGAAAGTCCATGGGATCTGAACTGATTATTAATGTTACTTTTAATGAAATTCGTATGGCTTTGCTTGAGAACAGTGTGCCTGTAGAATTTTTTATTGAAAGAAAAAATGAAAAGAACATGGTTGGAAATATATTCAAAGGAAAAGTTGCAAGGATTGTTCCAGGAATGGATGCTGCCTTTGTTGACATAGGGCTTGAAAAATCGGCTTTTTTATATGTTGGCGACATAATGCTGGACAAGTCTATGTATGATGAATATGAAGATACGGATCTTGAACTTCCTGTTGAAGTTAATGAAAGGATAGAAGGTGTGTTGGAAGAAGGTCAGGAACTTATTGTACAGGTTTCAAGAGAACCTATAGGACAAAAAGGAACAAAAGTTACTTCAAAGATAACATTGCCCGGGAGACTGCTTGTTCTTATGCCTGCAACGCAGCATATAGGCGTGTCGAGGCGTATAGACCAGGAAGAAGAGAAGAAGAGACTTGCAGATCTTCTCAGAGGAATATGCCCGAAGGGGTTTGGACTTATAGCACGAACTGCTTCTGAAGGTAAAACAGTAGAAGAACTTTCATGCGATGTTGATTTCCTGATGAGGCTCTGGGAAAATATACAGGAAAAGGCAAAATATACAAATGCGCCATCCATGCTTCACCAGGACCTGAGTTTGATATTGCGCGTCATTAGAGATCTTCATTCCTACAATCTGAAAAAGATTGTAATAGATGATGAAGTACTTTTTAAGGAAATAGAGGAATTTCTGGAAGAATACTTGCCTCAAGAAAAATGTGAAGCGATCTATTTTGACGAAAAAGATCCCATATTCGAAGCCTATGGAATTGAAATAGATATAGCAAAACTCACACAGAAGAAAATTTGGTTAAAATCAGGCGGTTATATTGTAATAGATGATACAGAGGCACTCACAGTTATTGATGTGAATACAGGCAGATATCTCGGAAAAAAAGGTCTTGAAGATACCATATTGCGAACGAATCTCGAAGCTGTAAAAGAAATTGCTTATCAGGTGAGATTGAGGAATATCGGCGGGATAATTGTTGTTGATTTTATTGATATGGAAAAGAAGGAGTCGAGAGACCTGGTTTATCAGACCATTACGGAAGCTCTGAAAAAGGATAGAATCAAAACTTTTGTTTATCCCATAAGTGAAATAGGTCTTATCGAGATGACACGCAAAAGAACAAGACACAATATTGTCAATATGCTGACAGAATCCTGTCCCAATTGTGATGGCTCGGGTTATGTAAAATCAAGATATACAGTCTGTTATGAGGTATTGAGAGAAATAAGAAGCTTCTGCAGGAATGAAGGAGTGGATAGCATTAATGTTTATCTGTCTCCTGAAGCGGCAAGTTTTATTTATGAAGAAGAGAAAAGTTCAATTGAATATATAGAAAATACTCTTAAAACAAAAATTAATCTTATTGCTAATACAGAATTCAGCATTGATAGATTTCAGGTAGTTAAAGCATAGAGGAAAAAGAAATAAGGTGAAAATAAAAGATGAATATTCAGAATCCGAAAAAAAAGATTATCCTGAAATCAGAAACAGAACTGATGAATACCAAGCCTGCCTATCCCCCGGAAAGGTTAATCTATATTTAAAAGTACTTTCAAAAAGAGATGATGGTTACCATAATATTGTAAGTATAGTATCTCCTGTTTCTCTCTATGATGTAATTTATTTTAAAATATTGGACAATGAAAACATAGTTGTAAAGGACAACATCAAGTGCCTTCCCGATGGCATGGCAAATACAGTATATAAAGCAGCCTTGCTGTTAAAAAAAAGATATGGAATAAATAGAGGGATAGAGATATATTTGGAAAAAAACATACCCATAGGCAGTGGCCTTGGCGGGCCAAGCAGTAATGCTGCCACAGTCTTAAGGAAGCTTCCCGAATTGTGGGGATTTAAAGCAAGACAGGAAGATCTTGCTGATATAGGTAAGGAAATTGGTGCTGATGTTCCTTTGTTTCTTAACGATGGTCCATGTATAATGAGAGGGATAGGCGAAAAAATAACACCCTTTGAATTGCCTCGGTTCTGGTGCTTGATAATCTACCCTGATGTTTCAATAAGGACTCCCGATGTTTATGGAGGCTTAAAAATCGTATTGACAAAAGACGAAAATGATATTAAATTGAGGAAAAATTTTGAATCTGTTCAAGAAGTTGCAGGCATCCTTGAAAACGATCTTGAGAAGGTCGCCATATTAATGTGCCCGAAAATTCAAACATTAAAAGAGAGATTGATTAATGCTGGCGCTTTGGGTGCACTGATGAGCGGAAGCGGTTCTTCTGTTTTTGGTATATTTGAAGAAGAGGAACAGGCAAAAAGGACAATGATATCTCTTGGCAATATGAAAGGTGCATTTATTGTACATAGCATACATAAGGGGGATTTGTATGGATATAACAGATATCAGGATTTTTCCGGTTGAGGACAAGAGAGTTAAGGCATATGCCTCTATTGTCTTTGACAATTGTTTTATTGTGAGAGATTTGAAGGTAATCAACGGAGAAAACAAACTTTTTGTTGCGATGCCGAGCAAGAAAATGAAAGACGGGTCTTACAGGGATACGGTTCATCCTTTGAATAGTTCCACGAGGCAAATGATCGAATCCAGTGTGATTGAAGCATATAAAAAAGAGGCTCAGAAGAAACAACAGCAATAAATAATCAGAAATATTGGGGTGTCGTCAAGCGGTAAGACACAGGCCTTTGGAGCCTGCATTCGGAGGTT
>CAYSBW010000047.1:0-2014 GCA_964429485.1 uncultured Syntrophorhabdaceae bacterium
AGCAAATCCACTTTCCCGTTGATGATATAATCATCTTTTTCGTAAGAAACATCAATCTCTGTTTCTATCACCCGTCTTAACAAATCCTTGTTATTCTGAAAATAATTGAGGACATGACGTAATGCCCCTTCTTTCGGCTGCAACCCGAGAGGTCGATACCCGTTTGCAAGCAGTCTTTTGTAATTGTTCTCAAAATCACCTGCGATAACTTTCTCATTTACCTTTTCAAAATCCAGAATTCTGCGGTGCAAATCCTCAATGGTTTGATGAACAAGTGTTCCGAATAATACCTGACCTGAACGGCTTGGGGTAAACTCGTATTCTTTATAGAAAAGGTATTGTCGTGGACAGGTTTCATAAATGTTGATATGTGATGTAAGGGATAAAGATTTCTTTGGAATATATGGCAGCTTTGAGTGAAACCGCTGGGCTTTCAAGGTTTGTTTTTTAACATGGGGCCATTGGTCTAAGCCTTCCCACACGCTATCAAAAATATCTTTGGGTTCGCTACTGGTCGTAAGAACCAGCATTTTTTGAGGCCGCGAGAATGCTACATAAAACAAACGTGCCTGGTCAAACTGCGTAATGCGGTTTTCCGGCTCAAAAACGCCGCGATTGTAGAATGGAGAGAGAAACCTGTCAACTTGTTTATTTACACTGTATTGTTTATCGAGGGAGCCAACCACAACTACAGGAAATTCCAACCCCTTGGACTGGTGAATGGTCATAATCTGAACATATCCCTTAGGTATGGGATTATTATCATCCTCATATTCGTTTTGCCCTGAATTAAAGAGCAAATTAAAAAAACTGTTGAAAAGCCGGTACTTTAGAGCCACCTTGTTCTTTGCGGTTATCAAATTCATGTGGTAATAGGTCATGAAGGAACTTATCAGGGCCGAGAACTGCGATAAATTTCTGGCAGCGTTCTCGTCTTTAAGATAATCACTGAATGGAGCATAGGCAAAAAGCTGGAAGGGTATATCTGAAGGAAGCTCGTCCAGGCTTTCCTTGTCTTTCAGAGCGACGATTTTTTCATTCATATTTCTGATGTAAACACCGAGAGGCTTGGCTGCGTATTTGCCAAGAATCTTTATGCCTTCATTAATGATGTCTTTGTGGGCATAG
Organism: uncultured Syntrophorhabdaceae bacterium; assembly: GCA_964429485.1. Taxonomy (GTDB): domain Bacteria; phylum Desulfobacterota; class Syntrophorhabdia; order Syntrophorhabdales; family Syntrophorhabdaceae; genus JAPLKB01. The sequence goes on from CAYSBW010000047.1 coordinate 1,129, forward strand.
GTATCAAGATCGTTGCCGATAAAATCGAATATCAGGGCATAACAGGCTATGAGCAGCTTAATTTCTTCGTTTTCAAAATATGCCTTCGCTCTCGGGCAAAAGGCTTTAATATTCCTTTTGTTCAGCGCAAATATGTATGGTTCGCTGTATTCCAGTTTTACACTCCTGAGTAAAAGAGCAACATCGCTGGGGTCGTTGATTACTTTATTTTTCAACAGATACTCGACCATATCGGCAAACCTTTCTGCTTCGGCTGTTGGACTGTCAGCCCAGATGCAAAATACTGCCGGATAATCTGGAGAAAGGGTTGATTTTGCCGGAATTACTTCCTTGTCCGGATATCGGAACGGGAGAGCCCCGTTCCGGTTTGTCCAGTCAATCTGCTGCATAAAAACATTATAGCTTTCTATGATAGCCTTATGAGAACGGAAATTTTCAAGCAATTTAACTCTTCTCACTTTCTTGAAATGGTTTTCAAATTCCAGAATATTACGAACCGTGGCGCCCCTGAAACGATACAGCGCCTGATCTTCATCGCCAACCACTGTGAGGTTATTGTGCGATTTCACCAGCGATAAGGCAATCTGCTCCTGAATATAATTTGTATCCTGGAATTCATCAATGAGCATGTATTTAATGGCGGATGCAATCTTGTCGCGGGTTTCTTTCTTTTGAAGCAGGTTGTAAAAAATCCTTTGCTGAAAAGAGAAGTCGATACGGTTATTTTCAAAAAGCAAGTCACGATATACGATATATGACTTGCCGAGGTTTGTGAGAAAACTGTCTTTGCTCTTGGTGAGTGATTTCGGGTCAATCAGTTCTTCAGTGATTTTGTCAAAGAAGTTTTTAATCCTGCCAATTGTATCCCATTTCCCCTTCCATCTGC
>CAYSBW010000047.1:2114-17822 GCA_964429485.1 uncultured Syntrophorhabdaceae bacterium
AATTCAAATGCAGATTTTTCGGTAAAACTTGTCAGTACAATTTCAGAAGGCTTTGCTTTTCCTGAGAGAATTAAATACAAAGTCCGTAAAACAAGCGTAAAAGTTTTTCCTGTCCCAGGACCGGCAATAATCAATGTGGGTCCGTCAGTTTCAAAAATGGCTTTCTGCTTCTCCTTATCCGTCCCAAGGTCAAATGTTTCTATGAATTTCTTTTGCAGTGTTTTCATTGATTACAATAACCTGTTTTCTCTAAAGCTGAAATATTCTTCACCGGCAACAATCAAATGGTCATAAATGGAAATATTCAGTATTCTCGAAGGGATATCAATAGATTTGGTAATCGTAATATCCTGATCGGAGGGTCTCGGGTTTCCGTTGGGATGATTATGTAAAAGTAATATTGAGTGTGCGCCGTTGTTTATTGCTGTTTCCAGCACCTGTCTGGGATAAACTGTCGTTTTATCTGCAAGGCCTTTTGAAATCTGGTTTTCTTTTATTATTGCCTGCTTGCTGTCAAGCGATATTAACCAGAACTCTTCATTCTTCTTAAACCCCAGCTTGTTCTTACAGTACTGAATTAATTCTGCTTTGGAAATCGAAACAGGGATTTGTTCCACTTGTTGCTTCTGATACAACAGGGCTATCTCTTTGATAAACTGTCTTAGCGCTAAAGCTTTATCTTTGAAAAAGGGTATTTTGCTCAGTTCATTTTCATCAGCATCAAAGACACCCTTAACATTACCAAACGTCTCAATAGCTTGCTTTGCTGCCGGCTTGACGTCTTTCTGAGGAATTACGAAAGTCAGGAATAGCTCCATGATTTCATAATCCTGCAAGCCATTTATTCCATGTGCAAGGAACCTGTTTCTTAATCTTGTTCTATGTTCAAGATAATGTGGTATGTTTTTTTCCTTTTTTTTATCCATAGGCAAAAAAACCATGATTTGTTTTTATTCAAATACAATGGGGTCAGGGAATAGTTTATTAAAAGCTACATGTTTTGGTGAATCAATAATTTTTGTTCCGATACCCCTGTCATATTTGTAAATATCCGGGACAATATTTCCAGAAAACAGTATATTAATCTCTGCTTTCTGTCATCAAGCCTTGATAAGGAAGAACTGGTTTGTCATTATATGAAGTATTCATTTATTCTTATTATTGATAATACATCAACAGTAACTGTAACAGATGTATACGATAGTATAAAATATTTTCACTCTCTTTTGTCCACAATATTTCAAAAAAACAGGGATCATTTCATTTTTGGTTTTTTCTGAGTTTTTATATGTAGGTGGACTTTAACAATAATCCCGAATCCCGGATTTGCCATTAAATCGGAAATGCAATTAGAAACAATGTTGGATGTTATTAGGGAGATAACCATCATGAATAAATTAATATGTAAGGCCAGCATAAGGGAATTAATAATGTAGATGTGTAGTAACAGGAATAGCTATCCGTTGAATGCAGAATTCTGGAAAAGTTTAGAAAGATTGTTTCAGGTATTTTTTATCAGTGAGAAAATCTGTTAATGATAATTACAGGTCTGTCTGTATCTGTAGTAAATAATAACACAGTGCTCTATGTAATAGATGAAGAAAAGGTGTGCTATAATTGGAATGTGTATTAATATCATGTTATTGTCTGTAGGGCAGATCAGATGGTTACAAGGTGGCAGAATAACCGTCATTTTTATATGCCGTAGAAACGGCTCTTTGTTTTTATTATATTTTTATTTTTAAAGTTTAGAAATAAAATTAATATGAATTTTTTTCAATCATAGCAGCTCTATTACAGGAGATATAGACGATGAATACTGTAAAGCAAAAAACTCTAAGAATAAGTATAATTGGAGTAATAGCGCTTTTCCTTTCTTTTTCTGGTTTCATAGCCTTTGCACAATCTACAAAGGAGTTTGAAGAAAGGGCAAAACAGATTGAGCAACAGATGGAAGGCTCTAATGATCTCAAAAATCTTACTGGAGCATATCGTGATGCCTTGCAACTTATAATGGAAGCAAACAGAGAAGTCAGTGAACTGACAGGTGTGAAGAATGCTTCCATTGTACCGGCTGATACACCTGAAAAAGAAATGGTCAGGCAACGGTCGATAATAAATAACCAGTTCCAACAGGTAAAGAACATGCTGGGAAATCTTCCTGCAGGCACAGAGAAAACGCAAATTCCTGAAGCTTTGCCCCTGGAAGGGTACATTATTGTCAATGGAGGAGAAAAAGAGTTTTTCTCCAACGAAGTGAAGACTGATCTCCTCTACACGATCAAAGAGAGATTTGTCGGTAATTTGATTGTCCTCCACACCTACGATTCGACAAAAGGACAATTTGACAGAGAAAAAGAATATGAAATTCAGTCTCTGTCAACAAAGATCAGTTTATCGGGTATGCTGGGAAAAAAGTGTGTGCGCAGGAGTTCGTATGTACCATCATCCTGTACTGGCTGGGCAAATTTCCTTCGCTATGAGATTTCAAAAGGAGAAAGTTACCCCCAATTCCATTCCAATGTAGTGAGCGCGGAGACTGCTGAAAACAATCAGATTAAAGTCACGGCAAATGCGCCTGAAGTTACCTTCCTGGGAGATGACGGCACGACGAACCTTGAAATGGGATGTTTTAGTGCCACATGGGCGTTTAGCAGGTCAGAGTTTGAACAATTGCTCAACCAGCGTGAAATACTATTGCGCAAGGATATTGGCAGACCGATGGGCCCTTCGCCCGGTTGTCGTCCCGGTTCTACTATGGCATTGTATCTTAAGGTTGATGAGGAATCCGAAATATGCAAGGATACGAAATCTGTGGAGCTTATAATTGTCAGCCCTGAAGACAAGAGCAGGCATGTCTTCAGCGACGAGTACCTCTTGAGTGAGCATTCCAACAAACTTACCCTGGAACTTGAAGCCAGGACGATACCGGATAAATATGCTGACTCTGTTGAATGGACCATTCCCGAGATAGAAGGCTCCCATCGAACCATTACTCCCGCTTTAATGTCAACAATACCTAAAGGACGAAAATTCACCGTTGTCTACAAGGGGTTGCCCGAGGACTATAAAGAGTTCGGCAGAAAAATAGTGACGGCAGCCCTGAAAGTGGATTCATGTAGAATAGAGAAGACAAGAGAGGTGCAGTTTTTCTATCCCAGGGATGAAAAAAACAACCCTGAGGCAAAATATCCCAACTGGTTCTATTACTGGAAGCAAACCCCGGCGGCAAGGCCCTTTGGACAGAATGTCAGAATTGCCTATGAGTGCGAAGGAATTCCGGCTGAGGAATGTAAATGTGTCCAGCGTGGTGTTATAGGGCAGTACAATCCATACTATTCAGGTTACAAAACCATCAACATATGCAACCTCAAAACAAATACGTGGGACCCCGATACATTCTATGTAGAATTGCCGGCAGTCAAACGTTCAATGCCGTCAACGCTTTCAGGAAGGAATTTCTTTAATTATACCTATATTGACACCTTTGCTGTTGATGTTATGCATGAGTTTACCCACTTTAATAATTTCCACACCTTCTGGCCTCAAGGCTGGAAGGAGAATGAAGATAAGGATAAAGACGATATCCCTGACAGGCTTGAAAAAGCAATGAAGTTTCGTCCGGATATGAAACAGACATACTGGCGGGAGATCGATCTTGGTGGAGATGAGGAGTTGCTGACACTGGAAGCTACCCATGATTACCAGGTGGGGACATTCGATGAGTACGACTGGGCAAAACCTGGTAAGAACTGGCCTAAATAAGCCGGTGAAATAAATTCCGTTTTTTAAGCATTAAAGCAGCCATGATTGACTGCAACCTGAAGCTGTAGTAAATGATAAATCAGAAGATTATGGGATATTGTGGAACATCATGAAGCATTGTTTATGTTCCCTTTTAAACATTTATAATATCAATCGAACTTCCTGTTACTCGTTCAAGACCATTTGGTCTGACGATGAAATCAACCTCTATTCCGATTGCACCGTAAGGATGAACTACAAATTTCGGTTCAAATGCAAAGATCATTCCTTCTTTCAGTATTGTCTTGTGCCTGGCTGTAATTACAGGCAGTTCATTGATTTCAAGACCAATGCCGTGACCGATGAAAGAAACCTGTCCTTCCTTGAATCCCATGAAATATTCCTGAAGCCCTGCTTTTCTTACGATATTTTCTGCTCTGAGATATATTTCACGGGAATCGATTCCCTGCTTTGCAAAGGATATGAGATCTTCTATTATTTCCTTTGCCGTATCGTAGGGTTTTTGAAATCTCTCATGAAGTTTTCCTGCTACAAAAACCCTTGTTTCATCAGTAATATAGCCATTATACCCGCCACCGTAATCAACTGTTATAGGAATTCCTTTCTCCACTTTTTGAAAAGATGATCCCTGAGGTAATGCAGGTGTGACCCCTGCTCCTGTAATAGGGCCATCCACGGAGGTGGATATTGTGCCTGTGTATCCTGTCTGAACTGTGGATACCATCATTTCCTGGTTTATGCCCCTCATTCTCAGGTACCCCTGATGGCCGATTTTTCTTCCCTCGGCAACCATGGCAGACTCAATGTCCAGTTCAGTCACTCCTTCTTTGATAATATCCTTGCCCTTTGCGAAGACATGGGAAGTTATCTGCCCGGACTTCTTCATCTGTTCAATTTCAAAGGAACTTTTAATTGATCTTAATTCCCTGATTGATTGTGCTATATCAATATAGTTATTAAAACCGATAATTTTTTTCATTCTTTCAAAAATAGATACCGGTAGAACATCAAGTTCCAGACCTACCATGTCCAGCGAAACCCCCCTATCGTTGAGTATATGCCTCATTTCCCTGTCATTTCTTATAGGTGTGATAGCAAGAGGTGTTTCCATTTTTGCTCTTTCAAATCCTTTTTCAATGAAAAGCAGTGGTTCACTGTCTGCGGGTATAACAAGTGTCCCTTTTTGCATCGTACCTGTAAAATAAAACTTGTCAATATTCTGAACAATAATAGCGCAATCAATGTTCTTTTCTGATATGAGGGTTTTTAGATTTTCTATCCTCTTTAGAATGTCATTTTCAGGAATCTGGTCAAAGGCACCGACTCGCTTAAGCATGTTCCACCCTCCTGGCTCATAAATACAATTTTTTTTGATATTCACTATTTTCCTTCAAAAAGGAAAAATATGCAATTAAAAACCTGGTATTCTTTCCAATCAGGATTTGTCATCAGGAAGGTGTCAGGTTATCCCTGAGCAACTTGTCAGGTGGAGAGGAAACCTGCTTGCTCTGTTTTAAGCAAAAGTTCCGAAGCCTGAACAGTGAGCGCATACCAGTCCATGTGATGGATGAGAAGAGGAGGCTCCACGGATTTTTTGTGGAGGGGGACTTGAGCCCCTGCAATTGCAGTCGATGGAACGCAAAGAGAGTGTGTGTATTTACGCGGGATGGCCTAATACCTGAAACTGTATTAAATGACAAATTAGGGGCTACATTTCGATATGTTAGCGATAGTCTGAGATGGCTAAATTCCAAGGTATGCTTCTGTGACCCCGGGATCATTTTTGAGCTTGGAAGATTCTCCTTCCATTACTATGATGCCGTTTTCAAGAACATAAGTTCGTTGAGAATGTTCCAGCGCCATATTAGCGTTCTGTTCGACAAGTATTATGGATATCTGTTTTTCCTTATTGATAAGTTTTATTAAAGAAAATATCTCTTTTGTAATAATAGGGGAAAGTCCCATTGATGGTTCATCAAGCAGAAGTAGCTTAGGATTTGCCATAAGAGCTCTGCCCATGGCAAGCATTTGCTGTTCACCTCCTGACAGAGTTCCTGCATGTTGCTTTATTCTTTCTTCGAGCCTGGGAAATTTAGTAAGGATGAGTTCGTAAAGTTCTTTTTTTAAATGTTTGTCAGTTAGTGAATAACCTCCGAGTTCAAGATTTTCTTTAACTGAAAGATCCGGAAATACACGTCTTCCCTCCGGGACCATTGTAATTCCACATTGCACAATTTTTTCAGTTTTAAGCCCTGTTATTTCTTTGTCATTAAATATAATTTTGCCTCCAACAGGCTTAAGCAGGCCTGAAATGGACTGCAAAAGAGTAGTTTTTCCAGCGCCGTTTGCTCCTATAACAGAAAGAATTTCACCGGAATCCACTTCCAGAGAAATATTGTCAAGAGCTTTTATTACACCGTAGTTTATGGTAAGACCGTCAATTTTCAACAGCATATATTTATCTCACTCTAATGCTTCCCCAAGATATGCTTCTATAACCTTTTTATCCTTTTTCACTTCAGAAGGCAGACCTTCCATAATTTTTTCGCCAAAGTCCATTACCACTATTCTGTCGGAAATGCCCATTACGAGTTTCATCTGGTGTTCTATGATGATAATGGAAAGGGAAAATTTGTTTTTTATTACATTAATCATATCTATAAAATCAAGAACCTCTTTAGGGTTCATCCCTGCGCCAGGTTCATCGATAAGTAGCAATCCCGGTCCTGTGGCAAGCGCTCTGGCAAGCTCCAGCTTTCTCTGTTCTCCATAGGGAAGGCTGCCGGCAGTATAGTCTTCTTTCCCGGATAAACCTAAAAAATCAATCAGATCTCTGGCTTTTTTTTCAGCCTTTCCTTCTACAGCAAAATATTTTCCTGTTCGGAACAAGGCGGAAAGCAAGCCATAACCTTTGTGGGCAAGAACAGAGGATAAGATATTTTCAAAAACAGTAAGATTGTTGAATAATCTCATGTTCTGAAAGGTGCGGGATATTCCCAGGTGGGATAATCTGTAAGGAGGAATACCTGTTATGTTTTTATTATTGAATAATATTTTTCCTCTGTCAGGGCTATAAAATCCTGTTATAAGATTGAATATAGTGGTCTTGCCGGCACCATTCGGTCCTATGATACCGAGCGTTTCTTCTTTTCTGACATAGAAGGATATATTATTAACAGCCTTTATGCCGCCAAAACTTTTTTCAAGATTATTTACTTCGAGAATTGTCATATTTCAAAATATAAATTTATTTTTTGGCCATAAGACCGTAAGGTTTCCACATCATCAGTCCGATGAGCAGCACGGGAATTACAACCCATCTTAAGTCAAGCATTTCAACCGGGAGGACAATTCGCAGACCTTCAATAACCCCCACCCATATAATGCTTGCATAAATTGTCCCTCTGATGCTTCCCATACCGCCCACTATAACAATAATCAGCAGGTCTATGGATTTTAGCATGTCGAAATTTGACGGGTGGAGAAAAGTGTAAAGATGGGCATATAACCCTCCGGCTATACCTGCCAGCATGCATCCGTAAGAGAAAGCCATAAGTTTCATCCTTGCTGTGTGAATCCCTGCAGAAGTTGCAGCAAGTTCATCGTCCCTGACGCACCTAAGGAAAAGTCCATATCGCGAATATATAAGATTTTTTGTAATTAAAACAATGAATAATGCAGAAAAAAATGTAAGTTCAAGATTTGTAATTTTTGTTATTCCCACAAAACCCCTTGATCCGCCGAGTACATCTGCAAATCTGTCGGAGTTATCCAGTAAAACTCTGACAAGGGTGCCAAAGCCAAGTGTTGCAATAGCCAGAAAATCATCCTTTAATCTTAAAATCGGTATCCCTATAATGTAGCCTGTACAACCGGTAACAATACCGCTGATAAGCAATACGGGCAAAAAAGAGAAAACATTCTCAACTCCGAATATTTTTGCGAGATATGCAGATGTATATGCTCCGATTCCATAGAATGCAGCATGCCCCAGAGAAAACTGTCCTGTGTAACCATAAATGACATTAAGCCCGAGGGCAGTTATTGTTACAATAAGAGCATAAAGTGTGATTTGTTGAATATAAACAGATATAAGATTATTGGCAAAGAATACTTTCAGAATTATATAAACGATAGCGGCAACTGTTAGAAATTTTCTTGATTCGAGCAGGAATCTCATACTTTTTCAATCCTTTTTCCAAATATTCCACCTGGTTTCAAAATTAGAACAAGAAGGAGAATGATAAATATCAGAGCATCTCTGAATGTAGATGAAATAAAGGCAGAAACAAAAACTTCCAGGAGTCCTATAATAAATCCTCCGAGTACTGCTCCATGGACAATGCCAATACCTCCGAGTACTGCCGCTATGAAAGATTTTATACCAGGCATTATGCCCATGAATACATTGATCTGTGGATAGGCAATTCCGTACAGGATGCCGCCAAGACCTGCAAGGGATGCGCCGACAATAAAGGTGAATGAAATAATTCCATCAATATTTATACCCATGAGCGCGGCTGTTTCCCTGTCATATGATACTGCCCGCATAGCCCTTCCGTATTTTGTCCGATAAACGAGCAAATAAACGAGAAAAAGGGAAAGGAATGTAATGAAGAATATAAGGAGCTGTACATTTGTAACGGAAAATAAGGAGAAATCATAATTTTCTATTTCAAAGGGTCTTGGAAAGGCTATATAATTCGAGGTAAAAAGAGCATTCAAACCCAGAAAATACTCAAGGAAAAGCGATACTCCCACAGCAGTGATAAGCAGGGAAATTTTTGGAGCTTGGCGAAGAGGCTTGTAGGCTATTTTTTCAATGAGATATCCGGCAAGACCCGTACTGAGCATGGTTATAATGAAGACGAGATATATAGGAAGGCCGAATTTTGTAATGAGGAAATAAGCAATAAATGCTCCAAGCATGAAGACATCACCATGAGCAAAATTGATCAGTCTCAATACCCCGTAAACCATCGTGTAACCGAGAGCTATAAGGGCATAGACAGCCCCTAACTGGAGGCCATTGATAATTTGTTCAATAATATAACTGAGAAGTTCCATAACAGATATCCGTACACAGCCCAGCATGCTGCTGTTTTTGCCAACCCTTTGCCTGTAAAATATAAAACTTTAAAGCTATTACGGATTGATTGTTGTCATATATTTTACTTTATTTTTGTCAACTTTAAGAATAACAACAGATTTTACAGCATCACCGTTTTTGTCAAAGCTTATTGTTCCTGTTACCCCTCTATAGTTTTTTAAAGAGGGCAGGCATTTAATTATTTCTTCAGGTGTCGGTTTCTTTGCACTGTCAATTGTTTTTAATAAAATCATTGTGGCATCATAACTGAGCGCTGCCAGTGCATCGGGTACCTTTCCGTGCCTTTCTTTGTATTTTTTAATAAATGTGTTTGCCACAGAATCTTTTCTGTCAGGTGAGTAGTGATTGGTAAAGTATCCTCCTTCTATTGCCCGGCCTGCAATCTTAATCAAATCAGGAGAATCCCAGCCGTCACTTCCAAGGAGTGTTGATTTCAAGCCTTTTTCTCTTATCTGTCTTGCAATGAGTGCCACTTTATTATAATAATCCGGCAAATAGATAATGTCAGGTTTTTTCAATGCTATTTTTGAAATAAGCGCTGAAAAATCCACATCATCCTTTTGATAGGATTCATAGGCTACAATATTACCATTATTTTTTATAAAAGTTGCTTTAAAGAACTCTGCGAGACCTTTTGAGTAGTCATTTCCCACATCATAAAGCACGGCAACTTTTTTTGCTTTTAATTCCTTTAATGCAAAATTAGCAGCTACAGTTCCCTGAAAGGGGTCTGTAAAACAGGCTCTAAAGATATATGGTTTCCTTTTTCCTTCGTATATGGTTATTTTAGGGTTTGTAGCAGCGCTGCTGATCATTGGGATTTTGTTTTTATTTGCTATATCGCTGGCGGGTATGCTTACTTTTGATGTAAGGGGACCACTGATGGCAACAACTTTATCCTGTGTGATCAGTTTCAGGGTAGCATTTGCTCCCTCTGTAGGATCATTTTTATCGTCAGCAATGACAGGTTCAATAATATATTTACCTTTTCCTGCATAATCCTCGAGCGCTATTGCAAATGCGTTCTTTGCCGATTCACCGTAGGTTTTTACATCACCTGTCAATGGTGTGACAAGTCCTATTTTTACAGTGTCCTTTGCATATGTAATGTTTGCTGTCAGAAAGAGCAAAAAGATTATAATAATTAATTTTTTCATCTCAAAACCTCAATTTATTGTTACAAAATTCACATAATAAAAATAAAAAAAATAACAGGATTTGTAAAGACTTTTATTTATAGCTGTTACTCACATTGTATTGCCTTATTGATTTATTCGAGCACATACTTTTTGTTTTGAGATGGCACATTCTACTTATTATATTCAAAATTTATGAACCCTACATGGGCAAAGCTTCTGTATGTTCCACTCATAGTCGGAAGTCTTGATCTTGTTTTGTCAAAAAAAGTGCTTTGATAACCAAAACTCACCTTGAATGAGTTTTTTCTGCATGTGGCCCCTAAGGTGTAGATGTGTCGTGTACTGTCAGGAAGCTCCGGTCCCAGTGTTTTTGCCGGCACAGGGCTTTTATCGAACATATATCCGCCCTGTATTTCAAGATATTTATTCAGTTGATAAGTTGCTCCAAGGGCAATGCTTGGAGTATTTTTCCAATCCTTGTAGCATAAAGTATTAGCCGAGCTGTTCCCGGAAGATATACGATAGCTGCTCATGGAGGACCACCCTGTATAAAGCAGATCACCTTCAAGTATAAGCGAACCTATTTTTTTTGACAGACCTGCAACAGCTATAAAGGGTAGACTGAAGGTGGTGGTAGCATTTGTTGATGATGAGCTTAATGGAAAAGGCATATAAAAATAAGCCCGGCCTTTGTATTTTATTTTTGTCGGACTCCTGTATGTCATGGAAAAAGTATAATCATCGGGGAGTGTTAAAGTCATGGCTAAGTTGTAACTTATCCCGTCCCCATCTCCTGAGAGTTTTAACATTCCATCAGGTAATCCTACTGTGTTCATATCCAGTGCGTTTTTCATTTTAACTGAACTGTTTACGTAAGAAAGGCCTGCGCCTAATGACAGATAGTCATTTATTTTATAAGCAAAAACAGGATTTACATAGGTAGTTTTAATTTCGGCAGATGTGCTTATATACCGTCCGACCCAGTTAGCGGGCCATTCTGTTGACAAACCGAAGGGGGAGAAAAGACCTATTCCAATGGAAAAATTGTCTTTAGTGTATTTAATATACAATGACGGCATGCAGTGTGTTGTGGTTTTTGCATAAGCTCTTTTGCCTGTTACAGGGTCTTCGTAACGGATTTCAGGAGCAATTATGGTGGTGTTTACAGAAAAACCGAATCCTTTTTGAAATACAAGCAAAGACGGATTGTAAAAGATCGCTGATGGATTGTTGACTGAAGAAACACCGGCCATACCCATGCTATTTACCTTTGCGTCCTGATTGTAAATTAGAAAAGCAGCACCAAATGAATTTACTGGCAAAAAAAATATAAATAAAAACATGTTAAGGAGATATTTTTTCATTTTAAATATTTTTGTAAAATATCCCAATTTACATTATGAATTCGAAAAACATTATATAATATTTTTGTAGCCATTTAGAAAAATATTTCATAAAATAAACTTAAGCGGGGTTTTATGATATACACGATTACACTCAATCCATATCTTGATAATATAATAGACATTGAAGAGCTTGTATATGATGATGTAAACAGAATTGTTGAAGAGAAGAAGCATGCCAGCGGCAAAGGCATTGATGTTTCGAGAGTTATCAAGGAGTTGGGCGGTCAGAGTATTGCCATGGGGTTAATTGGTGGATACAGAGGTCTTGAGCTTGAAAGCAGGCTTATAAATGAAGGAATTGTATGTGATTTTATAAAAATAAGCAGTGAGACAAAGACACATATAACTGTTTATCAGAGAAATAAAAAAATACAGACTTTGCTGAGCGCCTCTGATCCGGATGTAAGTTCATTCGAGATTACAACTTTTTTCAATAAAGTAAAGGCAATACCAAATGGCAATCTTGTGGTCCTGATTGGAAATGCCCCAGAATTCATCAGCGACAATTTTTATGCTCAGCTTATAACAACCCTGAAAGAAAAAAATATAAAAGTAATTTTTGATAGTGATAATACTCCATTGAAGAAAGGTATCAGTGTAGGACCTTATTTGATTAAGCCGAATATTCATGAGTTGGGCAGACTTGTTGATAAAAATATATCTGAGATTGAAGATATAATTGAATATACAAAACCAATTAAAAAAAATGTGGAATATATAGTCGTGTCCATGGGGGTTATGGGAGCTCTGGGGATTTCAAATGATGAGATATATCATGTAATTCCTCCTAAAATAAAAGTGGGCAGCTCAATTGGCGCAGGCGGCTCGCTTGTTGCTGGCATTGCTTTCGCATTTAACGAGGGCATGAATCTCAAAGAAGCTCTTGTTCTGGGAGTTGCCTGTGGTACTGCTGCAGCTCTTAATCAAGGCAAAGAGTTGTGTAAAAAAGAAGATATTGATGTTATAAAAAAAGAAGTAAAGATTAAAATTATTTAATTTACTTATTTCTAACTGTGTATTATATATTATATAAATGAAAGGAGGTGAAAAAACATGAAAAAGCTTATGATGTTATGCATAGCTGTTGCCTTTTTTGCAAGTTTTACTTTGGTAAGCTGTGGCCCGTCAGCAGAACCGCCAAAACCAGCCCCAACAGAAGAAGCAAAACCGGCAGCTCCAGAGCCGGCACCGGCACCGGATAAAGCTCCAGAAGCAGCACCAGCACCGGAGAAAGCTCCAGAAGCAGCACCGGAGAAAAAGTAGTCTTTCATTGTATCAGGGGTATATCCTTGAATGGGTATACCCTAAAACAAATTTAGAAAGAGGTGAACCATGAAAACAAAGTCATTTGTACTTATTTTATTCGTTCTTTTAGCTTCATTGTCATTAGGCGGATGCGGATGTTTTATGCAGCAGATGAAGGGAGAAACCCCTCCACCACCAGCTCCTCAGGCACAGGTTGTTGCACCTGAAGTAAAGCCGGTAATTCCTGTTTCCCCTCCACCAGAACCACCACCAGCTCCAGCTATTGTTATGAAAGACGTAAATTTTGATTTTGATAAATACAATATTAGACCTGGAGATGCTGAAGTTCTGAAGCAGAATGCAGAATGGTTTAAAACCAATCCTGGTAAAAAAGCCAGAATTGAAGGCTATTGCGACGAAAGAGGCACAGTAGAGTATAACCTTGTTCTCGGTCAGAAAAGAGCAGATTCGGCAAAATCATTTTTGACGAATCTTGGAATTGATGACAAACTTATGGAAACAGTCAGCTATGGTAAGGAAAAACCGCTTGATCCAGGGCACAACGAAGCAGCGTGGGCCAAGAACAGAAGAGTTCAGTTTTTACCACTTCAGTAGTAAAATGATAGAACAGATAGAGGGAGGGTATGAATAATGATCACCCTCCCTTTTGTTCAAACAGTCAAAGAATTATCAAATTATCTGTGTTTAAATAAAGAAGCTAAAGAAGAAATCGAAAAGGTTTCCAGATCCCACCCCTTCAGAATACCGAAGTATTATCTCGATCTCATGGAAAAAGACAACCCTCTTTGTTCCATAATGAAGCAGTCCATACCTTCCAGAGAAGAGCTTGTCATAAATGGTGATCCAGATCCTCTAAATGAGAAAAACATAGCTGTAACACCGTCATTTTTTAAAAGGTACAAAAATAGAGGTGTTTTTTTAGCGAGTTCGGACTGTGCTATGTACTGTAGATTTTGCAATAGAAGACGTATTATCGGTAAAATATGGAATGCAAGATTACACTGGGATGAGACATTTCGCTATCTGGAAAAAGATACTGAAATCCAGGAGGTTATAGTATCAGGTGGAGATCCTTTTATGCTTTCTACTGATGAGTTGGATTATGTTTTATCGAGACTTAGGTCTGTCAGAAACATAAAAACCATCAGGGTGAGTACAAGAATGCCTGTAGTATTTCCTGAAGGCCTGAAACAGGGTCACTTTGATGCGCTAAACAAAAACGGACCTCTATGGATTGTCGTTCACATAAATCATCCACGTGAAATATCTGATTATTTTATTGAAATAGTAAAGAAATTGAGAGGTGCCGGTCATATTATTATAAGCCAGACAGTACTTTTAAGGGGTGTGAATGATTGTTGCTATGTTCTTGCAGAGTTATTTCAAAATCTTGTTTATTCCGGTGTTAAACCCTATTATCTTTTTCAGCTCGATGAGGTCACAGGTGCTGGCCATTTTAAGGTAAGATTAAAAAAAGGTGTTGAAATAATGAAATATTTAAGGGCAAATATTTCAGGCCTTGCTATGCCTCAATATGTTATGGACATTACCGGCGGTCTTGGTAAGGTTCCTGTTGATTACAAATATATTAAGAAAAAAGAAGGCAACAGGATCTTTGTAGAAGGCCTTACCGGAGAAACAGGTATATACCATGATGATGGAAAAACAGAGTAACTGCCTGTAATACAATTGTGTGCAGAGATATTTAATATATACTGGTTTTTTTGGGTTTTTTGAATATTGCAGTAATATAATTTGTAGCAGAATATATGCTGAAAAATAACGCAGCATATAAAACTATCAATCCTATCAAGTGTACAATATCGTCAAGCTTCTGAATTGAACTGTAGAACAGAATGCAGGAAATACTGATTATTTGCAAAGCAGTTTTCATCTTACCGGACAGTGAGGGGTAGATAGCTATACCTTCTGTTGCATAAAAAGACCTTAAACCGTTTATAAGAAATTCCCTTCCAACAAGGATGAGAGTAATCCATAACGGCACAAACCTGTAATATGAAAGTGTAATAAGAACTGATGTTACAAGCAGTTTGTCAGCTATAGGATCGAGGTAAAGACCAAGCTTTGTTTTCATTGACATTTTTCGGGCTATATATCCGTCCAGCCCATCAGTTATACCTGCAACTATGAATAGTAGGCAGGCTCCAAAAATAAGCTTTTCTTCTTCTGTAGAGATTAAGATAATTATAAGAGGTACAAATAGTATCCTTATTATGCTAAGTCTGTTGGGAAGAGTCCACAGAGTAGTTTTTTCATCTTTATCCTTCATTTGGTTTCTTCAATTTACTATAATAGTATTTTACTTTCTTTATGAATGTTCTTGTTTCCTCAATGGGAGGAACTTTCATATTATGTTCTATCACCCGATTAGGGCCTGCATTATATGCAGCAAGTATCAGCTCCATATCTCCATTAAAGATGTCACCAAGCATCTTTAAATATTTTGTTCCGCCTTTAATATTTTCTTCCGGATCAAAGGGATTATTCACCTTCATGAGTTTTGCAGTGGAGGGCATGAGTTGCATCAGTCCCTGGGCGCCCTTACTGGATACTGCATTGGGATTAAAATTGGATTCAGCTTTCATAACCGCTTTCACCAGGGAAGGGTCCATACCATGGTCTCTCGAATGTTGCACAATTATTTTGTCATAACCATTGTTGTCCATATTATTTCTTTTAAATGCAGCTGCAGCAACAGTTTTTTCTGATATTACCACCTTATATTTTTTTCCTGCAGGAACAATATTCGTAAAATGATATATCCCCTGTTCATCGGTATAACCATAGATGCCTGCGTATCCGCACAAGGGTATAAAACATATTATAACAAATATCATGGTTTTTTTGAAAATCATGGGTTTATTTTCGTAAACTTTTATAAACTTGTCAAGCATTTTGATTTGTTGTGCAAAGGATAGCCAATTAAACCAAAGTATTGTAAGGGATGTTCAGTGTTCTGCTATATAGCCAAAAAGAAAATAATTATTGAATACAAATGACA